>NZ_JBIVFN010000029.1:0-90125 GCF_044748145.1 Streptomyces sp. NPDC090022
GGCCACCCAGATCAAGTGGGGCCTGGACTACATGAACGAGCGCTACGGCAGCCCGGTCAAGGCCTGGAACTTCTGGCAGGCCAACCACTGGTACTGAGCCACCAGCGGACAGCGGACACACGCAGGTACGCGCGGACGCCCGGCCCGGATCACCCGGCCGGGCGTCCGCGCGTCCGCGGCCCCGCGCCGCCGCCCGGTCAGGTGGCGGGCAGCGACCGGTTCCCGTGCGGTCGCAGGCGGCTGGTGAGGAAGGCGAGGATCTCGTCGCGGGCCCGGACCGTGGGGTGTCCGGCCTCGTCGACGAGGTGGGCGGTGACCACGCTGTGCGGGGTGCCGACCAGGTCGGCGAAGAAGGGCGGCGGGGCCGGGTTGGCGGCGCCGTCCGGCAGGACCCGCCCGTCGAAGGCGTCGCCGAGCAGCGCGCGGTAGGCGGCGAAGCGCTGCCCCGTGCACCAGCGGTCGCCCTCGAAGCGATAGGCGAGGACGGTGAGTCCGTCGCGGTGGAGCCGGTCGCGCACCGCGCGTGCGTCCGCCGCGTCGAGTTCGAGCCCGCCGGGGTCGTCGAGCGGCAGCGACGGGTGATTGACCACCGGCGCGATCACCGCCGGTTCCAGGGCCATGGTCAGGGCGAAGTTGCCGGTGAAGCACAGGCCGATCGCGCCCACCCCGGGGCCCCCGCAGGCGGTGTGGGCCTGGCGCGCCAGCCCGCGCAGCCAGGCCGTCACCGGGCTGGTGCCGCCCCCGGCGAAGGCGCGGAACTCCGCACTCACGCAGGCGCGGCGGACCACGTCCCGGCCGCCCTCGACCGTGGGGAAGGCGCCGTCGGTCCCGAACAGGGAGGGCACGTGGACGGTGAAGCCCGCGTCCCGTACCCAGCGCGCGAGCCGCAGCACGTCGGGACTGATGCCCGGCATCTCGGGCATCACCACGACCGCGGGCCCGGTCCCGGCCACGTACACGGCCTTCGCCACCCCCTCCACGGTCACGGTCCGGCGGGTGAAGTCGGTGATCGGATCGTCGTCGCTCATGGGGCCAGCCTGGGACCCGGGCAGCCGCCGGGGGAGGGGCGGGATCGCCAGGGCCGGGGGTAGTCTCGCCACGCGCGGAAGGCGGCCGGGGCCGGGCTGTAGAGGGGGGTACGGGAGCAGTGGAGCGGACGGCGTGGCAGCCGGCGGACGGTGCGGGTCCGGGCCCCGGGCCGGGCGCGCTGCGGGTCGGGGTCCTGGCGTACCCGGACTGCTTCGCGTCCGAAGTGTTCGGCGTCCCCGATCTGCTGACCATGGCCGGGCACGTCGCCGGACCGTACGCGCCCGGCTACCGGGTGTCGGTCGTCTCGCCCCGCCGCCGGGTCACCGCCTCGGGCGGCGCGGTCCTGGACGTACGCCCCCTGCGCGATGTCGACGTCCTCGTGGTCCCCGGCTTCGAACTGCGCCCGGACGCCGATCTCGACGCCCGGCTCGCCCGGCTCGCCCCCGAGATCGCGGCGATCCGCGCGCAGGCCGCCGCCGGGACCGCCGTCGTCTCCCTCTGCGTCGGCGCGTTCCTGCTCGCCGAGGCCGGGCTGCTCGACGGGCGCCGCGCCACCACCTCCTGGCTGTACGCCGGCGAACTGGCCAGGCGCCGGCCGGCAGCCGACGTACGGCCCGAGCACCTGGTCGTCACCGACACGGGGGTGACGACCACGGCCGCGTTCAGCGCCATGTACGACTTCGCGCTGGACCTGATCCGCCGGCACAACGGTGCGCGGGTGGCCCGTACCACCGCCCGCGTGGCGCTCGTCGACGACGCGCGGACCTCCCAGGCGCCGTACGTCGACCCCAGGCTCCTGCCGCAGCCCGGCCGGGAGTTCTCCCAGCGGGTCATGCGCCGGCTCGACCAGAACCTCGCCGAGCGGTACGACCTCGCCGCACTGGCGGACGCCTTCGGGGTCAGCACCCGCACGCTGCTGCGCCGCTTCGCCGAGGAGACCGGCCGCAGCCCGCTGGCCCATCTGCAGGCCTCCCGGGTACGCCGCGCCCGCCACCTCCTGGAGACCACCGACCGCACCGTCGCCGCCGTCGCCGCGGCCGTCGGCTACCAGGACCCCGGCACCTTCGCGGCCCTCTTCGCCCGCCACACCGGCCACCGCCCGAGCGCCTACCGTGCCGCCTTCCGCCGCCCGCCACGCCCCCGCCCGGACGCCGGTCACCCACCCCGGGGACGGAGCGCGGAGGCGGCCAGCGTGGCCGCCGACACGGAATAGGGCAGGACCAGATCGTCCGCGACGCCCCGGGCGGTGAAGGATCCGGCGATGTGCTCCTTCAGCGTGAAGAACGCCAGCGCCCTCTCGGCATCGCACACGACATCGACGGTGTCTTCCTCCACACCCCAGTGACGCAGGGCCGCCGCCGGTTTCCCCGCGGCGGCGAGCCGTGCGCCTTCGCCGAGCCATCCGGCGCCCGCCTCCTCCAGCAGATACACGTGCGCGCGCCCCGGCAGGCACTGCAATGCGTCCAGCCAGCCGATGGCGTCCATGTGCGACGGGGGCATGTGGCTGCGGACCGGAGCCGCCTGCAGCGTCTCCCATGAGAAGGGTCGGGCGCTCTCCGACATGTCCGCCGCGGCCGCTGTCGCCTCCCGCGGAATGCGCAGGAGTCTCTGCAGGGACTTCTGCCTGCGGGCTCCCAGTTCCTTCAGGAGCCAGGCCGCCCGGGTGGCGGCCGGTGGATGCGTACAGCCGCGGCGGACGAACAGCGCCTGCTCGGTCAGGTACAGGGCGAGCATCGCGATCAGTACGCCCGTCTCGGCCAGCTGCACGGCGACCGCAGCCCGCAGCACGCCGTCGTTCTGCATCAGTCCGGCCTGCCGGACAGCTCGGAAGGCGAGCAGGTCCGCATCCCTTTCCCGGCGCTCGTTCTCGGAACAGGCCGAGAGGTCCTCGTCCGGGGCGAAGGAGCTCGCGGCCGGCGAGTGCCCCAGCACGTGATGAGCGATCTCATGACCGATCACGAACCGGTAGGCCTGTTCGGAGAGGTGCCACGCGGTCTGCCGGCCCCGTGGGCCCAGCCGCACGTCCAGCTGGGTCGTCGCACCGGCGACCCGCTGGTTGGTCGTGCTGTAGCGCAGCATGCCGGTGAGGACGTCCGGGTTCTCGTACATACGGGTCTTCACGCTCGCGCGCAGGCTCCGCCAGTCGAGCCATCTGTGGCCGGAGAGAGCGATGTAATGGCTGTAGGAGGAGCACGTTCCGATCAAGCCGTCCGCGACGATGACCAGGCCCGACCCATCGGGGAAGGGCCTCAGCCGGGCCGACACCTCCTCATGGAGGGTGGTGACGATGCGCACCGATTCGAGTTTTTCCCCGCCCACCCCGAGAGCGGCCATCGCGGCCTTCACATCATCGGCCACCCTGTCCACATAGCCGACCGAGAAATCACTGTCCGGTTTGAACCAGGAACTCTGCCGCAGATTGCCGTAGACGGTGTCGAGCTGTTGGAGCAGTTCGTGCGCCCCGAGTTCGCGCATCTGCTGCCGCTTTTCCTCCAGCGCCATTTCGCGATCCGCCTGGATCAGCTCGCACTGCTGGTCCGCCATGGTCCTCATGGGCGGGCCGGCGCGTTCCGGCAGAACGTCCCGAGTCCGACCCTCGCGACCAGTACGGCGATCAGCGCGGCCGTCGCGGGGTCCCCGGCGAACTCCCCGACCAGCTCCTCGATCGCGTACGCGTCGACGAGCCGGTCGGATCCCGACGTTCCGATCAGTGCCTGGGTCCGTTCGTGATGGCAGATCCTGCGCTGCATCTCACGGTGCTTGTTGGCGAACCACTGCTTCCCGAACCGGCGTTTTTCCTCTTCGTCCTCGGGAGAAAGTCCCAGTCCCTCACCCAGGAGCTGCGCCCCGAGCAACAGGTACAACTCGTCGTCGCTCTTTCCCCAGTACGTTTCGACGGACATGTGTTCGCATTCCCCCTGAACTCGACCCGTCACCGTTCAGGAGCATAAGGCCTCGCGCCCGCCCGGGATACGGAACGGGCGCGAGGCATCGTCATTGACCGGCGGTCGGTGAACTCGCCTGCGGCTGCCGGGGTTCAGGGGACCCGGGGGTCCCGGACCCGGCCCCCGAGTCGGCGCCCGACTCGGCCCCCGACCCGGTGCCCGGCACGGTTCCGGACTCGGCCGCCGGCTCGGCCCCGCGCCCGGGTTCGGTTCCGGGGGTCGGGAGGGGGATGCGGTGCAGGCCGCGGTGGTCGTAGAGGCGGGCGACGGCGAAGCCGAAGATCAGCGCGGCGACCAGGGCGACGGCCATCGCCGTCCACGCCCGGGTCAGGCCCGCGTCGGCCTGCGCCCCGTAGTAGAAGAGGGACCGCAGGCCCTCGGTGACCTGGCGCAGCGGCTCGAACTCGGCGAGGGCGCGGAAGAACCCGGGCAGCGCCTGCACCGGCACGGTGGCGCCGGAGGAGGGGACGGCCATCGCGATGAAGACGATGGTGGCCACCAGCATGCCCGGGGCGCCGAAGGCGGCGAACAGGGCCAGGCCGCCGATGCCGACGACCGCGATGGTGGCGACCGAGTACAGCCACAGCAGGCCGAGATGGGAGGCGTCCATGTCGAGGATGCCGACCGTGGCGACCTCGACCAGGGTGCCCATCACCACGGACAGGCCGAGCATGAGCGCGATACCGATCGCCAGGGTGCGGACGCGGCTGGTGTGCTGGACCGGTTCGCGCTTGCGGATGGGGCCGAAATCGGCGTGCAGGTAGCCCAGGGCGGTGTCGACCTGGGAGTTGACCAGGTTGGCGCCGAGCACGCCGCAGACGACCAGAATCAGTGCGTAGTAGAAGGCGCTCAGCCCCATGGCGCTGCGGGCACCGACGGGGTGGCCGTCGGCGACGTTCACGGTCACCGGGTCGGCCAGCGTGAGCTGGGCGGCCGTCGGGAGCGGGGTCTTCTGGGAGCCGGCCTGCTGGAGGAGTTCCTGGCCCAGCTGGGTGGAGGCGGTGTGGGCGGCCTTCTGGGCGGCCTGGGAAGCCATGGAGGAGCCGATGCTGCCCGCCGCCTGGTTGGTCAGCACGGTCAGGGTCGGCGGTGCGGCCTTGCCCGGGGGCGCCGGCTGCGGCGCGGTGAGCGCGGCCACGGTGGCGGAGTAGTCGGCGGGTATGACAAGGGCGCCGAAGACCTTGCCCTGGCCCAGCCGCTTGTCCGCCTCCGCGCGGCTGACGACCTGCCAGTCGATGCTCCGGTCGCCCTTCGCGGCCTTCTGGACGCCGGCGACGACCTGCTCGCCCAGGTTGACGTGGCGGCCGCCCGTGTCCGCGCCGCGGTCGCTGTTGACCAGGGCCACGGGCAGGTCGCGCAGGTTGCCTCTGGGGTCGACGTTGCCGCCGACGTAGAGCAGGGCGAACAGGATCGAGACGACCGCGGCGATGAGCCCCGTCACGATCCACAGCTGGGGTCGGCGGAGCACGGAGGGGGGAGTGGGGTGGGGCATCGATTCTCCGGTGCGGCTTCGGCTGCGTTCCTGGGCTGGATACCTGAAGTATCCAGTCATTGGATAGTGGCAGTATCTTGTTGTGGTGTCCAATCGTCGACGACCGGCACCGGACCGTGTGACCAGCAGGGAAGCCGTATGAAGATCTCGGAGCTCAGCCGGCGCACCGGCGTACCGGTCGCCAGCATCAAATACTTCCTGCGCCAGGGGCTGCTGCCCGCGGGGCGGGCGACGGCCGCGACCCTGGCCGAGTACGGCGAGGAGCACGCGCAGCGGCTGCGGCTGATCAAGGCGCTGACCACCCTGGGCGGCCTGTCCATCGCGGCCACCCGTGAGGTGCTCGGGGCCGTCGACCAGGCTGACCGCTCCGAGGGCGCCCTCGGAGCGGTCAGCTACGCCCTGCCGGTGCCGGTCGCCGCCCAGCGGGCCGCGGGCCACGACGAGGAGGACGCCGGGGCCGAGGCCGGCGCGGGCGCGGGCGCCGCGGCCACCGAGGTGGCGGAGCTGCTCGCGGCCCTGGACTGGCAGGTGCCCGGCACATCACCGCACGTGCAGGGGCTGACGACGGCGCTGGAGGCGCTGTGCCGGCTGGACGCCCGGTACGCCCCGGGCGAGCTCGTCGCCTACGCGCGGCTGGCCGAGCAGGTGGCCCGGCTGGACCTCGAGCGCGCGGCCGGCCTCGACGACCCGGTGGCGCTGGCCGAGCGCGCCGTCATCGTCTTCGCGATCTGCGCCCCGGTGTTCGAGATGCTGCGGCGTCTCGCCCAGGAGGACCAGGTACGCCGCAGCGTCGCGGCCGACACGTCCGCGGTCCGCGGGTAGCTCCACGGGCGGCCCCCGCGCGACGGCCCACGGGCGGCCCCCGCACGGCCGCGCGCCACCACCCCGCCTGCCCTGTCAGCCGCGGGCTCGGCGTGCCTCACTCCCTTCGCGCCGGCCGGTCCGCACGCGGGCCCAGTGGCGCCCCGCCGGCCGGCTCCTTGAGCTCGCCGGTACCGAAGGGGAGCCATGCGAGCCGGTACCGGCTCGCGGCGGTGCCCGACCGGCCGATCGTCACCACGGCCCCCCGGGGGACGACGGCCGTCAGCCGGACCCCGGGGAAACCGGGGTCGCCGGGATCGGGCGGGGCCTGGCGGGCCTGCACGCTGGTACGGCGGTCCGCGCCGTCCGCGGAGACGGTGACGGTGAGGGTCGGGGCACCGTCCCCCGCGACGTCCTCCTCGGCGATCAGGTGACCGACGAGGAAGCCGTCCGTCTCCGCCGTGCAGACCCGTTCGTCCGCCTCCCCCAGGCCGAACTCGACGGGCAGACGGGTGAGCGTCGCGCGCCCCCGCACCGTGAGGTCGTTGACGACCAGGTCGGGCCGCGCGACCGTGACCAGGGTCGTCAGCGCGTACTCGGCCTCCGCCGCGTCCCCGTCCCCTCCCTTCGCCCCCTCCGCCTCGTCCCGGACCCGCACCACCAGCGCGAACGCCGTGTCGCGGTGCAGCGCCGGGGAGACCCAGCGGCGGACGGCGGTGACATCGGCCGGCTCGCCGTCGTGCAGCATCGTGTACGTCGCCCCGGGCCGGCTGTCGCCGCGCCACGTCAGCTCGGCGGAGCGGCCGCTCTGGACCAGGACGTACTCCGGCCGGAAGTCGCCCACCGTGAAACCCGCGGGCACCTTGGCCAGCGGCCACTCCTGGTACCGGGTCTCCCCGCCCTCCTCGATCTTCTCGGCCAGGGTCAGCCGGCTGGTCCCGACCTCCCGGTTGACCCCGACGGAGGCGATCGTCAGCTCCAGCTGATCGCCCGGATCCAGCGGGCGGTTGCGCAGCGGGGTCAGGACGTACGACTGGCTGTCCTCCTCGTACTCGAACCGCCACCGCCTGTTGTCGTCGACCTGCGGCTCGGCGTTCTCCGGGCTGGCCGTCAGGTCGTCCGGCCCGAGGCCCACCGGGAAGGAGAACCGGATCTCCTCGACGGTGACCTCGTCGTTCCCGTGGTGGGTGACGGTGATCCGCAGCGTCTGGGGCGTCGGCGTCGGGCCCTGCGCGACCTGGAGCGGTGCCGGATCGGTCTCCAGCGTGTACGTCAGCAGGGGGGCCGTCGCGTCGTACCCGTCCACCGGCGCCTGCCCCGCTCCCCTCAGCCCCACGCCGGGCCGATGCCCAGGTACGCGTACTCGAACAACTGGGCCCCGAGCGGGAACGAGGCGACTTCCTCCCCGCCGGACAGCGACATCTTCTTCACCGAGCTCCCGCGGTAGCCGACGACGAAGAGGTACGCGCCGTCGGGGGAGACCACCACCGAGTTCGGGCGTTCGCCCTCCACCCGGACGGAGTCCACCACGCTCGCCGTCGCGATGTGGATCACCCGTACGTCGGGGCCGAGATCCGCCGCGTAGAAGAGCTGGGAGTCCGGGGACGGCGCCACGCACGACAGGTCCCGCCCGACCTCGACCAGCCGCGGCCCGCCCCCGCCCGCCGCGTTCACCAGGGCGACGAAGCTGCTGCCCGAGGTGCGGTTGACCAGACCGAGCACCGAGCCGTCCGGGGTGATCGCCGCCTCCGTCGGCCGGAAGCCGCCGTCCGCGCGCCGGACCACCTGACGGGTGGCGGTGTCCACCACGGCCACGTCGTCCGTGGACCGGCAGGTGACGTGGACGTGACGGCCGTCGGGGGAGGGCAGCAGGGCGGTGGTGTCGCTGCCGACGTCCACCGGGACCGAGGCGCCGGTGGCGAGGTCGATCACCCGGATGTCCGGCCCGTCGAGGCTGCCGACGTACGCGGCGGAGCCGTCGGGCAGGACCCCCAGGCCGAACGCGTTCGAGCCGGCCGGCACGGTCTGGAGCGTACCGGCGGTGACGTCCACGAGGGCGAGCTGCCCCGACTGGTACGTGGGCGCCAGCGCGAGGAATCCGTCCTGGGAGAAGGAGACGTTCTGGGACCGGCCGATCGAGGCCTGCCGGATCTGCTGCCCGGTGTCGGCGTCGAACACCCGCAGCAGCTCCTCGGTGCTGTCGACCACCCCGAGGAACGTGCGGTACGGCCACCGGTCCCGCAGCAGCTCGGTGCCGGAGGTGACGCGGTGCCGGTCGGTGTCGCACTCGACGTAGCGCTTGCCGTCGGTGGTCAGGAGGTAGCCGTTGCTGGTGGCCGGGTGGGAGAAGGCGGCCGCGACGCCGCCGTACACCTCGGAGTCGGGGTACGCGGGGTTGCGCCAGATGTCGGCGATCGGGCCCTGCACCACGACCTCGTCGTACTCGATGTCGTAGTTGACGCACCGGCTGCCGCGGAAGAGGTGCACCGTGCCGTCCGGCGCCGGCAGGCCGGCGTCGACACCGTCGGCGAACTCCGGGGCGTCCTTGCGCAGTCCGGGGAACTTGTCCCCGATCGGCACCGGGCCGGACCCGCCCACCGGCTCGTTGCGCTCCATGTCGTACAGGACGCAGGTCGCGCCCTTGAACAGGTACACCCGGGCGGTGTCGGTGGAGCAGGCGGCGTCGAACCCGTTCAGATAGGCGGCGGGCAGCTTGGGCCACAGCTCGCGCAGGGCGGTTCCGCGGGTGGGCGGGGCCACCGAGGCGGCGTCGTACTGGACGGCCCAGCCGCCGCGGACCATGAAGACCGCGGCCCGGGACCCGCCCGAGTCCGGGATGCTGAAGGCGGCGTCGATGCCGCGGGCCACGAGGTCCGCGGTGGTGTCGTTCCAGGTCATGCCGAAGTCTCCTCGGAGCGTACGGGGTTCAGGACTGGGGTTCGCGCAGCGGGCCGGTGCCGAACGGGAACCAGGTGAGGGCGGCGGTGAAGTTCTCGTCCCCTCGTCGGATCACCCGCACCGCCGAGCCCCGGGGCACGGGCACGATCAGGCTCGCCTCCTGGTTGTCGGTGCCGCCGCGGGCGTCCCAGGACTGTGTGGCGAACTTCTGCCGCCGCAGGTTGGGCGGGGTGACGAACACGTTGAGGTGCGCCGGAGCCCCGTCGAGGGTGGTCTTGATGTAGCCGGTGATCAGGCCGTCGGTGTCGGCGACGTAGGATGTGGGCTCGCTCTCGGTCCCCCAGTCGACCTCCTGGGCCTGGCCGAAGAGGCGCACGGATCCGTTGGCGTCGAGGTCGCCGACCTCGAGATCGGGCATGTCGACGGTCACGGCCGCGGTCAGACCGTACGTGACGGGCACGCCGTCCTTCGCGGTGGAACCCAGCAGCATGAACGCGGTGGCGGTGGTCAGGGCGGGGGAGGTCCAGGACCCGTTGCCCTCGGCATCGATGAAGCCGTTGACCGGACGACGCTGGTCCGCGAAAAAGATCTCGTAGTCCGGTTCCGTGTCGCACTTCCAGGTCAGCGTCACCGTCTCGCCGTTGGGGACGGTGACCCGGTCGGGCCGGAAGTCCTCCAGCATCGCCGTCGGAGCCGCCTTGACCAGGCGCAGGGCCTCGGCGCCCGCCCGATGCGGCGAGCCCTCCGGCCCGTCGCCCCCGGTCACGCCGCGATCCCCGACCTCGCCGACGCCGAGGGTGACCGTCCCGACGGCCCGGTTCACCGCGACGTCGTCGAGCGTGACCACGATTCGCGCGCCCGGCCCCAGTGCGGTGCCGGGTGCGACCGGGCGTACGTGGAAGATCCCGTCGCCCCGGTGCTCCGCCGACCAGCCGGCGTCGTCGGTGCGCGCGGTGATCGTTCCCGGTGTGGCGGTCAGCGCCTCGCTCCCCTCCCCGGTCGGCAGGGTCAGGGCGATCGTCCCGCAACTGACCGGATCCGGGCCCGGGTTGCCCACGGTGATCCGCAGCGTGGCGCGCCCGGGGGCGTCCTCGGTGCCGGCCCGTAGCGGGGCGGGACTGGTGTGGAGGCTGTAGTGCAGGGCCGTGGTCATGAGCTGCTCCCGGTGGTGGGGGGCGCATCCGTCTCGCCCAGCGCGCCGGTGAGCTGGAGGAACCCGGTGCGGGCGGCGGGCGTGGTGTCCGACAGGGCGAGTGCGTCGTCGGGTGAGGTCAGCGGGAGCGTGGTCCACGACCCGGGACCCCCGGCCGGGAGCGCGCCGTCCGCGGCCGCCGGCTCCGCCCACGACCAGGTGCCCCGCCGGCCCGACGGGCCGGGCATGACCACGTGTTCGGCCGGCGCCGAGCCCTCCTCCCCGGGCACCCTGCGGGTTCCCGCCAGTAGCGGACCCATGCGGAACGCCAGCCTCATCCGACTCAGGGGCTCGCGGACCCAGGTCGGCGGCAGCAGCAGCCGGCTGACCGGCAGGATGTCGCTGACGGCGTGCACGGCGGCCCACGGATCGGCCAGCAGGGTCACCCAGACACTGCTCCGCTCGTCCTCGGCGCGGTCGGCACGCAGCCGGGCGGGCGTCGACGCGGGGCGGGCGGGCAGGGCGATCTCGAGGCCGTCGATGGGGACGGCGTAGTCGGCGGTGGACCGGGCCGGCGGTTCCGGGACGGCGTGCAGCCGGGTGTACCGGGTGCCCAGATAGAACCCGGCGAGCCCGTCACCGAGCATGTCGCCGGCGCCCAGCCGGACGTTCCACATGTACGAGGTGAACTCCGGCGGCTCCGGCGCGATCACCTCGTCCCAGGACGAGGAGGTCATGGCGGGTCCGTCCAGCTCCAGGCGCAGCCGGGAGCGCAGCAGCGCCATCGGCCGGCCCACCAGGGCCGCGAGGCTGTCGTCGTCCCCGCCGGGCACGGTCGCCGACATGGACCGGTCGACGACCTCCAGGAGCTGGGTGAACGCGGCCTCGCCGCCGTCCAGCACGCCGACGACGAAGCCGTGCAGGTGGGGCAGGTCGGCGGCGAACTCCCGGCCGGACCCGGTCGCCGGATCCGGGTCGGGGTAGGGCGAGTCGGGCAGCGGGTACCAGGCGGCGATCCGCCGGTGCCCGGTGTCCAGCACGAGCCGGATCTCGCCCAGGCCGTGGCCCTCCGGGGCGTGCACGAGCAGCGAGCCGGCCAGATGGTTGGCGATCACCCAGCCGCAGACCGGGCTCTCGCCCGCGGCCTCGCGCGGTCCGGCGTCCACGTCCACCTGGTGGTGGTCGTCCCGCGCGGAGACGAAGTCGAAACGCAGCCGGGCGGGCTGGATGAGCCGGGGCGGCAGTTCGACGTACCGGTACTCGTTCTCCGGGAACACCGGGATGTCGGGGGTCACGCTGAGCGCGCGCAGTACCGGGTAGGAATCCACGTTGTCCGGGCTGATCACCGCCAGCGAGCGGCCGAACCGGTCGATGACGTGGAGCTGTTCGAACGCCAGCTGGCCGGCCCGTACCGGGCGGAACTCACGGGGGCCGGAGCCGGACGCGGGCCCCGGGTCGGGCACGTCGCCGAGCGGCACCCGGGAGCGGCTGTTGTCCACGAGGTCACCGAGCTCGTCGGACGGAACCATGTTGAAGGCGGGCGAGTGCTGGGCCAGCCAGTGGTTGACCCCGTCGATGCGCTGCGACAGCTGGTCCCACTCCTCGGCCCGGGCGCGCAGCTCGCGCAGCTCGGCGACGGGCCCGCGCGGGTGCGTGTCGGCGTGCTGCGCCAGCCGGGCCCGGGTGTCGAAGCCGGGCAGCGGACTCAGCAGCGCGCGCCCGGTGAGGACCCCCGGGTCGAGTACGGCGTTGGTGCCCTTCCACCGGTAGCGGGTCCCGTCGAAGTGCCAGTTGTCGTCGTCGCCACTGCGGTACGGAGTGGGGAAACAGTTCATCTTCCAGATCAGGTGCAGGGGCGACCAGGGCTGCCGCCACGGCCGCGTCCAGCGGGCGATCACCCCGCTGACGTGCGTTTCGGGCGAGGCCAGCGCCTCCTCCAGGGCGGTCCTGCCGGGGTCGGCGCCCGGGGTGACGGCGGCCCGGTCGAGCAGGAAGAACTCCCCCAGGAGCGCGGCCAGTACGCCGGGTTCGGGCAGTCCGGACAGGTCCGGGGCGGGCGGATCGGCGGGCGGCCGCGCCATCTCCCCGTCGATGAGGACCTCGGTCACCGCCTCGGTGGCGACGCGGCAGGGCAGGGCGTTCTCGTCGGTGAGCGGGCGGTCGATCCTGGCCCCTCGTACGATCACCGAGGGGTCCGGGGTGCTGTGGAACGCGGGATCGGCGCACCGCTGGAGCTCCCGGCCCGGCGCCAGCTGGTGCCGGTCGGCATAGTCCTCGACCGCGTCGGCCAGGTCCCCGGCGGTGTCGCCCCACGGGATGCGCGCGCGCAGCCCGCCGTCGCCCTCCTGCCCGTTGGCGCCGCCGGCCGCGTCGCCGAAGACGGTGACGAGCTGCCGGCGGACCTGCTGGGCCAGCGAACCCTCGGTGCCGGGCTCCAGCTGGGCGTCGCACAGCACGTCCCAGCCCGCCGGCCGGTTCTCCCGGCCGCGCAGCCACCACAGCCCGTACAGGCGCCGCTGGAGGTGGGACAGTTCGCGGCAGGCCGCGTCGTGCTCGTCCTGGACCTCGTTGAGCTCGGCCAGCCACTGCCGCTCCTCGGCGATCTGCCGCGCGGACCGCTGGGGCCAGGCGCCCTCCGGCGGGGCGGGGCGGTCCACGATGCGCCAGGTGTAGCCGCCGGGTTCGGCACCGAACCAGGTGCGCCGGGTGGCGTGTTCGAGGGCGTCCTCGCCGCCGTCGTCGAGCACGTCCAGGAGGTCGTAGACGAACGCCCGCCACAGCAGCGCCGCCTCGGGGTCGTCCCCGGTGGGCGGGTGCAGGGCGGTCTCGGCGTCGGTGACGATATGCCCGACGGCCACGTCGACCTCGCGTACGTCGGGCTTGTCGGATTCCGGACGGTCGCCGTCCGGCTCCCAGCGCAGGCCGACGGCGGTCCCCGCGCAGAACGACCGGGTGGGCGTGAGCGCGGGGTCGGTGGTCGACCACCGCAGGTGCTCCAGGAGCGCCCGGACGTCCCCCGCCGGCGGCGCGTGCAGGATGTCCCAGGTCGGGTCGGAGTACCAGCCGGCCACGGCGTAGCTGATCAGGGAGGGTTCGGTCAGCCCCCGCAGCGGGTCGTGCAGGGAGAAGACGTTCTCGTTGTACGGCTGGAAGCCGGCGAACGTCGGCAGCCCCGGCCCGATCGCGGTGAGGAACTTCCGGCGTCCGCCGGGCTCGGTCCAGGGGCCGTCGGAGAGGTCGTGGGCGCGGCCGATGTACGTCTCCTCCAGGCCCTCGGCGAAGGGGTCGAGGAAGGGGGACGTGCCGTCGTCGTAGCTGAGGTAGTCGCTGTCGACGACCCAGCCGGTCGCCGTGGGCGGCTCGCCGGGCCGCGCGGCGGGCCGGCTGTAGCGGACGACGAGCCAGCGGTTGGGGACGGCCGGGAACTCCAGCCGGCCGGCCGGTCCGTCCTGGCGGCCGCGCCGCAGCGCGTCGGGCAGCAGCCAGTGCAGGTGGACGCCGAGGCCCGGCTTGCCCGACGAGGAGCTCTGGAACGGGTCGGGCTCGGGCGGGTAGCGCCGGTCCAGCCGGTCGAACTCGGGGTACCAGCGGCGGTGGGGCTCGTTGTCACGGACCCGCCTGTTCACCAGGAGGGCGTCCACCTGGACGGGGACGATCAGGGGCGGCTGGGAGGCCATGGAGCGGTTCCTCACTGTCGGCCGGACCGGGCGCTGGGCTGGGCGGGGGTGAAGGAGATGCGCTGCGGGGCGTTGACCAGCTCGACCGCGAACGCGCCGGGGGAGAGGTCCTCGTCCGGGTCGAGCTGACCGGCCGCCCGCAGGGCCGCGCCCAGGGCGGGGACCAGGGGGTCGGCGCCCGCGGCGAGATCGAGGACCTGCGGTTCCCCGTCCTCGGCGACGGGACGCAGGAAGCGGCTGACGCCCGCCTCGCCCGCCGGCGGGAAGACCACGCCGTCGCCCAGGGACTCCCCGACCGGGTCGGTCAGCCGGCGCAGCCCGATGCGGTCCTCGCCGTCGATGCCGAAGTGGATGCCCTCGTGCGGCTCGCGCAGGCGCACCTCGTCGGGGACGCCGTCGAACAGGCACAGCAGCAGGTCGGGTCCGATGACGACCCGGTGGACGATGTCGAGGAGTTCCCCCTCACCGCTGCCGCCGCCGGTCAGGCGCGGCTCGACGACGACGTCGGGCCACGACCGTACGAGCGTGGACCTCATCAGCAGCCCGGTCAGCGGCTCCGGCTCGGCCAGCGCCTCCCGGGCGAGCCGGCCCACGGCGACGTCGAGGGAGGTGCCCAGGCCGGTGCTGAGCACGCCGTCGCGCAGCGCCTCGCACCACTGCGCGTCGACGTGGAAGAAGCGCAGGCTCTCGGGCGGCAGCATGCGGGAGTCGGGGACGAGATGGCCGAGCGGGGTGGCGGCCAGCAGCCGCACCTGGTCGACCGCGCCCAGCAGCGGTTCCAGGTGCTCGGTCAGCGCCTGCCGCAGCAGCTCCCGCCGGCCGCCGTCCAGGGACCCGCCGTCCAGGGACCCGCCGTCCAGGGACCCGTCGTCCCGGTGCCCGCCGTCCGGTGGCCCGCCGTCCCGCGCGGCCGCGCCGAGGAGCGCCTCCACGGCCGGCGGCCGGGGTACGCCGCCCGCACGCCGCCGGGGCGCCGGCGTCCCCGCGCCGGCCCGCGACCCGGCCGGGGCGGCGGTCGCCGCGGCGTGCACACGGTCGCCGAGCCGGCCCTCCATCAGTTCGTGGAACCGCGCCAGCGCCGGGCCCGCCGCGAGCGGCGTCGCCGTACGCATCAGGGCGCGTCCGGCGATGTGCCGGGCCCGGGACCGGAAGGCCGACAGCGCGCTCGCCAGGTTCTGGTCGGACAGGGCGAGCGCGCGCCCGAGTGCGAAGGCGGCGGCGTGGCCGACGTCGAAGACCCCGGTACCGGCGACGTAGACCAGGGCCTCGTCCACCGACTGCCAGCCCGCGGCGGGCCGGGGGGCGGCCGGCGCCACGACCGGGGTGAACGGACCGCGGTACCAGGCGAACGTCCGCTCGCCCGACGGCAGAACGTAGTCCACCGGCGCGTACCCGAGATCGAGGCGCTCGGTCGCGGCCGTACGCCCGCTCCCGGCCCGCCCGTACGGCAGCCGCAGTCCGAGGCCGGCCGGATCCTCGGCCATGTGCCGCACGAGCGCGTCGAAGTGCCCCGTGGGGTCGGGCCGCGCCTCGAAGGACCACGCGCGCAGGGACACCAGCCGCACGGCGGGCTCCTCGGGCCGTACGCCGTCGACGTGCTCGGCGAACCCCTCCAGCGACACCAGGTGCGCGACATGGCGCCCGGCGGTACGGGGGAACCGGTTGGCGACGACCACGGAGTGGTCACCCGCCTCCAGGACCTCCCCGGAGGCCAGCCGCACGGCCGCCCGCCGGTCGCGGACCTTGCGCACGTGGCACAGGAACGGCAGGTCGGCGCGGCGGGGCACGAGGGCGGCGAAGACCTCCGACGGCACGTCGATGGTGGTGCACGTGCTGTCGTGCAGCTCCGCCGGCACGTCGTCGAGCGTGATGCCGGGGCGCAGGACGCCGGAGTCGTCAGGGGTGAGGAGACCGCGTACGGTCCTGGTGTCGACGTGCCCTTGGGCCTTGGGGTCCCCGGGCAGTTCCTCCTCGGCGAACAGGAGCAGCGCGAGCCAGGGGAAACCGGTCTCGGCGGGGTCGAGCGTGCGCTCCCACGGCAGGATCAGCCGGTTGAAGGTGATGTGCGGCAGGACGCGCTCGAAGGAGCCGACGGCGGCGGGGGCCGGGTGGAGGGCGTGGACGAAGGACTCGTCCAGCGTGAACTGGGGCGCCCGGATCTCGAACTCCTGCCGAACGGGCGGCAGCTTGTCCGAGCCGACCTTGTCGCCGGCGACCTCGTGCTCCAGCGTGAGCTCGTAGAGCCCGGCGGGCGCCGGGGCGATGTGGTCGTCGTGGAAGTGGATGTCGAACCGGGGCTCGGGCGTGTCCCCGGAAGCGTCGGGCTGGGCCATGGCGGATTCCCTCGCGTGGTTCAGATCGTCAGGGGTTCGGCGGTGAACGTGCTGTCGGCGAGCGCGGCGAAGCCGTCCAGCCGGTCGTGCGAGGGCGGTGCCACGCCGAGCGAGGCGAGTTCGGCGTGGAGGGCGTCCCGGGCGGGCACCGTGGTGGTGGCGATCCCGGCGGCGATCACCGAGACGGGGGTGGGCCGGCCCGGCTCCCAGCGCTGCGGGACGGGTCCGGTGGGCCGGTCGGCGGGGGAGACCGGCAGCGCGTCGCTGGAGTCCAGCTCCTCGAACCCGAGGGCGACGTCGGTCATCAGGCCCGGGGCCGGGCCGTCCACCGGCCCGGGTACCGTGACGCCGAGCCCGATCAGCTGATCCGGGATTAGCCCGGACTCCGCGGTGCGGGATGCCGCGGTGCCGGAGTCCGCCGGGGCACCGGTGCCCCACAACGCCTCCGGGACGTTCGCCGTGACCGGTTCGAGCCGCCAGCGCCGCTCCTCGGGAACGGACGGATCGAACGGGTCGAACGGGGCGCTGCCCAGCCGTACCGTCAGGCGGTGCACGGACTCCAGCCCGGTGACGTCCATCGGCCGGACGTCGAGCGCCTTGCCCTGCGCCCGCCCGGACCCGGCCGTCGCCTCCGAGGCCGGCAGGGCGGTGGCGGTGGCGAAGGAGAAGCCGTCGGCGGAGACCACCCAGCGGTCGTCCCCGGCGTTCGCGCGCCGGGCCCGGACGCTCTCGTCCTCGGGCAGGATCCCGGTGAGCGGGGTGATGCGCAGCATCTGGTCGCGTGCCGGGAGCTGTTCCTGCATCTCCGCCCAGCCGACGGGGTCGGGTGTGCGCGCGCCGCTCGCCCCGAACGCCACGTCGAAGTCGATGCACCACAGATGGACGGTGGCGATACCACCCACCGGCGGCCCCCACAGGTCGAGGTCGACGCCGACCTCGCCGCGCACGGTGAACAGCCACAGGTCGACAGCGAAACCGATGCGCACTCCGACGCCGAGCCGGAAGTGGAAGGGCTTCCACTGGATCAGCACGTCCATCCGGGCGGTCAGCCACGCGTCGACGATCCCGGAGTGGAACGACACCTCCAGCCGTCCGCCGGCCATGAACGCCGAGGGGGTCAGCGCGCAGTACGCCTCGCCGCGGACGGTGACGCAGTCGGAGATGCCCCACGTGTAGCCCAGCCGCGGCACCACCGGGTAGTGGGCGGGCGGCTCGAAGTCCCGGTGGTACCCGCCGAGGGTGAAGACGAAGTCGCCCTCGTGCGGCCCGGCGAACCAGGTCCGGTACGCGAGCCCGCCCGTCAGCCGGCACTCCGGGTCCAGGACGTACGACTGCGGCGTCAGCTCCGCCGCCAGCGCCAGCATGCCGTCGCGGGAGGTGTACAGCGCCTGGAGGGCGAGCTGGACCTGGGCGTACGTGGGCCCGCCGGAGCCGCGCCGCACCGGGAACGCGGCGGTGGCCAGCCCCAGGACGGCGACGGTGAACTCGTCGCCGAACTCGACCAGGGCCAGCGCCTGGCCCTGGACCAGCTGGAAGACGGTGAAGTCGAGGCCGAAGGCGAACCACACCCGGCCCTGGGCCGGGGCCAGCCAGGGGGGACGGCCGCCCGTGCCGTCGAGGAGATCGTCCAGGACCTCCAGGGGCGGGCGCTCCTCACCGCCGTGGCCGAGCTCGGAGATGAAGGGGAAGTACGGGGTCTCGGCCGGCGCGGGGACCCGGACCGCGCTGTTGTACCCGAAGCCGGCGGCGATGCCGCGGATCTGGAACGGCGGCGGCCCCAGGCCCTTGCGGCCGGCCAGGACCCCGTACAGGAACAGGGACGGGTAGCCGCCCTCGGCGCGGGCATAGGCGCCGAGCACCTTGATGGCGGCCACCCGCGCCTCGATCACGGCCATGCCCGCGAAGAGCATGTCGTACGGCGGCTCGGACTCCTTGACGAGGAAGGCGCCGCCGATCTTGAGCGGTGGCACGTCGTAGGTGAGCCCGAGCCCGCTGAGGGTGGGCCGGAAGGACCACTCCCCGCGCCCCAGGTCGACGGTGAACCCGAGCTCGGAGACGCTGAGTTCGATCCCCCCGGCGTCGAGCGTGGCGTCGAGGGCGATCCGGGCGGTGCCGTCCGCGTACGACAGCCCGATCTCGGCGACGCGCAGCGGGCCGAACTCGGCGTCGACGGGGACGCTGGCCCGGGCCGTCTCGTCCTGCGGCTCCTGCGGCTCCTGCGGCTCCTGCGGCTCCTGCGGCTCCTGCGGCCCCTGCGCGCGCCGGGCGAGCTGCCCGCGCGGCGGCGGGGAAGGGGCCGGCGTGGGCGGCGGGGCCGGCTGGCGGCGGCGCAGCGGATACACCAGGCCGTAGTTCTTCACAGTCGTGGCGATGCCGGCGGAGACGGCCAGGGACGCGCCGGCGGTCAGGGCACGGCTGGGCAGGCCCAGCTGGACACCGACGTTGCCCATCAGGTCGTTGAGGCTCTTGACCTTGCGGACGGTCAGCGCAGCGGAGAGGTGGAACGCCTGGAGGCCCGCGAACACGAGATCGCCGTCGACGGGGGCGTGGTCGCCGACCGACGGCAGGTCGCCGAGCCCCGCCTCGTACACCCCTTGCAGCAGGACGGCACGCATCCGGGGCCCGGCCGTGCCGGTGCCGGCCCGCTGCGGCAGCGAGGCGAAGGCGAGCTGGACGTGTTCGGTGCGGGCCGAGAACACGAACGCCCGCTTGTGCTTGTCGTACGCGAACGCCACCTGGGTCAGGACGGGAACCAGCGCGTCCGGGAGGCCGGCCGGTGCGCTGCCGATCGCGTGGGCGACGTCGTTCCAGGACACACCCTCCTCGGAGGACCAGTCCCCGACGAGCGTGGTGTCCTGCATGGAGGCGGTGAACTCCATGGT
This sequence comes from Streptomyces sp. NPDC090022, assembly GCF_044748145.1. Lineage (NCBI taxonomy): Bacteria > Bacillati > Actinomycetota > Actinomycetes > Kitasatosporales > Streptomycetaceae > Streptomyces > Streptomyces sp. NPDC090022. The sequence continues at coordinate 19,190 of NZ_JBIVFN010000029.1, forward strand.
CTTGCGTTCGCCGTCCGCGCCGGCGAAGGCGAGCACGAGCGCGGCGGACAGCCCCTGCGCCCCGGCGGACAGCACCAGGTGCGGGGCGAAGTCGTCCTCCTCGCCGGAGTCGGACTCGGTCGCCGGCAGGGTGAAGTCCAGCGACATCCCGGTCACGGTCTGGGCGGGATCGACCGTGAAGGAGACGAGCACCGGACAGGGCCCGAGGACGACCTCGAACGAGTACGTACCCGTGACGGTCACCTCGCCACGGTTGGGTATCGAGCCGCCCACGGTGAGGTCGGAGGTGGCCAGCCAGGTCTCCAGCAGCGGGCCGATGCCGGGGATGTCCCCGAGCTGCTCCACGGGCAGCAGGAAGTCTCCGCCGTCGTTCGGAAACAGGTCGAGCAGGTCTTTGAGCGACAACGCCATGGGTTCTCCCGGGCAGGCCTGGGCGGGATGCGTGGAACCAGCCCGCATCCTGGCAGCGGGGATCGGGCGCCGTGGGATGTCGCGACAAGTGGTGATGTAAACGGACTACTTCCGGTCGCCCGCCACAACGGACCGGGCAGCGCCACCGGTGCACCGGGCGGCACCACCCGTGCACCGGGCATGCCGACGGCACAAGTCTGACGGGGTTGCCCGCGGCACGGCGGCCCCCGGGCGCGGACGACGCGAAATCGCCGGGCGCGCCACGGGGCGCACGGACGGCACCGGGGGGTGCGCGCGGCCCGGGCGTCCGGGCACCGCCCGCCCTTCACGACCGGGCCCTCGTTTGGACGCATCTCGGTGCCCGTCCCGGCAGGTTGGTAGGTTCCGCCCGTACGAAGTCCTTTGGATCTTGGAGAAGACTTCTCGGCGAGGGCCGCGGCTCGTTGTGGGAGCCGACGCCACAAATCGAGGGGGAACCACGATGAGTGGTCAGTTGTACGACGGCATCGGTGAAGCCTTTGAAGGCTTCAAGACCCTGCCCGTCATCCGCCATGCCGAGGTACCGGGCTTCCTCGCCCTGATCGGCGACGTCACCGGCAGGTCCGTGCTCGACGTCGCCTGCGGTACCGGCTTCTACAGCCGCGAGCTCAAGCGCCGCGGGGCCTCCCGCGTCCTCGGGTTCGACATCTCCAGTGCGATGATCGACGCGGCCGAGGACCGCGAGCGGTCCGAGTCCCTCGGCATCGACTACGAGGTCGCCGACACGGCGACCCTGCGCACGTTCGACCAGCCCTTCGACATCGCCGTGGCCGTGCAGGCGTTCAACTACGCCGGCGATGTCGCCGAGATCGAGCGGATGATGCGCAACATCCGGCGCAGCCTGGTGGAGGGCGGCGCGTTCTTCCTGTTCGTGATGGACCCGGCGTTCGACTTCGACGGCCCGTCGCTGGCCCCGTACGGGTTCCTGTGCGAGGCGACGGGCAAGGACAACGAGATCGGCCGGGGGATCCGGCTCACGGCCCTGCTCGACCCGCCGGTCTCGTTCGAGGCCACGACGCCGTCGAAGGAGACGTACGAGCAGACGCTCACGGCGGCCGGGTTCACCGGGATCGAATGGGTCCGGCTGGACGTCTCGGACGCCGGGGTGGCCGAGTTCGGCGAGGAGTTCTGGGCGGACTACGCCGCGAACCGGCCGCTGACCATGATCCGCTGCACCGCCTGACCGACGGTGCCCGGCACGAGCCCGGCCCCCACGGGGGCCGGGCTCGCTCGGCGGGCCGTCGCCGCCGGGGCGAAGCTCCCGCCGGCGCAGGCCGCCCCGGCCCTCCCCGACACCGCAGGCGACCAGGCCCCGTAGGCCTTGCGCGGACCGCCCGGTGCCGGCTCGTCAGCCCGCAGCCTGCTGGAGGCCGTCGAGGATCAGCTCCAGTCCGTAGGCGAACTCGTCGCCGTAGGCGTACCCGGGACGCATGACGTGAGCGGTCGCGATCTCGGTCAGGTACGGGTACGCGCCGTCGTCGAAACCGCCCATGATGGAGCCCGCCAGTTCGGCGGTCTCCTCCGGGGAGCCGAAGGGCAGGGTCTTCTCCTGCAGGGCGAACCCGTAGATGTAGCTGTCGAGGACCGAGACGGCGTGGGCGGTCAGCGTGAGCGTGAACCCGCCCTGACGCAGGCAGCCGAGCACCGCGTCGTGGTGGCGCAGCGTGGCCGGTCCGGGAGTGGACCGCGACTCCATCAGCCCGATCGCCCAGGGGTGGCGGGCGAGCACCTGGCGCATGGAGACCGCCCGCTGCCGCATCGCCGGCCGCCAGTCGTCGCCCGGCGCGGGCAGCTCGACCTCACCGAAGACCAGGTCCACCATGCCGTCGAGCAGGTCCTCCTTGTTGGCGACGTGGTTGTACAGGGACATCGCCTCGACTCCGACGGCCTCGCCGAGCTTGCGCATGCTGAGCGTCTCCAGGCCGCCGGCGTCGGCGAGCCCGACGGCGGCCCGCAGCACCCGCTGCCGGGTGAGCGGCTCGCGGGTCGGCTGCGCGGGGGTACGGGGGGTCACGTGGACGGTCACTTCCTCTCATGGTCTCCCGGCGTTGACGAGCTTACGCCGTAAGTGCTGTACTTACGGCGTAAGCCTGCACTTACGCCGTAAGTACAGCAGAGATGGAACCGGGAGCAGCACCGATGCGGAACACGAGCGGGTCGATAGCGACCACCGGTGAGACCGAGACGATGGCGGCTGTCGTGCAGGAGCGCTACGGCACCGAACCCGAGGCCGTGCTGCGCACGGCGCGACTGGCCCGGCCCCGCGTCGGACCGGGCCAGGTGCTGGTACGGGTGTGCGCCTCCAGCGTCGACCGGGGCACCTGGCACATGATGGCCGGTCTGCCGTACGCGGTCCGGCCCGTCAGCGGGATGCGCAGGCCGAAGCTCCCCAACCCCGGCCGCAACGTCGCCGGTGTCGTCGAGGCGGTCGGCCCCGGAGTGACGGGGTTCGCACCCGGCGACGAGGTCTACGGCACGGCACCCGCCGCGTTCGCCGCGTACGCCGTCGCACGCCCCGACAGGATCGCCCCCAAGCCCGCCGGACTCACCTTCGAGCAGGCGGCGACGGTGCCCGTCAGCGCGCTCACCGCGCTGCAGGCCGTCCGCGACAAGGGCAGGGTCCGGGAGGGCCGGCAGGTCCTGATCACGGGAGCCGCCGGCGGCGTGGGAACCTTCACCGTCCAGCTCGCGCACGCCTTCGGCGCCCAGGTCACGGCGGTGGCGAGCACCCCCAAACTCGACTTCGTACGGGCGCTCGGCGCCGATCGCGTGATCGACTACACGCGCGAGGACTTCCTCGCCGGCCCCCGTCGCTACGACACCGTCATCGACATCGCGGGCAACCGCAGCCTGCGGGACCTGCGCCGCGCCCTCACGCCCCGCGGCACGCTGGTCATCACCGGCGGTGAGACGGACGGACCCTGGCTCGGCGGCACCGACCGGCAGCTCCGCGCGCAGCTGCTGTCCCCGTTCACCCCACAGCACCTCGGCACGTTCATCTCCTCCGAGCACGCCGACGGACTGCGCGACCTCACCTCGCTCATCGACGCGGGCACGCTCAGCCCCGCCGTGGACCACGTCTACCCGCTCACCGAGACCGCCGCGGCCGTCCGGCACCTCCTGGACGGCCGGGTCATGGGCAAGCTGGCGCTCACCCTGACCGGCGACTGACGCCGCGGCGGTCCGGCGCCGGCGGCCGGGGGTCGCGGACCTGCCGGAACGGCGGGGCACACCCTACCGCCCTAAAATGGGGCAAAGGTTAACAAGGTGGGAGGCGTGATGACCGTATCCCCCGACGCGGCCCCGCACCGCGCGCAAAGCGATCCCGAGGACGCTCTCAAGCAGCTCGGAGGTTCGTGGCACTGGGCGCTCGGCCTCGCCCTCGCGACCCTCGTCCCCGGCATTCTGGTGCTGGTCTGGCCCGACGAGACGCTGCACATCCTGGCCGTGATCATCGGCCTGCAGTTCCTGGTCGCGGGTGCCTTCCGCTTCGTCGCGGCCTTCTCGCACAGCGGCGACGGCGGCGGCAGCAGGCTGGCCGGCATCCTGATCGCCATGCTGGCGTTCCTGGCAGGCGTCCTCGTACTGCGCCATCCCATGCAGACGATCGGCGCACTGTCGCTCATCGTCGGGGTGTTCTGGCTGATGACCGGCGTGCTCACGGCGTACGTCGCGATCGCCGACCGCGCCCTCATGCACCGTGGCCTGCTCTTCGGCCTCGGCGTCCTGGGCGCCGTCGCCGGCATCGTGGTGCTCTGCTTCCCGGTGGAGTCGGCGGTCGCCCTGACCCGCCTGCTCGGACTGTGGCTCGTCCTGCTCGGCGTGTTCGAAGTGGTCATGGCCTTCGCCCTGCGCTCCGCCACCCGGGGCATCACCCCCGCACCCGAGCCCCGGGGGTGAGGCCGCCCCGCGGCCCGACGCCGTCGTGCGGGGCGATCGCGAGCATCGCGATGTCGTCGTGCAGGCTGCGCGCATGGCGGGGCAGATCCGTGTCGAGGAAGTCGACGACATCGGCGGGCCGGGGTCGGGGCGGCCGCCGAAGCGGTGGAACGGCCTCGCGGAAGCCGGAGGAAACTCACCGCCCACTCCTCCTGGAGGGTCGCCTCCAGGAGGAGGGCCAAGGCCACGTACACGAACGGCAGCCACCGCATCCACGCGGGCGGCGCGGGCGGTACGAAGCCGTCCTGGTCCGCGGCGACCGCGAGGGGCCCCTCCGGGCGACGGGGCGTCACCGTCCGTCCCCGCGCGCCGTCCGCGGCGCCGCCCGCCGACGGGCGGGACCTGAACACATGGGCCTCCTGGCGCGAGGGTGACCGACGGTCACGGCGTGGGGAGCGAGCGGGGCCCGATCCGGCCATGACGCCGAACGCGGCAGGTTGCCCGGCCACCGCGGGGGCGGGGTCGCGGGGCACGGTCCGCCCGTCGGACGCGGCGACCCGGCATGATCGATGTGTGATCACCACACTTGCCGTCGAGAACTACCGTTCCCTGCGCCGACTGATCGTCCCGCTCGGCCGGCTCACCGTCGTCACCGGGGCCAACGGCACGGGGAAGTCCAGCCTCTACCGTTCGCTGCGCCTGCTCGCCGACTCCGCCCGGGGCGGCGCCATCGCCGCCCTGGCCCGGGAGGGCGGCCTGCCCTCCACCCTGTGGGCGGGCCCGGAGAACCTGGGCCGCGCCGTCCGCGAGGGGCGGGCCCCGCTCCAGGGCACGGTCCGCACCGAACCGGTCAGCCTGCGCCTGGGCTTCTCCGGGGACGAGTTCGGATACGCCGTGGACTTCGGCCACCCCGTCCCGGTCGCGGGCTCCCTCTTCACGCTCGACCCCGAGATCAAGCGCGAGTGCACCTGGTCGGGCCCCGTCCTGCGGCCGGCGGCGATCCTGTCCGACCGGTCGGGGCCCGCCGTACGCACCCGCACGGCGGACGGGGGCTGGCACCGTACGCAGAATGCGCTGCGCCCCTACGACTCCATGCTCAGCGAGCTCGCGGACCCGCAACTGGCCCCCGATCTGCTCGCCCTGCGCGAACGCATCCGGTCCTGGCGGTTCTACGACCACCTGCGTACCGACGCCGACGCCCCGGCCCGCACTCCCCGGGTCGGCACCCGCACCCCGGTGCTGGCCGCGGACGGCTGCGACCTGCCGGCCGCGCTCCAGACGATCCGGGAGACCGGCGACGCGGCCGCGCTGGACGCCGCCGTCGAGGCCGCCTTCCCCGGGACCCGGGTCTCCATCACCGACCAGGACGGCCGCTTCGGCCTGGAACTCCACCAGGACGGCCTGCTGCGCCCGCTGGGCGCGGCCGAACTCTCCGACGGCACCCTGCGCTACCTGTTGTGGGTGGCGGCCCTGCTCACCCCGCGCCCGCCGGCGCTGATGGTCCTCAACGAACCGGAGACCAGTCTCCACCCGGATCTCCTGCCCCCGCTGGCGGACCTGATCCTGACGGCCGCCCGGGACACCCAGACGGTGGTCGTCACCCACGCGACGCCCCTGGCCGAAGCCCTGGCGAAGGGCACCCGCCGGCACCGGGTGGACCTGCGGACGGTCGAACTGATCAAGGAGTTCGGCCGTACCGAGGTCGCGGGCCGCGAAGGGCCGCTGGACGAGCCGCTCTGGTACTGGCCGAAGCGCTGACGAGGGAGGACCGCCGCCCGCAGCCGGCACCGGGCTCGGCGTGCGGGTGCGAATGGGGGTGCGGGTGCGTCAGCGCACGTCGATACGGAGATGGGCGCGGGCCGTCTCGAACAGCTCGGTGATGCCGGAGCCCTGGGCCATGTGCCTGTCCTCGGCCAGGAGTTGGTAGACCTGCCCGTTCTCGCCCGCGACGAAGAGCTCGACCCGGCGGGAGGGGGCGCTCTCGCCCTGCCACCGGAAGTCCATGTCGAGCCGGACGGCGGCACGCCCGTGGTGGTCGACCGGGTGGGAGGCGGACGTGAGGCCGGCCATCCCTTGATCCGCCAGCCGTCGGGCAGCGCGAGCGAGGCGGCCAGCGCGCGTACCTCCGTACGGTGCCAGCCCGCCGGAGGCGGCTGCGTGACCGTGGGGAAGGCGGTGGGCGGCGTACTGGGTGCGGCGGTCGGCGTGCCGGCGGGACCGGCGGCCGGGGGAGTGACGGCCGGGGGAGTGACGGCCGGCCGGGACGAGGGCGGGGCGGTTGCCGTGGGAGCGGCCGTGGGTGTGTCGGCGGGCGGCGCCGACGGCGTACGGGACGCGCTGCCCGAGCCGGTCAGTCCGAAGATGCCCAGCAGGAGGGCCGCCAGCGCCGTGGCGGCGGAGACCACGGCGGCCAGCTCCGCCATCCGCCGGGTCCGGCTGGTGCGCCCGCCCGTGCCGCCGTCCACGTCGTCCGTCGTCGTGCCGCTCCCCGCGGGCAGGCCGTCGCTCATCACGCCCCCCTGAACCGTTCCCGCCCCATGGAAGCCATGGAAGCCGAAGAGCCGTCACCGCGGGCCGCTTTGCGGGCGGCGCGGACCCTGGCCGGTTCCGGCACCACCTCGACCTGGAGAATGCCACCGCATGAACGCTCAGTCCCTGTGGGGCCCGCTGGAACGACTGGCCCGCGCCGTACGGCAGTACCCGCGCCGCGCGCCGCTGACCCTCGCCTACGTCTGCCTGCTGCTGGCCGGCCACGCCTGGGTCGGCCACGGACCGTCCGCCGACCGGGCGGCCGCCGTGCTGGGGCACGTCAGCACCAACCTGGACAACCTGCGAGACCATCCGTGGTCCGCGCTGCCCGGCAGCGCGCTGTTCTTCGACGGCACGCTCACGGACGTCACCTCCGCCGGCTTCGTGGGTACCTTGATCACCCTGGGTCTCGGTGTCTGCTGCTTCCTGGCCTGGGCGGAGCACCGGTGGGGCACGGCGCGCGCCGCCGCCGTGTTCCTCGGCGGGCACGTCCTGGCCACCCTGCTCACCGCCGTCGTCATCACCGTCGCCCTACGGCACGGCTGGTACCCGGCGGACGTGCGGCACGCCATGGACTACGGCGTCAGCTACGGCGCCCAGAGCGTGCTGGCGGTCGGCACCCTCGCCCTGCCGCGCCGGGGCCGCCTGCCGTGGGCCGTCCTCGTTCTCGCATGGCCCCTCGGCGGCGCCGAGTGGACGACCGGGCCGCTGCCGGACTTCACCACCGTCGGCCATCTCACGGCGGCGGCCCTCGGCTTCGCCCTGCTGGGCGTTCCGGCCTTCAGACGGCAACGCATCCGCGCGACCGGGCGGGGTGCCGCCGAGGGCGACGCCGGGCCGCGCCCGGACACCGTCGCGCCCCCGACGTCACCGGCAGCCGGAGCACCGCAACGGCCACCCGCCTGAGCACCACCTCACCGCACCCCTATGTCGGGCCCCCGGAGGCCCGCCGCACCGTGCAGACGCCGTCCGAGCACGTGCGGCGCAGACGCCCGGCGGAGAGCATCTGCACGAGGCCCAGCGTCCAGCACAGCGGGCAGCCGCGCAGCGCGACGAGCCCCGCGACCGCCGGCAGCACGCTGCCCGCCCCCAGGACCGGAAGGAGCAGCACCGCCGCGGCCAGAAGGCCGAAACCCGCGGCCCCGCGCACCACGTGCCGGGGCAGCGTACTGCTGGTGAACACCCCCGGACCGGGCATCACGGCCTCCCGGGGGTGCTGTCGGCCGGCTCCAGTGCCTGCCGTACGGCCGAACGGGCCCGGTGCAGCCGGGACTTCATCGCCGCCGTGCTCAGACCGAGCGCGTCGGCGACCATCCGGCCGCTGTAGCCCTGGATGTCCCGCATGATCAGCACCTGACGCTGGTCGGGAGGCAGCGCCGCGACGGCCTGCGCCACCCGCCCCGCCTCGAGGCGCAGCAGTACGTCGTCCTCGAAGGAGGGGACGGCCTCATCCGTCGCCGGCGGCCCGTCGGTGCGGAGCATCAGCCGGGCCCGGCGCAGGCATTCGTTGCGCACGATGCGGAACATCCACGACGCCAGCGCCCCCGAAGCACGCAGCATGCCGATCTTCCGGTACAGGATGATCAACGCCTCCTGGGCGGCGTCCTCGGCGTCCTGCGGCGAGGCGCACAGGGACCGGGCGAACCGCCGCACGTGCGGATGCGACCCGGCCAGCACGGCGGCCGTCGCCTCCGCGTCACCGCACCGGGCGGCCGCGATCAGCTGCTCGCCCGGCCACTTGCCCTCAGCCACGAGCCCGCCCCCGCCGCCGCGCCAGCGTCACGACGCAGGCGCACACCAGGACCACCCCGGCGATGACAACCGCTACCACCACGACAACAACCTCCCGATACCGGCGGACACGCGTCCGCACACGTATGAGAGACACCGTCGGGGAAAAAGGATTCAAACAGAACCGGAAGGCCCCCAGGAGGCGGAAGGTCCCCAGGAGGCCTTCGGGTCAGCCGGCGGTGGCGAGGAGCGTGAGCGTGTCGATCACACGGTTCGAGAAGCCCCACTCGTTGTCGTACCAGGCGACGACCTTCACGTGGCGGCCGTCGACGCGCGTGAGCTCCGAGTCGAAGATCGACGAGGCGGGGTTGCCGGTGATGTCCGAGGACACCAGCGGGTCGTCGGAGTACTCGAGGACGCCGGCCAGCGGTCCCTCGGCCGCGGCGCGGTAGGCCTGAAGGATCTCCTCGCGCGTCACGTCGCGGGCGACGGTGGTGTTGAGCTCGACGATCGAGCCCACCGGGACCGGCACGCGGATCGAGTCGCCCGACAGCTTGCCCGAGAGGTTCGGCAGCACGAGCCCGATCGCCTTGGCCGCGCCCGTCGAGGTCGGCACGATGTTGACGCCGGCGGCGCGGGCGCGCCGGGGGTCGCGGTGCGGGCCGTCCTGCAGGTTCTGCTCCTGCGTGTAGGCGTGCACGGTCGTCATGAACCCGTGCTCGATGCCGGCGAGGTCGTCGAGTACGGCGGCCAGCGGAGCGAGCGCGTTGGTCGTGCACGAGGCGTTCGAGACGACCGTGTGCGCGCCCGGGTCGTAGGCGTCGGTGTTGACGCCGTACGCCAGCGTGACGTCGGCCCCGTCGGACGGCGCGCTGACGAGCACCTTGCGCGCACCGGCCTTGATGTGACCGCGGGCGGCCTCGGCCGACGTGAAGCGGCCGGTCGCCTCGAGCACGATGTCGACGCCGAGCTCGGCCCAGGGCAGCTGCTCCGGCTCGCGCTCGGCGAGCACCGCGATGCGGCGGCCGTCGACGACGAGTGCGTTGCCGTCGACGGTGACCGGCCGGCCGAGCCGGCCCGAGGTGGTGTCGTAGGCGAGCAGCCGCGCGAGGGTGGCGGGCTCGGTGAGGTCGTTGACGGCGACGACCTCGAGGTCGCTGTCGCGTTCGAGGAGCGCACGGAGCACGTTGCGTCCGATGCGGCCGAAACCGTTGATGGCGATGCGAGTCATGAGCGATGTCCCTTCCGTTCGCCCTCAGGTTCGCCCGCGCCGCCCGGCGGCGACAGCGGCGAGATCGCCATGGTTCGCAAGGATCTCGCCAGCCCCCGGCAGCCCTCACCCACCCCACCCCACCCACCCCACCCACCCCCACCCCCACCCGGAGTCATTCCCCCCGGGTGAAGGTGCGCCGGTACTCGGTCGGGGTGGTGCCGAGGATGCGGTGGAAGTGCAGCCGCAGGTTCGACCCCGTGCCCAGACCCACATCGGCGGCGATCTGCTCGACGCTGCGCTCCGAACGCTCCAGCAGCTCGCGCGCCACGTCGATCCGGGCCCGCATCACCCACTGCATCGGCGTGTAGCCGGTGTCCTCGGCGAAGCGCCGCGAGAACGTACGCGGCGAGACCCCGGCGTGCGCGGCGAGCGCATCGAGCGTGAGGGCCTCGCCGAGCCGGTGCAGCGCCCACTCGCGGGTGGCCGCGAACCGCTCGCCGAGCGGCTCGGGAACGCTGCGCGGCACGTACTGCGCCTGGCCGCCGCTGCGGTACGGGGCGGCGACCAGCCGCCGCGCCGCGTGGTTGGAGGCGGCCACGCCGAGGTCGCGGCGCAGGATGTGCAGGCACAGGTCGATGCCCGAGGCCGCTCCGGCCGAGGTCAGCACACTGCCCTCGTCGACGAACAGGACGTTCTCGTCGAGCTGCACGAGCGGATGCCTCGCCATGAACGCCCGCGCGTAGTGCCAGTGGGTGGTGGCCCGCTTGCCGTCGAGCAGGCCCGTGGCGGCGAGCGCGAACGCCCCGGTGGAGATGGCGGCGAGCCGCGCGCCGCGCCGGTGGGCGGCGGCCAGCGCGTCGAGGACGGCGGGCGGCGGGTCCTCGCGGTCGGGGAAGCGGTAGCCGGGGACGAAGACGATGTCGGCCCAGGCGAGCGCCTCCAGCCCGTGGGTGACGTGGTACGACAGCCCGTCGCCGCCGGTCACGAGCCCGGGCGCGGCACCGCACACCCGCACCTCGTACGGCATGCTCGCGCGGGTGCTGAACACCTGCGCGGGGATGCCGACGTCGAGGGGCTTGGCCCCTTCGAGGACGAGGACGGCGACACGGCGGAGTCGTGAGGAGGGCGGCACGAGGACGAGGGTATGCGGCGGGGCACCCGTCGCCGGGCCGGCCGACCGCCCCGCCCCGCACCTCGCGGGCCGTCCCGAGGCCGTCCACTACCGCCCGGGGGACCGCACCCAGGGAGCGAAGCGCTGATCGGGGTCCGCATCCTCACGCCAGTAGCGCAGGACGGTTCCCTGGACGATGTCGAGCCGCTCCGCGGCGATCAGGCACGAGACGGGCTCCTGCCCGCCGGCGTCGGCCTCGAAGGCGACCACGACGGGAGGCTCCCCGCCGAGCTGACGAGCGACCTTCAGAAGCTCGGCCGCCGACGGCGCCCGGAAGACCGGATCCTGGAAAGCGGACGGGCAACTGACGAACTCCGGTTCACCGAAGACCAGTTCCAGGCCGTGGTGGTACGTCAGGTCGTAGCCGGCGGCCAGCGTGAGCCGTCCGGCGTCCCAGGCGACGACGTCCCAGTCCCACCAGGACCCCTTCGGCAGCTGGATCACAGTCCCCGGCTCCTCCGACATCACCGCGGCTCCTCGTCCCGTTCGAACAGATCGTCAGCCTACCCAGAGGGCATGACCGTGGGAGTGTTTCGGCCCCCGGCCTCGGAGGGCACTGCCAGAATGGGCGATTCCACGTGGCGCCCGCTCCGGGAGGACGAGTTGAGCATTCCAGAGGCCAGTGGGCCCCAGCTTCCCCCGTCGCACCCGCCGCAGAAGCAGCCGGTGGAGGCCCCCAGCCGCCGGCCGGACACCAGGCCCTCGTCCTGGCTCAGCCTGCCCCGGCCGAGGATGAGGATCCGCAACCGCCGGACAGCGGCCCTGACCTTCCCGGCGGACCGGTGGGCCGCGAACAAGGCCGCCGAACAGGTCCTGAGGACGGTACGGGGCTGGGGCCACCAGGGGCTGGACGAGCAGGACCTGGAGACCGCCGTCCGCTTCCTGGTCGACGCCGCCGTGCGGGACGGCGGGCGCCGGGTGAGCATGCACCTCGGCGACCAGGAGGACAAGATCCTCGTGGTCGCGCTCAGCCACCAGGCCGGGAACAGCCCGGAAGGCGACGTGTTCGACGGACTCCGCACCCTCGCCACCGTGGACAGCTGCGGCGACGACCTCGCCGCCGACGGCCGCCGCGTCTGGGCCGTCCTGAACACCGGCCCCCACCCCCGCAGGCCCTAGCGGCACCACCCGCGACCGGATGGCCGGCTGTCGAGGTCGGCGTTCGCCGTCGGGGCACGATGTACTGTCGCGGGCATGGTCGAACACGATGCCCTCCGTGCCACCCGCGAGGCCTATGACGCTGCCGCTTCCACGTATGCGCAACTGTTCCGCGACACGCTGCGCGACAGTCCCCTGGACCGCGCGATCCTGGGCGCTTTCGCCGAGTCCGTCCGTGCCGGTGGGGAAGGCCCGGTCGCGGACCTGGGGTGCGGGCCCGGCCATGTCACCGCCCACCTGGACGAGTTGGGGCTGGCAGCGTTCGGTGTCGATGCCTCTCCCACGATGATCGCCCTGGCGCGAGAGGCCTATCCCGGTCTGCGCTTCGAGGTGGGCTCGATGGCCGCGTTGGACATCGCCGACGACGCGCTGGGCGGCGTACTCTCCCGGTGGTCCGTCATCCACACGCCGCCCCCGGAACTCCCCGCCGTCCTGGCGGAGTTCCATCGCGTGCTGGCGCCCGGTGGCCACCTTCTGGTCGGCTTCTCGGCCAGCGGTGACGCGTCACACCCGACACAGGTCTACGACCACGCGGTCGCGCCGGCCTATCGGTGGTGGCCCGATCACCTCGCCGCCCTGCTGCGCGCGTCCGGGTTGGCCGAGGTGGCCCGGCTGGTCCGCGAGCCCCTGCCCACCGACCGGCGGCAGTTCCAGGAGGTTCAACTGCTCGCCCGCAAGGCGTGGTCCGGACTGCCTGCCGGCCCGTCCAGCGACAGTCGCCGCGTGATCCGGCCGAAGAGCTCCTCCAGCGGCTCGCCCAGGTCCCGGCCGAACTCGGTCAGCCCGTAGGTGACCTGAGGTGGTGTGGTCGGCTCCACCTTCCGCCAGACCAGGCCGTCCTCGGCCAGGACGCGGAGGGTCTGGGCGAGCATCTTCTCGCTGATGCCGTGGATGCTCTCGCGCAGCTCGTAGAACCGAAGGTCGTTGCTCCGCAAGGAGATCAACACCCAGATGCCCCACCTGCTGGTCACATGGTCGACCACATTGCGCGCGGGGCAGTCGGTGTGAAACACCTCACACCCCTTCCCCGTCCGACCCTGTGTGAACTGCGAGCCTCCCACCATGTGAGGAGCTTACCTCCAGGTATGTACTTACCGGAAGTTAGCCCGGTTCCTAGCGTGAAGACCGCACACGAACACCGGACTGGGAGTGAACATGATCGTGGTGACCGGGGCTACCGGGAATGTGGGACGGCCGTTGACACGGACGCTGGCCGAGGCGGGTCAGCAGGTGACCGCCGTGTCGCGGCACGCGGCGAGGATGCCGGACGGGGTGCGTCACGTGGTGGCGGACCTGGCCGACCCGGCCGGTCTGCGGCCCGTACTGGCCGGGGCGAAGGCCCTCTTCGTGCTGCTGTCCGGCGACATGCACGCGGCCGGAGCCAGGTCGGCGGAGATCATCGCCGACGCCGCCGACAGCGGCGTCCGCCGGGTCGTCCTGCTCTCCTCGCAGGGCGTGGCGACCAGGCCCTTCGGCCGGACGCGGATCGCACTGCGGGCGGTGGAGGACGTACTGCGGGAGTCCGGCACGGAGTGGGCCGTCCTGCGGCCGGGCGGCTTCGCGTCCAACGCCCTGTGGTGGGCCGGTTCCATCCGCGCGCAGCGGATCGTCGCCGCGCCCTTCGGCGACGTCGGGGTGCCGATCATCGACCCGGCGGACATCGCCGAGGTCGCGGCGGCCTGCCTGCTCGACGACCGGCACACCGGCGGCGTGTACGAGCTGACCGGCCCGGAGGTCATCACCCCGCGCCGGCAGGCGGAGGCCATCGCCGCCGCGCTGGGCGAGCCCGTCCGGTTCCACGACCTCTCCCGCGAGGAGGCCAAGGCCGCCATGACCGCGAGCATGCCGGCCGAACTCGCCGACGACACCTTGGACATCCTCGGTTCCCCGAGCCCGGCCGAACAGCGCATCAGCCCGGACGTCCAGCGGGTCCTCGGCCGTGCCCCCCGCCCGTTCGCCGCCTGGGCCGCCCGCAACGTCGACGCGTTCCGCTGAGCCGACCAGCCCCTGCGGGCCGCGCCCGGCCGGGGCGCACAACCGGATGCTTCTCCTTGACCTCAAGTCGAGTTGAGGTCTTACGGTCTCCTCACCAGCGATCAACAGGAGGCAGCCATGACCATCTCGGACCTGACCGACCAGCAGCTCGCCGCTCAGCCCGCCGCGTACTGGACCGGTATGGCCTACGAGGCCCTGATCGCCTTCACCCGCGCGCGCCAGGCCGAGCACGGCTACACCCAGCCCCAGTTCTGGCTGCTGCGCAACCTGTCGGACAAGGACCTGTCACCCGACGGGCAGGGCCGCACGGTGGCGGCGCTCCGCGAGGCCATGAGGAGCTACCTCAGGCCCGAGGACGACCTGGAGTCGGAGTCGAAGGTGCTGCTGGAGCGCGGCTGGCTCGCCCGGGACGACGAGGGCCGCCTGTGGATCACCGAGGCGGGAGAGACGGCCCGCGTCGACCTCGGCAAGCACACACCGGCGATACGTGACGCCATCCACGACGGAATCGACGACGCGGACTACGTCACAACCCTGAAGGTCCTCGGGCAGATGATGCAGAACGTCCAGGGCCACCTGCCGCGGTAGGTGCCCCGGGCCCGGGCCGGGCGCGGCGTGGGCCCGGGCGCGGGGCACCGGTCGGGTGCGCCCTACGGGGACAGGAACTGCGTCGCCGCGAGCTCGCCGTACAGTTCGTCGCGCGCCACCAGGTCCTTGTGGGTGCCCACCGCCCGCACCCTGCCCTCCTCCATCACCACGATCCGGTCCGCCAGCGTCACCGTCGACAGCCGGTGCGCCACGACCAGGACCGTCACCTCACGGGCCGCCTCGGCGACCACGTCCCGCAGCGCCAGCTCGTTCACCGCGTCCAGCTGCGAGGTCGCCTCGTCCAGGAGCAGCAGCCGGGGCTTGCGCAGCAGCGCGCGGGCGATGGCCACGCGCTGCCGCTCCCCGCCCGACAGTTTGGAGCCGCGATGCCCGACGACCGTCTCCAGACCCTCCGGCAGCCGCTCGACCAGCGCGTCCAGCCTGGCCCGTACGAGCACCTGCCGGATCTCCTCCTCGGTCGCCTCCGGCGCGGCGAACACCAGGTTCTCGCGCAGCGTCCCCGACAGGACGGGGGCGTCCTGCTCGACGTACCCGATCGCCGCCCGCAGGTCGGGCAGCGACCAGTCCCGCACGTCCTTGCCGTCGATGAGGACCCGGCCGCCGCCCGGCTCGTAGAACCGCTCGATCAGCCCGAACACGGTCGTCTTCCCGGCGCCCGAGGGGCCGACGAAGGCCGTCATCCCGGCGCCCGGCACGGTGAAGGAGACCCCGGCGTGGACGTCGGGGAGGTCGTCGCGGTAGCGGAAGGAGACGTCCTCGAAGACGACGGAGGCGGGGCCGTTCTCGGCGCCACCCGCCGCAGGGGCGCCCAGCTCCTCCGTCTCCAGACGCTCGGCCTCCAGGATGCGGCCGATCGCCGCCGAGCCCACCTGGTACTGCGTGGCCGCGTCGACCAGCTTGGAGACGGGCTCGATCAGATAGAAGAGGAAGAGGAGGAACGCGATGAGGGAGGAGACGGGTATCGCCCCGGACGCGACCCGGGCACCGCCGATGCCGAGCACCGCGAGGAACGACACCTGCACGGCCAGACCGATCGAGGACCCGGCCACCGACTGCCACTTGGCCGAGCGGACCCCGTGCCGCCAGGCCTCCTTCGCCGCCGCCGTCACGACCGCGGTCTCCCGCTCCTCGGCGCCGGACGCCTTGATCGTACGGAAGGCCCCGAAGGCCCGCTCCAGGACGGTGGAGATCTCACCGACCGCCTCCTGCGAGCGCTTGGTCGCCCGGGATATCCTCGGCATCACGAGGGCGAACGCGCTGCCGATCAGCACGATCACCCCCAAGGTGACCCCGAACAGGACGGGATCCATCCAGGCCATCATCGCCAGGGTCGCCACGAAGGCGAGGCCGCCGGTCGCGGCGGAGACCACGGACTGGGTGGTGACGGCGCGCAGCAGGGTCGTGTCGGAGGTCACGCGGGACATCAGGTCGCCCGGCTGGGTCTTCTCCAACTCGGGCAGCCGCAGCCGCAGGAGACGGCCGATCAGCGTCCGGCGGGCGGCCAGCACGACCGATTCGGCCGTCCGCTCCAGAACGTAGGCGCCGAGCGACTCGACGGCCGTGGCGAAGACGACGAGGGCGGTCAGCAGGAGCAGGACCCCGGCGATCGACCGGTCCTCGCCGAGCCGCTCCACGAGCGCCTTCGCGGCCAGCGGCTGCGCGAGCCCGCCGACGGTGCCGACCAGCGCGAAGAGGGCGCCGAGGGCAACGGTCCAGCGGTGCGGCCGGAAGTGTGCGTACAGCGCACGCCAGACCTCACGCGCGGGTACGGGAGGGGCAGCGGCGGGGGCGGGGGAAAGGACAGGGGTGTCGGTACTCATGAGGGTGAGGACGCGAAACGGACCGGTCTGCCTGACGGCGCCGGCGGAGCAGCCGTCATGCGGACGACCCGACGGGTACGGCGGCCGGCCCCCGGTCCTTCTCGGCGGCCACGGCACCGGCGGAGACGAGCGTCGCGGCGGCCAGGCTGCCCCAGAGGGCGGCCGGGCCGTGGGGTGCGAGGGCCGTGATGACCGCCGGTGAGACGGCGAGGCCGAAACCCGTGGACAGCTCGAACCGGGCCAGGGTCCGCCCCAGGGCGTGGGCCGGCGCCAGGACGGTGACCAGCGCCGTGGCACTGCCGGCGTAGACGATCTCGCCGATCGTGCACAGCACGGACACGGCGGCGACGGCCGGGGCACCCCAGCCCGGGCCCAGTGAGGTGGCCGCGAGGAAGCCGACGTAGGAGGCGGTGAGCACGACGCCGGCGAGCGCCAGCACACGCCGCCGGGGGAAGCGGGACATCAGCAGGGTGACCGGGACCTGCAGGGTGACCACCAGCACCGTGTTGGCGACGAAGACGGCCGCCGACCAGACCGGGGAGGCGTGCAACTGCGTCACCAGGACCAGCGGGAGCGCGATTTCGGGGACGTTGAGGCAGAAGACGTACACCACGTTGGCGGCCAGCAGTGCACGCATCCGGGGTGCGGGCCCGCCGTCCCCGTCGCCGTCCCCGTTTCCGTCCCCGTCCCGGGTCAGGGCCGCGCGCAGGCGCACCGACCACGCCAGCGCGGCGGCGACGAGATACGCGAGCCCGGTGACGGCGGCCAGAGCCTGGAGCGCGCCGGCGCCGCCGGCCAGGCACGCGGTGGCGAGGAGCGCGCCCACGCCCAGGCCGGCGTTGCGCAGCGCGCGGCCCGCCGCGAGAGCGGTGTCGCGTTCCCGGCCGTGGGCGACCGTCGCCACGAGGGCGGCATGGGCGGCGGGCCACGCCTGGTTGCCGATCCCGAGGAACAGCGCCGCCGTCCCGAACAGCCAGACGTGGCCCGCCGGGGTGAGCAGCAGGACGGCCACACCGAGGACGCGTACCAGCATCGACGCCGTGACGACCGAGCTGCGTGCGCCCCGGTCCAGCCAGATGCCCACCGCCGGCGTGCACAACAGGCCCGCGACGATGCCGACGGACATCGCGACGCCGGTGACGGGAGGGGACAGCTCCAGCACCATGACCCCGTAGAGCAGGAGGAAGGGCCGCAGCAGGCCGGTGCCGAGCGCGTCCACGACCAGGGCGACGGCGTAGCGGGGGCCTCCGCAGGAGCGGACGAGGGCGCGGGGCTGGATCTCGGTGAGGGTTGCCATGGCGCAAACGGTGCGTGCGGCCGCCCGCTCGGCCACGTCGGTTGACGATGTCCGTCAACCGACACCGCCCCCGGCCGTCCGGTCAGCGATCATGAGGGGGTGACGTTGAGGATCGACATCAGTGGGCTGCCGTCCGGGCGCGTGCGGTTCGCCGCCTCCCCGCTGGCCGAACTGACCGCGATGCTGCACGTGCTGGCCGAACCCGGGCACCACCCGCAGTTCGCCGACCGGGCCGCCGCCATCTGGTCCGGGCTGCGGCCGGAGCTGGCGGAGCGGCTGCGGGAGGCGGAGTTCCTCTGGCGCTCCTCGCAGGCGGACTTCCTGATACCGGCCCGGCCCCGGCCGACCCTCGCCGAGGAACTGGACGACGTGGACCGGATCGACGACGCGACGTACGCGACCGCCGCGCTCGTCACCACGTGCGGCGGCGGTACGGGCCACTTCGCCGCGCGGTCCCCGCTCACCGACGCGGCCACGCGGCGGCGGGCCCTCGACCTGGCCCAGGCCCGCGGCGGGCGGCAGGAGGCCTTCGCGGAACGGCTGCTCGCGGACCCGGCCGCCGTCCGGGCGCGGATCCGCGAGACCCTCGAACAGTGCGCCGAGGCCTTCTTCGACGCCGCCTGGGCGGGCGTCTCCGTGCACCTGGCCACCGACCTGCGCCTGAAGAACGACCTGCTCAGGCACCAGGGCCTCGAGGCGGCACTGGCATCGGTCTCCCGCGCCGTCACCCTGACCCCGGACGGCGACTGCATCATCGTGGACAAGCTGCAGGACACGGCGGCCTCCGCACACGGCAGCGGCGTCACCTTCATCCCCACCGTCTTCGGCCGCCCGCACCTGGTCGCCGTCCACACGCCCGGCTGGCACCCGGTGGTGCAGTACCCCGTGGCCGAGCCGGGCCCGACGGAACCGGTGTCGCTGGACACCGTCACCCTCCGGTTGGAGGCACTCGCACACCCGGTCCGGCTGCGGTTGCTGCGTACCCTCGCCCGCGGCCCGCACACCCCCAGGGAACTGGCCCACACCTGGGGACTCTCACCCCCGGAGGTCTCCCGCCACCTCGCCGTCCTGCGCCGCGCGGGCCTGCTCACGACCCGTCGGCACGGCCGTTACGTCCGCTACTCCCTCAACCTGACCGACCTGACGACCCTGGGCTCCGACCTCTTGGCGGCCGTACAGCGCTGAGGCGTCAGCCGGCGGGCGCAGCACCGCGACGTCCGGGCCGAAGGCGACGACGAGCCGACCGCCCGGGGCGGACGTGAGCGCACGCACGGGCAGGGGGAGCGGGTGGTCCTCGCCGGCCCTGCACCCGGTGGTGAGGTCCCAGAACCCCAGGCTCTGCCCGTGGCCGACGGCCGCGACCGGCCGGCCGTCCCGGACGACGAGGGCGAGGGCGCCGTGCGAGTCCGTGGCGCCGGTCCGCGCCTCGCCGATCCGGGTCATGGCCACGAGGTCCCACAGCCGTACGCTCCCGTCCCGGCTCCTGCTGAGCGCCCGGGCGGGCCCGTCCGGCTCCGTGGCGGTCACGGCCGTCGTGGCGGTCACGGCCGTCACCCAGTCCGTATGGCCGGTCAGCGGTTCGCCGAGCTGTCGGCCCGTGCCGAGGTCCCACAGCCGTACCGTCTTGTCCCAGCTGCCCGTGACGGCTACGGGGCGTCCCCCCACGACGGTCGTCGTGACGGCGGTGACGCGGCTGGAGTGACCGGTGAGGGGCTCGCCGATCCGCTGACCGGTGGCGAGGTCCCAGACGCCCAGGGTGCGGTCGCTGCCGGCCGTGACGGCGACGGGGCGGCCGTCGACGATCGCGGTGGCCAGGGCCAGTACCCGGTCGTGGTGGGTGAGGAGAGGACCGCGCCGGTGTTCCCCGCCGGCCGGATCGAGGACGTGCAGCGCACCGCCCGGACCGGCGGAGACGATGACGGACCGCCCGTCCACCACAGCCGTCGCGAGGGCGGCGGGCTCGCCCTCGGGGCCGGTCAGGGGGGCGGTGACCGGCCGTCCGGTGGCCAGGTCCCAGGTGCGCACGGTGTGGCCGGCGTCGGCGGTGACGGCGAGAACACGCCCGTCGAGCACGGCCGTCGCGACCGACACGACGGGCCGGCCGTGCCCGGCCCTCACCTCCGACTGCGCCTTTGGGTCCGGCTCCGGGCCTCGCGGCTGTGGTGCGTCGCCGATGTCCCAGACGCGTACGGTGCCGTCGGCGCCCGCGGTGACGACGGCGGGCAGCCCGTTCAGCACGGTCGTCGCCACGTCCCAGACCCGGCCCTCGTGGCCGGTCAGCGGTGCGCCGCGCTGCCGCCCGGTGGCCAGGTCCCATATCCGTACGCCGTCGAGTCCGGCGGAGACCGCGAGGGGGAGTCCGTCCGTCACCGCGGCGACCGTGCCGTCGAGGGCCCGGACGGGGTCGGTGTGACCGGTCAGCGCACCGGCCCCGGCCGGGCGGCCGGCCGCGTCCCGTACCGCCACCGTGCCGTCCTTCGTGGCGGTGAGGACGATCGCCGGCTCCTCGGCCGCGGCTCCGGTGAGGACCGCGGCCGCGCTGCCCGACCAGCCGTTGACGCGGTCGGATATCCGGCGCCACAGAGGCGTCCGCGCCGCCGGACCGGTGGCAGGGGAAGCCGAGGGGGACGGGGAGTCCACGCTGGGCAGGGAGTTCACGGGGGACGGCGAGTCCATGGGGGACCGGGAGGGCAGGTCCGCGGGCAGGCCGGTGCTCCGGATCACGCGCGCGCCGTCGGGACGGCGGCCGCCGCTGGTCAGGTCCCAGACGGCCAGGGACCCGTCCGCTCCGCTGACGAGGGCCAGTGTCCGCCCCGCCGACTCGACGGTCTCGCGCGACCGTGCCCACGCACCGTCCCCGCGGACACCGGTCAGGGCCCCGATGAACTGCGGGCCCTCGTCCTCGAGTCCGAAGGTGACCGCCCTGCCCCGCACCACGGTGAGCACCGACACACCGGGCGCCTCCACCGCCCGGTCCAGGTCCGGGGCGGACGGGGAGATCCCCACCGGCCGTCCGGTGGCCAGGTCCCACACGCCCGGAGGCAGGTCGTCCGCACCGGCGGTGACGGCGAGCAGGCGCCCGTCGAGGACGACGGCCCGCACCACCCGCAGGGAACGCGCCAGTTGGCAGCCGCGCGCCAGGTCCCACACGCCCACGGTCCGGTCCGCGTCCGTGTCGTCGACGGTGACGACGACCCGGAGGCCGTCGTCCAGGGCCGCGACGTCGACCGCCGACGGGAACGCGGAGACCTGCCTGCCACTCAGCGGGTCGCCGACGCACAGGGTGCGGTCGGCACCCACCGTGAGGACGACACGGTGCCCTTCCAGGACGGTGTCCTCCAGCACCCTGACGAACTCACCGGCCTCGCGGCCGGCCGCCAGGTCCCACACGAGCACCGCCCCGTCGGCGTGCAGCGTGAACGCGACGACCTTCCCGTCGGCCACCGCCGTGGCCACGGACCGCACGTCGGAGGTCACCGACGACACCGGGTCGGTGCGGCCCGCGAGGGGGCCGTGCAGCGGCGCGCCCGTGGCCAGGTCCCAGATCCGCACGGTGGTGTCCCGGCCGCCGGAGACCGCGACGGACCGTCCGTCGAGGCGCGCGGTGGCGACCGCCGTCACCGGGCCGTCATGACCCGTCAGGGTGCGTACCAGCCGGTGGTCCGGCAGGGCGGACCCGCTCACCCAGTCCGCCGTCCACACGGCGGCGGACCGGGACAGGGACCCTCGTTCGGAATTCTCAGACATGCCCCGAGGCTAGAGGCCCGCTCTGACATCCCGTCCCCACGGGGCGGCCGGGGCCGGGACCGAACGTCCAGGTACGGTGACCCGGCCACACCGCGACCATGGGAGTTCGTGGTCCTCACGTTCTTCGACGCGCGACGGCCGGCACACGATCTGTACGCCGCCGCCGGCCGGCATGCGGGTCCCCGCCAGACGGGGGCCGGGATCTCCCGGGTCCTCGCTCCCCTCCTGCCCCACGACGGACTCGGCCTGGTGGCCACCGATCCGGCGACGGGGCTCGGCCTCGGATGCTTCAGCTTCCGGCACGAGTACGAGCCGTCCCTGGCCACCGATCTGATCATGCACCGCTACACGGGCGGCGATCCGTGCCGGCCGGCCGCCCTCGCCGGGGCCGCCACCCCGGCCGCCGTCCTGGGCCCGCCGGACGAGCAGCCGTTCGACCCGCGGGTGCGGGAGATCCTCACCGCGTACGGGGCGGGCTCCGAGCTGAGACTGCTCCTCCGGGACAGGTACGGCGTCTGGGGTGCGCTCGGACTGCTGCGCTGCGCCGCCGCCTGCCCGTTCGGCCAGGACGACGCCCGGCGGGCAGCCCGCCTCGCACCGGCGGTCGTCGCCGCCGTGCGCCGCTACGCCACCGCCGGCCCGCTCGTCCCCACGGCCCCCGCGCCTTCCGCCGGAGTGGTCACGGTGGGACCCGACCACCGGATCAAGGCGGTCAGCCCCCAGGCCCGGGACTGGCTGGCCCAGTTGACCGGGGGGAGCGGGCACGCGTTCCCGGCCTGGGTGCCCGACGCGTTCCTCGTCGCCCTCTCCCTCGCCGTGCGATCCCGCGCCCGGGACACGGACGCCTGGTTTCCCCTGGTGTGCGCGCCGCCGGTGGTGTGCGGGCGGTGGATGACGCTCCAGGGCCAGCCGCTCGACGCGGACGCGTCCGGAGACGTCGCCCTGGTCGTCCAGGGTGCGGTCGCAGACCTCGTCACGCCGTCGTTCTGCGCCTGGTACGGCATCACCCCCCGCGAGCGCGACACGCTCCCCGAGCTGCGCACCGGCGCCCCCGCGCGTCAGATCGCCCGGCGTCTCGACCTGTCCGCGCACACGGTCGACGACCACCTCAAGGCCCTGTTCCGCAAAACGGGCGCCGACGGCCGCGACGAACTCATCGCCGCGCTGACCCGCTGACCCGCTGACCCGCTGACCGGGGCCGGGGCCGGGGCTCGAGCCGGGACCGGTGCCGGGGGCCCCTCCCCCATGGCCCCCTCACCTGGTAACGTCCGCGCGCGCACCGGGGGATGCCGAAACAGGGGGAGCAATGGCCGAGTTGCTCAGCGCCGAGGATCCGGAGCGGATCGCGGGATACTGGCTCACCGCCCGGCTCGGGGCGGGCGGCCAGGGGACGGTGTACGAGGCCTACGACGAGCCGGCGGGTGCTGAGCGCCCCGGCGAGCAGCGCCGTCGCCCTGTCCCAGGACGGCGCGACGTACGCCTACTGCCCGCCGGGCAGACGGGTGCAGCTGTACTCCACGGCCACCGGGCGGACGGAGGAACTCCGCCGGGAGGCCCCCTATTCCACCGCCATCTGCGCGGCGGGCCAGCGGCTGGTCCTCAGCGCGGACGGCAGGCGTCTGATCCACACCGCGGTCGGCCGCACGTCCACGCTGTGGGACGTGCCCTCCCGCACCGCGGTACGGGAGTTCACCGCGGCATCGGTCGAGGCCCTCAGCCCGGACGGTGCCCTGGCCGTCGAGGTCACCGAGACGCAGTTCAAGGTGCGGGACGACAAGGACACGTCGTCCTCGGCCTTCCTGCTCGGCTTTCCCCGGCTGGACACCGACGGCCGGGCCATCAACCTGTCCCTCGCCTTCGACGCCGACAGCCGGTGCTGCGGTACGTGTCCAGGGACCGCCAGGTGCGTTCCCTGGACCTGACGTACGCGCTCCAGGACGCGGCCGCCGAGGCGAACGTCCAGAAGGCGGTGTTCGCCCCGGACGCGGCGACGCTGGCGACGGTGGGGGCCACGGACAGCGACACCACCGACCGCTTCCGGCTGTGGACCACGGCCGGCGGCCAGGTGCGCGATCTGCCGCACCACCCGGTCATGGCGGCCGTACCCGAGGCGTACGACGAGGACGACGACGGCACGTCCGCCTACTCCCGCGACGGGCGGCTGCTGGCCACCGATTCCTGGCACGAGGACCGCAAGCCGCGCGTGACGGTGTGGGACGTCCACGAGAACCGGCTGAGGGCCGAACTCACGCTGCCCGATCCCGTACTCGGCGTCAGCGGGTTCACGTTCACCCCGGACGGCACCCGGCTGGCCGTCGCCGTCACCAAGAGCTCCGGCCCTGGCCGGCCCGTCGCCCGCGCGGTGCAGCTGTGGAACCTCGGGTCCGGCCGTCAGGAGTACGAGATCGCGGACACCGGGGCGGCCAACCTCGAGATCAGCCCTGACGGTTCCCACCTGTTCACCTCCGCGGGGGAACGCGTGGACCTCGCCGCCCGTACCGTGGAGCGCGGCGTCCTCGGCCCGGGTGTCATCCAGGACCTGGAGTTCAGCGACGACGGCTCGGTCCTCGCGGTGAGTCTGCTACAGGGCACGGTGACCTTGTGGGACGGCGCGGGGCGCCGCCGCCTGGGAGGCCTGTCGAGTACGGCGGCCACCCGCGGCGACGACTTCGGCGGACGCGTGGCGGCGCTGCGCTTCTCCCGCGACGGCAGGACCCTGGCCGCGATCGTCGGCGACAGCAAGGTCCAGCTGTGGGACGTACCCGCCCGGCGCCGGCTCGGCGATCCGCTGCGCGGGTCCGCCGGGCTGCTGAGGGCCCTCGCCTTCGACGCCCGAGGGCGGCTGCACGTGTCCTCCTCGTACCGCCCGCACCGGGTCTTCGACCTCGCACCGGAGGCCGTGGCACGCGCACTGTGCGAACGGGTCGGCCGGGACCTCACGCGCGCCCAGTGGCAGCAGAACGTGCCCGACCTGCCCTATCGGTCCGTCTGCTGACGCCCTGTCGGCCGACGCGGCGCGCGGGCCGGCCGCAGACCGGTCTCAGGGTTCCGTCCCCGGCGTACGGATGGCTGCGCCTCATCGACCGGTGCGGATCCTGTCCAGCTTCTCCTCGAAGGCCTTCGTCTCCGCGATCAGCCGGGCCCGCGCCTCCTTCTGACGCTGGTCGCCCTGCGCCTTGAACCCCTCGCGCAGGTGCGGCTGGAGCTGGGTCCACCAGCCGTGGTCCAGCATCGCCCAGGCCTGCGGGCACAGCGGAGCGCGGGTCTTCGGCAGGTAACCGTCCCCGACCAGAGGTCCGTCGAACTTCTTCGGGTCGCTGCCGTCGAGATAGCAGAGGAAGTTGAACACCCGCTGCTGGGTGACGGGGTGATCGCTCGAGAGCCCTTCGAGCGTCAGCTCGCCCTCGGCGCGGGCGATGGCATCGAAGATCATCGCGGCCGCGAGCGAGGGGTCGGGGCCGGCCTCGTTGACGGTGTGGAACGACGCGAAACCGTCGGCGGCGTCCTCCTCCAGTCCGAGGTTGGGCAGTTGGAGCTGGCGCTGCAGCGCGTGGCCGAGCTCGTGGCCGAAGATGAACCGGGTCGACAGCGCGGCCAGGTCGTCGGCGTTGAACTTGTCGGCGGGGAACAGGGCGGGCCGCTTCACGGACTTGGCCACGTCGCCGGCGACCTCCTGGACCTGCGTCAGGAACCGGGGCGGGATGTAGATCGTTCTGCCGTCGGGCTGGGTGACCGCGTCCGTCACTCCTGGTGGGACCTTCCCGGTGACCTTCACGACCAGGTCGTGGGGGAGGGCGACCGACGTGTTCACCCAGTCGGCCGTCTTCTCGAGCACGCCGGACTTCCGGAGCGCATCGACGGCCCGCCGGTCCTGCGGTGCGATGGCATCGTCCTCGTAGACGATCGTGACCCTGCCCTCGCCGTCACCCGCGTCCGTGTCGCCACTGCCGGTCCACGACACGACGGCGAGACCGGCCGCCATACCGAGGGCGAGCAGCGCCCCCGCCGCAATGGTCCGCGCCACGGTCGACCACCCGCCTCTGCTCGACATCCGGGTCCGACAGGCGGATTATGACGGACCGGCCATACGCCCGCAATGACAGTTCTGTGACGTTTTGTCGCACGCGGTGGCCGACCAGGTGACGTATCCGTCCCCTCGCCCACGGAGCCAGGGTCCGCCCGCGTACCCGTCCGGAGGGTCAATGGACTCGAATCCCGGCCCGCTACCTCCTGCTCTCCGCGCGCGGCGGGGTCTGGAACTCCCTCGGCGTCCGTGCGGGCGACGAGATCGTGGGGCACGTCATGTGGGCCCGGGGCGACGAGGACGGCTCCCACTGGATCGGCGGCATGATCGTCGACGCTGCCGAGCAGGGGAAGGGCGTCGGTCACGCCACCATGCGGGCCATCGTCCAGCGCCTCGCCGCCCTCCCGGAGTGCGACGGGATCCGCCTCTCCTACCACCCCGACAACACGCCGGCCGCACGCCTGTACGCCTCGCTGGGCTTCGCGCCCACCGGCGACCACGAGGACGAGGATGAGGAGATCGTGGCGGCGCTGCCCGTGCCGCGCACGGCCTGACGATCCGGCGGCCCGCCCGGCAGGCGAGCGCCCGCCGTGGCCCGAGCCGCCTTCACGGTGCGGACGGGTCCAGCCATGCGCCGATGGCCGGCAGCGCCTCGGGACCGTTGTCCCGTTCCACCGAGCCGACCAGGTCGGCGATGGTGACCCCGCGCAGCGACGCCTTCCAGGCGGCTTCGGCGGCCGCCATCACACGGGCGATCCCGCACGGCCGGCCACGAGCCGGTCGCCGCGTCTCTGTCGAGCGGAGTCGACCTGCTCACCGGTGCGGGACTGGACCAGGCGCTCGCCGGCGCGGAGACGGTCGTCAACGTGACGAACTCGCCCACCTTCGACGAGGCGTCCCCCGACTTCTTCCGCACCACGACGGGCAACCTGCTGGCGGCCGGCGAGCGCGCGGGCGTCCGCCACCAGGTCATCCTGTCGATCGTCGGCGTGGACCAGGTGCCGCAGCTGGACTACTACCGGGCGAAGACGCTCCAGGAGGACCTCCTCGAGCAGGGGCCCACCCCGTACTCGATCGTCCGCGCCACCCAGTTCTTCGAGTTCATGGACGCGGTGCTGTCCTGGACCGCCGACGACCAGGCCGTACGGCTGCCCTCCACCCCCATCCAGCCGATCGCCACGGCCGACGTGGTCGCCGCCCTCGCGGACGTCGCCACCGGCGCACCGCTGAACGGCACCGTCGAGGTCGCGGGCCCCGACGTCTTCGCCCTGGACGAGCTCGGCCGCATCACGCTGTCGGCCCGGCAGGACCCCCGTACGGTCGTCACCGACGAACAGGCGGGCATGTTCGCGGTCGTGGAGGGTGATGTCCTGACCGCCGGACCCGACGCGCGCAGGGCTCCCGCCTCCTACCGGGACTGGCTCGGCGCGACACGCTGAGGGAGGCCGGGCCGCGGCGGCGGCCGACTCGGTGATCCAACCCCCTCGCGGGAAGCGCGGCACCTCTGTACCCTGAGGGGGCTTTCACTTCTGATCGCGTTCAAAAATAAAAAATGGGGGGGCCGGTGCGCAATCGCCGACTCATGTTTTCCGCCGTCGCCGTCGCGGCGGGTGTCACTCTCGTTCCGGGCGTGGCCCACGCGGCCGGGCCGGACGGGAGCAGGGCAACGGACCGTCCGGGGGTGTCCGTTCCCGACCTCGACCTGACCGAGGCCAAGGCCAAGGCGTACCAGGCCGAGACGTCCAGCAGTCCCGCCTCCAAGACGGTCCACCCGGCCGTCAAGGCCGGCAAGCGGGCCGCTCCGCAGAGCGAGGGCGCGCCTGCCGCCGAGCCGACGGTCGGGCTCGAGGCCACGTCCACCAGCGCCCACGGCGTCCAGCTGAAGCTGGCCGTCACCAGCGATCCGGGCACCGCACTCGGCGTGCGCGTCGAGTGGGGCGACGGCACCCAGGTGCAGGTGGGCGCCAACGGCCCCACCAGCCTGACCGAGAACCACACGTACGCCAAGGCCGGCATCTATACGATCAAGGTGACCCTGATCGACGGCAGTGGCGGCGGCGTCCGCGGCACCAACCAGACGGTCATCCGGACCGCGGGCAACGAGTTCACCCCGCACGCTCCCACCCGGCTCCTCGACACCCGCGAGGGCATCGGCGCGCCCCAGGCCAAGGTCCCGGCCTTCGGTCACGCCCGCCTCAAGGTGGCCGAAGCCGCCCAGATCCCGGCCGGGGTGACCGCCGTGGCCCTGAACGTCACGGTCACCAACCCGACCAAGGCCGGGCACGTCCGCGTCTACGCCGAAGGCGCCGACCGGCCGGAGACCTCCAACGTCAACTACGCTCCGGGGCAGACCGTTCCGAACATGGTGATCGCGTCGGTCGGTGAGAGCGGCCACGTGGAGATCTACAACCACGGCGGCGGGGAGATCGACCTCATCGCCGACGTCACCGGCTACTTCAGCAAGAGCGCGGCCAGCGGCTACACCGCGCTCGGTCCGAGCCGTGTCGTCGACACCCGCGAAGGCCTCGGGGCGGGCCGGGGCCAGGTCCCGGGCCACGGAATCCTCAGCACCCAGATCACCGGCCGCGCGGGCGTCCCGTCGACGGCGAAGGCCGTCGCTCTCAACGTGACCGTCACCGAGCCGAATTCCGACGGCCACCTGACCGTCTACCCCTCGGGCGGCTCGGCCCCGACCGCGTCGAACCTGAACTTCACGCGGGGGCAGACCATCGCCAACTCGGTCATCGTCCCGATCGGCCCCGACGGCAGGATCAGCGTCCGCAACGGCGCCGGCGCCGGCGCCCACGTGGTCGTCGACGTCGTGGGCTACTACAGCCCCGAGAGCGAGAGCGCGCTCGTACGCGGTGGCCCGCAGCGCTGGTTCGACACCCGCACGGAGGCGGAGGGCCCGCTCGAGGGCCGCTCCTACATCTACGGCCGGGTGCGGGGCGGCGACCCGAACGTCACCGCCCTCATCACGAACGCCACCGTCACCAACACGGCGGGCACCGGCTTCCTGACGGTCTCCCCGGACCCGAACTCGTGGAGCGCGTACGAGGGCGGCTGGGAGACCCGGCCGATCCCGCCCAACTCCTCCAACCTCAACTGGACCCCGGGCAAGACCGTCCCGAACCTGGTCCAGGCGAGCTCCGGCGCCAACCAAGTCATCGACTTCTGGAACATGAGCTACCAGCCCACGGACCTGGTCGTCGACACCTTCGGCTTCTACGCCAAGAACTGACCCGGCCAGGGGGCTCCCTGGGTCTGAGCCGCCGGTGGCCGGTGGCCGGTGGCCGGTGACCGGCGGCTCGGCCGGATCAGCTCCAGCGGATGAGCGACACCCGGTGGGTGCCGGCCCCGTCGAGAGGCCGCTGCAGCTCGGCGATCTTCACGGGCCGGGCCCCCGGGGTGGCGAAGTCCGAACGGTAGAGCACCCACTGGTCGCGGTCGGTCTCGGAGAGGAACACGAAGCTCTTGCCATCCGGGGAAGGCGTGGGGTCTCCGGTGCCCCGGTCGCTCTCCGGGAGCAGCTTCTCGCGGGCGACTTGACCTCCCTCCGTCGATGCCGCTCATCAGTCCCACCATCGCCACGCGCGTTCCGGTTCGGGCGGCCGGGTGGAAGTCCCCCCGGCCGCAAG
This sequence comes from Streptomyces sp. NPDC090022, assembly GCF_044748145.1. Taxonomy (NCBI): domain Bacteria; kingdom Bacillati; phylum Actinomycetota; class Actinomycetes; order Kitasatosporales; family Streptomycetaceae; genus Streptomyces; species Streptomyces sp. NPDC090022. Next base: position 48,451 of record NZ_JBIVFN010000029.1, read on the forward strand.
GCGAACGCATGATCGCATACGTGCCGGGACGGGGACGGTCAGGAATCGGTGTACCCGGCGGCGTACTCCTCGCCGGGCGGGACGACGGTGATGACGTCGATCAGGACACCGTCGGGGGCGGCGACGATGAAGTGCCGCTGGCCGAAGTCCTCGGTCCGCAGGGGCAGCAGCTCGGGCAGGCCGGCCTCCGTCACGAGCCGCCGGTACTCGCGGTCCACGTCGTCCACCTCGAAGTTCAGCAGCAAGCCGCCCTGGAGTGCGGTCCGGTGCCCCTCGGGCAAGGTCGGGTGCGCGTGGTCCAGCAGGGCCAGTTCGTACTGCGGGGCGTCGGGGCGGCGCAGGCTGACGTACCAGTCGGCCTCGAAGGTCACCTCGAACCCGAAGTGGCGGGTGTAGAAGTCGCGGGAGGCCGCCACGTCCCCGGTGGCGAGCACCGGGTAGAAGCCGCCGAGCCTGGTGGTCGGCACGGTCGTGGGTGCGCTGGTCATGGCAGAAGCCCTTCCGGTTCATTTCGCATACCCTCGGTATGCGAACCATAGATGTAGCATACCCTGGGTATGCGAAATGGGAAGGGCGGTGCGTTCGCGATGGCGGGCAAGCGGGCGGAGCAGCGGGAGGCCACCCGGCAGGCGCTGCTGGCCGAGGGGCAGCGGCGGTTCGCCGCCGACGGGTACCACCACGTCGTGCTGGCCGAGGTGGCGCGGGCCGCCGGGGTCACCAAGGGGGCCGCCTACCACCACTTCGACAGCAAGGAGGGGCTCTTCCGGGCCGTGGTCGCCGAGGTCCAGCAGCAGCTGGGCGAGCGGGTCGCGATGGCGGCCGAGCGGTACGAGGACCTCTGGGAGCAGCTCCGGGCCGGCTGCCGGGCCTTCCTCGCGGCGGGGACCGACCCGGCGGTGCGGCAGATCCTGCTGGTCGACGCACCGGCCGTGCTGGGCTGGGACGAGTGGCGGGCCCTGGACGGGGAATCCTCGGCACGGCACCTCTCGGAGGCCCTGACGGCGCTGGCCGCGGCCGGGATCATCGCCGATCAGCCGGTGGAGCCCATGACCCGGCTGCTCTCGGGGGCGATGAACGAGACCGCACTCTGGATCGCACGGGGCGGGGACCCGCAGGCCGCGGAGCAGGCGCTCGACCAGCTCCTGACGGGCCTGCGCACCCCGGCCTGACCTCCCGCACCTCCCGCGCGCCGCTCACCCTGCCGGAATTCTCCGGGCATTCGGGAGATGGGCCCACCCCTGCCGGACAGGTGGCATACCTTCGTCCCCGTGGACCAGTTGATCGCAGCAGACCCGACCCGCATCGGCCCGTACCGCCTGATCGCCCGGCTGGGCGAGGGCGGTATGGGCCTGGTCTATCTGGGCCGTTCCGAGGGCGGTCGCACCGTCGCCGTGAAGGTGGTGAAGGCCGAGCACGCCGGGCACCCCGAGTTCCGCAGGCGCTTCGCCCGCGAGGTGGCCGCCGCGCGGCGGGTGGGCGGGGACTGGACGGCCGCGGTGCTCGACGCCGACCCGGAGGCCGCCGTGCCCTGGGTGGCGACGCAGTACATCCCGGGGCCGGACCTGCGGACCGTGGTCGCCGAGGACTTCGGACCGCTGCCCGAGCACTCGGTGCACACCCTGGCCAACCGGCTCGCCGATGCCCTGCGCGCCGTGCACGAGGCGGGCCTGATCCACCGTGACCTGAAGCCGTCCAACGTCCTGATCACCGTCGACGGCCCCCGCGTCATCGACTTCGGCATCGCGCGCGCGATGGACAGCCTCGCCGGCGACAGCCTGCACACCCGCACCGGCATGCTCATCGGATCTCCCGGCTTCATGTCGCCGGAGCAGGTCCGCGGCCTCGAACTCACCCCCGCCAGCGATGTCTTCTGCCTCGGCGCGGTCCTCGTGTACGCCTCCACCGGACGGCTCCTCTTCGGCGCCGCCGACTCCGGGCTCAACGCCCATCTCTTCCGGGTCGCCGAGGAGGAACCGGACCTCACCGGCGTGCCGCAGTCGCTGGCCGTTCTCGCACGCGCCTGCCTGGAGAAGGATCCCGCCGACCGGCCCACCCCGCGGGAGGTGGCCGCCCGCACGGCGGTCGACCGCGCCGGGGAGTGGCTGCCGGGCACGGTGCTGGCACAACTGGGCCGCCGGGCCGCCCGGCTGCTGGACTGGGCACCCGAGGCATCCACCGCTGCCGCCCCCTCCACCGGCGAGGCCGCCGCGCAACAGCCGGACCCCCGGCTCCCCTCCGTACCGCACCCGTACCAGCCGGTGTCGCCGCCGCCCTCCTACGCGCCCACGGCGCCGGCCGCGGCGCAGTTCGTCCCCGCACAGGGCTTCGGTCCGCCCCCGGCTGCCCTCCCCGACCCGACGGCCCCGCACCCCAGGCGTTGGTGGGGCCTGGGGGTGCTCGCCCTGACGCAGTTGCTGGTGCTGACCGACGCGCTGGGCTTCAGCGCGGTCCTGCCGACCGTCCGGGCCGAGCTCGATCTCGGCAGCGTCGTCCTGAACCCGTTCGAAGCGTACGTACTCGCCTTCGGCGGGCTGCTGCTGCTCGGCGGTCACCTCTGCGACCTGGTGGGGGCGAAACGGGTCCTGATCATCGGCCTGGCCGGCTTCGCGGTGGCCTCCGCGCTCTGCGGCGCGGCGCCAGGGCCCGGTGTGCTGATCGCGGCGCGCGCCCTGCAGGGCGCCTTTGCCGCTCTGCTGGCACCGTCCGCGCTGTCGCTGGTGTCCACCGGCTTCACCGACCCGGCCGAACGTGCCCGGGCCTTCGGGATCTACGGGACGGTCGCGGCCGGCGGCGGGGCCGTCGGGCTGCTCGCGGGTGGCTGGCTCGCCGAGCTGCTGTCCTGGCGCGCGTCCCAGTACGCCGGCGTCCTGCTCGCGGCGCTCGCGCTGACCGGCGCGGCCACCCTGCTGCCGGCCCGGCCGGGCGGCCCCGGCCCCGGTGCCCGCTCCGACCGGCCCGGCGTACTGCTCGGATCCGCCGGTCTCGCCGCCCTGATCTACGGCATGGACGAGGCCGGGACGCTCGGCTGGGGCGCGCCCCTGGTGCTGCTCCTGCTCGCGACGGGCGTCGTCCTGCTCGTGGCCTTCCTGCGGCGGCGGACCGCGAGGTCCGGTGCGCGGACGGCCGGCTACCCCGTCTGGGACCGCGACCGCGTCGGCTGCGTCCTGGCCATGGTCCTGGCGGGCGCCGGCCTGCTGGCGCTGCTCCCCACGCTCGTCCTCTACCTGCAGTACGTCCTCGGCTACGCCCCGGGCATGACCGGGGTGATGCTCCTGCCCGTGGCCGCGGCGGCCGGCATCGCCGCCACCCAGGTGGCGGCGCGACTGCAGCACCGCACCGAGCCCCGCGTGCTGATCGTGCCGGGCCTGGTGACCGCGGCGGTCGGGCTGCTGCTCCTGGCCGGCATCGACTCCGGCAGCGGGTACGGGCCCCACGTGCTGCCCGGAATGCTGCTGGCCGGATTCGGCGGCGGCCTGGCCTTCGTACCGCTCTTCGCCACCGCCACCGCCGGCGTCGACCCGCAGCACTCCGGTACGGCCTCGGCGCTCATCGTCACGGCCCGGCAGCTCGGCGAGGTGATCGGCGCGGCCCTGCTCACCGGTCTCATCGGCGCCCGGCTGGCCGACGCGTCGGAGGAGGACCGGTCCGAGGAGCTGCTGCACGGCTACACCGACACCCTCTGGTGGGCGGTCGGCGCCCTGCTGCTGGCGGCCCTGCTCGCCGGCCTGCTGGTCAGGTCCCGGGCAGCGGGCGCGGCCGACGCCCACGCATAGACAAGAGGGCCGTGATCGGCTCTCGGGGCATGGCGTCACCAGCACTTGCCTCTACCTATCGATATTCGATAGATTTCCATCGTCGGTCGATGGAAGGTGGGGTCATGGGAGAGCTGGCGGTGCGTGCGCTGCGCGCCGTGCTCGTGGTGGTTCTCGCGGGCACGGTGTTCGTGCAGGCGTTGATGGTGTGGGCGTTGTTCACGGACCCGGAGGACGGGTCGCTCCCGCTGACCCCGCTGCGCGTGATCACGTTCCTGGGCATGGTGTCCGTCCAGGTCGCCCTGGTCTGCGTATGGCGGCTGGTGACGATGGTGCGACGCGGCACCGTGTTCTCCCACGCCGCCTTCCGGTACGTGGACGTCGTGATCGGCGCGATCGTCGCGGCCGCCCTCCTGTGGTTCGCGGTCACCGCCGTCAACGCGCCCGGCCAGCGGGAGGACCCGGGCGTCACCGTCATCATGGCCGGGGTCGGCGTGGCCATCCTGGGAGTCGCGCTGATCGTGCTCGTGCTGCGGATGCTGCTCGCCCAGGCCGTCGCCCGCGACGTCGAAGCGGCGCAGATGCGCGCCGAGCTGGACGAGGTGATCTGATGCCGATCGCCGTCGACATCGACGTGATGCTGGCGAGGCGGAAGATGTCCGTGGGCGAGCTCGCGGACCGGGTGGGGATCACACCCGCCAACCTGGCGGTGCTCAAGAACGGCCGCGCGAAGGCGGTGCGCTTCGCGACGCTCGCCGCGCTGTGCGAGGTGCTCGAGTGCCAGCCGGGTGACCTGCTGCGCTGGCAGCCCGAGGACGCCGCGGGCGGATGACCGCCCACGGCGGACCCCGTGCGGACGCCGGCGGTCAGATGCGGTCGGCTGCGATCAGGACGTACTGGAACGAGCCGTCCTTGTAGGAGTTGATGAACGCCTCCTCGATGCCCGTGACCAGGGAGGACGTGGCCCGCAGTTCCCAGTAGGGCAGGGTGTCGGGAGTCAGGTCGATGACCGCCTGCGGTACGAGGCGGTTGTCGGCCATCGCGCGCAGGTACTCCCGCCGGGAGTGGATGTTGCACTCGAAGTGGGCGTTGATCTGCGAGACCCACTTCGAGGGCTGGCCGTACCGCGGGTTCCAGCAGCCCGTGATGGTCACGTACCGGCCACCGACCGCGAGGATGCGGGAGTGCTCGGCGAACAGGTCGTGCAGATCGACGTACATGCTCGACTCGTTGTTCCACGAGGCCGCGGCCTGCCCGGTCTCGAAGGGCATGCTGAGCATGTTGCAGACACGGGCGCGGACGTGGTCCTCGATGCCGAGTTCGCCGGCGCGCCGGTTGGCGAAGTCGGCCTGCTTCGCCGACAGGGTGACGCCCTCGACCGTGCTGCCGAAGCGCTGGTGGGCCATGACCATCGATCCGCCGCGGCCGCAGCCGGCGTCCACGAGGGTGTCGTCGCGCCCGATGGGGCCGAGGTGGTCCAGGAGGACCTCGGCCTGCGCCGACTCCAGGCGGTGGAGTTCGGCGATCAGCCTCTTCTCGTAGCCGCCGTCGTCCGCGTCGCCGAGTGCGGCGTGGTCCACGTCGCCGATGCCGTAGTGGTGGTGGTAGAGGCCGTCGACATCACCCAGACGCAGGTTCACGGGCCTGGCCTCGTGGTCCCAGTACTGGGCGATGTCCCGCTGGTAGGCGGTCGCGGGGGCGGGGATGAACACGGAGGCGGGGGCGGTGGTGAAGTCCGTACTGGTCATAAGTCTTCCTATCGGGAGCGGTATTTACCAGAAATCGGGGAGGCTGTAGCGGTAGGTATTGGTCTGGTGCCAGTAGTGGTTGCCGTCGACCCAGGCGGACACGCCGCGCAGGAAGCGCAGCACACTGGGGACGGGGCAGGCGGTGGCCAGCGCGGCGGCTTCGGCTTCGAAGTCGTGCATGAGGTCGTTGTGGACCTCGACCGCCTTCAGGTAGGCGTCCCGCTCGGAGGCGTTCTCGCGCTCCGCGATCACCACGGGCAGGTTGAGATGGCGGCCCGGGCCGGCGAGTTCCTTGGTGTACGAGTAGAGGTCGTTGACGATGGTCGTGGCGTTCGAGGCGAGCGCGATCACCCGCTGCATGGCGGGCAGGGCGTGCAGGTCCGCCGGCAGTTCGTAGCCGCCGACGGTGTCGGTGATGGTGGGGCAGGGGCGGAAGTTGTTGAACTGCCGCATCGCCAGGTACTCCCAGACCTCGGGCACGTAGTCCGTCTGCGCCCAGGCGCCCTCGGCGAGGTAGCCCAGGTGCAGCCGGGCCATGTCGTGCCGGAACCGGTCGGCCTGGGAGGGCGAGGACTGCCGGACGAAGTACTCCATGGCGGAGCGGTAGGCGCGCCGCGGGGCGTCCGAGTGCAGCGACTGCGCCCAGTGCGGCTGGTACTCCTTCGTCGTGTGGACGGCGTCGAGGGCGGTGTGGGCCAGCAGGAGCCGCCCGCCGAGACCGATGGGCGAGCCACCGTGGTCCTCGCAGTAGCAGTCGTCGACGGCGTTCTCGGCGACCATCAACCGCGTGGCGAGCATCAGGTGCTCGACGGTGGGGGCGTCCGGATGGCAGGCGACCATGTAGCGCCCGACGGAGAAGCCGTCGAACTGCTCCTCCCACTCCTCGGGGTACAGCTCGACCTCGTCGATCGCCCAGGCCTTGATCCTGCGGCCGACCTCCTCCACCCGCGCCGGATCGGGCTCCGGAACCGGGTGGTGGTAGAGGCCCGGGACGGGGCTGCCGGCCGCCGGTCCGGCGGGCGCCGCCTCCGGCGCCGCAGGCCGTACGGGCTCCGGGCGCTCCGTCAGGTACAGGCCGGCCGTGCCCACGCCGCTCGGGCCGCGCAGGAGCCGTTCCAGGACGTCCGGATGACCGGAGGACACGGCACCGTCCGCGGGCGCCGACACGTCCGCGGGCGTCGGCACCGCGGCGGGCGTCGGCACCGCGGCGGGTGCCGGCACGTCCGCGGGTACGACAGCTCCGGCGGGCATGCCCGCGGTTCCCGGCATGCCGGGAACCGCGGGTACACCGGGCAGCGCGGGCGGGGCGTCGAGGCCGGAGGCCGCGTGGGCCTGGGCGTTCGCGAGGACGTAGGCCCCGAAGTGAGCCGCAGCGGCGGGCAGGCCCGATTGGGGGGAAGGCCCGGGGTCGGGCATCCGTAGCTCCTTGTGAGAAGGGTGAGCTGTCTGGGATCCCGTGCACGGCTCGACCCGTCCGGATGCTCCGGGAAGGCCCATGCCCGGGAAGGCCGGGGGAGCGGCCCGGGCCGCGGCGGCCTGGGCCGGGGTCCGCTACTCGCGCCTGCGGCCGATCTGTACGTTCTCCAGCACGCCGAGCGCGTCGGGCACCAGGATGGCGGCGGAGTAGTAGGTGGTGACCAGGTAGGAGATGATCGACCGCTCGTCGATGCCCATGAACCGGACGGACAGGCCCGGCTCGTACTCCTCCGGCAGCCCTGTCTGGCGCAGACCGATGACGCCCTGGTTGTCCTCCCCGGTGCGCATGACGAGGATCGAGCTGGTGTTCTCCTTGGTGATGGGGATCTTGCTGCAGGGCAGGATCGGTACGCCGCGCCAGGCCGGGACCTGCTGCCCGCCGAGGTCGACGTGGTCCGGATACAGCCCGCGCGCGTTGAACTCCCGCCCCATGGCCGCGATGGTCCTGGGGTGGGCGAGGAAGTACTTCGATCCGCGCCGGCGGCAGAGCAGCTCGTCGAGGTCGTCCGGGGTGGGAGGGCCGGAGTGGGTCTGGATCCGCTGCTTGAAGTCGGCGTTGTGGAGCAGGCCGAACTCCGGGTTGTTGATGAGCTCGTGCTCCTGGCGCTCGCGCAGCGCCTCGATGGTGAGCCGGAGTTGCTCCTTGGTCTGGTTCATCGGCTCGTTGTAGAGGTCGGCGACCCTCGTGTGGACCCGCAGTACGGTCTGGGCGAGGGAGAGTTCGTACTCGCGGGGCTTCAGTTCGTAGTCGACGTACGTACCGGGCAGCTCGGCCTCGCCGGTGTGCCCGGCGGACATCGCGATCTCGGCCTCGCCGTGCTTGTTCTGCCGCTGGAGGGGAAGCGCGCTGAACTCCCGGAGGTGGGCCTGGAGATGCGGCGCCGTGGCCACCACGGCCTCGAAGTCGGCGCGGGACAGGGTGAGCAGGGTGCCCGAGGTCTCGGCCGTGGCCGTGTGGTCCCACGTGGCGTCGGCGTCCAGCAGGGCGTTCTCACCGAACCGGTCACCGTCGGCCAGCACCGCGACCGCGATCTGGTCCCCGTACTTGCCCACGGACGTCTGGCTGATCCGGCCGTGGGCGATCAGGTGGACCCGCTCCGCGGGGCCACCGCGTTCCACCAGCACCTCGCCGGCCCGGAAGTCGTGCTGCACGCAGCGGCCGGCGATCGCGGTGAGCACCTCCACGTCGTCGAAGCCCTGCAGCAGTGCCAGTTCGCCGAGTTCGCGGGGGATCACCCGCACGCTGCTGCCGTCCTGGACGAACTCGACGCGCCCGTCGCCGACGGTGTAGCTCAGCCGGCGGTTCACCCGGTAGGTGCCGCCCTTCGTCTCCACCCAGGGCAGGACCCGGAGCAGCCAGCGGGAGGTGATCTCCTGCATCTGCGGTGCGGACTTGGTCGTCGTGGCGAGGTTGCGCGCGGCCGCGGTCCCCAGGCTCGACTGCCGGGGCGGCTCCAACGGGGCTTCCGGGCCGGTGTCAACGGTCATCGACGCGTTCTCCTTCACGAGGGCTGTGGGCGGCTGTACGCGCGCATCCTTGGGAAAAGAGGTAAATGGAACAAAAATCCGGGAATCGGGCCGGATTCGTTGAGAACGCTAGCGGCCGGCACTCCTGAGCTCCGGAGAGACCAGAGGCGATTACCTCTATGAGGTGATCTTGCCGCGTACGGAGTTTGCCCAGGCCACAGACGGTATTGCGCCACCCATGCGTCGCCTTCGGCCATGACCGGCAGCACGACCGGCGCCCCCGGTCGACGCAGCGCCCCGTCACCGGGACGCGCGCCGGCCGCACGCGACGCCTGCCTCTTCGTCCCGGCCCCGGGAGGGGGCGTTGTCAGAGGCTCTCGCTAGTCTCCCGGCATACCGCAGCTCAGGGGGGTCTGGTCCCCCCTGTCAGGGCTGCGCGCACCAGGTACGGACAGGCGGAGGGGCACAGTCTGATGGCATGGCTGGCAGCGGGCGAGGGGTACGAGATCGCCCTCGTGGAGGGGCGGGTGACGGCGAGGTCCGTCACCGGCCGGGCAGCGGGACGGCAGTTGAAGACACTGCCCAAGGCACTGAAGGACCATCCCGAGGTGGACCGGCTGCGCCGGCTCGCCGAATGGCTCGACCGGCACGCGGCGGCCTGCGTCGCCCAGGTCGACGGCTGGATGGTGTCCTCGCTGCCCGTCCCGACCGAACTGCTCGCCCGGGTCTGGCCCGACGAGGCCTGGCAGAACGCCCTGCGCGACGTGGCCGTCGTCGGTGACGACCCCGACGAGGTGGGCTTCCTGCGGGACGCCACCGCGTCCGGCGAGCTGAAGGTGGTCAACCTCGACGGCGAGACCGTACGGCTCTCCCCGCGTACGGTGACCCTGCCCCACCCCGTGCTGCTGCCCGACCTGGACGACGTACGGGAGTTCGCGGCCGAACTCGGCATCGTGCAGCAGGTCGAGCAGATCCACCGCGCCACCTGGCGCAAGCCCGACGAGGTCTCCGCCACCGCCACCGAGGTCCGTGACTACGCGGGCGGTGTCTTCCCCACCCGCTTCAGCCTCGCCGCCCGCGCGACCGCCCTCGGCTACCGGGTCTCCGGCGGCTACGCCACCTGCAAGGTCCGCGACGCGGAAGCCGGCTCCGGCACGGAGGCGGCGGTGTGGATCGGCGAGCCCTACTACGACGAGGAGACCACCACCGGCGGGCTCAGCTGGCACGACGAGGACGGCCGGGCGGTACCGCTGGCGAAGGTCGGACCGGTGGCCTGGTCCGAAGGAATGCGCATGGCCGCGGCACTGTACGCCGGGCGCAAGATCGAGGAGGGCGGGGACGCATGAGCGACAACCTGAGAGACACCGGGGCGACCGGGACCGACCTGCTGCTGCGGGCCGGCGCCGTCCTCCCCAACGGCACCACCGGCGCCGGAGCCGACGCCGTCGACCTGACCGCCCGCACCTACCGCCACCCCGGCCTCGACGAGGACCGCGTCGTCGTCCGCCTCGCCCCCGCCGAACTCGGCGCGGCCGAGGACCTCGCCGCCGGCTTCCTGGGCCTCGTACGCGACGAGGGCGAGCCGCCCGTCGTCGGCCTGAGCCGCCGCCAGGCACTCGGCTTCCCCGAGTGGGTGCTCGTGCACCACCCCGAGGACGGCCACCACGCCCTCGCCGTCGTCCCCGAGCTCGACCGGATCGCCCGTCAGGCCAGGACCAAGCCCAAGGCCGCGCTCGACGCCTGCCTCGAACTCGCCGACCGGCTCGCCGCCTCCGTGCCGCACTTCCTGCCCCTCTTCCACGAGCAGGCCGCCCGGATCCTCCTCGCCGTCGAGAACACCACCTACGCCGCCCAGCTCTTCGGCCGCGCCCGCACCGCCGAGGCCCAGCACGGCCTGGACGTCGACGAGGACCGCCTCGACTCCGTCTTCCTCGAATTCGCGCTCGCCGGCGCCCTGCCGGTGAAGGTGCTGTCCGGCTACGCCAAGGCCCTGGCCGTCCGCGTCAGCCCCGCCGAGGCCTACGAGCGCTTCCGCCGCCTGTGCGTACGCCGCACCGCGGGCGGCCTGCCGCCCTCCGCGCAGGCCGCCGTCGAACTGCGCCGCCTCGCCCGCGCCGCGGGCCTGACCGGCACCGAGCCGGAAGAGGAGTACCTCGCCGAACTGCTGCCCCTGCCCGCCACCCTGCGCGCCGCGCTCGGCTGGTGGAAGGCCCACCGCGGCGCCCTCGTCGCGCTCGCCCGCCGCGTCCCCGCCGTACGCGGCACGCTCCTCGCACTGACCCCGCCCGGCGGCGACGTCGACCTCGTCGACCTGTGGCTGGACGTCCTGGAGGAGTCCGGCGCCACCGCCGGACTCGCCGACGACACCCTGCCCGACGAGGAGCGCTGCGCCGACGGCACCGCCGGCTGGCTCGAACGCTTCTGCACCGCCCGCCACTCCGGCTGGGGCCGCCGCCCCACGAACCCGGCCCTCCTCGACGTCGTCGAGCGCTGCGCCCCGCAGCTGCGCGCCGAACTCGACCGCCCCGGACGGGAGGCCGGCCTGCAGGTCGGCGTCCAGGACGCCGACCTCCTCGACCTGCTCCTCACCCTCGACGTCCCCGTCGTCACACCTGAGGAACACAAGACGCGGCACCACCACGACACGCTGAACCTGTCCGACTGGGCCGACCGCGACGAGCGACGCGACCTCGCCGCGGTCGCCGCGGACCCGCGCTTCCACCCCGCTTTCCGCCGGGCGCTGTACGGCATCGGCAGCGGCGGCGCCGACATCGTCCGGCACGTCGCGGCCTCGCCCGGCGCGCGCCCGCTGCTGGCCGCGTGGATGGCCGACGTCGCCCGCGCCTCCGTCGCCGCCGGCCTGCCCGCAGTCCCCGACGCCATCGAGCGGCTGACCTGGCTGCCCGTCGAAGCCCTGGCGCTCGCCCCCGAGGAGGTCGCCGCCGCGGCCGCCGCCGACCTCGGGGAGACCCTCGCCCGCACCCTGCGCGGCGGCCTCTTCGAGGAGCTGGCCTGGCCCTCCTGGGAGGACGCCGTCGCCGAACTGACCCCCGGCAAGGACCGCGACGGCCTCACCGTCGCCGAGGCCTGGCCGTACCTGATCGTCGCCAACACGGCCCAGGTCCGCGTCATCGACGCCGACTCGACCGTCCTCACCCACGACCTGCGCCTGCCGGCCGGCTCCCACCGCCGCATGGGATTCCACTACGTCGACGGCGAACTGCTCGTGTTCTGGGCCGACTGGAGCGCCGGCCGCGTCGAGGGCTACTGGCACTCCTCGCCCGGCACCGTCTTCACCCTGGACACCGACCGCACCTACTGGTCCCTGCGCGGCGACCACCTCTCCCTGCAACTGCCCGGCGGCGGACGCACCACCGGCGGCGGCGTCCTGCACCGCGGCGACACCCGGCTGCCCGACGAGCGGCCGGTCCTGTCCGACGGCACCTCCTACTGGGTGTGGCGGCAGCGCGACCGGGCCGACGACAGCGACAGCGGCTGGATCGAGTACGACCCGGCGACCGGGGCCCACGGACGCTCCTCCGTACCGGCGTTCTTCACCGACAGCCTGAAGGAGCACGCCGGGAAGGCCGCCTCCCGGTTCTCCAGCCGTCTGCTGCCCACGCCCACCGTGGCGGGCTCCGTGCTCGGCGCCCCCGTCGACGGCCTCCTCGGCTGGCACGCCGTACGCATTCCCGGCAACGGCTGGGCCGGCACCGACACCGGCGGACGCACCGTCACCGTCCCCGAAGGCGGGGACAAGCCGGTCGCGGCCCTCACCTTCCCCGGCGACGACCGCCCGCGCGCCCTCTCGCACAGCTGGCGCGAGCTCACCCTCACCGACCCCGACGGCGTCCTGACCACCCGCACCCACAACGACCGCCACGATCCCCCCTTCAGCACCGGCAGCGTGGACCTGCCGCCGCTCTCCCACTGGTACGCGCTGCGCCCCCGTGACCCGCAGGGCTCGGTCGCGCTGCGCACCGCCGACCGCGAGACCGTCGGCGCCCTCCTCAAGGCCGCGGCGGCCGTGACGAAGGCCGACGAGCTGCCGGACCTGGTGCGCGCGGCCCTGCCACAGGTCACCGACCCGAAGCTGATCGGCGGCATCCTCGCGGTCCTGCGGTTCGCCCTCACCCAGCAGAAAGCCCTCGACGGGATCTCGGCCCGGCTGAACGCGGACACCGCCCCCGTCGACGCGCGCGAACAGGGACCCTCCGACCAGCTGATCGGCGAAGCCCTGAACGGGCTCCTCGCATCCGGCCACTACCGCCACGACAGCGACCACGACGGCGTGCACCACACGCTGACCCTGCTCGGCGAAGCCCGCACCGCGACCGACGTCACCGCCGTGCCCGGCATGCTCCACTTCGACACCCCCGCGCTGCCCTACGCCACCTTCACCTGGGCACCGATGCTCGACCAGCCCGCGGCCGCCGCCTACCGGGCCGCAGCCGCGACGACCCCCGACGAACAGCGGGAAGCCCTCCTCACCCTCCTCGGCGCGGTGGACACCCTCGGCATGGCATCGGCGCAGGGCTCGGCCGACCGCTGGCGCCGGGTCGTGGTCCACCTCGACCACGCCCACCTGACCGGCCCCGACGGCCTCGGCCGCAACCGCTACCACCGCAGCCTGCTGCCGCTGGGCGGCGGAGCCGTCCTCGCCGTCACCGAGTCCGGCGACTCCCTGCCCGACGGCCACGAGTTCGGCGCCCTCCTGCACGATCCGACCGGCGGCTTCACCGTCCCCGGCCCCTACACCGTGCGCCGCGCGACACCTCTCGGCGACCCCGACCGGGACGCCGGCTGGCTGACCGCCTTCCTCCGCGCGGCGGCCGAGCACGGCCCACTGCCCTTCCGCCCGGAGGCCGCGCAGGAGTTCTCCCGGCTCACCGGGGTCTCCGGCGCCCTCGCCGCCCTGGTGGTCGCGGGCCTGCCCCACGTCAACAGCTACGACCGCACCTTCCTGCCCGCGCAGGTGCGCACCGCCCTCGGCGTCAAGGCGACCGACGCCGCCTTCGCCCGTGACGAGCTCCAGGCCCTCGGCGAGGAGGTCCGGCGCGCCGTGGTCGCGGCCCTGCTGCCCGCCGACCCGGCCCGCCTGTGGAGCGAAGGCCCCGACGTGACGGCCGCCGCGGAGGTGTGGAACCGGCACGTGGGCCGCCGTACCCCCGTACCGGACTGGCTGGCCACCGAGGCCGCGCGTGCCGTCCGCGGCGGATGGCCCGCCCACCGCGTGCTCGCCGCGGTCCTCGCCCCGGCCGCCTCCCACGAGCTCTCCGCCGACGTGCCGTGGACCGTCAAGGGCGACCACGTGGAGCCCGCCGTGGCCGTCACCGGCCCGTTCACCGCGCAGGTCCTGATCGCGACCCTGGCCATGAGCACCTGGCTGGCCCACCGGCTGCCGGCCGGCGACCCCGTACGAGCGGCCCTGCCGCCCGTACTGACCGCCGTACGGCAGCGGCTCGCCGCGCCCGAACTCCTCCTGGAGGTCGCCCACTACACCAGCCTGCCGGACTTCCGGAAGGTCGCCGGCACCCCGACCGAGACCGGCGAGGGCTACGAGCGCTACGGCGCGGTCGTCATGGCCACCCACGACTCCCGGCCCAGGCCCGCGGTGCGCCCGGCACTGCTGGACTCCACCGGCTCCGACCCCTACCTGCCGGCCCTGCGCGGCGACGACCAGCAGCCCCTGGCGGTCGAGACGGCCCTGCGCGCCGCCCACGACCCGCGCTTCGCCGCCCTGCTCGCCGACCCGGGCGCGCCCGCGGCCGGCACGGCCGACGCCGACGGCACGTGGTGGCCGCAGGACCCGAGCCGCTCGGTCCCCGACCTGGTGGCGGAGGTGAGCGCCGCGTACGGGCTGGGCGCCGACGCGGCCGCCCTGTACCTGGCCCTGCTCGCCATGCCCGACCCCACCGACCGCAACACCGCCCGGTGGACGGGCTGGAAGCCGGCCCGCCTCAAGGCCGCCCGCGCCGAACTGGCCGCCACCGACCTGGTGGTGACGGCCGACCGCAGCCGGGCCGGACGCTCGCTGTTCCTGCCCGGCGGATGGGCCGACCAGCCCGCCCCGGCCCTGCCCGTGGAGCAGTGGAAGCTGCCGCTGTACGGTCTCGCCCCCGGCGGCCGCCCGCTGCTGGGCGTCCTGGCACCGGCCGAACCGGCCGCGGACCTCTACCGGCGGGCCTGGCAGCGGATCCGGGAGGGCGACGTCCCGCGCTTCCAGGAACTCAAGGTCAAGCGCACCCGCGCCCGCCGCCGCTGACCCGTCCGACCCGGACCCGACGCGGGGCCGGCGCGGCCCACCTGACACGGTGGGCCGCGCCGGCCCCCACCACCACTTCGTCCCCGCGCAGAGGAACCCGATGACCGTCACCGCACCATCCGCCCCCGCCGCCCGGCAGGTGCTGCCCGCCGAGGAACGCCACGCCGCCGAGCTCGCCTTCCTCGCCGCCCACGACACCGGCCCCCGCCCGCCCGGCTGGGCGCTCACCCCGCGCGCCGTCGTCACCTTCGTCTGCGGCAGCGACGGCACCGAACTGGCCCTGCCCGAGCGCCGCACCGGCCTCCCGGCCAAGCTCGCCATCACCCCCAAGTTCGTCGGCGAACGCGCCCTGGTGGAGCGCTGCGTCGTCACCCTCGCCGGGGAGCGCGGACTCCTCCTCACGGGCGAGCCCGGCACCGCAAAGTCGATGCTGTCCGAACTCCTGGCCGCCGCCGTCAGCGGCACCAGCGCCCTCACCGTCCAGGGCACCGCCGGCACCACCGAGGACGCCTTCCGCTACGGCTGGAACTACGCGCTCCTGCTCGCCCAGGGCCCCACCCCGCAGGCACTGGTCGACTCCCCGGTGCTCTCCGCCATGCGCACCGGGCGCGTGGTCCGGGTGGAGGAGATCACCCGCTGCCTGCCCGAGGTCCAGGACGCACTCGTCTCGATTCTCTCCGACCGGCGCGTCAGCGTGCCCGAACTGACCGCCACCGAGGACGCGGTGGTCTGCGCGGCACCCGGCTTCACCGTCATCGCCACCGCCAACCTGCGCGACCGCGGCGTCTCCGAGATGTCCGCCGCCCTCAAGCGGCGCTTCAACTTCGAGACGGTCGCCCCGATCGCCGACGCCGACGCCGAGGCCACCCTGATCCGCCGCCAGGCCGTCGCCGCCGTCCAGCGGGCCGGCGCCGCCTTCGCCGTGGACGACGCCGTGCTCGACGCGCTCGTCACCGTCTTCCGCGACCTGCGCTCGGGACGTTCCACCGAGGGCTGGGACGTGGAACGCCCCGGTACGGTCATGTCCACCGCCGAGGCCGTACAGGTGGCGGCCTCCCTGGGCGTCGCCGCCGCGTACCTGCCGGACGGGGACGTGCTGGACCTGCTGCCGGGGCACCTGCTGGGCGTCGTACGCAAGGACGACCCCGCCGACCACGCACGGCTGCTCGGCTACTGGGACGGCCCGGTCCGGCGCCGCGCCGAGGACGGCTCGGCGATGTGGCGCCGCCTCTGGGACCTGCGCGGGAGCCTGCGTTGACGCACACCGACCCGCGGGCCGCGGTCGACGCGCTGGCCGCGGCCCGCGAGCCCTACCTGATCGGGGTACGGCACCACAGCCCCGCGCTGGCCGCGGTGGTGCCGGACCTGCTGGACGCCTCCGGCGCGGACGTGGTCTGCGTCGAGCTCCCGGCGGACTTCCAGCCGTGGCTGGAACACCTGGCCGACCCGGAGACGGTCGCCCCCGTCGCCCTCGCGGGCACCGGCGAGGACGGCCGCCTGGCGTTCTACCCGTTCGCGGACTTCTCCCCGGAGCTGGCGGCCATCCGCTGGGCCCGCCGAACGGGCGCGACCGTCCTGGCCTGCGACCTCCCCCTGTCCGCCCCGGACTGGACCCCCGGCCCGGCCGTCCCGCACCCGTCCCCGCCCACGGACGGCCCCACCACCTCACCCCGGCCGGCGGACATCCCGTCGAGCCCCGTCTCCGGCAACGCCTCGGCCTCGCCCACGGAACCGACGTTGACGACGGCTCCGGCGGTGCGAGCGGTCGTCGCGTCCGGTACGGGTCGGGCCACGACCGGGGGCTCCGCTTCCGGCGGTGTCTCGGGCTCGCCCACGGACCCGTCCGTGGCGACGGCTTCGGCGGTGCGAGCGGTGGGCGCGTCCGGTACGGGTCGGGCCGCGACCGGGGGCTCTGCCTTCGGCGGCGTTTCGGCCTCGACCGCGGCGGTCCCGGACTCGGCCCCCCTGCGGGGCACCGGCGGTGCCTCGGCGTGGGACGGCACCGACGTGCGCGACGCCGCCGCGGGCCCGGGCCCGGCGCGGAGCCCCCGCGCGGCCGGGGCGACCCGCGCGAGCGCGGCCCCCGGCACGGCGCCGGCTCGGACCCCGGGCGGCACCTCGCTCCGGGACGCGATCGGTGCGCCCGGCCCGGTTTCCGCTCCGGCCGCGGCCCCGGGCACGGGGACGACCGCGGGCGCCGACTCCGCTCCCGCCCCGGGCAGCGACCCGCGGCGCGTCGGCGGCTTCGCCGACGCCCTCGCCGCCGCCGGCACCGGCCGTGACGGCGACGACCTGTGGGACCGCGCCGTCGAGGTCCTCGCCCCGGGCTGCACCCCGGAAGCCGTACGCCGCGCCGCGCTCGGCGTCGGCTGGGCGCTGCGCGAGGACGGCCCCGTCCCGGACCGGGACCTCGCCCGCGAGGCCCACATGCGCGCCGTGATCGCCGACGCCGCCGCCGACGGCCGCCGCGTGGCCGCCGTCATCGGTTCCTTCCACGCCCCGGCCCTCTTCGGCCCCGCCGAGGCCGGCATGGGCCAGGCCCAGGTCAGCGCCGGTGCGAGCGCCGCCGCGGACGCCGGTCCCGTGGCCGGGCGGGAAGCCGCTTCCGGCTCGGGCCGCGCCCCTGCCGGAGGTACGGAGTCCGCGTCGCGCACGGCTGCCGCTTCCCCGACCGGTGCGGACGGCACCCCGGGCAGCGCTGCGCCGGGCGACTCCGACGACGGGGGCCGTGCCCCCTCCGCAGACGCGAACTCCGGTTCTGCGACCGGGACCGGAGCCTCCCACGGCGTCCCCGGGCCGCACGGCACCGGCCCCGCCGCGGATGCGAGCCCCGGGACCGCGACCGCGTCCGTCGGCCCCGCGCCGAACGGCGGCGCCGGCACGGGCCCCGGCGCAGACCGTGGCCCTTCGGGGGCGGAGACGGGTTCCGCCGGGGGAGCGGAGGCCGGTTCCGCGACCCGTACGGAAGGCACCTCCGGCTCGGCGTCCGCGCGGGGCGGCGGCAACGGCACGCGCCCCGCCCCCAGGGCGGGCCACGCGTCCGCCGCCGGCGCGGACCAGCGCCCCGTACCCGGCCGCGGTCCGGTGGGCACGGCCTCCCGGCAGGGGAGCGGCGCCGGCGGGTACCGGACCGTCACCTCCTTCGTGCCGTACTCCTTCGACCTCCTCGACTCCCGCTCCGGATACCCCGCCGGCATCCGCGACCCGCTCTGGCAGCAGGCCGTCCTCGAAGCCGGCGGCGACCCCGCCCGGGTCCGGGAGGCCGCCTCCGTCGCCGTCACCGGGCTCTGCCGGGAGCTGCGCCGGGCCGGACACACCGCCGGTACCGGCGAGGCCGCCGAGACCCTGCGGCTCGCCTGCGACCTCGCCGCCTTGCGCGGGCTCCCCGCGCCCGGCCGCGGCGAGCTCCTGGAGGCCGTCACCACCGTCCTCGGCCAGGGCGAACCCCTCGGCCGGGGCCGGGCGCTGGCCCGGGCCCTCGAGGCGGTGTTCGTCGGCACCGCCCGCGGGCGGATCACCCCGCACGCCCCCCGCTCCGGCCTCGGCCCCTCCGTCGAGGCCGAACTCGCCGAGCTCCGCCTGCCGTGCCCCGAGGACCCGGCACCCCGCGAGGTCCGCCTCGACCCGCTCCGCTCCGCCCTCGACGGCCGCCGCGAGGTCCTCCTCCAGCGCCTCCTCGTGTGCGGGGCCTCCTACGGCGAGCCCCTCACCGTCGCCGCCACCGGCGACGGCACCGCCCTCGGCACCAAGTGGCGGCTGTCCTGGACGCCTTCCGTCCCGGCCCGGCTCGACCTCACCGGCGTACGCGGCGTCACCGCCGCCCAGGCGGCCGCCGGCACGCTCGCCGAGACCGCCCGGCGGGCCGCCGCCGACGGCGGCCCCACCCCGGCCCAGATCCTCACCGGGCTGGCCGCCGCCGCCCGCTGCGACCTGCCCGACCTGGTCGACGTACGTCTCCACGAGGCGGCCACCGCCCTGCCGCAGACGGCGACCCTGCCCGAACTCCTCGACGCCCTCGACCTCCTGGAGGCCCTCCACCGAGGCCACCTCCCCGGCACCACCGCCGCGTCCCGGGCCGCCTGCGCCGCGCTCACCGCCGACCTCCTCGAAGCCGCCGTACGCTCCCTGCCCGGCCTCGCCGGCAGCGAGGACCCGGCGGACGCCGCCGCCCTCGTCGCCCTCGCCGACCGGGCCGCCACCCACCACCTGGGCCTGCGCACGGACGACGCGCTCGCCGCCCTGGCGGCCTCCGCGTCCCCGCTGATGCAGGGCGCGGCCCTGGCCGTACGGGTCCTCCTCGACCTCGACCCGGCCGAGGCACTCGGCGACCGCGCCGCCGGATGGATCGACGGCGCCGGCACCGCCGACAGCCGACGCGCCCTGACCCGCCGGCTCGCCGGACTCCTCACCGCCGCGGGCCCGCTGCTGCAGTCGTCCCCGGCCGCCCTCACCCCGCTCCTCGACCGCGTCGACCACCTCGCCGACCAGGACTTCCTCGACCGTCTCCCCGCCCTGCGAGGCGGCTTCGACGCCCTCGCACCGGCCGCCCGCGACCGGCTCCTGGACACGGTCACCGAGCGCCTCGGCGACCGCATCGACCTCGCACTCGACGCACCGCCCGGCCTGCTCGCCCTCTGGGCCGCCGCCGACGCCGCCGGTCTGGCCGCACTCAAGGCCCTCCCACTGCCCGACCTACAGCAACCGGCCGCGGCCCCGATCCCGACCGCGAACCCGGACCCGGCCCGGATCCCGGACCCGGACCCGGCCCGGATCCCGGACCCGAACCCCGACACCCCCGACGCACCGCCCACCCGCACCCCCCGGCCGGAGGCGCACCGGCTCGCGCCCGCCGACCGCTGGCGGCTGCTGCTCGGCCGCGAACGCGACCGGCTCCCCGCCGGCGCCCGCCGCTACGCCCACGCCCTGGACGAGCTGTACGGCACCGGGCACGGTGAAGGCGCCGGAGACCTCGGCACCGGCCAGGGACCGGGCCGCAGCGGCGGCCAGGAGGCCTCGTTCCCCACCGCCCGCGAGTGGTCGCAGGAGCTCGAGGCACTGTTCGGCGCCGACGTACGCGAGGAGGTCCTCGCCGGCGCCGCCGAAGCCGGCCGTACCGACGTGCTCGCCCAGCTCGACCCGGTAGCCGTACGGCCCTCCGTGGAGCTGCTGAACTCCGTACTGTCCCTCGCCGGCGGACTGCCCGAGGCCCAACTCGCCCGGCTGCGCCCCCTGGTGAAGCGACTCGTCGACGAACTCTCCAAGGAGCTCGCCACCCGGCTGCGCCCGGCCCTGTCGGGCCTCACCACCCCGCGCCCCACCCGCCGCCCGGGCGGTGCGCTCGACCTCGCCCGCACCCTGCGCGCCAACCTCGCGCAGGCCCGCCGCCGGGCCGACGGCACGGTGGTCGTCGTACCGGAGCGGCCCGTCTTCAGCACCCGGGCCGGCCGCGAGGCCGACTGGCGGCTCGTCCTGGTGGTCGACGTGTCCGGCTCCATGGAGGCCTCCGTCATCTGGTCGGCCCTGACCGCGGCCGTCCTGGGCGGCGTCCCCACCCTCTCCACCCACTTCCTCGCCTTCTCCACCCAGGTCATGGACCTCACCGACCGGGTCGAGGACCCGCTCTCGCTCCTGCTGGAGGTGCGCGTCGGCGGCGGCACGCACATCGCCGCCGGCCTGGCCCACGCCCGCTCCCTGATCACCGTCCCGAGCCGCACCCTCGTCGTCGTGGTCAGCGACTTCGAGGAAGGCGGTCCGATCGGCGGACTGCTCGGGGAGGTCCGCGCACTGGCCGCCTCCGGCGCCCACCTGATGGGCTGCGCCGCGCTCGACGACACGGGAAACCCCCGGTACTCGGTCCCGGTCGCACGGCAACTCGTCGCGGCCGGGATGCCCGTGGCCGCCCTCAGCCCCCTCGCCCTCGCCCGCTGGGTCGGCGACCGCCTCCGTGGAGAGACCCGTTGAAAAACGAACTGCCGCCCGTCGCACCCGAGGTGCTCGCCGAAGCGGTCGAAAGCCTCAGCGCACGGCTGCGCAGGAAACTGGACGACGCCACCGCCGGCTGCGCGGACGCCGGAACCCGCGAGGCCGACGGGAGCGTCACCTTCCGGTTCGGTGAGGACGCCGTCGTCACCCTGCGGCCCGGGCCGGCGGGGACGGTCACCGCGGCCGGACAGGCCACCTGCACCTGCCTGCTGGCACCCCGGTGCCTGCACCGGGCCGCCGCCCTGGGCGCCGCCCCGCTCGCGGACGCGGCACCGCCGGAGCCCGGGCCGGCCGCGGCGGGCCCCACGGGAACGGAGCGGGAGACGGCAGCCGAGCCCGCCGGATCACCGGAATCGGCCGAACCCGAGACCGCCGATCCGGCGGATCCGGCCGCGACCGCCGCCCCGGCCGTCCCCGCCGATCCCGCCGCGACCGCCCCGGCCCTCACCGCGGCCCAGCTCGGCGCCGCGGCTGCCCTCTGGCACGCCGCCGCCGAGGCCCTCTCGGCCGGCGTCACCGCCGGCGGAGCCGTCGTCCAGGCCGAGCTGCTGCGCGCCGCGTACACCGCCCGCCTCGCCGGACTGCCCCGCGCGGAAGCAGCCGCCCTCCGGGTCGTACGAGGCCTGCGCGCGGCCCGCGACCGCCGCACCGCACACCGCCTCGCCGACCTCACCGGATCCTTCCGCGAACTCCTGTACACCACCGGAGTGCTGGCCTCCGGCACGGCCGACCCGGCACTGACCGGCACCTCCCGGCGGGCCTACACACCGGGCGGCAGCCTCCAGGTGTACGGCCTGTGCCGGGAACCGGTGCTCTCGGCCACCGGCTACGGCGGGGTCGTCACCCACCTGCTGGCCCCGGACGGCTCCCGCTACTCCCTCTCCGACGTCCGCCCGGGCGGCCTGGCCCGCGCCCGCGGAGCCGGGCGGGCCTCCGTCGCCCTCGGCGGCGCCACCCTCGACCACGCCGGTCTCGCCCGGGGCGGCCTGCGCATCGTCGGCGCGACGGTCTCCGCGGAGGGCAGGCTCGGCGCCGGACGCGGCGTGAAGGCGACCCCGCTGCCCGGCGCCGGCTGGACGGACGGGCCCGGGGCCGCGCTGTTCGCCCGCCCCGCGGCCGAGGCGGTCGCCGAGCTGCTGGCCTCCCCGGCCGGGGCGGCCGATGCCGACACCGCCCTGATCGGATGCGACGTGACGGTCGTCGGAGCGGCCGGTGACCACCTCCTGGTCCGCGAGGCACGGCCGGACGCCCCCCTGCTGCGGCTGCTGCCCGCGCACCCGCACCCGGAGCTGCCGCACACCGAGAACCTGCGGCGCATCGCCTCGTACCCCGGACTGCGCATGCGCGTCCTGGGCCGTCCCGACCTCGACCGCGCCGCCACCCTGCGCCCGGTGGCGGTCGGCCCGGTGCCCGCCGAGCAGTACACGCTGCGGCTGCCCCAGGACTGGCAGAGCCGGGCCGACCTCGGCTACGACCGCCTCCAGGGCGAACACTTCCCCCCACCGGACGCCGCCCCCGACCCGCCGGCCCCCGCACCGGCGGCCGACGCCCCGGACCCGCTGGCCGACTCACCCCTGTGGCGGGTACGCCGCCTCCTGGAGACCGGCGTCGCCGGCGGCCGCCGCGCGGTCGCCGAGGCCGCCCGCGGTACGGCGTCCCCGGCCGCGTACACCCCGCTGCGCCGGGCCGGCCTGACCGTCGCGGCGGACCTGGCCACCACCTTGACCGCCGAGGCCGACCGGCGCCCGCGCGACGCCTTCGGCCGGCTCGCCGACCCCTCGCCCGACGGCTACGCCTGGGCCTGGCTGGCCGCGGCGACCCATCTGGCGGCGGCTGAACGCTCCCTGGTCGCCGCGTCGTGGACGGCGACGCCTCCAGCGCCGTGAAGCAGGTACCGGTGGCAGACTGCCGATGCGGCTCAGGGCGGCCATGGAAAGGACGCCCCGTCAGCCGTTGCCGCGGCGAAGGCGGGTTCGGGTGACATCCTGGACATCGCGGTGGTGAGGAAGGAGAGGGAGGCCGCCGCCACGGCGGCCGGGTTCACCGAGAAGCCCAAGGATGACGTCCCGCCGGCCCTGAAGTCCTGCACGGTCAGGTGGCACGCGGACCTCGACAAGGCCACCGGCCCGAGACAGTCCTTCGATCGGGCTGGGACATGTTCCTCGCCGTGGCCACCGGGCCCGTGGCTCCCAGAGGCTGTCGGCGATCAGCTCCGATTCGCTTTCACTTCACCGACATGGCCTCGAGCCGCGACAGGCGCCGGGTACGCCCCCGCCTACCCACCTTTTTGTGGGTACTTGGCAGCCGGCCGACGCCGGGAGAGGCTTGGCGTGTAGGCCGGAGGGGCCGCAGGAACCAGACCGGAGAGGAGGTGCGGCGTGCACCGAGCCCACATCAGGACGCCGCACGCTCCTCGCCCAGCCGCTCGATGCGGCGGTGGCCCCAGTCCGACAGGGGGGCCAGCAACTGCGAGAGTTCCCGGCCGAACGGGGTCAGGGAGTACACCGTCTTCAGAGGGCGCTCGTCGTATACCTCCCGGTGTACCAGTCCGTCGGTCTCCATCTCGCGAAGCTGCTGGGTCAGCACTTTCTCGCTGAGGCCCTCGAAGCGCCGGCGTAGCTCGCCCGGACGCTGAGGGCCGGACTCGAGCATCCACAGCAGGGTTGTCTTCCACTTCCCGTCGATCACGGCGATCGCGGCGGTCACCCCGCAGACCTGCGTGTCCTCAGCACGGCTGCGCGTCATCGCCGTCCCCTCTTCTCATCCTTGTTCGTCGCTTTCCTACCAGGAGCTGAGCATGTCCTCACCCACCGAAGCCCCCGCCGTCACCGTACTCGGACTCGGACCGATGGGCCGCGCCCTGGCCGGCGCGTTCGTGAACGCCGGCTTGCGCACGACCGTCTGGAACCGGACGCCGGGCCGCGCCGCCGCCCTCGTGGCCCGGGGCGCCGTCAGTGCCGCCGAGGCGCAGGAGGCGGTCGCCGCGAGCCCCCTGACCGTGGTCTGTGTGGTGGACTACGACGCCGCGGACTCCGTGCTGCGGCGCGAGGCCGTCACCGCCGCGCTGCGCGGCCGCACGGTGGTCAATCTGAGCGCCGACACTCCCGACCGGGCCCGGGACGCCGCGGCGTGGGCGGCCTCGCACGGCGTCCGGTACCTCGACGGCGCCATCATGACGCCGACCACGACCATCGGCACACCACAGGCGGTCATCCTCACCAGTGGCCCGGCCGACCTCCACCAGGAGCACCTTCCGGTACTGGAGGCACTGGGCGGGTCCCTGACCCACGTCGGTGAGGAGATCGGCCTGGCCGCGGCCCACGACATCGCACTGCTCGACATCTTCTGGACCGCGATGACGGGCTACGCACACGCCCTGGCCGTCGCGCGGGCGGAGGGCATCGGCGCCCGCCGACTGGCGCCCTTCGCACAGGGCATCGCCGCCATCCTCCCGCCGATCTTCGCGGAGATGGCGGGCCAGGTGGACGACGGCGACTTCAGTGGCGAGGAGAGCCCGCTCACCTCCGCCGCGTCCTCGATGGCGCACATCGCCCACACCTCCGAGGCGCACGGCATCGAAGCGGGAACGATGCGCGCGGCACAGGCACTGGTCCGGCGCGCCATCGACGAGGGGCACGGCGGCGACGGGTTCACCCGGATCGCCGAACTCCTCGGCCGCCGCTGAGGAGGTCAAGCTGGTCAGGTGCTGGCTCCGGGCGTCTGGAACGATGTGTCCGTGCATGCTGATGATCAGGCCGGCTGCCCTTGCGGAAGCGAGGAGTTCGAGGCCGCGGTCGCGGTCTCGCTCGGCCATGACGGCTCGGTCCGTTGGGTGACCATGGGCCTGCGGTGCATCAAGGATGGTTTCTGCGGGGTCTATGCCGACGGGAACATCGACTACGGACCGACGGATCACCTGCTGACCATGGTCTAGGTCGCCACCAACCCCCCCGGATCATCAACAACAAGGGGGGAAGCCATGCCGGACCCGAGTTGCGCACCGCGGCCGGCGGAGGGGCGTCAGGCGGACTGGACGGTGATGGTGCACAGGCGCTTGGTGGCCCGGGTCAGGGCCACGTACACGTCCCTGTCCCCACCGGGGCGGGCCGTGGTGATCTCCTCGGGGTTCATGACGACGACCCCGTCGAACTCCAGGCCGCGTGCTTCGGACGCCGGTACGACGCGTGCGTGGTGAGCGACGCCCCGGGCCGTCAGCTCGTTCACCAGCGCGCTCACCCTGGTGTCCGCGCAGATCACCCCCAGGAGCTCGCCCGGGCGCGCGGTGCCCTGGGCGCGGATTTCCTCGATGACGGCGGGGACCAGCCCGTCCGGAGGCGTGGTCACGGTGCGCGGGCTCTCACCGCTGCGCAGCGACCGTGTGGGCTTCTGGTCCGGAGCGATCCGCGTGAGCAGGTCCCGGACGCCCTCCAGGATCTCCTGCGTGGTGCGGTAGCTGACGGTCAGGTTGTGCAGTGCGAACCGCGGTCCGACGTGCGGAATCAGCGCTTCCTTCCAGTCGCGTGCGCTCGCGACCGGGCCTGCCTGGGCGAAGTCACCCACCAGCGTCATCGCCCTCGCCGGGCAGCGGCGGACGAGCATCCGCCACTGCATGGCGGTCAGTTCCTGCGCCTCGTCGACGACGACGTGCCCGTACGTCCGCTCGGGCGGACCGTCGACCAGGCTCGCCGCCTCGTCCAGCAACGGCACATCGGCATCGGTCCACGGTTCGTCCGGACCGCGCAGCAGAAGGGACCGCTCCTGCGCGGTCAGACGGGGCAGGAGCTCGGTGAGGGCGCCGTCGTTCGTCAGGAGCGCCTGCACGAGGTCACCGGGTGCCAGCCGCGGCCACAACACCTCGACCGCTCGGTCGACGCCGGCGTCGTCGAGGAGATCGGCTCCGATGGCGTCCAGGTCCAGCTCGTGGACCGGACCCGAGTCGGCCGCCCCTTCCGCGCGGCGCTGGGAGGCTCCCGTGAACCGGTCGAGGTCGATGCCCGTCATCGCCTCGGCATCGGCGTCGATCTGCTCCAGGAGATCGCCCATGTCCCGTTGCATCGCGTCGGTGACGGCGTCGACCAAGAGCTCCTTGAACACCTGCCGCGCGGGGTTGTGCCCCGGTACGGCCGCCACGGCGGCGTCGCGTGCCGTGGCGACTTCCTCGCCGGACAGGCGAACCATTTCCTGTCCGACCCGCACGGTGAAGTCACCGGCGGGGGCCTGGTGGACGCGCAGCAGGCCGGCCAAGGCGTCGGCGAGGTCGGAACCGCCCTTGAGACGCGCCGTGTCGTACGGGTCCGCCGTGTCCGTGGACACTCCGGCCAGTTCCCGGCAGGTCGCCAGCACGACGTCGTTCTCGCCGAGCGAGGGAAGGACCTGGGAGATGTAGTCGAGGAACCGGGCGTTCGGGCCCACCACCAGGACGCCCTCCTGCGCGGCGCGCGGGAACGCGTACAGGACGTAGGCCGCCCGGTGCAGGGCGACCACCGTCTTGCCGGTGCCGGGCCCGCCCTGCACCACGGTCACCCCGCGGTGGGCGGAGCGGACGATCTCGTCCTGCTCGGCCTGCAGCGTCGCGACGGCCGCCTGCATCCTGCCCGTGCGCCGTGCCGACAGGGCCTCGGTCAACGGGCCGTCCCCCACGACGTCCTCGTCGGTCGGGGCGGTCCCGTCCAGCAGTTCGTCGCTCACCGAGACGACCGTGCGCTCCTCGAGGCGCAGGTGCCGGCGCCGCCGCAGGTCCATGGGGTGGGCCGGGGTCGCCTCGTAGAAGGGCCGCGCCGCGTTCGCTCGCCAGTCCACGAGCAGAGGCAGGTCGTCCTCCTCCGTATGCAGTCCGATCCGCCCGATGTGCAGGGCCGTGCCGTCCGTCCCGTCGATGCGCCCGAAGACCAGCCCCTTTTCGGCGCCCTCCAGCCGGCCGATTTCCTTGGCCACACGCTCGGCGGTGTTTTCTCTCTCGTATGCCTCACCGGCGCTTTCCGCCGGAGCCTTCAGCACATGCGCTCGGTGCGCTCGCGCCTCGGAAATCCGCTCGGTGAGCAACTCGTATAAGGAGGACACATGATCCCGCTCCAACTCAACCGCACGCACAGCGGGATCATTCCTTTTCGACACCAGGGGGCTCCTTCGATTCGAGCCACACCGTACGGTCAAAATCCCCCAAAGGTAAGTCTTGACTTACTTGTTGGATCCATGTCCCTGCGGCTGAAACCGCGACGGCTGACCATAGGGCATCCATTCCGCCGTTCCGCAAACCGCACCGGCACCGAGCGGCAGACCGGCATTACCGACGTCGTGGGGGGAGAGGGGGCGTGCGCGCGGGATCCACCGGGCGCACGCCCCGACCCGCCCCGGATCCAACCCGCCCGGACGGATGGGAGAGATCAACCTCAGCTGCGGGCCGTGATGACCGATCCGTAGGAGCCCCTGACCTTGACATCCACGCCGCGCTCGGCGGGGAAGGTGAACTTGGCGACCTGGTACGTCTGCCCGCTCGCGTTCTTCGCCCTGATCACGACCCGCTGGTCGTCGTTCTCCACATGGACGAGCGAGCAGTAGCCCTTCTTCAGCCACGCGCTCTTCCAGCCGTAGTCACCCGGAGCGGCCGGGAACTCCGCCTGGACGGTGAAGTCGGTTCCGTTGTTGCAGATGCTGAACAGGCGCGGCGTGGCGGCGGATGCGGAAGTGGCCGGAACCAGCGTGGCCGTCGCCGTGACCACCGTGGCCGCCGCGACGCGCGCCGACCAGATCTTCAAGCTGCTCTTCTTCATCGGTCTCCTCAATCACCAACAAAATGCTGTGCGTTGGAATCGTAAGCAGACCTTCTTCCGCCAACGGCCGACTCTGCCTTACCGAATCCTTACGTATCTCCGTTGCGTCGAGCCGCCGCGCCCCGCCTGTCCTCGACGTGGACGACGTGCAGCCCGCCGACGATCCCGCATGGGCCGGGCCGAATTCCCTCAGGATCCCGGTGGCCTGTTCCGCCAGATCTCCATCCGGAGCCGTCAGCACGACGCACCTGCCGTGCTCGAACAGCACCCAGGACGTGCGGGGGTCGGCGAGAAGCCGCTGCCGGACGTCTGTCAGTTCTTCGGTGATCATGGCCGTCATGGTGCCGCGGAGCACTGACACGGGGCCCTGCCATGCCAGGCAGCGCCCGGCGTTCATCTCCCGCTGTGTCAGACCTCTCGCAGGGCGCGGGCGGTCGCCTGGGCGAAGGCCTCCGGATTGTCCAGCATGATGTTGTGCCCGCAGTCCGGGATCGACACCACCTCGACTCCCGCCGCCACGAGTTCCCGCGCGCCGGGAAGCGGTCCGTCGGCCTCGGGCAGCAGGCAGGTGCGGGGGATCGGCAGGGTCGTCAGCATCTCGCGTATGCCCGGTGTGGTGCCGAGGGCCCGGTGCACCGCGCTGCGGTGGAGTGCCTCGCGCCCGGCCAGCCGCATGGTGGACCACCAGTGCGGTCCGACGTTCTCGCGGACCTGGCGCCACCCGCCGGCGAGGAACTCCTCCTCGGTGTACGCGGCGATGCCGCTCGCCCCGGGCCTGCCGTGCCCCACGGGCACCGGGTCGAGGGTGGCGTCGACCAGGACGAGCCGGCCGGCCAGGTGCGGGTGGCGGGCGGCCAGCGCGATGGCCACCGCGCCGCCCATGCTGTGCCCGATGACGTCCGCCGCCCGGACCCCGGCCGCCTCCAGGGCCGTGGCCACGGCGTCGGCGTGGTCCTCCAGCGTGTACGCGAAGTCGGTGGGGCGGTCGCTGATGCCGAAGCCCAGCAAGTCGACCAGGAGCGAGCGGTGGCCGGCCAGGGCCGGGTGCGCGGCGGAGGCCGCGAAGTACGGTGCGGCGCTGGCGCCGAGCCCGTGCAGGTAGACACGGGTGGTACGCCGGGGGTCTCCGGGCATCTCCACCCAGCGGATTCGCGCCCCTTGGACAGTCACCTGAGCGTCACGCATGACCTCTCCTCCTCGATCACTAGTTCCGTCTGCCCGGTCGCCGGTCGCCGGTCGCCGACGGCCCGGGCCAATCGAAAGCATCGCCCAGACTATACATCGGCGCCGATGTATACAGGTGGTGAGGCATGATGGCATGGTGTTGGAACTGGCGATCCTGGGATTCCTGTACGAGCAGCCGCTGCACGGCTACGAGCTGAAGAAGCGCGTCGCGCACCTGACCGGCCACGTCCGGCCGATCGCCGACGGCACGCTCTACCCGGCCATCAAGCGACTCGAGAGGGCCGGGCTGCTGAGCCGTCAGACCGAGCCCGGCACCCGGGCGGCACCCCGGCACGTCCTCACCCTGACCGGTGAGGGACGCGAAGGGCTGCGCCGCCGCCTGCGTGAGGCCGACGGCGTCGAGATCAGCGACGAGAACCACTGGTTCACCGTCCTCGCCTTCCTGCGCCACCTCGAGGACCCCGGCGAGCAGTCCGCGGTCCTCCGCCGCCGCCTGGCCTTCCTCCAGGAGCCGAGCAGCTTCTTCTACGAGGGCGAGCGCCCGCTGCGCGCGGCGGAGTTCGACGACCCCTTCCGCCGAGGCCTGCTGACCATCGCCCGCGCCACCAGCCGCGCCGAGCTGCACTGGCTGGACACCACCCTGAAGGCACTCACCTCCGAGCCCGACACGAACTGACGCTCCCGTCCGACGGCGTGGTGCGCGCGCACTCGGACTTCGCCCGGACCTCGCCCGGACCTCGCCCGGGGCCCGACAGGTCCGGCGTTCTCCTGCGCCGCGTGCGGCGGCCGGTCGGCCGTAGTGCTTGATCAGTGCCCCTACCGAGGGTCACGGGCTCAGCCGGCACCGAGCTGGGACTGGTCACCGTTGGCTTCGAAGAGCTTCAGGGAGGCGTGGATGCTCTTGAGGTCGGCGGCGGCACCGCTGAGTTCCACAGTGCCGCCTGCGCCGGGGCTTGCGCCTCCGCGGGAGGAGCCTCGGCCTCTCCCAGGTCAAGAACCCCGTTCTCACCTTGGGTTCTGCCGCGCAGGCGGTTGACCGCCGCCGCCCCCGCCGATCGCGCTGACAGGCTACCGCTCCGTTGCCGGCCGGACACGGACTTGGGGAACGTCGCTACAGCGGTTGCCGGCTCCCCACGGATCCGGCCTGCCCAGCGCTCCGACAGTCGCTCCCACGTCCCGCACCGGGACCGTCGACTATTCCGCGTAGGGCTGATCGGTTCCCTGGGCGCTGTAGCCGACACTCCAGATGTAGCCCTCCGGGTCGGCGAACGTGCCGCCGTACCCGCCCCACGGCAGAGCACCGGCGGGCTTGTGGATCGTGGCACCGGCCTTCCGGGCGTCCGCCATGATCTCCTCGACCCGTGCCTCACTGCGGACGACGTACGTCAGGACCAGCCCGCTGAAGCCGCTGCCTTCCGGGTCCGTGCCCACCTGGTCGGCCAGACCCTCACGACCGTAGAAGCCGACCGGCGAGGCGCCGTCCGAGTCGAAGAACACCGAGATGCCGTAGTCGTTCTGGATCTTCCAGCCGAGCCCTTCCGTGTAGAACTGCTTGGCCCGGTCCATGTCCCGGACACCGAGGAGGATGGAGCTGACGTGCGCTTTCATGCCGTACTCCTTGCGTTGTAGAGGTGGAGGTAGAGGTAGAGGTAGAGCCAGAGCCGGAGATGCCGGACTACCGGCCAGGGCCAGGCCGTCTCACCGGTGGCGCGTGTCCGCCGGCCGATCGGCAGGACGAGCCGGAAGTCAGGACGGCGTGGGGGCGAGCGGAGCGGCAGCCTCCCAGGCGAACCCGTCCGGGTCGGCGAAGGCGTCGAAGGCGTCGGCGGCGGCGCCACCGAGGACGATGCGGTGCGAGCCGGTGCCGTCGACGGGGACCCCGAGGTCCTTGGCCAGGGCGCGGCGCTTGTACAGCGCCAGCGTGACGGTGCTGGACCCACCGGGGGCGAACTCGACGTACTTGCCGCCGACGCTCTTGGCCACGGCCAGCCCCCGGCCGGCGTAGAACTGCTTGGTGGCCTTCACGTCCTCGACGCCGAGCAGCAGGACGACCGCGTCGATCTCGCGCGTGGCAGGGCCGGTGTCCTTCTTCGCCGAGGTCGCGATCTTCCAGATCGTCCCGTCCGGGGCCCGGACCACGCCGCTGTAGCCCCACAGCGACGTGGCGGCGGGTTTCAGGACCGTGGCGCCGGCGTCCACGGCGGCGCCGACGAGGCCGTCGACGGTGGTCGGCCCGGACACCGTGAGCGCCAGGGTGAAGCCGCGGAATCCGGTGGAGTGCGCCTCGGACGCCCGCAGGCGTACGTACGCGTCCACGCCGAAGGCGCTGTAGAAGCGGCGGGCAGCCTCGGGGTCGGCCACCTCAAGGGTGACGGAGGCGAGGGACGTGACAGCTGTGGTGGAAGTGGTGGTTGCCATGACCATCACGCTAGGGGCTGCGCGGCGGCCGGGGCTTCTCGATTCCTGACCGGTCTGGAGACCTGCTTCGCCAGGCACGCCGGCATCCCCTCCACCTTGATCGCCGATCCCGCGTCGCGGGCCGTACCGGCGGCACCGGCAGGTCCGACCGCCGCATCCGCCACACCCACCACACCCGCCACATCAGCCACATCCGCCGCCTGGCGCCGGAAGGCCCCGGGCGGCATGCCGACGAGCTCGGTGAAGCGGGTGGTGAACGTACCCAGCGACGCGCAGCCGACCGCGAAGCAGACCTCGGTGACGCTGAGGTCGCCCCGACGCAGCAGCGCCGCCGCCCGCTCGATGCGACGCGTCATCAGATACGCGTACGGCGACTCACCGTAGGCGGCCCGGAACTGCCGACTCAGGTGCCCGGCGGACATGTTCACGTCACGGGCGAGCGCCTCCACGTTCAGCGGCTGCGCGTACTCCCTGTCGATCCGGTCGCGGACGCGGCGCAACCGTGCGAGATCGGCCAGGCGCTGCGCCTGGACGCGCGCACGCCGCCACTCGGGCTTGGTCATGAGAACCCTCCCCTTCGTCTTCCTCTTCCTTTGCCACCGACGTCTTCGGGCGTCCGGGGTGCCCGCTGGGGCAGGCACCCCGGACGCCCGGTGGTGTGGACCGGCCACCGGACGCGACCCGCCCGGTCCAGCACACGCCGGACCGACGCGCCGCCGCGGCCCTCGCTCGGCTCAGCGCAGTTCCTGGATGCGGATCAGGTTGCCCGCGGGGTCGCGGAACGCGCAGTCGCGGACGCCGTACGGCTGCTCGGTCGGCTCCTGGACGACCTCGGTATCACCGGCCTGCACCTTCTCGAACGTGGCGTCGAGGTCCGGAGTGGCCAGCAGGATCCATCCGTACGTGCCCTTGGCCATCATCTCGGTGATCGTGCGGCGCTCGTCCTCGGTGATGCCGGGATCGGCGGCGGGCGGCGCCAGGAGGATCGACGTACCCGGCTGACCGGCCGGGCCGACGGTGATCCAGCGCATCCTGCCCTGCCCGACATCGCTGCGGACCTCGAAGCCGAGGACGTCGCGGTAGAAGGCGAGCGACGCGTCCGGGTCGTCGTGCGGAAGGGAAGTCGTGTGAATGGTGATGTCCATGGCAAGCAGGCTAGGCGCGGCTCCATGCACCGCGCTTCTCGATTCCTGATCGATCCGGAGACGTCCGTGCGTTCACGGGCATCGGCGAACTGCCCACCTACGCGCGCGGCCGTCGGGGAAGTCCACCGGGACACTGCCCGAACGACGGCATGGTGATGCAACCGAGGTCCGCGTTCCCCCATACGAAGATCGGCCAGGCCGACAAGCTCCTGTGGCGGCCGGGAAGGCACCGCCGCCACCGCGCGGACTGGGTGGGGCCGCGTACGACCACGCGACCGCCGCGGTGCAGTTGCGGTGGTGGGGGACCGTGGCCCGGTACCCGTCCAGGCGTCAGCTCACCCAGCTCATCGGGCGGATGACCCAGGCCCCGTCCGCTGCCGTCGGCTGAGACCGAGCCTGCCCCGACCTGCGCAGCCATGCGCAGCCGGTCACCACTCGCGGTCGCCCAGCGCGGGTGTCCTAGCCGTTGCCAGAGCGGCAGCGGACGGTTGGTCGGCGCCTGCGCCGACGCCGTGAACGGCGGATCCTGCTATGGCATCGCTCGGACCGTCTAACTGGAGGTCTTCACCACCTGGAACGAGGCCACGCCGCCGTCGGACTGGAGCATGTAGGCCAGGCCGCCGTATCCGGGGGTGGGCAGGATGCCTTGGGACATCGCGTCGACGTAGTCGGAGTGGGCGAGTTCCCTGCCCGTGGCGGCGTCGCGCCAGATGAACTGCTCACCATAGACCGCCGCGCCGGCTCCGAAGACGTCCAGCGGCCTGGCGACGTCCATCCTGGAGCTGAGCACGACCCGCTGGTTCTTGGGGCCGAAGAGGGTGAAGAAGCTGAAGGTCCGCTGGTCGATGGGGCCCCACGCCATCGCGAGCTCCCCGGTGTCAGGGTTGATGCGCACCGCGGCGACCTTCCCCACACCGGTGTCGGCCTGGTAGATCGTGTTCGTCACCGGATCGCAGGCGACCTTGGAGGGCCAGAAACTCTTCTTGGCGCTGCCGATCGGGATCGCGGTGATCCGGTGGAGGTCGTCGGCGTTGTCCTGGTTGACCGCGACGATGCTGGACGCGGCGGTGGAGGGGCCCCCGTTGGTGTTGAAGACGACCCACTTGCCCAAAACGCAGGGCGCACTGCCTGCGGTCTGGCCCGATTGCAGGTAGCTGGGGTACCAGTCCTTGTCGAAGGTGAGCTTCTTCGCGTCCGGGTCCCACTGCACGCGCATCTCGTTGGTGTTGCCGGTCATGTAGATGTACGTCCGGCCGTTGCTGGTCCCGACGGTGTTGCGGCCGCCGACCTGCTGGGGCAGCGTGATCGAGTCGAGGATCGTCATCGTGTCCGGGTCGAGGGCGACGACTTCGCTGTCGGGCTGCTTGCCCTTGCAGTCCAGCATTGCGGTGAAGCCCTGATCGGTGCACGGGGGCGACGAGGCGTCCGTGCCGGTGGTCAGGGGCCGGGTCTGGGTCTTGGTGATGGCCGTTCCGTCCGGCGTCGGGATGGTGGTCTCGAAGTTGACCCCCCTCGGGTCGGTCCCCTTCCCGACGGGCAGGTCGACGTCGGCCAGCAGTCTGCCCGTGGCCGGGTCGAGCTTGGCGATCCGGTGCCCGTAGCTCACGAGCAGGGCCGGGCGGCCGCTGGGTCCGACGACGTAGTTGATGCCGGAGAGCACCGTCCACTGGCCGGAGGCGTTGTAGTTGTCCAGCACGGTCTTCCACTGGATCTGCAGTGTCCTGGCGTCCAGCTTGGCCACGGCGTGGCCCTGGTTGACGCCGTAGCTGCCCTGCTGCCCGCTGCCGCAGCAGTACACGAACAGCTCCTCGGGGCTGCCGGTCACCGCGTTGAGGATGGAGCCGCCGACCTGGGTGGGCGACTGGTACGCCAGCACCTTGTTGTTGCCCGGGTTGGTGAAGTCGCCGGTGAACGTGGCGCAGGGGGAGGAGTTGCTGCGCGCCGCGTCGATGCCCTCCGCCGGGGTCATCGTCTTGAACAGGCCGGGATTGTCCGTCTTCTCGATGCAGTCCTGCTCCTTCGCCAGCACGCTCGCATCCCCCGTGAGCGGGGATCCGCCGGCCGCCTGGTAGTTCTTCACCTGGCGGCCCGCGGCATTGCTGAGGCTCTGCTCGACACCCGGCGTGCTGCCGGTCTTCGCCGGGATGAGCGTCACGGCCAGGACCACCAGGACCGCGAGCAGCACCTCACCGAGGCGCTTGACGACAGGCCAGATCCTCATCACGCCACCTCCGGGGTCCCGGGCGCCGCCGATACGGCCCGTGCCTGCCGGCGCTCGCCGAGTGCCATCGCGCCGCTTGCGAGGATCAGCCAGACGACGAGCGCGGCGGTCCAGCACCAGCGCCCCAGTGCTCCGGTGGCGGCGTTGAGGACGTTCGCGGTGAAGAAGGGCGTCATGAACGCGCAGGCACACAGCAGCGCGGCGACGGCCGCGAGCCAGCCCAGCCATTTCGCCATGACTCCGGTACGGAAGATCACCTTCGCCACGCCGAAGAAGAAGACCGAGTACACGCCGCCGCCGAAGGCCGTCAGCAGGGCCGAGGCGACGTAGAGCGTGGAGACGTTGACGGCCTGATCGGTGGTGGTGCTCAGGCCGGACGTAGCCGTCAGCGCCAGCCCCGTGAGGACCAGCACGGAGCCGGCGACCCCGCCGACCAGGACGGTCATCGATCCTTGTCCCGGCGCCGGCTCGGCAGGGCGGAGCACGGCCCACAGGTGTGCCAGGAACCAGAGGAAGAGTGTGGTCCCGACCGCGGTCAGCAGCGCGCTGATCCGGATGGCGTCCAGGTTCTCGGCGAAGTAGGCCGGGGCGAACCGGGCATCACCGACGTCGGGGATCCCCGGGCTGCCGGTCGGGCTCGTCGTCAGGAAGACCACAAACGCCACCAGGAACAGAACCGCCGCCAGAAGCCCGATCCCGGCACCCGTACGCGACGCATCAGCTCCAGGGGCTCCTCTATGAGGTCGCTCCACAGGCCTTCCCTTCGAGAGCATCCGAGCCGGGACCGGGCGGGCGCGAGGCCGGCGCGGAACCCGGTCGTGCCTCAGCCTCCCGGACGCGTACCGGTCGCACATCCGCTGCTACTCCATCGGAGCGCCGGCGGATCCTCATCAGCGCCCGACCGGGTGAAGGGCCTGCTCACCCGGTCAGGGCCCGGCATGACCCGGTCGGCGGTCTCCCACGGGCAGCCTCGCAGCCGCCCGGCACCGCGTCGTAACCGACTCTCCAGACTCCGAGATCATCCCCGTTGCCCCTTTGGCGCGTATCTGGGTCACACCGCAGTCTCCATGCACTGACGCTGTCTCTCGTGAACATTCCGAGGCCCAGTGATCACCAGTTGCTGCCCGAACCAGCAGACAAACGCTGCTGCTGAACGTGAACAGAGCCACTTCGCGGAAGCTCGCGGCTCCTGCGCAGACGTGGCTGGAGTCATCACGTTCCTCCCCGCGCCGTGCGGTCGAACTGCATGCTCACGCTCATCACGCCGTCAGGGTCCACCGAGGTACGTGCGCACCTCCGATGAGGCGAACAGATCGATGAACGCCGCACGGTCCCGGGCCTCGGACGCGCGGAGCACAAGCCGATCGGTCCGTATCGGGGCCGGCGGCCAGACCCTGGGGCCCCGACGTCACGCCTTCAACCTCAGCGCCTCACACGGATGCGCCCAGCGACACCTGACTCACAGCATGCGCTGGTAGCGGAGCTCCGTGAGCGTGATCCCGTCGTAGACGTCGTCCTGAGCCGCACCATCGGCCTGATAGCCGGCCCGTTCGTAGAAACGCTGGGCTCGGTGGTTGTCACGCAGAACCCACAGAGCTGATGCCTCGAAGCCTTGGTCCTTCATCTGAGCATGAGCCTCATCCAAGAGGATCCGGCCGATGCCCTGCCCGATCAGATCCGGCAAGACGTACAGGGCGTAGACCTCACCGACCGGCCCCGGACCGGGTACCTCACCGCGATACGGCCCACAGCAGATCCACCCCACCGGGCCACGATCACCGAGCGCCACCAGATTTCGTGACTCTTGTCCGGGTTGAGAAAACCACTGCCGCCGTTGCGCGGCGTCGCCTTCCACCGACATGGCATCCAAATACGTCTGCGGAACGATGCCGGCGTACGCCGCCTGCCATCCCCGGACCCGGATTGCCGCAACGGCCTCGATGTCGGCCGCCTCCATCTCCCGCACGTGCGCCATCGCGCCACCGTAGACGCACGTGCGTAGCTGCGCGAGTCTGCTCCGGCACCGGGTGCCGTTGTCCCGGGCGCATGGCAGCAGAACGAGCGATCAGGTCGAGGTGGCTACGGGAAGCTGAGGACGTGGGCGTGGGTGGGTGCTGCCGGGCATGCGTGGATGCGGAGGTGTCCGCCGGCGAAGCAGACATCGGTCGGAGTGATGGTGGTTGGGGTCTCGTCGGGGTGGCGGTCTTCCAAGGGGGGCCCAGCTGATCGAGGAGCTGTCCCATTCGACGTAGTGCGCGGTGAGCAGGGGCGGCATGGACGTTGCGCATGCGGGGCGGTTGATGGGTTTGGGATCGGTGACGCTCCACGTGGCGAATCCACCGACCTTCCAACCGGGGGCAGGCGAGTGAGCGCTCGCGTAGTCCGCCGGGAAGTCTGCCGAGTCCTGGTCGTCCTGGTCGTCCTGGTCGTCCTGGTCGTCCTCGGCGTAGAGGGTTTCCTCCCAGCCGCCGATGGTTTGCTGTAGGTCTTCGGGGAGCAGGCCGATGTACTTGTGTTCCAGAACCTGTTCGGGGTCGAGGATGCACGGGGTCGGGACGCACTCCGGCCGGCCGGCCGACGACGGTCGGCTCCGGCTGTTCGGCCAGGACTTCCCGGATATCGGTGCTCCGCCGCCATTTCAGGACGACGTCGACGCTCGGCTCGGGACCTGCCCGTGGGTCTCGAAGGGGCACCAGAGGACCTGCAGAAGGTCGTGACAGGCCGGCCCGCGGAGGTCAGGGATGTCACGGGTCCACAACTGTGCGACCGCGAGCATCGGCACGGGATCCTCGTTACGGATCTCGGGGGCGTGGCTGCCAGGCTTGAGGGCGGCCAGGATCTCCAGTCCCGCGTCGGTCTTCCGCCGTCCCGCGGAGGCCGCGTGGACCTGCCGGGCCCGCCGTACGTCGGCAAGCCGGTAGCCGGTGCCCCTGGGGCGTACGGCCGTGCAGACCGGCCAGGGCTCATCGGCGGGCCAGAGCATGGGGCCGCCGATCCTGATGGGGGTGCAATCGGGGAGGCTCTGTATCTGGCCGCCGATCTGGGCTTCCTCCACGTAGCCGGGGTTTCATCCGCTGGCGGGTTCTGCTGGCGCTGCCCGCTGCCGTGCAGAATCTGAGCGTCGGCCTGGGCGACCAGGGCATCAGGGGCGTCCGCGTTCCGGCCTGCCTGCGCCACCTGCTCACGGTCTGACCTGGCTGCGGACCTGAGCCTCCGCTCGCATCCTCAGTGAGACCATGGCTTCCGGCTGGCTGTCCACGCACGCCGACTTCGACTCGGTCGCTGCCTTGGGCCGCGGGGCCGCGCAGCGCGCGGACTACCTCGGCGGCGTCCTGGTGGCCTCGGGACGTCTGCCCGCCCGACCCGACGCCGCGGCAGGCCCACCTTCCGCGCCTCGTCACCTCATGCGCCATGAGCGCAGTCGTTGGCTCCGGGACCAGGCGGGATGCACCCGGCCGACGCGTACTCCGCACACGAATGCTCGTTCTGGGACCGTCTGCCCCAGTGAACCTTTCCGCGCGTGCCGGCCGGCGTCGGCGTGGAACCGGGCCGTAGCCGGCCTCCTCACCGGGCAGGACGGCCCGAATCCGCCACCCCAGCCCGCACCCCAGCGGCCGCCTCGGTGCCGCTGTCCGGACGGGGCGGCGTCGGATACGTGCCACCGTTCGCGGAGACGACGGCCCTCGCGCCGCACGAGTCAGCGTCGCTCGGTCAGGCAAGATCGTCCAGCCACGGCGGCCTGTTGCGCGATCACTCCTCGTCCTGCCAGTCCTCCTCTCCCCAGACAGGGGCAAGCGGTTCGGCCATCCATCCCGCGGCGAGCACGAGCCGGGAGGACCGCTGCACAGCGAGGAAGCCGAAGGGCCGGTCGAACCGGAGGGCGATGGTCCGCACGTGGTACGGCGGTGGCGGTGCGATGCCCGCCCCGACCGCACCGAAAGCGGTCACGGCGGCGGCCTCGAACCCCTTCGCGTGGAACCGTGCCACAGCCGCCTGCCTGCCCGACTCGATGCAGAGCGGGTCGCGGCTGATCCCGGGGAAGTGACCGGGAGCATCGGGCGTGCGGGCCGTCTCCAAGCCGAACAGCCCGGCGTGCTCCAGGAGGTCGTTTTCAGCCTCGACGGAGAAGGCCACCGTGTCGACGGCCAGCCTCGGTTCGGGCCGGTACGCCGCCCGTCGGCCGATCCAGAGTCCCGGTCCGGGGGTGCCCCAGGGCAGGGTGAAGCCGTCCACCGACGGTATGGCACGGGTCACGGCGGCGATGCCGCCGGCCAGCACCATCCCGGCAGCGGAATCCGGGGCGCCGAGTACGAGGTGGACGTCCACTGCACCGTCGCCGACGACCTCGAGCACGGTGACGGGACCAGCGGGCGTCTCGGCGACCCGGACGCGGTGCAGCAGCGAGGTCGTGCGGTGCAGCCGGAGTACCTCTCGGTCGGCCCAAGGACCCTCAGCAGAAGTTTCCGGCCACTCCTGGAACGGCCGGACCCAGCGGAGCCGCAGCGCCAGGGCGGACGCCAGAACCAGCCTGGTGTACTCGGTCAGCTGCACCGGCATCCGCTCGATCAGGCCGCCCGTCCGCGCAGCCGTCCAGTCGTCGAGGAGCTTGCGGTCGGCAGCCCGATCACCGGAGAGCCTGCCGTGTGTCCCGTCGGGCAGCCGGGCCACCCAGTCCGGATCGAGCGGCAGGTCCGCCGGCGTCCAGAGCCCGGTGGCGGCCTCCAGGCCAGGTATGCACCCCAGGGTCGTCAGCAGCTCCCGGGACGCGGTGGAGGCCCGGTCCGCGGGTATGCCGAGGGCCTCGGCCAGCTCCTCCCGGGCCTGGCCGCCCGCGCCGTCCGCCAGCGAGGCGAGCAGCGGCCACACCCCGGCGGCGGTCAGGACCGTTCCCGTGCGGCCGTCGGGCGCGACCGAAGCCTCCGCCCAGCGGCTGGTCAGCCGGTTGACCGCGCGGATCGTCGAGTTCCTCATGCTCATACGCGGGAGCCTACGTGGAGGGCGCCGCCGGGCCGGAGCGGTTTTCCGCAGCCCCGCAGCCCCGCAGCCCCGCAGCCCTGCGGGGCGCGGGAGCGGGCAAGCAGCAGGATCCGCCTCAGGAGCGGTGCCGGCCTGGTGTCGTGCCCCTATGGGTTTCGTCAACCTGTGGGGGCGAACGCGGCGCCAGCGATCAAGCATGTGCCAACCAGCGGTTCCCCGCCATCGTGTACGCCACGAAATGCCGCCACAGCCGTGAAATCAGCCAGTGCTGCTCTTCGTTCCCCACTCGATTGCTGTCAGCACTCGAGGGCGCTGCGGCGGTCGCCCAACAGACGGCGACAGGCAGCCACGAAGAGGAGCTTCAGCGTTGGATCCGTCGCGCTCATGCGAGGGGGACGGTGACGACCGGTGTTCCTCGGAGAGGCGAACGACTGCGGCCGGCTGGAGGCTGAGCTGCAGAAGATCCGCCGCTACAAGATGATCACTACCGACGTTGGGCTGTGCGCCACGAGGCGCTGATGGATCTCGCGAGATGAGGGGCGGCCCGCAAGCTGCGCGGCGGCCCGTCGTCCCACGGGAAGTGCCCCTCGTGCTCGGCGAGGCCCACGGGGTGGTCGAGGATCGCGGCGACGAACAGCGCCGCGGGCGCGGTGACGGTGTACAGCGAGCCCTGGTGCAGCACGCCCATGTCCAACGCGGCCAATGCCTCGGACCGAACCTCGGAATCTTCGTCCACGAGAGCACAGGGAGACTGGTATGTCCTCGCCGGAGCCGTAGGCGTGCTTGGGATTCTCCCAGTCCGTCCTCAACAGCAGTTCTCGGGCCGCTGCCGGCAACCCGCTCAGGATCCGCGTCATGCGAGCACTCTCGCCATTCGTCACGCACACACCCTGCCAGCACCCACCGACAACGCCCCCTTCCAGGAAGCGGAACGAACGGGGAACACCCAGCTCAGCCCACGCGGGCGCCATACGGAACACTCAGCACGACAACTCCGATGCTCGTTGACAGAACCAGTGCTTGACAGAACCAGTGCTCAGAACCGGCCCAGCAGCAACGTCGAGCACGAACTCGCTCGCCTGCTCGCCTGCTCGCCTGCTCGCCTGCTCGCGTCGAGCAGTGCAACCTGTGCCTCGACCGCGGGTCCATCCCCGGTGTGGACAGATGGTTGCCGACCGGGTGGAAATGGTCTTTCCAGTGCTGGGTGTCAGCTGCTCAGGTCGAACACGCCCCACGCGGTGAACGGCTCGGCCTGGACGTAGATCCTGCCTCCCCGGCCGACGACCCGCCGGCGGCCGGGAACAGAGCCGTCGGGCAGAGTGAGCAGGCCGACATCCGTCGGCTCCACGGATGTTTCGGTGAGCTCTCCGTGGGCGAGTCGGTGGGGCTCCTCGCCGTAGCCACCGTAGAAGGCGACCCGCTCGCCGTGGACGGCAACCGCATGGGAGCCCCGTACGCGGTTCGCCCACACCCTCACCGGCCGATCGGTGCGGTCGGGGCGTATTTCGACGAGCGGGAAATCCGTGTACGGGCACGCCCAGGCCGCGGTGCCCGACACGTTCAGGGCGTAGCAGTCGAAGAGACCCGGGATGGCGGCGCCGTCTGACGTCCAGGCGAGTCGGCCCGTGGCGCTCCAACGGCGGATTCCCACGGGGTTCTCGTCGAAGTGCCCGACCCAGATATGGCCGGACTCGTCCACGAGCAGGTGCTCGATGGCGTCCCCGACGGAGAAGGACGACGTCTCGCGGCCGAGCGCGTCGAAGATCTGGACCTGGTTCGCGTCGTCGTGCCTGCGGGTGCGCGACGCGGCGACGACGAATCCGCCGTCGGGCAGGCGGTCAAGGTGCGGCCAGCGGGCCCGCACGGCGCTCAGCTCGGTGAGTTCGACGCTGCCGTCCGGATCGACGGAAACGACCAGCGCGTCGAAGGGCAGGAGGTCGACGCCGGGCTGCGGAGCGCGTTCGGCAAGCAGCCAGTGTGCGGTGCCGAAGACGTCGACGGTGCTGGTCAGGACATGGTGGTGGTTGTGGTGGGGCGTTCGGGGAAGGTGGGCGTAAGGAACGAGGGCGGTCTTTTGCACGGGCGGGCTCTCCTGGGCGGGCGGTCACGGCGTTCGGGCGCTGGGGTGAGCGGCGGTCGGCGGCGCGCGAGCGGTGGAGAGCGGGGCGGGGCGCCTAGGGCCTGTTGCGAAAGTGATCTTGTTCGTTGATGATCATTTGTCGTGGGACGGGGAGATCTGACGAACGGCCAGTGGGCCCGGCTTGAGCCG
>NZ_JBIVFN010000030.1:0-89164 GCF_044748145.1 Streptomyces sp. NPDC090022
GCAGGGGGGACCCTGTGGGAGAGTAGGACGCCGCCGAACAATCATTGTGGGAAAGCCCCGCACCTTATGGTGCGGGGCTTTTCTGCGTTCAGGGCACGCTCCTGCCTCTCCGATGGGTACGCTGGGAGGTCCGGTCTGGTACCAGACCATCCCCCATCGGTGCCGGGTCCACCTGAAGCGTGTGAACGTGTGTTCCGCTCGTAGGTGCCGGACGGGTGTGTGAGATCTCTACCCGGGAGTAGGGAGAGGCCCTACGCTGTGCCGCCATGACGGCAACGGGAACGGCGGGCGTGCGGCTCGGGCGGGGGCGCGGGGCGCTGGGGTTCAGCTTCTTCGTGCAGGGCGTGACCTTCGCGCTCCTGGTGACGCGGATCCCCGCCATCCAGGACCGGTACGGGATATCCGACGGGCTGTTGCCCGTCTTCCTCGCCGCCGTGCCCGTCCTCGCCGGCGTGGCGAGTGTGGGGACCGAGAAGCTCGTGCGGCGGGTGCCGCCCAGTGTCGTCCTGCGGTGGGCGCAGCCGTTGGTGCTGTTGTCGTTGCTGGCAGTCGGGGCCGGTACGCAGATGTGGCATGTGGCCGTCGCGCTGGGGGCGTTCGGGCTCGCCGTCGGGGCGCTGGACGCGTCCATGAACATGCTGGGCGTCAGCCTCCAGCACGCGTACGGGCGGAGCATCATGCTCGGCTTCCACGCCGCGTACAGCCTCGGCGGGATCGTCGGGGCGTCGGCGGCGTGGGCGGGGGCGCACTGGCAGCTGGGGCTGTTCGTGTCGTACCTGCCGGCGGTGGCCGTGCTGCTGCCCTGCGCGCTCCTCGGCAGCCGGTTCTACGTCGATGGGGGAGTGGGGGGAGACGAGGGGGAGGGGGCCTCGGGGCTTGGCGGCGGTGGGTTCCGGATGCTGCTGCCCCTGTGCCTGGTGATGGCGTGCGCGTACATCGGGGACTCGACCGTGGCGAACTGGAGTGCCAAGTACCTCCAGGACGTGCTGGGGAGTTCCGAGCAGCTGGCCACCGTCCCCTACAACGTCTACATGGTGACCACGCTGATCGGGCGGGCCGTCGGGGACCTGGGGGTGCGGCGGTTCGGGGCGGTGGCCGTGGTGCGCGGCGGGACGCTGGTGGCGGCCGGCGGGTTCGCGGTGGTGGCGGTGGCACCCGGGGCGTGGGTGGGGATGCTCGGGTTCACGCTGCTGGGGCTCGGGCTGTGCGTGATCGTGCCGCAGACCTTCGCCGCCGCCGGGCGGCTGTTCCCCGGGGCCTCCGACGCGGCCGTCGCGCGGCTGAACATCTTCAACTACGTGGGGTTTCTGGTCGGGTCGCCGCTCGTCGGGGCGCTCGGGGACGCCTGGAGTTACCGGTGGGCCATGGTGGTGCCGATGCTGCTCGTGCTGGTGACGCTGTTCCACGCCCGCTCGTTCGGTGCTCAAGGCGCCCGATACGGTGTCGGGCATGAGCGGCCGCGGGTTGTTGATGTGGGACGAGGCGGTAACGAAGTATGACTTCGGGCCCAGCCATCCGATGGATCCGGTGCGCCTGGCGCTGACCATGGGCCTGGTGCGCGCCTTCGGGCTGGACCGGGAGATGGAGGTGCGCTCGGCCCGGTCGGCCGGGGACTCGACGCTGCGGCTGGTGCACCGCGAGGACTACGTGGCCGCCGTACGGGAGGTGTCCGCGGACCCGGGGGTGGCGGACGGCTCGTACGGGCTGGGGACCATGGACGATCCGGCGTTCCACGGGATCCACGAGGCGTCGGCGCTGATCGCCGGGCAGTCGGTGGGAGCCGCGGAGGCGATCTGGCGCGGGGAGGCCGCGCACGCCGTGAACTTCTCCGGCGGGCTGCACCACGCGATGCCGGGGGGCGCGGCCGGGTTCTGCGTGTACAACGACGCGTCGCTGGCGATCGCGCGGCTGCTGGAGCTGGGGGCCGAGCGGGTGGCGTACGTGGACGTCGACGTGCACCACGGGGACGGGGTGCAGGCGGCGTTCTGGGACGACCCCCGGGTGCTGACGATCTCCCTGCACGAGCATCCGCGGACGCTGTTCCCGCAGACGGGCTGGCCCGAGGAGACCGGCGGGCCGGGGGCCGAGGGCGGCGCCGTGAACGTGGCGCTGCCGGCGGGCACGGGGGACGAGGGGTGGCTGCGGGCCTTCCACGCCACCGTGCCGGAGCTGCTGGCGGACTTCCGGCCGCAGGTGCTGGTGACGCAGCACGGGGCCGACACGCACTTCGAGGACCCGCTGGCGCACCTGGCGGTGTCGCTGGACGCGCAGCGGGCCGTGCAGGAGGCGTGTCACGCGCTGGCGCACGAGCACGCGGACGGGCGGTGGCTGGCGCTGGGCGGCGGCGGGTACGCGGTGGTGGACGTCGTACCGCGGTCGTGGACGCACCTGGTGGCGATCGCGGCGCACCGGCCGATCGATCCGGAGACGGCCGTGCCGTCGTCGTGGCGCGACGAGGTGTACGCGCGCACGCGGCAGTTGGCGCCGGCGCGGATGACGGACGGGCGGTCGGTGGGCTGGCGGGACTGGGAGGCGGGGTACGACCCGGCGGACCGGACGGACCAGGCGGTGCTGGCGACGCGGCGGGCGGTGTTCCCGCTGCGGGGGATGCTGCTGTAGCCCGCGGGGAGGGCGGGGCGGGTGCGGCGCTTATCACGGTTGCTGCACCCGGATGTGGCTGGTTAGGCCAACGGTGGGGCTGTTCGCGGGAATCGGTGAGCGGCCTGGGCGGGTGCGGCAGCATCGGAGCGTGTTGAGCACCGGCGCCCTGCGAGCGCATCTGCTGGCCGCCCGGTTGGCCGGGCCCGTCGCGACCTCGCGCGAGGAAAGCCTGCGCAGCTACCGGCTGTTCGCGGCGCGCGACCCGCGGGTGTTACTGGGGCTTGATCCGGAG
Organism: Streptomyces sp. NPDC090022; assembly: GCF_044748145.1. Taxonomy (NCBI): domain Bacteria; kingdom Bacillati; phylum Actinomycetota; class Actinomycetes; order Kitasatosporales; family Streptomycetaceae; genus Streptomyces; species Streptomyces sp. NPDC090022. The sequence continues at coordinate 2,894 of NZ_JBIVFN010000030.1, forward strand.
TGGCGGTGGGGCGAGGGTGATCTGCTGCGGCTGATGGCCGACAAGTGCGGGGTCTCGGGGGATCCGGCGCACGTCAGCGGCCCGGACGTGATCGATCCGGAGCGGACGGTGGCGGCGCTGGAGGCGTTCGCGGAGCGTCTGCGGGCGGCCGCGGGCGTGCGGGCGGCCGTCCTGCTGGGGACGGGGCACCCGCACCGGCTCCTGGACTTCTACGCCACTTTGGCGCGGGCCCTGTCGGCGGCGGGCTGTGTGGTGCTCACTCCGGCGCAGGGGTCCCTGATGGACGTGGCGACCCGGTTCGGCGTACGCACGTACTGCCTCGACTACGTACGGGGGGTCGCACTGGTGCGGGAACCCGGCGTGCGGCCGTCCGGGAGTGCCACCGGCGCGCACTCCCATTCGCCGTTGCCGGTCCGGGTGGCCCTGGGGGCGCTGGCGGAGTCCGGCGGGCCGTTGCCGGAATTGGTGGTGGGGGATCACGGATGGGTCTGCGGAGCAGGTCAGCTGGGTTTTGAGGCCATCGGGCTGGCGGATACGGACGATCCCGCGCTGTTCGTGGGGGAGGCCGAGGGGCGGGTGGCGGTGGCCGTTCCGCTCGATGACGGGGTCCGCTCGGACTACTACGTGCCCCTCACGCGCTATGTCCTCGACCGGGCGCGGCTGTCGGGGCGGTACGAGGAGCCGTAGCTCCTCTTCCCCACTCGTATCATGCGCCCCTAATCTGGGGAGTGAGCGTGCGACGACGTGGAGTAACCGGAGGGGAAGCCGGTGCCCCGTCATGCGCGGAAGGTCAAGGTGTGTCATGGCTGCTGGCGAGAGGCCTCTCAGTGAGGTTCAGTTCCTGACCGTGGCGGAGGTCGCCTCGGTGATGCGAGTGTCGAAGATGACCGTGTACCGCCTGGTGCACAACGGCCATCTGCCCGCGATCCGGGTGGGCCGGTCCTTCCGGGTCCCCGAGAACGCGGTCCACGAGTACCTCCGGGAGTCGTTTGTGGGGGTGGAGTCGGCCTGAGTCTGACCCCCGGGTTGCCCTCGGATTACAAGCTCGGCTCTCAGGCGGGTAGGCTAGGCCGACGTAGGTCGTGTGGGCCCAGACGCCCCGCACCGAGTGAAGAGAAGTGAGCGAGGGTAGTCGTGGGCTCTGTTATCAAGAAGCGGCGCAAGCGGATGGCTAAGAAGAAGCACCGCAAGCTGCTCAAGCGCACCCGCGTTCAGCGTCGTAACAAGAAGTAGACGGCAGCTGTACGTGTTTTCCGCAGCCCCTCCACCATCCTGGTGGAGGGGCTGCGGTGCAGCCGGGTACTTCGTCCGCGGTGTTGACCGAGGGAGGCGCTGAGCGGTGGGCAAGGTCGTGCTGGTGACCGGGGCTGCGCGGCAGCTGGGAGGCCGCTTCGTGCGGCGGATCCAGCGCGACCCGGATGTCGAACGGGTGATCGCGGTCGACGCGGTGCAGCCGCCGCACCGGTTGGGGGCGGCGCAGTTCGTGCGTACGGACATCCGGCAGTCGGCGATCGCGCGGGTGCTGGCGGAACACGCGGTCGACACGGTGGTCCATCTGGCGGTCACCGGGGGCAGCGCGGGAGCGGGCGGGGCCCGCAGCGCCGTCAAGGAGACCAACGTCATCGGGACGATGCAGCTGCTCGGGGCGTGCCAGAAGTCGCCCACCGTACGGCGGCTGGTGGTGAAGTCCAGCACGAGCGTGTACGGCGGCTCGCCGAAGGATCCGGCCGTCTTCACCGAGACCTCGCAGCCGAAGGCGTTGCCGTCGTCCGGGTTCGCGAAGGACGCGGTCGAGGTCGAGGGATACGTACGGGGCTTCGCGCGCCGGCGGCCGGATGTGGCGGTGTGCGTGCTGCGGTTCGCGAACATCCTGGGGCCGTTCGCGGACTCGGCGCTGGCCGAGTACTTCTCGATGCCGGTCCTGCCGACAGTGCTCGGGTACGACCCGCGGCTGCAGTTCGTGCACGAGGACGACGTACTGGACGTGTTGCGGCTGGCGGCGGCGGAGCCGCGGCGCGGCACGCTGAACAGCGGCACCTTCAGCATCGCGGGTGACGGGGTGCTGCTGCTGTCGCAGTGCGCGCGGCGGCTGGGGCGGCCGACGGTGCCGCTGCTGCTGCCGGCGGTGACATGGGTGGGGTCGGCGCTGCGGGCGGTGGGGGTGACGGACTTCTCGCCGGAGCAGATCCGGCTGCTCACGCACGGGCGGGTGGTGGAGACGGCCCAGATGCGTGACGTGCTCGGGTTCGAACCGGTGTACACGACGGCGGAGACCTTCGCGGACTTCGCGCGCAGCCGGGGGAACGGGCTGCTGCCGCCGGAGCGGGCGGCGCGGGCCGTGGACCGGATGGCGGAGCTGTTGGACATCGACGTGGACGGCGCGGGCAAGGGCCCGGGCGGCGGCTTGGTGGACGAGGGAGCGAAGCGATAGTGGCGGACGCCAAGGTCATTCCGTTCGACGAGGAGCGGCGGCCGCGCCGGCGGGCGCGGCGGGTACGCGCGGTCCCGGAGCCGGCGGCCCCGCCGGGCGGCGAGGTACGGCCGCCCGACGGGCCCGGGGAGGCGGCGGTGGAGCCGGCGGTCGAGCCGGCTCCGGCGGCCGGCGGTGGCTGGGACCGGCGGATCGCGGGCGGGCTGGCGTTCCTGCGGCGGCGGGTCACCGGGGAGTACGAGGTCGACGACTTCGGCTACGACAAGGAGCTCACCGATCAGGTGCTCATGTCGCTGCTGCGGCCGCTGTACGACAAGTACTTCCGGGTGGAGGTGAAGGGCCTGGAGAACGTCCCGTCGGAGGGCGGGGCGCTGATCGTGGCCAACCACTCGGGGACGCTGCCGCTGGACGGTCTGATGCTCCAGGTGGCGGTCCACGACCACCATCCGGCGCGGCGGCACCTGCGGCTGCTGGCGGCGGACCTGGTGTTCATGCTGCCGGTGGTCAACGAGCTGGCGCGGAAGGCCGGACACACGCTGGCGTGCGCGGAGGACGCGCAACGGCTGCTGGAGGCCGGGGAGCTGGTCGGGGTGATGCCGGAGGGCTTCAAGGGGATAGGGAAGCCGTTCGGGGACCGCTACAAGCTCCAGCGCTTCGGCCGGGGTGGTTTCGTGTCCACGGCGCTGCGGGCGGGCACACCGATCGTGCCGTGCTCGATCGTGGGCGCGGAGGAGATCTACCCGATGGTCGGCAACGCCAAGACGCTGGCGCGGCTGCTGGGGATCCCGTACTTCCCGATCACGCCGACGTTCCCGTGGCTGGGGCCGCTGGGTGCGGTGCCGCTGCCGACGAAGTGGACGATCCAGTTCGGGGAGCCGATCCCGACGGACGGGTATCCGCCGGAGGCGGCGGAGGATCCGATGCTGATGTTCAACCTGACGGACCAGGTGCGCGAACAGATCCAGCACACCCTGTACAAGCTGCTGGTGCAGCGTCGCTCGGTGTTCTTCTGACGGTGTTCTTCTGAAACGGCCCGGTGGGGCAGCTCGTGAGCTGTCCCACCGGGCCGTCCGGTCATTCGCCCGCGTCCTCCGCCTTCAGCCCCAGGCCCGGGAGGATGCCCGGGAGCAGGGGCGGCAGGGTGATCTCCGGCTTCGCCGCTTCGGGCGGGGTCGCGGAGGGACCGCCCGTGCCGCCCGGCGGGCGCTGGGGGAGCAGGCCTTCCGCGCCGCCGAGGAGGCCGCCGTCCTTGCCCGGCGGGGTGTTCGCCGCGGGCGTGGTCGGGGTCGCCGGGGCGGGGCCGCCGCCGGGGGCGGCCGCCGGGGGCGTGGTGTGCTGCTTGCCCGGCGGTGTGCCGGTGGCCGGCTTGGACGGGGGCGCGCCGCGGTTCTGCTCCGGGGGCTTCGGCAGCAGGTTCGCGAGCGGCGCGACGTCATCGTCTATGGCCTGGAAGACCGAGCTCACCTCGTCGCCCACGTCGGTGAGCTGGGGCGGCAGGTTCGACCGGAGCCGTCCCCACGCGTCGCGGTGCGAGCGGGAGAACGACGACAGCGCCTGCATGGGGCCGAGCGAGCCGTCCCGCTGGTAGGCCAGGTGGAGGAGCCGGTGGGCCTCGGCCGCGTCGCGCTTCATGAAGGACAGCGTCTTGCGGATCTCGCCGAGGACCTCGTGGTCCAGGGGGCCGGAGCGGCCCCGTTCCATCAGGCGCCGGGCCTCCGACAGCCGCCTCGACGCGTGGTCGAGGTACAGCTCGCCCTTGTCCGACTCGTCGTCGGTCATGCCGAGCTGGAGGTCCTCCATGCCCCGCTTGAGCGGGTACAGCGTTTCACCGGGCAGCGCGTCCGTACTGGCAGCGGCTACACCGCTGAACGCCCCCGCGGCCACTCCGACCGTGAGCCCCCCCGCCGCGATGCCCTTGGACCAGCGGGAGCGGGGCCGCAATTTCCGGAGCGTCGTCGCCCGGTGGGCGCCGCGGCCGGTCCGCTGCTCGGGCACCAGAGGGTCCGGGGCGGCACCGCCCCCGGCCCTCTCCTCCATCACCATGGCCTCCATGGCGGCGACGAGCTGGGCTCGTTGCACCACTTTGACCTCGGCGTCCAGCTTCGGGCGCGGCATTTCGCCGAGCGCGCTCGCCAGGGCCAACAGCCGGTCGTGCTCGGCAGGTTCGGCAGGTGCCTCGGACTGCTCGGCCGCCGGGTCCGGTTCCGAAAGGTCGGATGGGGTCCGATCCTCCAGGGCCTGGGCGAAGGCGTTCGCCCGCCGGTGCGGAGAAACGTTCGCGATCACTGGCGGCACCTCCTCTCGTCATGACGATCGACTCCCCAAGGTGTCCGGAAGGTTGCCTTCCCTGAGCGCGTCCACTCTTTCGAGTGAGCGACTTCGGGCATGGCGTGTCCACAGGGAGCCTGCATTCCGCACAACGAGCGGCGCGGCACTTGGGTTACGGACGAAGGATGATCGGACCACAGCGTCATCGAGGGGTCACCGGTTGTGTCATGGGTCGAGGAGGATCAGCGGGCGTCGTCCGGGAGCAGGCGGGCCAGGGTGCGGACCGCCCGGTACTGGAGGGTCTTGATCGCACCCTCGTTCTTTCCCATCACCCGGGCCGTCTCGGCGACCGAGAGGCCCTGCAGGAAGCGCAGGGTCACGCACTCCTGCTGCTGCGGATTGAGTTTCCGTACGGCCTCCAGCAGGGCCGCGTTGGAGAGGGACTCCAGGACGGAGTCCTCGGGGGAGCGTTCCACCTCGTTGGCGTCCAGCATTTCGCCCGTGGTCACTTCCAGGCGGAAACGGCTCGACTTGAAGTGGTCCGCGACCAGGTTGCGTGCGATCGTCACCAGCCAGGCGCCGAAGTCGCGGCCCTGCCAGGTGAAGGTGGAGATACGGCGCAGGGCCCGCAGGAAGGTCTCGCTGGTGAGATCCTCCGCGGTCGCCTTGCCGCCGACGCGGTAGTAGATGTAGCGGTACACCGTGTCGCTGTACTGGTCGTAGAGGCGGCCGAAGGCCTCGGCCTCGCCGGCCTGGGCCCGTTCGACCAGGTCCATCATGCGGGCGCTGTCGCTGTCCGCGCTGGGGCGGCGGGTGGTGGTGGCCGCGCCGGCGGCCGTGCCCGCGCCGCCGCTCGTACGACCGCGTCTGCCCACCGTCGCTCCACCGTCGGTCAGGGCGTAGCAAGGACCGGCAGGGCCGAGGCCGGCAGGGACCGCGGCGGCGAAGGCGGGGACGGCGTACGCGGTGGGGACGAAGCCGCGCAAGTGGTCGAGGACCGTTGCGCGCAGCGTAGCCAGGCCCGAGGCGTCAACCCCGACAGGTGGGTACACGGGACTCCCAGAGGCAGAGCTTCCATCACGTGCAGTGCGGGACCGTTCACCCGTCGTGGCGACAGATGGGCGGCGGCATGCGTTTGAGGAGAATAACGCTTCGTACAGGCAGCGCTACACCCAGTTGCGCAAATCATCGATTCCGACACTTCTGTTGCGTGTCGAGGGCATATTCAGTCGCGGACCGTGATCGATTGTTGATCGTTTGGGGTTCCGGAATGGATGCTTCGGGGGTGCCTCGCGACCGATTCGGGCAGGCCTGAGTGCCGTACCGGGGGTACGGGTAGACCTGCGGGAATGCCCGTGGCGCGGGCCGCGCGCGGGGTGCGCCTAGCGGCGGCGGCGGTGCAGGGCGATCGCGGCGGCCGCGCCGCCGGCCAGGGCGCCGACCCCGGCGGCCGCCGGGACGCCGACCTTCACGGCCTTGCGGCCGGTCCGATAGTCGCGCAGCCGCCAGTCGTGTGCCCGGGCATGCTTGCGCAGTTTTGTGTCGGGATTGATCGCGTACGGATGCCCGACCAACGACAGCATGGGGATGTCGTTGTGCGAATCGCTGTACGCCGCGCAGCGTTCGAGGTCGAGGCCCTCGGCGGTGGCCAGGGCCCGTACGGCCTCGGCCTTGGCGGGTCCGTGCAGGGGTTCGCCGACGAGCTTGCCGGTGTAGACGCCGTCGACGGACTCGGCGACGGTGCCCAGGGCGCCGGTCAGGCCCAGCCGGCGGGCGATGATCGTGGCGGTCTCCACGGGGGCGGCCGTGACCAGCCACACCTTCTGTCCGGCGTCGAGGTGGGCCTGGGCCAGGGCGCGGGTGCCGGGCCAGATGCGCTCGGCCATGTACTCGTCGTAGATCTCCTCGCCGATGGCCATCAGCTCGGAGACCTTGTGGCCCTTGACGATGGACAGGGCGCTGTCGCGGGCGTCCTGCATGTGGTCGGGGTCCTCGACGCCGGCCAGCCGGAACCAGGCCTGCTGCCAGGCGAAGCGGGCGAGTTCGCGGCGGCGGAAGAATTCGCGTTTGTACAGTCCGCGGCCGAAGTGGAAGATCGCGGCGCCCTGCATGACGGTGTTGTCGAGGTCGAAGAAGGCGGCGGCGAGGTCGTCGCCGGCGACCGGGAACTCCGGCTCGGGCGGGGCCTGCGGCGCGGACTCCGGTCCGGACTCCGGTCCGGACGTCGGCGCGGACTCCGGTCCGGCGGGTTCGGTCAGCGCGGTCTTGCGGGCTGCCTCCGCCGAGGCCTCGCCTGCCAGTACGCTCCGCGCGGTCGCGGAGCGCCTACGGGGTGTGAGCCATCCGGGAGCGGCCATGACGCGAGCATAGCCACTGTGTTCGGTGGTTCCCGAACCGCGGGGATGCGGATGCGTGAACACTGCGGGGCCCCCGTGTTACGCGGGCGGAGGAGAATGAGGGCATGAGTCCTTTGCTGCGCCGTAAGGAAAAGAAGAGTCCCGCGGACCGGGTGGTCACGCTCGTCGGGAAGCAGGGGTGCCACCTGTGCGAGGACGCGGAGAAGGTGGTCGAGAAGGTCTGTGCCGAGACGGGCGCGCGGTGGGAGAAGAAGGACATCGCGCAGGACGAGGAGCTCTACCGGCTGTACTGGGAGCAGATCCCGGTGGTGCTGGTGGACGGTGAACAGCACACCTTCTGGAGGGTGAACCCCGACCGGCTGCGGCGGGCGTTGGAGGACTGACCCGTTCCACGGTTACCATCGTGGGCGATTTGTGGGGACTCGGGGGCGTATCGATGAGGAGTGTGTACGGTTTTGCCCCCCTCGGGATTTGAACGGGTTCGGCCCGTTCTTGGTTCCGCCCCCACGGCGGGGAGGCGCGTGACCCCGGTCACTTTGGTCGGACAAAGCGGACACAATCTTTGTGCACGCGTTCACAAAGACATAGCCTGCTGTCGACGGGGCGGTCTTGGGACAAGTGACCGCCTGCAGCCCCGCTCATCCCGCAGGAGCATCGTGGCAACTGGCCGAACTCACCGACCGGCGACCCGCAGCCGAGGCATTCCCGAGGCCACTGTCGCCCGGCTCCCGCTGTACCTGCGGGCACTCACCGCGCTCTCCGAGCGATCGGTCCCGACGGTGTCCTCCGAGGAGCTCGCCGCGGCGGCCGGCGTCAACTCCGCGAAGCTGCGCAAGGACTTCTCCTACCTCGGCTCCTACGGGACCCGGGGCGTCGGCTACGACGTCGAGTACCTCGTCTACCAGATCTCCCGCGAGCTGGGCCTGACCCAGGACTGGCCGGTCGTCATCGTCGGCATCGGTAACCTCGGCGCCGCCCTGGCCAACTACGGCGGCTTCGCCTCCCGCGGTTTCCGGGTCGCCGCGCTGATCGACGCGGACCCGGCGATGGCCGGGAAGCCGGTCGCGGGCATGCCCGTGCAGCACACCGATGATCTGGAGAAGATCATCGAGGAGAACGGCGTCTCGATCGGCGTCATCGCCACGCCGGCCGGTGCGGCCCAGCAGGTCAGCGAGCGGCTGATCGCGGCCGGGGTCACCTCCATCCTGAACTTCGCGCCGACGGTGCTGTCGGTGCCGGAGGGCGTGGACGTGCGCAAGGTCGACCTCTCGATCGAGCTGCAGATCCTGGCGTTCCATGAGCAGCGCAAGGCGGGGGAGGACGCGGCGGCGCCGGCGCCGGCTCCGGCGTCCGCTCCGGCGGCGTCTGCTTCGGCGGCGTCTGCTCCGGCTGCGCAGGCGGCGCCGGGCACGGCCGCCCCCGTACCGCCGGCGGCGCGCAAGGGCCGTCCCGATGGTGACGTGCCGGCGGTGATGCCGGCATGAGTCTGCTGGTCGTAGGGCTGAGCCATCGCAGCGCGCCGGTGAGCGTGCTGGAGCGCGCCGCCCTGTCCGCCGACGCGAAGGCGAAGCTGCTGCACGACACGCTGGCGGCGGAGCCGGCGGCCGAGGCGGCGGTACTCGCCACGTGCAACCGGATCGAGCTGTACGCGGACGTCGACAAGTTCCACGCGGGCGTGGCCGAGCTGTCCACGCTGCTCGCGCAGCACAGCGGGGTCGCTCTGGAGGAGCTCACCCCGTACCTGTACGTGCACTACGAGGACCGTGCGGTGCACCACCTGTTCTCGGTGGCGTGCGGACTGGACTCGATGGTGATCGGCGAGGGGCAGATCCTCGGCCAGATCAAGGACGCGCTGGCGCTGGGGCAGGAGCTGCACACCGCCGGCCGGCTGATCAACGACCTCTTCCAGCAGGCGCTGCGGGTCGGCAAGCGGGCGCACTCGGAGACCGGTATCGACCGGGCCGGGCAGTCGCTGGTGACGTTCGGGCTGGAGCAGCTCGCGGTGCACACGCCGGTGGGCGAGTGGGCGGCGGGCAAGCGGGCGCTGGTGATCGGCGCCGGGTCGATGTCGTCGCTGGCGGCGGCGACGCTGGCGCGGGTCGGGGTGGCCGAGATCGTGGTGGCCAACCGGACGGCTGAGCGGGCGGCGCGGCTGGTCGAGCTGCTGGGGGAGAAGGTTTCCGCCCGGGCCGTGTCCATGGCGGACGTGCCGGCTGAGCTGACACGAGTCGACGTGGTGGTGTCGTGCACGGGAGCCACGGGGCTGGTGCTGGACGCCGATGCGGTTGCCGGTGCGGTTGCGGTGGACGGGGGCCCTGCGGGCGGCTCTTTCCCCACCCCGCCCCTTCCCGGAACCGGGGCTGCGCCCCGGACCCCCTCCCGGACCCCCTCCCGGGGCTCCGCCCCGGACCCCGCGCCTCAAACGCCGGCGGGGCTGGGTGGGCTGGGCTCCGCCCCGGACCCCGCGCCTCAAACGCCGGCGGGGCTGGATGGGTCGGCGGGGCTGGATGGGTCGGCCGGGCTGGGTGGGCAGGGCGCTGCCCTGGACCTGCCTCGGGCAGCGCTGGGGGCGCCCCCGGTGCCTCGGGCGTCGGAGGACGACCTTCGGGTCGGTGTGGCCTCGCGGCTGGCGGAGGCAAACTCAGCCTCGCCGGCGATTGAGGCGCGGGGTGCGGGGCAGCGCCCCGCCGACGGCGAGCACGAGGTCGTCGCCCGGCTCGCCGCCGCCGCGCAGACGTTCGGGCGGCTCGCCGACGGGGGCGCCGCGCGGACGATCACCGCGCCCGTGGAGGCCGTCGCCGACGAATGCCCCGTCGACCTCGACGGGCGGGCCGCGCTCGCCGGGGTGGACGCCAGTTCGCTGGAGCTGCACGGGACCTGGGCCGACCAGGGTGAGGCCGCCGCGCAGCGGCAGCCCCGGCGGGCCGGGCGGGCCGTCGCCGACGGCGGCGCCGCCCCCGTACGGCTGGCGCTGCTCGACCTCGCCATGCCCCGCGACATCGACGCCGCCGTCCACCGGATCCCCGGCGTACGGCTCGTGGACATCGAGAGCCTGGCCGAGGCCTCCGCCGACGCCCCGATGGCCGCCGACGTCGACGCCGTGCGCGGGATCGTCGCGGACGAGGTGGCCGCCTTCGGCGCCGCCCAGCGCGCCGCCCGCATCACCCCGACCGTGGTGGCCCTGCGGGCCATGGCCGCCGAGGTCGTGGCCGGCGAGGTGGCCCGGCTCGACGGACGGCTCCCCGACCTCGACGACCGGCAGCGCGCCGAGGTGGCGCAGACCGTACGCCGTGTCGTCGACAAGCTGCTGCACGCACCGACCGTGCGCGTGAAGCAGCTCGCCAGCGAGCCCGGCGGCGCCGGGTACGCCGAGGCGCTGCGCGAACTTTTCGATCTCGACCCGCAGACGGTGGCCTCCGTCAGCCAGGCCGACAGGAACGACGACCCAGGACGGGCATCATGAATTCACGTCTCGACCAGCCGCTCCGGCTCGGCACGCGGCGAAGCAAGCTGGCCATGTCCCAGTCCGGCCATGTCGCGGAGGCGGTGCGGGCCGTCACCGGCCGCCCCGTCGAGCTCGTGGAGATCACGACGTACGGGGACGTCTCCCGGGAGAACCTCGCGCAGATCGGCGGCACCGGCGTGTTCGTCACCGCGCTGCGCGACGCCCTGGTGCGCGGCGAGGTCGACTTCGCCGTGCACTCGCTGAAGGACCTGCCCACCGCCCAGCCCGCCGAGCTCGTCGTCGCGGCCATGCCGCCGCGCGAGGACGCCCGGGACGCGCTCGTGGCGCGCGACGGCCTGACCTTCGAGCAGCTGCCCGACGGCGCCCGCGTGGGCACCGGTTCGCCGCGCCGCATGGCGCAGCTCAACCACCACGCCCGCGCGCTGGGCAAGCGCATCGAGACCGTCGCCATCCGCGGCAACGTCGACACCCGGATCGGGTACGTGCGCGACGGCGAGCTGGACGCGGTCGTCCTGGCCGCGGCCGGCCTCAACCGGATCGGGCGCAGCGACGAAGTGACCGAATACCTGTCGGTCGACACGGTTCTGCCCGCCCCCGGCCAAGGGGCACTCGCAGTGGAATGCCTCGCGTCCGACGCGGAGCTCATCGCCGCCCTCGGTGAACTCGACGACCCGCACACCCGGGCCGCCGTGACCGCCGAGCGGTCCCTGCTCGCCGCCCTGGAGGCCGGCTGCAGCGCGCCCGTTGGCGCGTTCGCCGACCTTCTGGCCGACGGGCAGATTGTCAACGAAATGCGCCTGCGCGGCGTCGTCGGCACCCTCGACGGCTCGACGCTGGTGCAGCTGTCCACCACCGGTCCCGTGCCCCAGTCGTACGACGAGGCGATGGCACTCGGCCGCGAACTCGCGGACGAGATGCTGGCCAAGGGCGCGGCCGGTCTGATGGGGGAGCGATCGCTTTGAACCCCTCAAGTCCGTCCACCTCCGCGTTTCCGGCCGCTGTGGCCCAAGGACGCGTCACCTTCCTCGGTGCCGGTCCGGGCGACCCGGGACTGCTCACGCTGCGCGCCGTGGAGGCCCTGGCCGCCGCGGACGTGCTGATCGCGGAGCCCGAGGTGCTCGAAGTCGTCGTCGCGCACGCCCGCCCGGGCGTCGACACGCCGCAGCTGACGGTCACTGACGAACTGTCAGCAGCCGCCGGGGTGCCGGTGATCCGGGACGCCGCCAATCTTGTCATGGAGGCCGCGCGCTCCGGCAGGCGGGTCGTGCGTGCCGTCACCGGAGACCCCGGGCTGGACGGCAGCGCCGCCGAGGAGATGCTCGCGTGCGCCACGGAGGGGATCCCCTTCGAGGTCGTGCCCGGTGTCGCGACGGCGGTGGGCGTGCCCGCGTACGCCGGTGTGCCGCTGCGCGACAAGCAGGGCGCGGACGTCCGTTTCCTCGACGCCCGCACCGCCTCGGCCCGCTGCTGGACCGAGACCGGCGCGAGCGACGGCATCCTGGTCGTCTCCGCGACCCTGGAGACGGTCGCGGCCGCGGCGGCGGAGCTGGTGTCGGCCGGGCGCAAGCCCGATACGCCGCTCACCGTCACCGTCGCCGGTACGACGACCCGGCAGCGCACGTGGTCGGCGACGCTCGGCACGATCGCCCAGGTCTTCAAGCAGGGCAAGATCCTGCCCTCGCCGGAGGGCGCGCGCCCGGTCATAGCCGTGGTCGGGGAGCACAGCGCCTGCGCCCGCCGCGAGGACCTGTCGTGGTTCGAGTCCAAGCCGCTGTTCGGCTGGCGGGTGCTGGTGCCGCGGACCAAGGAGCAGGCCGCGTCGCTCTCCGACCAGCTGCGTTCGTACGGCGCGGTGCCGCACGAGGTGCCGACCATCGCCGTGGAGCCGCCGCGCACCCCGCAGCAGATGGAGCGGGCGGTCAAGGGCCTGGTGACGGGCCGCTACGAGTGGATCGCCTTCACCTCGGTCAACGCCGTGAAGGCGGTGCGCGAGAAGTTCGAGGAGTACGGGCTCGACGCCCGCGCCTTCGCCGGGATCAAGGTGGCGGCGGTGGGCGAGCAGACCGCGGCCGCGCTGGTGGAGTTCGGCGTGAAGCCGGACCTGGTGCCCAGCGGTGAGCAGTCGGCGGCCGGGCTGCTGGAGGACTGGCCGCCGTACGACCCGGTCTTCGACCCGATCGACCGCGTCTTCCTGCCGCGCGCCGACATCGCGACGGAGACGCTGGTCGCGGGCCTGATAGAGCTGGGCTGGGAGGTGGACGACGTCACCGCCTACCGGACGGTGCGCGCGTCGCCGCCGCCGGCGGACACCCGCGAGGCGATCAAGGGCGGCGGTTTCGACGCCGTTCTCTTCACGTCGTCGAGCACCGTGCGCAACCTGGTCGGGATCGCGGGCAAGCCGCACAACGTGACGGTCATCGCCTGCATCGGGCCGGCGACGGCCAAGACGGCGGAGGAGCACGGCCTGCGCGTGGACGTGCTGTCGCCGGAGCCGAGCGTGGGCAAGCTCGCCGAGGCGCTGGCGGAGTACGGCGCGGCGCGCCGCGACGCGGCGCGGGAGGCCGGGGAGCCGGTCGCCCGGCCGAGCGAGCGCCGGCCGGGTGCGCGCAGGCGGCGCACCACCTGAGGTCGATGAAGAGGGTGTGGGGCCCGGACGCGGTGCGTCCGGGCCCCGACCCGTTTTCGGGAACGGGGCCGGACGGGGCGCTTTCGGGCACGGCGAGGGGGACGGCCTACGCTGGACGCCGACTGTTCTCGAAGCTCGAAGAGGCGACTGAGTATGAGCGCGTACGGATCCTTCCCCGGCTCGCGGCCGCGACGGCTGCGCACCACCCCGGCGATGCGGCGCATGGTCGCGGAGACCCGGCTGCACCCCTCGGACCTGATCCTTCCGGCCTTCGTACGGGAGGGCATCAGCGAGCCGCTGGCGATCTCGGCGATGCCGGGCGTCGTCCAGCACACCCGTGACACGCTGCGCAAGGCGGCGGTCGAGGCGGTCGAGGCGGGCGTCGCGGGGATCATGCTCTTCGGGGTCCCGGCGGACGAGAACAAGGACGCCCTCGGTACGGCGGGCACCGAGCCGGACGGGATCCTCCAGGTCGCGATCCGTGACGTGAAGGCGGAGGTCGGGGACGACCTGGTCATCATGTCGGACCTGTGCCTGGACGAGTACACCGACCACGGCCACTGCGGGGTGCTGGACGCCGAGGGCCGTGTCGACAACGACGCGACGCTGGAGCGGTACGCGGAGATGGCGCAGGTCCAGGCCGACGCGGGCGTCCACGTCGTGGGGCCCAGCGGGATGATGGACGGCCAGGTCGGCGTCATCCGGGACGCGCTGGACGAGACCGGGCACGAGGACGTGGCGATCCTGGCCTACACGGCGAAGTACTCGTCGGCCTTCTACGGGCCCTTCCGCGAGGCCGTCGCCTCCTCCCTCCAGGGCGACCGCAAGACGTACCAGCAGGACCCGGCGAACGCGCGCGAGTCGCTGCGGGAGCTGGCGCTCGACCTGGAGGAGGGCGCCGACATGGTGATGGTCAAGCCGGCCGGCCCCTACCTCGACATCCTCCACCGGGTCGCGCAGGCCGTGGACGTGCCGGTGGCGGCGTACCAGATCAGCGGCGAGTACGCGATGGTCGAGGCGGCCGCCGAGAAGGGCTGGATCGAGCGCGACCGGGCCGTCATGGAGACCCTGATGGGCATCAAGCGGGCTGGCGCGGACACGATCCTGACGTACTGGGCGACCGAGGCGGCCGGCTGGCTGCGCCAGGAGCGCTGAGCGGGGCCGGGGGCGGGTCTCAGCCCTGGATCCAGAACAGGATCGCGTCCGGGGCGTGGCCGTACTTCAGGGACGTCTGGAGCTCGTCGTACTCGACCTGGAGCAGCTCCAGCAGCTGCTTCAGGTCGTACGTGAACGAGCCGTCCAGGCGGTCCAGCACCGCGTTGTACGCGTCGATGACCTCCTTCAGCCGGGCCATCGGCAGGTGCCCGATGGCCGGGTAGCCGTCCAGCGGGGACGGGATGGGGAAGGGGATCTCCTCGGGGACGCCCGCGTAGAGGAAGCCGTGCGGGAGCAGGTCGGCCGGGACGCCCAGGCCGGCCAGCTCCTCGTCCAGGAGCCCGAAGAACGTGGACGGCTTGGAGTAGACGCCCACGTCGGTCGGGTCCGAGCCGTGGCACTCGATGATGTTCTGCAGGGCCGTGTAGTACGCGTTGCCCACGTACGGGCCCGTCGCCTCCGGGCGGCCGGCCAGGAGGTGCTCCAGGGCCTCGGGCACGGTGATGCCCCAGTCGATGCCCTCGTGGTCCAGCGAGGCCTGGCCGGCGCGGGCGTGCTCGCGGATGATGCCGAGGACCCGCTCCTGGTTGTCCGTCAGCTCGCCCGCCACCGGGAGGTAGGCGAGGATGCGGCTCATCGTGGCGGTCTTCATGCTGATCACGTGGCTCATGCGGGCCATCTTCGCCCCTGGCACCGACAGCACGCGCCCACGGGGCCTATGAGCGGTCGAAGTTGTGGCTGTGGCCGATCACGGTGAAGCCGTGGCGGGCGTACCAGTGGCGCGGCCAGTCGTCCGCGTCCGCGATCAGGAAGCGGGTCGGCAGGTGCGCCGCCAGGCGCAGCGCCGCGTGCAGGACCGCGGTGCCGTAGCCCTGCCCGAGGTGGGCCTCGGAGGTGACCAGGTCCTCGATCTGGGCGGTGCCCGCGGCCGGGTCCGCGTAGAGGTCCGCCCACGCGGCGACCTCGCCGTCCGGTGTGCGGGCGCCGATGAAGCGGACGGAGTCCGCGCCGCGCAGGCGGGTCTGCCGGCGTTCGACGAGGTGGTGGATCTCCTCGTCGCCGGCGACGGGCAGGAAGCCGCGCCAGCGGCGGGCGAGCGGCCGGCGCAGGGCCTCCAGGCCGACGGGCCCGGCCGGGGCCGCCGCACCCGCCGCACGCGCCGCGCGCACCGCGCCCGCCGCGGGGACGGGGCCCTCGTGGAGCATGACGACGTACCGGGAGTGGGTGTACCCCGCCTCCGTGAGGTACGGCGCGCAGGCCCGGCCCGTCGCGTCGTCCAGGACCGACACCATCCGGTGCGGCAGGTGGGCGAGCACCTCGTCCACGACCGCCGGGAGGGCGCGGGGATCCAGGGAGCCGGGGGCCCCGTCGATGAACACCTGGTTGTTCGCGCGCGAGTGCGCGTACGTGTCGTCGAGCGCGGCGAAGCCGCCCGGTACGTCGACCGTCCGCTCGGCGGCGCGGCGGGCGAACGCGGACTGGAAGGCGTTGGTCCTGGCGTACGCGGTGAGGGTCTGCGGGCTGGGCATGGGGTGAGCGTAGGCGGGCGGGGCGGGCCCGGTCCTGTCATTTGTCACGGTCCTCTGCCGCCGGTACGCCCGTGACGCCGTGACCGGCAGGTCACGGCGTCACGGGGGTGGGGCGCTGCCCTAGGGGCACTGTCCTAGCAGTGCGGGACGACCTTCTGGTTCGAGACCTTGTTGGCGTTGATCCAGCCGGAGACCCGGACCGACGTGCCGTTCGTGCTGACGCCGGGCGCGTGGACGAAGAACCAGCGGTTGGTGCCGTTGGCCCAGGCGCCGTCCGCCCAGCACCGCATGTCGACCTTGGTGCCCGCCCAGATCGTGCCCATGCGGTTCTGCGGGGTGGACCCGTAGATGGAGCCATAGGCGGTGGCGGGGCTGTTCGTCTTGGGCTGCGCGGGCGTCGCCATGCCGCCCCCGTTGTCGACGGCGAACGCCGGGCTCACGAAGGCCAGGGCGAGGGCGGCGCCGAGGGCACCGGTGGTGGCCACCCGGCCCAGACGTCCGGACCGTGCGCGGTCGCGCTTCATGTGTCGCCTCTCGGTGAGTGCTGCGGGTGAGTGCTGCGGGAAGGTCCTCACAGTCGATCACGCACCGCCCCTCTCACCTCCCGGTTGGCCGGTTACGGAAGTCTTACGTCCGTTGCGGCCAGGGGGAGTTGCGCACGCGGGCAGTCGCGCGGGGAGCTACGCCGGGATGGCGGCCAGGCCGGCCTCGGCGATCTTCACGTCGTCCGACCAGTGCCCGCCGGAGACCCCGATCCCGCCGACGAGGTGCCCGTCGACGACGATCGGCAGCCCGCCGCCGAAGGTGACGAGGCGGTCGATCCCGGTCCGGGCGCCCGCCGACAGCTGGGCGTCGTTCTCGGCGAGCTCGTGCCAGTCGGTGGTGCTCAGCCCGAAGGCGGCCGCGGTGTAGGCCTTGTCCTGGGCGATCTGGATGGTCATCAGGCCCGAGCCGTCCTGGCGGGCGAAGGCACTCAGGTGGCCGGACTCGTCGACCACCGCGACGGAGAAGAGCAGGTCGGTCTCCCGGGCGGCGGCGAGGGCGGCGTCGACGATCGAGCGGGCGAGGTCGTTGCTGAGAGCGGGGCGGATCCGGGCAGCCGTCATCAGGCACTCCTTGGGTGGGTTGGTGCGTGCTGGTGTTCGTACGCATGCAGCTAACAGCATGCGAATAGGCTTACGCAAGCTCACCGCTGTCTTGGTGGTGGCTGCCCGTCGCTCCTACACTCGGCGCATGCACTACTCCGAGCGACTGTTGGTCTTCATCAAGCAGGCCGAGCGCGCGACCCAGGCCGCGAAGGAGGCAGCGGTGCGCGAGGCGGGCATCACCGCCGCGCAGCAGGGCGCGCTGGCCGTGCTGAGCGACAACCCCGGGATCAACGCCGCCGAGCTCGCACGGCGGCTGTCGGTCACCCCGCAGACCATGAACAGCCTGCTCGGCCGGCTGGAGGCGCGCGGCCTGGTCGCGCGCACCCCGCACCCGATCCACGGCACGCTGATCGAGATCCGGCTGACCGAACGCGGCAAGGAAGTCTTCGCCCAGGCCGACGCGTTGGTGGCGCAGCTCGACGCCCGGCTCGCCGAGGGGCTGTCCGAGGCCGAGGCGGCCGCCGTACGCGACCTGCTCACCCGGATCTCGCGCAACGCGGAGGGGGCGTCGCGCGCGGGTGAGTGAGCACGGCGGATGAGTGAGTACGTCGGATGAGTACCGCGACTCATGCCCGGGGCCGTGCGGAACGGTTTGCTGGGGCCATGACCTCGACGCACCTCGCCGACACCCGTGACACCGCCCCTGACACCGCCCGTGACCGGCGCGCCTACATCGCGCCGCTGCTCAGCACGCTGCTGACGCTGCCCTTGGGCCTGCTCTCGCTCTTCGTCGCCGGGCTGTCCCCGATGGCCTGCGACTCGTGCGGGGAGGCGGACAGCGACCGGTTCGACGCCAGCTTCGAGACCGCGTTCCCGATCTTCGGCGGCGGGCTGGTGATCGTCCTGGTGCTGCTGATCGCGACGTGGGCGCTGCCCTGGCAGCGGCGGTACGCCGCCCGGCGCGTGGCGCTCGCGCTGTGGGCGCCGGGCTTCGTGGTGGTCAACTACGTCGTCTTCTGGGGTCTGATCGACTGGCCGTAGCGGAGGGGTGGGCGCACCCTGGAGGGATAGAGGTCGACCTCTGGAGGTGGTCCGCGATGCCCACGCTCGTCGGGTGGCATGTGGAAATGGAGTTCTCCGAGGAAGGCCACCGCACCAGCGCGGCGGCCATGCTCAGACTCGGTGACGGCACCGAGCTGAAGGCGCGTGGCTATGCCATGCGCCACCCCTCCGACCCGGAGCAGCTACGGGTCGGAGAGGAGATCGCGGGCGCCCGTGCGCTCATGGATCTCGCGTCCCAGCTGCTCAGCAAGGCACACACCGAGATCGACGAGGCAACGGGCAGGCACTCCTACCCGCTGACCCACTGAGTGAGGTGCGACCACGTCGAAGGGGAAAGGGTGAGAGTGGGGCCGTGCGGGACCTTGGAGTCCCGCACGTGCACTCGGTCGGCGGCGCAGGTGGCCATTTCGACGCACTGGCCGCCCTCGTCGCTGCTGTAGCTGGACTTGCGCCAGGTGGCGGCGACTTCCAGGCACGCGCCGCCCTCGCTGCCGCTGTAGCTGGACTTGAACCACGTGAGTTCGGTGCTCATAGCTCTCCTAGCAGCTGGTCGAACAGGTCCTTCGTCGCTTCGCAGTTGAGGGCCTGTGACCGCAGCATCGCATACTTCTGCTGGAGGATGCTGACCTCGTTGGGGTCCCGGACGAGGATGCTGCCGCGCTGGGTTTCCGAGTAGGCGAGGTACTGGTGTTCGGGGGTCTCCAGGAGCGTGAACGGGCCTGCGAGGCCCGCGTGGGCGGTGACGCCCAGGGGCAGCACCTGGATGGAGATGCTGGGGTGGTCGGCGCATTCGCGCAGGTGCCGGAGCTGCTCACGGAAGACCTCCACCCCGCCGATCCGGTCGCGGATGGCCGCCTCCGCGATGATGAAGCTGAGGGTGGGCGGGGCCGGACGGCGCAGTATCTCCTGACGCTTCATCCGGCGGGCGGTCTGGAGCTCGATCTTCTCCTCCCCGACGTACGGGACGCGGCAGCGGAAGACCGCGCGGGCATACGCCTCGGTCTGGAGCAGACCCGGGATGGTCAGGGTGTCGTACCAGGACAGCGCGAGGGCCTCGGACTCGCGCTCCATGTACTCCTCCGCCCAGGCCGGGATCGTGTCGACCTCGGGCAGGCCGTTCGCGGCGACCGTCAGGAGGCCGGGCAGGCGCAGGATCCGGTCGAGTTTCTCGGCGACGTCCGGCATCAGGACGCGCCGGCCCTGCTCGATGGAGGCCAGGGTCTCGACGTCCATCGGGACGAGTTCGGCGAGCGCGCGCTGGGTGAGTTTGGCGGCGATGCGGGCCGTGGCGACGAGTGCGCCGACCATCTTCATCGCTGTGGCGTTGGGCCGTGGCCGCTTCCGTGGTGGCATGACTGGGGGCTCCCCACTGGAGACGTGGAACTAGGCCGTACCAACCCGTACTCGGCGAGGAGTACGGGTTGTTCGTCTCAGCCACGCTAGTCACGCATCGCGACGATCGGGGCGTGAACGTAAATATTCAACCCGCTCTGATGCGGGACCGACTCTACCCGCGCAGCCGTCAAACAGTGGGCGCTGCCAGGGAGTTCACGGCTGTCACGCTTGACGCGTGGGGTGTGACATCGCGCCGGGACGAGATGTTGCTCTGCGTGAGCGAACTGGCCACCAACGCCCTGCTGCACGGCGTACCCCCGGGCCGCGGCTACCGCCTGCGGCTGCTGCGCTTCGAGGGCGTGGTGCGGGTCGAAGTACACGACAGCGGTGGCGGGTTGCCCCGGGTCGGGGCCGGGGCGGGGGCGTCGGACGAGCACGGGCGCGGGCTGCTGCTGGTGGCGGCGGTGGCGGATGCGTGGGGGGTGGGTGCGAGGTCGCCGGGGAAGGTGGTGTGGTGCGAGTTCGCGGGGTGACCCGAGGCTGATGTGAGGTTGCGTCATACGGCTGCCGAGTGCAGTACCCCGGTGGGATCGTGGGCGTATGGCTCGATCGATGCGGTGGGCGGTCGTCGTGGCAGCGGCGGCCGTGGTGTTCGGGGTGTGCTTCGCGCTCGCCCGTGCGGATCCGTTCGGCTGGCTGCCGGACAAGGACAGCGACGCCGTCGCGGTCGCCGGTGCCTTCGCCGGGGCCGTGGCGGCCGCCGCCGTGGCCGCCGGGGCCTGGTGGGCCGCCGGGGGCGGGGGCGGCCGCTCGGTACGGCAACGGGCACGGGCGTCGGGCGGTGCGCAGATCACCCAGAGCGGCGGGGCCGACGCTCCGGACCGGGTGGACCAGTGGGCCGACGCCTCCGGGGACGCGCGGATCCGGCAGACCGGTGGACGGACGCGCCGGGCGCCGGGTGCCGGGCGGCGTGAGGAGCCGTAGTGGAGTCCGGGCAGGTGGAGCAGGGGGCGCGGGCCGACCGGGGCGGGCAGGTCAACCAGTACTTCGTCGGCCGTGACTACTACGGGCCCGAGCCCGATGGGGTGGCGCCCCGGGCGCTGCCCGAGGGGCCGGTCGCGCTGGTCGGGCGTACCGCACAGGTCGAGGAACTGCTCGGGGTGCTGGCGCCGGACAGCGCGAGGCGGGCCGTGGTGGTGGCGGGGCTGGCCGGGGTGGGCAAGAGCGCGCTGGCCGTGCACGTGGCCGAGCGGGCCGCGGAGCTCGGGTGGTTCGAGGGCGGGGTGCTGTTCGTGGCCCTGCGCGGGTACGACCCCGGCGGGGCGGTGGGCATCGGGCAGGCCGTCGACACGCTGCTGGGTGAGCTGGGCGTACGGGACGCGGAGCTGCCCGCGACGGCGGAGGGGCGGCTGGCGCGGTACCGGTCGGAGCTGGCGGCGCGGGCCGAGGCGGGGCGGCGGGTCCTGATCGTCGCCGACGACGCGGGGGAGGTCGGGCAGGTCCGGGACCTGGTGCCGCCGGGCGAGGCGCACCGGTTGCTGGTGACCTCGCGGGACCGGCTGGTGGCGCCGGACTTCGGGGCGCGGGTGCTGGCGCTGTACGGGCTGCCGGAGCGGGCGGCGGCGGAGCTGGTGGCGGACGCGCTGCGCCGGGTGTGGGCGGACGACCCGCGTCCGGACGCGGAAGCCGGGGCGCTGGCGGAGATCGCGGGGCACTGCGGACGGCTGCCGCTGGCGCTGACGGTGGCGGCGGCCGTACTGGCGGGGGATCCGGGGATGCGGTGCGCCGAGTTCGCCGCGCAGCTGGCCGATGCCCGGACGCGGCTGGAGGCGCTGAGCCCGAAGGACCGGGCCGGGGTGCCGACGGGGGTCCGGGCCGCGTTCGACCTGTCGTACGCGCGGCTGCCGGCCGATCAGGCACGGCTGCTACGGCTGCTGACGGCGAACCCGGGACCGGACGTGGCGACCACCACGGCCGCGGTGCTCAGGCTCGGGCGGGACGCGGTGCGGGACGGGTCCAGCAGCACAAGGACGCTGCTGGCCGCGCTCGCTGGTGCGGGGCTGCTCACGGAGCAGCCGCGCGGGTCCGATCGCTGGCGCATGCACGACCTCGTCCGGCTCTACGCCGCTGGGCACGCGAAGCGGGAGGCTGCGGCCGACGGGTGGAACGTGGCCGTGGACTGCCTCCTGTCGCTCTACACGGGGTTCCTGTACGGGGCCCAGAGCGCTGTCGACGCAGATCCCGACGGGCAAGCGGCGCGTTTCTCCGATCCTGGGACCGCTCTGCGGTGGCTCGACACGGAGCGGGCCAACTTGCTCGCCGTGGTGCCCTTCTGCGTGGCCGTCGGCAGACCGAAGGAAGCGATCTTCCTTGCCACGTACCTGGCCGACCATCTGATCCGAAGGGGGCTGTTCGAGGACACGATCGCGATCGGGCGGGTCGCCCTGGCGGAGGCGCGGCGGATCGGAAAGAGCAGGACCGAGCATGCTGTCCTGAGCCGGATCGGGGTGGCCCTGCGGCAGGCCTCTCGACTGGAGGAAGCATGTGAACTTCTGGAGCAGGTCGCCGCCTTCTACGGTGAAGAGGACGACACCGAGAACAAGGCCGCCGCACTGTTCAATCTCGCGGAGGCGAGGAGAGAGGCTGGTCTGCTGACCGAGGCGGTCGTCGCCAATGAGGACGCCCTCGCGATCTACCGCAGACTCGGTGCGCGGCGGCACGAAGGCACGGTACTGGCGAGCCTCCGCGCCATCCTGATGGAGCAGGGCCGCTTGCAAGAAGCGCTGACGATGCATCAGGAGAGTGTGGCTCTCCTGCTGGAACAGGGGGCGGTACTGGAGGCCGCACAGGCACATGACAGCCTCGCGGCCGGGGTGGTGAGGGCCGGATATCCCGCCGAGGCCATTCCCGTTTACCAGCTGGCTCTGGCCATGTACAGGAGCGTTCCGGACTGGCACCGGGTCCGCGTCGTGGCAGGCACGCTCGGGACGGTCCTCGAAGACGCGGGGAGGTACGACGAGTTCCTGGTGGTGCTGAGGGCGGCTATCGAGGCCCATTCGGCGGTCGGAGACCTCCATAGCGAGGTGGTGAGCCGGGCCGAACTGGGCGGTGTTCTGTCGGCCCGGGGAGAGTCAGCGGCGGCGCTGACGGAGCTGGGGCACGCCCTTTCCTTGTGTGACGGGGCCGATGACGCGGCGCTGCGGGGAGCGGTGCTTGCGGCGCTCGGTCTCACCGTCGAGTGGACGGGCGACTTCGGCGCGGCCGCACGGCATTTCCTCGCCGCGCAAGCGCTCTTCGATCAGGCCGGCGACGACGAACGGGCGGCGCTCGCCCGGGAGGCGTACGAGAACGCCCAGCGCGGAGCCGCCAGCCGCCGGAGGCGGTGGCGGCGGGCGTGGGACTGGCTGGTCAGGCGCTTCGGCGGGCGCTGAGGACGTTTGTCCCCTTCACGTTGGGCGTTGTGGGGGTTCCGGGGTCATCCCGTCAGTCCTTGACTGTCCTTCCGTGCCGGGCCGGCCTGTCAAGAGCGCTCCTTCGTCGCGTCGCTTCGCGATTCCGCTTCGCTCCACTCCTGACAGGCCGTCCCGTCCCGGAAAGACAAGGACTGTCGGGACGCCCCCGAAAGAACGGGAGGTCGGCAATTCACCAAGGCGAGGGGTTCCAAGGCCCACCCAGTGGCCCGGCCAGCAGGTTTCCCCTCCCGCCAGGTGCGGAAGCCGGCCCCTGGCGAGGGGGCGCGCCCGATTGCTACGCGCTCCTGCCTCTCAGCGTCTCCGGCCCGCCTGTGCCCGGACACAGGCCGCCATCGATCGCTACGCGCTCCTGCGGATGGGCGGCTGCGGCCCGGTTTTGGGCCGGAAGCCTCTTCAGGAGCCCCAAGGAGCCGCAGGGAGCCTGCCGGGGCCGGAAGTTGCGAGAGATGGGCACTGGCGGGAGGTCATCTGATCCACTCCGCGCGGGGGTCTCTCCAGAGCCCTCAGAATGCCTGGATTGTCACACTATGGCGATCATTTCCGGGCCCGCACCCCCCGCTGCCTGCGCGCCGCATATCGCCAGACGGGCATCAGAGGCCTGAGTGCCTGGATGAGAATCCCTCACGCAGCGCGTAGGGGAGGGCGGACGGCCTCAGCGTGTGACGGGTCGGCTTGCCGGACCGGAACAGGAACCGGTCTTGGTGCCGGTCAGACCGTCTCGTAGAGGGTCCCGGAGCAGACGTCCGGGGACCACGAGATGTCGACACAGAGCTTCCAGCGCAGGGGCTGGCCGTCGCCGCTGATGTAGTAGTCGCGCCACGAGCCGCTGCCGTTGTAGTTCACGATTCGGGGCTGCTTCTTGTTGTTGACCCAGTACTCGATGAAGACGCTGTTCCCGTCGGACTTGGAGTCCTGGAGGCCGAACATGTTCCTGTTCGGGTCGTAGTAGGCGAAGGCGCCGCCTCCCGGGGTGGAGATGGACGAGGCCGAGGCCGGAGCGGCCATGGCGAAGAATGCGGCGCCGGCCATCACGGCGGACAGTGCGAGCTTGTGCGTCCTGCGCATTGCGGTTCCCCTTGTCGTTCGGACCGTCGATCGGACGTCGTGCGGACATGTGGTGCCGATGTGCGGTGCTGCCGGTGCGTCCTCCGCCGCCGCGGACGGGCGTGTGGGGAGCAGCCGACTCCTGAAGTGTGCCGACGGCGGTGGTGCCCGGTCGTTAGCGGACAGCGCAGGGTTTGTTGTCGCCGCGTGCAACGGCGGCATCGAGCGTTGACGGCGGGTGTCCGGGTCGACCTCAGTCCGGCCACGGCCGGTCCGCGCCCGCTATGCCGGCAGGAGCGCGTAGCGATCTGGCGCGTGCCCTTCCCAGGGGGCGGCCGGCGCACCCTGGCGTGCCGGGAAACGGACTGGCCTGGCTCCTGGGCAGACCTTCGACACCCCGGCTTGGTGGAGTGCCGACCTCTCGTTCTTTCGGGGGCGTCCCGACAGTCCTTGTCTTTCCGGGACGGGACGGCCTGTCAGGAGTGGAGCGAAGCGGAATCGCGCAGCGACGCGACGAAGGAGCGCTCTTGACAGGCCGTCCCGGCACGGAAGGACAGTGAGGGCTGACGGGATGACCCCGGAACCCCTCCGACGCCCGACGTGGAGGGGACCAGGGTCTCGGCGCCCGCCGGAGCCTCAGGCCGTGCGGCGGCGGAACAGGAGCGCCGTCAGGGCCAGGGCGGCCAGCGTGATGCCGGCGCACCAGGCCAGCGCCACCCAGGGGGTGGTGCCCGGGTCCCGGTCCAGGAGCAGGGCGCGCAGGGACTCGATGACCGGGGTCAGCGGCTGGTGCTCGGCGAAGCCGTGGAGCCAGGTGGGCATGGTGTGGATGGGGACGAAGGCGCTGGAGGGGTAGGGCAGGAACATCATCAGGAAGGTGAACCCGCCTGCCGCCTCGGGCGACTTGGCGGCCAGGCCCAGCGCGGCCGCGAGCCAGGAGATGGCCGTGATGTACGCGGTCAGGAGGCCGGCGGCGGCGAGCAGGGCCAGGGGACCGGCCTGCGGGCGGAAGCCGATGGCGAGGGCGACGGCCAGCACCAGGGTGGTGGAGACCAGGTTGCGCAGCACCGAGGCGGTGACGTGGCCGGCGAGGATGGGGATGCCGCCGATGTCGAGGGCGCGGAAGCGGTCGATGATGCCGCATCTCATGTCGTCGGCGACGCTGACGGCGGTCGAGGCGGCGCCGAAGCCGGCGCAGAGCAGCATCGCTCCGGGGACCACGTAGGTGACGTACGCGGTGCCGGTGTCGATGGCGCCGCCGAAGAAGTACACGAAGATCAGCATCAGCATGACCGGCAGCATCAGCGCGGTGATCAGCGCGTCCGGGCTGCGGCGGCTGATGTTCAGACTGCGCGCGGCCATGGTGCGGGCGGCGACCGTGCGCGGGGTGGCCGTACGGGCGGGGGCGGCGGCCCCGGCGGCGGGGCGGGCGGCCGGGGGGCGGGCGGCGGCGGTCGGGGTGGTCATCGCGGGGCTCCCGTCAGGGCGAGGCGAGCCTGGAGGTGGCCTGGGGGCTGCGGGAACGCCGTACGAAGGGGCCGCGGCCCGCGCTGACCCTCGACCGGATCGTGGCGGCGGCCGTGCGGCTCGCGGCGACCGAGGGCGTGGAGGCCGTGTCGATGGGGCGGGTCGCCAAGGAACTCGGCGCCTCGACCATGTCGTTGTACCGGTACGTCGCGGCGAAGGACGAGCTGTACGTGCTGATGGCGGACGTGGGCGTGGGTCAGCCGCCGCCGGCCTCGGCGGACCCGGGCGGGCCCGGTGGCTGGCGTGCGGCGTTCGGCGAATGGGCCTGCCAGCAGCGGGCGATGCTCCAGCAGAACACCTGGATCCTGCGCATCCCGATCACCGGGCCGCCCGCGACGCCGAACCAGGTCGCCTGGATGGAGCGGGGGCTCGCGGCGCTGGCGCACTCGGGGCTGGAGGAGGGCGAGAAGCTCTCGGCGCTGATGCTGGTCGGGGGCCTCGTGCGGAACGAGGCGACGCTGATGGCCGACATGATGGACGCCATCATCAAGAGCGGGGTGTCGCCGGACCAGGTGCTGGCGCGCTACACCAACACGCTGACCGTGCTGACGGATCCGGACCGGCACCCTGCCGTGACGCGGTTGCTGCGGTCGGGGGTGCTGGGCGGGGCGGACGCGCCGGATGCGGAGTTCAGCTTCGGGCTGGAGCGGATCCTGGACGGCCTGGAGGCCCTTGTGCGGCGGCGCGCCGGGGGTGGCGGGGCCTAAGGGTCTCGGGGGCGCCGCCCCCGGGCCCTCTGCGCCAATCGCCGGCGGGGCTGGGTTGGGTGCCGGGTGGCGCTGGAGGGGGCCCGGTGGGGCAGGGTTTCGGGGGCTCCGCCCCCGGCCCCCCGCGCCTCAAACGCCGGCGGGGCCGGGTTGGTGCCCGGTGGCGCTGGAGGGGGCCCGGCGGAGCCGGATTGGGGCCGGGCTGAATGGGACCGCCTGGCGGGGGCGTCAGGCCGGTTGTTCCGGGTTCGGTTCCGTGATGATGGCGAAGACGCCGCCCTGGGGGTCCGACAGGACCGCCATGCGGCCCGCCACCATGTCGAACGGCGGCTGGAGCAGGTTGCCGCCCGCGCGGACCGCCGCGTCGGACACGCTGTCCACGTCGTCCACCTGGAAGTACGTCAGCCAGTGCGGCGGCGTGCCCGGCGGGACCTTGTCCAGGTTCATCATCCCGGCCACCCCGCGCCCGCCGACCTTGAGCTCCGTGTACCCCTCCGCGCCCTCCATCTCCGCCGGGGCCGGCGTGATCGGCAGGACCTTGCGGTAGAAGCCGCCCGCCGCGTCCGTGTCGCTGGTGCTCAGCTCGTTCCAGATCACCGCGCCCGGCTCGTTGACGATCCCCGCGCCGGTGAACTCCCCGGCCTGCCACAGCCCGAACACCGCGCCCTGCGGGTCGGCCACGACCGCCATCCGGCCGATGGTCGTCACGTCCATGGCGGGCATGACCACCTTGCCGCCCTCGTCGCCGATGGAGGTCAGCGTGGCGTCCACGTCGTCCGTGGCCAGGTACGTCGTCCACACCGACGGCGGCATCGGGTCCGGCACGCTGCCGTCCGGGTTCATGGCGGCCATGATCCCGGCCACCGGCTTGCCCTTGAGCGAGCAGACGGCGTAGCCGCCGGTCTCGGCCGGGCCGACCTGGCCCTGCCAGCCGAACAGGTCGCAGTAGAAGTCGATCGCGGCCTGCTGGTCGGGAACCATCAGGTCGACCCAGCAGGGGGTGCCGGGCAGGTAGGGGCCGTTCTTCTCTGGCACGGGGCCTCCAGGGGGGTGGGGCGGGGAAGGACGGGCCTTCCCTACCCGGCCACCGGGGGTGGAATCCCGCCATCCGAGGGAGGGCGGGCGGTGATATCTTGTTTGGGAATCGTATATACGCCGACTTCCTTCGGAGGCCGCCATGTCCAGAACGGTGATCGACCTGGACGACGAGGCGCTCGCCGAGGCCGCCCAGCTCCTCGGAACGACGACGAAGAAGGACACGGTGAACGCCGCGCTCCGGGAGGTCGCCGACCGTCGGCGCCGGGCCGCCGCGATCGAGCGGATGCGGCAGATGGTCGACGACGGCGAGATCGACTTCGGGGTGATCGGCTACGGCGACTCCGGAGACACGGAGACCAACGGCCCGGAGGCCGAGGGCCCGGAGGCCACAGGGCAGTCGGCTGCGTGAGCGAGAGCTTTCTCATCGACACGAGCGCTCTGGTGCACGTGTACCGGCGCCAGGCCGGACCTGAATGGGACAGGCTCATCGAGTCCGGGCGTGTGGGCCTGTGCGAGCCGGTCCGTCAGGAGTACCTGCGGGCGGTGGGCGGCCGGGCCGCCTACTACGAGGCCGACGGCCTGCTCCGCTCGGTGTTCCCGTACTGGCCGGCACGCGATGCGGTCTGGGACGACACGGCGGCCCTCCAGCAGCGACTGGCGGACGCGGGAGCCCACCAGTGCGCGAGCCCCGTCGACCTGCTCGTGGCGGTGATCGCCCAGCACCACCGGCTGACCGTCCTGCACCAGGACAACGACTTCGAGACCATCGCCCGGGTCACCGGGCAGCCCGTACGGCGCATCCTCGGCTGAGCGGCCCGCCCGCGGAGCGCGCTCGCAGAGCGCGAAGGCACCGGCGGCGCGGGCGCCGGCGGTGCCTTCACGGTCTACGGGACGCGGCCCCGAGGGGTCAGAGTCAGAGCTTCTCGGGGGTGCGGATGCCCAGCAGGGCCATGCCCTTCGACAGGGTGCGGGCCGTCAGGTCGATCAGGAAGAGGCGGTTCTCCCGCAGCTCCGCCGTCTCGGCCTGGGCGACCGGGCACTGGTCGTAGAACGCCGTCAGGTGCGAGGCCAGCTGGTACAGGTACGCGGCCAGCTTGTGCGGCGCGTACTCCTTGGCCGCATCCGCCACCAGCTCGCCGAAGGCGTCCAGGTGCAGGCCCATGGCGCGCTCCGCCGGGGCCAGCTTCAGCTCCGGGTGCGCCTTGGGCGTCACGTCGGGCAGCCGGCGCTGGATCGAGCGGATCCGGGCGTACGCGTACTGGAGGTACACGGACGTGTCGCCGTTGAGCGAGACCATCTGGTCCAGGTCGAACTTGTAGTCCCGCGCCGCCGACGTCGACAGGTCGGCGTACTTCACCGCGCCGATGCCCACGTACCGGCCGTTCTCGACGATCTCCTGCTCCGTCAGGCCGACCTTCTCCGCCTTCTCGCGGACGACCGACGTCGCCCGGTCCACCGCCTCGTCCAGGAGGTCCACCAGCCGCACCGTCTCGCCCTCACGGGTCTTGAACGGCTTGCCGTCCGCGCCCAGCACCGTGCCGAAGGCCAGCTGGTGGGCGTGGACGTCCTCGTTCAGCCAGCCGGCCCGGCGGGCGGTCTCGAAGACCATCTTGAAGTGCAGGGACTGGCGCGCGTCCACCACGTACAGCAGCGTGCTCGCCTTGAGGTGGCCCACCCGGTCACGGATCGCCGACAGGTCGGTGGCCGCGTAGCCGAAGCCGCCGTCCGACTTCTGGACGATCAGGGGGGTCGGGTTGCCGTCCGGGCCCTTGTACTCGTCGAAGAACACGCACAGCGCGCCGTTGGAGCGGACGGCCACGCCCGACTCCTCCAGCAGCCGGCAGGTCTCCACCAGCATGTCGTTGTAGCCGGACTCGCCCACGATGTCCGGGTCCTGGATGTCCATGTCCAGCTTGTCGAAGACCGAGTAGAAGTAGATCTTCGACTCGTCCACGAACCGCTGCCACAGCGCGAGGGTCTCGGCGTCGCCGGCCTGGAGGTCCACCACCCGGGCCCGGGCCCGCGTCTTGAACTCCTCGTCGGAGTCGAAGAGCGCGCGCGAGGCCTTGTAGAGGCGGTTCAGGTTCGACATCGCCTCCTCGCCCGAGGTCTCCGCGTCGGACGCCGCCGCCTTGTGGTCCAGCTCGTGCGGGTGCTCCATCAGGTACTGGATGAGCATGCCGAACTGGGTGCCCCAGTCGCCGATGTGGTGGCGCCGGACCACCGTCTCGCCCGTGAACTCGAGGATCTCCACCATCGCCGCGCCGATGACCGCCGACCGCAGGTGGCCGACGTGCATCTCCTTGGCCACGTTCGGCTGCGCGTAGTCGATCACCGTGGTGCCGGCGGCCGGGTTGACCGGCACGCCCAGCCGGTCGTCGGCGGCCCGCGCGGCCAGCGTCTCGACGATGGCGCGGTCGGAGACGGTGATGTTGAGGAAGCCGGGGCCGGAGACCTCGATCTCCTCGATCACCCCGCCCTTGTCCAGGCCCTCCAGCACGGTCGCCGCCAGCTCACGCGGATTGGCCTTCGCCTTCTTCGCGAGCGCCAGGATGCCGTTGGCCTGGAAGTCGGCCCGGTCGCTTCGTCGCAGCAGCGGGTCGGCGGCACCGGCCTCCGGCAGGGCGGAGACGAGGGCGGCCGAGACACGCTGGTCGACGGAGGAAGCGAGGGAAGGGACCGAGGCCATGAGCTGCCGTTCCTGTGAGTCTGGGTACCGGGTACCGGGTGCTCCCGGTACTGGGTGTTCCTGGTACTGGGTGTTCCTACGAGTGACGAGTATCCCACGGGGGGCCTCCCCATTTCGCGGGAGAAAAGCAACCCCGGAGCGGGCCCCTTCGTCTGGGAGAATGGCCTAGGCCGGCATCCGGCATTCGGCATACGGGCCGGCAGACGAGATAGAAGGACGTGACGTGGCTCAGAGCGCCCAGAGCAGCACCGAGACCGACTGGGTCTCCCGTTTCGCGGACGAGGTCATCGCCGAGTCGGACCGCCGTGCGCCGGGCAAACCTGTCGTCGTCGCCTCCGGCCTGTCCCCCTCCGGCCCGATCCACCTCGGCAACCTGCGCGAGGTCATGACCCCGCACCTGGTCGCCGACGAGATCCGCCGCCGCGGCCGCGAGGTCCGCCACGTGCTGTCCTGGGACGACTACGACCGCTACCGCAAGGTGCCCAAGGGCATCCCCGGCGTCAGCGAGGAGTCCCACGCCCAGCACATCGGCCGCCCCCTGACCGCCGTGCCCGCCCCCGAGGGCTCCGCGTACCCGAACTGGGCCGAGCACTTCAAGGCCGCCATGGTCGAGGCGCTGGCCGAGCTCGGCGTCGAGTACGACCCGATCAGCCAGACCGAGCAGTACACCTCCGGCGCCTACCGCGAGCAGGTGCTGTTCGCGATGAAGCACCGCGGCGACATCGACGCCGTGCTCGACCAGTACCGCACCAAGCAGAAGCCGGGCGGCAAGAAGCAGTCGCAGAAGCCGGTCGACGAGGCCGAGCTGGAGGCCGCCGAGGGCTCCGGCGCGGCCGCCGAGGACGACGGCAGCGCCGAGGGCGCCGAGTACTTCCCCTACAAGCCCTACTGCGGCTCCTGCAACAAGGACTTCACCACCGTCACGGCGTACGACGACGAGACCACCGAGCTGACCTACGTCTGCACCGAGGACGAGTTCACCGAGACGGTCAAGCTGTCCGAGTTCAACCGCGGCAAGCTCGTCTGGAAGGTCGACTGGCCCATGCGCTGGGCCCGCGAGGGCGTCGTCTTCGAGCCCTCCGGCGTCGACCACTCCTCGCCCGGCTCCTCCTTCCAGGTCGGCGGCCAGATCGTGCCGCTGTTCGGCGGCGAGCAGCCCATCGGCCCGATGTACGCCTTCGTCGGCATCAGCGGCATGGCCAAGATGTCGTCCAGCAAGGGCGGCGTCCCCACCCCCGCCGACGCGCTGAAGATCATGGAGCCGCAGCTGCTGCGCTGGCTCTACGCCCGCCGCAAGCCCAACCAGTCCTTCAAGATCGCCTTCGACCAGGAGATCCAGCGCCTCTACGACGAGTGGGACAAGCTGGAGACCAAGGTCGCCGACGGCTCCGTGCTGCCCGCCGACGCCGCCGCCCACGCCCGCGCCGTCCGCGTCGCCTCGCACGAGCTGCCGCGCACCGCCCGCCCGATGCCGTACCGCACGCTCGCCTCGGTCGTCGACATCACCGCCGGCCACGACGAGCAGACGCTGCGCATCCTCAGCGACCTCGACCCCACCCAGCCGCTGACCTCCCTCGACGAGGTCCGCCCGCGCCTGGACCGCGCCGAGAACTGGATCACCACCCAGGTCCCGGCCGACCAGCGCACGCTGGTACGCGAGGAGCCCGACACCGAGCTGCTCTCCTCGCTCGACGACGAGGGCCGCCGCTCCCTGGCGCTGCTCCTGGAAGGCCTGGACTCGCACTGGTCGCTCGACGGCCTGACCACGCTCGTCTACGGCGTACCGAAGGTGATGGCCGGACTGGAGCCGGACGCCAAGCCGACGCCGGAGCTCAAGGTCGCGCAGCGGTCGTTCTTCGCGCTGCTGTACCGCCTCCTGGTCACCCGCGAGACCGGCCCCCGCCTGCCCACGCTGCTGCTGGCCGTGGGCGCCGACCGGGTGCGCAAGCTGCTGGCGGCGTGACGCCCCCTGCGTGAGGGAGGGCCGGTACCCCGCGGGGTACCGGCCCTCTTCGCGTATCCGCCCCTGTGAGCAGGGTCAGGCGATGTGCTCGTTCTCCAGGTCCGTCTGGTAGCGCTGCTTCAGCTGCGGCATCAGCCGGCGCAGCAGCGACGCGCTGCGCGGGTGGGTCACGCCGTAGCGGTCGGCGAGGTGTATGTCGAGCGCCTCGGTCGTGGGGAAGTCGTTGTGCTCCTCCACGTACGCGAAGAACACCTTGTACGCCGCCTCGGCGAACTCGATCTCGTCCGCGTGCTCCGGTTCGGCCGGCAGCTGCTGCTGGACGGGCTCACCCGGCGCGCCGGGCGCGCCGGGCTGCTGCGGCTGGGTGTCGGGGTGCGGGGACGGTGCCGGGACCGCGGCGCGGACCTCCGCCTCCTGCTCGTCCGGGCCCGTCGGGGGCAGCACCGGAGTGGGCTCCAGGCCCTCGACGTAGCTCGGGTTGTACGCCGCGTCGCGCGCCGCCTGCGGATCCGCGTGCGCCGCGAACCACGAACTCGGGTGCGGGCCCGGCATGGCCGTCGGCTCCACCGCGAACGCCGGAGCTGCCTGGTTCCCCGCCGCGGCCCGCTGATCCGCGGCGCCCGGCACGGCCTGCGCCACCGCAGCGGCGGGCGCCTGGCCCGGCACTGCGGCTGCTGCCACGCCCGGCTCCAGCGCGGGCACGGCGGCCGCGCCCGGTACCGGAGCCGCCACCGGTACGGCGCCCGGAACGGCACCCGGACCCGCCATCGGAACGGCGCCCGGAACCGCCCCGGCAACGGCCATCGGGCCCGCCACCTCCGCGGCCGCCGGAGGCAGCAGCGCCGGGTCGATGCCCGCCGCCGCCAGACCCTCCGGAGCCGTCTGCGACAACGGCACACCGATCCGCGCCAGCCGCAGCGGCATCAGGGCCTCCACCGGAGCCTTGCGGCGCCACGCCCGGCCGTAACGAGCCTGCAGCCGCGCCTGGTAGATCAGGCGGTCCTGCTCCATACCGACCGCCTGCTCGTAACTGCGCAGCTCCCACAGCTTCATCCGGCGCCACAGCTTGAAGGTCGGGATCGGCGAGAGGAACCACCGCGTCATGCGGACGCCCTCCATGTGGCGGTCCGCCGTGATGTCGGCGATCCGCCCCACCGCGTGCCGGGCCGCCTCCACCGTGACCACGAACAGCACCGGGATCACGGCGTGCATGCCCACGCCCAGCGGGTCCGGCCAGGCCGCCGCGCCGTTGAACGCGATCGTCGCCGCCGTCAGCAGCCACGCCGTCTGGCGCAGCAGCGGGAACGGGATCCGGATCCACGTCAGGAGGAGATCGAGGGCGAGCAGCACACAGATGCCCGCGTCGATACCGATCGGGAACACCAGCGAGAAGTCGCCGAAGCCCTTCTTCAGGGCAAGCGCCCGCACCGCGGAGTACGAACCCGCGAAACCGATCGCGGCGATGATCACGGCTCCGGCGACCACGACACCGATCAGTATTCGGTGCGTACGAGTCAGCTGCATCGCGGCCACCCGCGATCCCCTCCCCTTATCGAGCTATGGCAGGCACAGCGTACGGCCAACTACTGCTGGGGCTGCTGCTGGTTGGCAGTGCCGACCGAGGCCACGGCCTCACGCGCCGCCGCGACGGCGTTTTCGAGCAGCTTCGCGTGGTCAGGGGCCTGCCGGCCCTCGTAGGAGGCACCGTTGTAGTCGAGCGTGATCACGGCGTTCTGGGTGCGGACCACGACGGTGGTGTTGAAGAAGTCGACGTCCTGCTTCTTGTTGTACATGACCGTCACGGCCTGGTCGCCGACGCCGCCGGCCTGCTCGGCCTTGACGTTCTGCGCGCCCTCGGTGGCCTTCGAGGTCTCGACCTGCTTGGTGAACTGCTCCTCGGCGCGCTTGTTGCCGCTGCCGAGGGTCTCGTGGGAGTCGTAGCGGACCAGCGAGACCGCCAGCCAGCGGTAGTCCGAGCCCTTCAGGCCGTCCTCGTCCAGACCGTTCCAGGAGCAGCTCGCCCGGCTGGCCAGGTCGTTCGACTTGGTCGCCGTGCCGTTCTTGTCCTTGGCCTCCGGGACGAGCGACTCGATGGTCTTGGCCGCCAGGGTCTTGCAGGGGTCCGGCAGCGTCGCGAACGCGGCCTTCTCCACCTTCGCCGACGGCTTCGCGCTCGGCGCGGCGCCGGAAGCCGACGAACCGGACTTCTTGTCGCCGCCGGAGCCCGAGCCGGAGCCCGAGCCCTTGCCGGAGTCGGAGGAGCAGCCGGCGACGGTGAGGATCACCGGGACGGCTGCGCAAGCGAGAACGCGGGTGAGGCGCGAGGCTGATCGGTGCATGGTTCCTTCATCCAGGGGAGCAGCGGGACCCGGCAACGGTAGCCCGACCGGGCGGCGGCATGCTGTGCGCGCCGTCACGCGGGGCCCGGCCGGCCGCCGTCAGTCGCTGAAACGGTCGGCCAGTTCCTTCGCCAACTGCCGTGCGCGGTCCTGGGTTTCGCCGCTGGGGGGCACCACGCCGGGGACGGACGGCTGGACGACGTACTCCAGCGTGACAATCACATTAGAGGTGCGGAACACGATCCGTACGCTGCGGGACTGGGCCATGGCGCCGGCGGCGCTCAGCTTGTCGTCGAGGAACGCGGCGCTGCCGAGGCCCTCCAGGACGCGGGAGCCGAGCTCGGGGGGCGGGGCGGAGCCGGTGGCGCCGGCGGTGGCACCGGCCGGGCTGCCGGTGGGGTCGGGGGTGCCGGGGGTGCCGGGGGTGCCGGCGGGCGGGGACGCGGGCGCGGTGGTGGGGGCCTGCGTTGCCGTCGGGCCCGTCGGGGCGGGGGCGGTGGGGGCGGTGGAGCCGGTGGGGGCGGTGGGGGTGGCGGGCGCTGTGGGTGCCGGGGTGGGCAGATGGGCGTCGGCGAGCAGGCGCTCGTACACCCCCTTCGCCTTGTCGTCGTCGCTGGTGAGGGCCCGGTCGTAGGAGACCACGCGCTCGAAGTCGACGTGGAGCAGGCGGTTCTCCTCCGGTCCCTGGGCGTTCCAGCGGCAGCCGACGCGGCGGTCGGAGTCGTAGGAGGTGTCGGCCACGCCCGCGTACATTTGGTCGCGCTGCTGGGAGGTCAGCGTGTCGGCGGCCGGCAGCATGGCCTTCAGTCGCTTGAGGTCGACGGCCTTGCAGGGGGAGGGCAGGTTCCGGTACTTGCCCGGCGGCGCGGGCGCGGGGTTGCTGGTGGCGCCGCCCGCCTTCGCGTCACCGGTGCCGCCGCCTCCGGACGCGCCGGTGCATCCGGCGGCCATGAGCGCCGTCACCAATGCGATGCCCGGCAGGGCTGTCCGCCGTACCGCCGCCTTGCGCTGCACGTCGCGTGGCTCCCTTCGGTGGGGATAAATCCGTTGCCGCGGTTGGACGGCAGATGGACACAATGTCTATCGCACACGCTGGTGCTGACGCCGGTCCCCTGTCGTATGTGGGACGTTGAGCGAGGCTTTTTGCGTATTCAGACTTTTCTGTGGTTTACGGGGTAGTGGGGACGATATGTCGTATGTAGAGGTGCCCGGGGCGAAGGTTCCGATCCGGATGTGGACGGACCCGGCGACGGTCGAGGACCGCGCCATGGAGCAGCTCCGCGGCGTCGCCACCCTCCCGTGGATCAAGGGCCTGGCGGTCATGCCGGACGTCCACGTCGGCAAGGGCGCGACGGTCGGCTCGGTGATCGCGATGAAGGACGCGGTGTGTCCGGCGGCGGTCGGGGTGGACATCGGCTGCGGGATGTCGGCGGTGAAGACGTCCCTGAGGGCCGACGACCTGCCGGGCGACCTGTCGAAGCTGCGGTCGAAGATCGAGGCGGCCATCCCGGTGGGCGCGGGCATGCACCGCGAGGCGGTGGACCCGGACCGGCTGTACGGCTTCGGGGGCCAGGGCTTCGGGGACCTGTGGGAACGGTTCGACTACGTCGCGGACGCGGTGAAGTTCCGGCGGGACCGGGCGCTGCGGCAGATGGGGACGCTGGGCACGGGAAACCACTATCTCGAACTTTTGTTCGATAGTGAGGGTTCGATCTGGCTCACCCTGCACTCGGGGTCGCGCAACATCGGCAACGAGTTGGCGGACTTCCACATCAACGTCGCCCGCGGGCTCTCCCACAACCAGAACCTGGTCGACCGCGACCTCGCGGTGTTCCTCGCGGCGACTCCGGAGATGGAGGCGTACCGCAACGACCTGTTCTGGGCGCAGGAGTACGCCAAGTACAACCGCGCCGTGATGATGAGCCTGTTCAAGGAGGTTCTGCGGCGGGAGTTCCGCAAGGCGAAGGTCTCCTTCGAGCAGGAGATCAGCTGCCACCACAACTACGTGGCGGAGGAGCGGTACGACGGCATGGACCTGCTGGTCACGCGGAAGGGCGCGATCCGCGCCGGCAGCGGCGAGTACGGGATCATCCCGGGGTCGATGGGGACGAGCTCGTACATCGTGAAGGGCCTGGGCAACGAGAAGGCCTTCAACTCGGCGTCGCACGGAGCGGGCCGGAAGATGAGCCGGACGGCGGCGAAGAAGCGGTTCTCCGTGCGGGACCTGGCGGAGCAGACGAGGGGCGTGGAGTGCCGTAAGGACTCCGGTGTCCTGGACGAGATCCCGGCCGCGTACAAGCCGATCGAGCAGGTGATGGACCAGCAGCGCGACCTGGTGCAGGTCGTGGCCAAGCTGAAGGCGCTGATCTGCGTCAAGGGCTGAGATGCAATGCCGAGGGGGGGTGCCGCGTGTGCGGCACCCCCCCTCGTGCTGCGGTGCGCTACGGCGATGCGGGCCAGGGGCCGCAGCCGGTGCGCAGGCGCCCCAGGCGCTGCCTGCAGGCGGACTCGGACCGACCGAGTGCGGTGGCGGCGACTGCCGGGTCGCCGATCTCCAGCAGGGTGGTGTCGTCGGCCATGCTCCACCGCCGTTGCGGCCCCTGCTTCCTCATGCCGGCGGGTCGCTCCCACGCGGCCAGGGACGCGGCGGCGGTCCCCTTGCGGCGGAGGGCGAGGCAGCCCGGGTAGTACAGGTGCTCTGCGAGCTCCTGGGCCGCCTCCTTGGTGTAGAGCACGTTGTACACGCCGTCGCGCGCGTTGCGCCTGATGAGCCGTTCTGTGCCGGTGACCTTCTTCGCGTAGTGGCACAGGTAGGCGCCGACGGCAGTGCTCGAGGTGGTCAGCGAGATGAAGGGAAGCCCCTTGCCGGTGTAGCCGACGGACCCGTCGGCGTCGATGACACCGCGGATGTAGTCCCGGCGGGAGAACGCGCAGCGCGGAGGCGCGATCTTCGTGGACTTGCGGCCGTAGGGCAGCCCGAGCCGGTTGAGCGTGATCCGTGCTTCGAGGGCGCACAGGGTCCAGGTCGCGGAGTGGTGGCTCGCGGCGAAGTTCGTGCTGCGCGTGCGTTCGGTGATTGTGCTGCGGTACGGCGTGAGCTGCTGGAACTCGCGCAGGATGTCGATGTCCCGCGCGTTGATCTCCACGGTGAGACGCCCCTTCTGCCCGGCGCCCTGTGCGAGGTGCCCGTCGGCCTGCAAGAAGCCGAACATGTAGGCGTATTGGGGGTCGGTCAGGTCCATGAACCGTATGGGCGCGCTAGGGTCCTGGTCAGCCACGAGGAAGGCCTTTCTTCCTTGACGGTGAGGCCCTCGCTCAGGACTGCCATCCCGGGCGGGGGCCGTTCTTGTGACCGACGCTAGATCTGGCGTGCGGATGTTTTCGGCGTTTGGTGCGAATTCGCCCGTGTGGGTGAGGTGCCTGGGGAGGGGAGTGCCGGATGGGGTGGGGCAGGGGGGTGGCCGTCGGGGTTGTGCTGGCGGCGCTGGTCGCGGGGACGGGTGGGTGTACGTCGGGGGCGGCGGAGCCGGTGGCTGTGCCGTTGGTCCTCACGGTGGGCGAGGCGGAGAAGGTGTTCGACCGGTTCGAGCGGGAGAGCCTGGCGTCCACTGACTGGCGGGACAAGGAGGGGATCGCCAAAGTGGCGACCGGTCCGCTGCTGGCGGAGCAGCAGGCGGGCTACGACCGTCGGCGGGTGTCGGACAAGAGGGTCAACGCGGCCAGGTTCACCCGGCTGGTGTTCATGATCCCCGCTGAACGGGACCAGCCCGGCTATCCGAGGTCGTTCGCGGTCTTCGGCAAGCCGGACGGCCGGGACAACGATCCGCAGTCCGGCGTGCACTATTTCGTGCAGGAGGGGCCCGGTGGGGAATGGAAGGCCGCCCTGGCGTCGTGGGTGGCTGCCGGACCGGGGTTCGATCCCTCGGGCTTCCCCAACGCATCGCCGTACCAGCCGGTGGAGGTGAAGGTGCGGCCGACGCCGCTGTCTGCGGTGCGCCGCGACCTGTCGGGCGCGGTGGTGTTGTCGCCGACCGCGACGGCGGATCGGCAGGTGTGCGAGCGCTACGCGGAGTATCTCGGCACCGCCCCTGCCGACGGGGGCCCGAAGGGCGACTGGTTCGCGCCGGGTGAGCTGACCAGCGGCACGGTCGAGCATTTCAAGCCGAGGAAGTCGGAGGAGGGGACGGTCGCGTCCGGCTACGACTACGCCACGAGCGGCCCGGAACTGCCGGTGCTGCGGCTGGAGAACGGCAAGGCCCTGGTTGCCTGCTCCCTCGTGCAGAACGAGCGGACGGTGGCCGCGAAGGCGAGTGCGTACATCCGGCTCGGCAAGGGCGATCCCGTGGACGTCCTCCTCGGTGGCAAGCAGGCGAAGTGGAGCCGGGTCGACGTGAAGCGGAGCATGACCGTGTTGATCGAGGTGCCGGGTGGTGGGGGTGGGGCGGCCGAGGTGGTGGGGTGCAACTGCCGGGATCCGCAGCTGCTGTCCGCCGAGGGGGACCCCTTCGAGTGAGGGGTCCCGGGGCGGGCGGGTGGGTCAGGTCAGGCCGGCTTCGGTGAGGCCCTTGAGGACCGCTTCGCCGAGGGTGTGGACCGCTGACTGGGGGCGGACCATCACCGTGAACTCGCGGATGCGGTCCTCGGGGTCGAGGTGGATCAGGTCGATGCCGTGGATCTGCTTGCCGTCGACCGTGGCGCGGAAGACCAGGCCCGCCGCCGGGGTCGCGGTGCCGTCGGTGCAGGTTTCGGCGGCGCCGTCGAAGTGGCCGACGTACCGGAAGTCCTCGAAGGTGCGCAGGAGGACCCCGAAGAGGCCCAGCACCATCGGCTTGCCCTCGAAGGGCGTGAACTTCACGGGGCTGTAGAGGCGGACGTCGTCGGTGAACAGGTCGCCGATGGCGGTGAGGTCCTGGGCTTCGACCGCTGCGCGGAAGCGGGCCACTGTCGGTGTCGTCATGGCTTCTCCTGGCATAGTCATGCATGGGAATAGTCAGATTCTTGACTATCATGGGGGTGAGGGTCCTGGGTAGAGGCAGAGGAGGAGGTGGCGGCTGTGGCTTTGCGTCATGCGGCGCTCGCGGCGCTGCTCGACGAGGAGCTGAGCGGGTATCAGCTGGCCAAGGCGTTCGGCATGGGGGTGGCGAACTTCTGGCACGCGTTGCCGCAGCAGCTGTACGCCGAGCTGGCCAAGCTGGAGCGCGAGGGGCTGATCGCGGGGCGGGAGGTGGTGCAGGACACCCGGCCCAACAAGCGGCTGTTCACGGTCACCGAGGCGGGGCTGGCGGAGCTGGAGCGGTTCACGGCCGCCGCCACCAAGCCCGTGTTCATCCGTGACGACCTGCTGGTCAAGGTGCAGGCGGCCGATCACGTGGACACCGGGGCGCTGATCGCGCAGCTCACGGAGCGGATCGCGTTCGCGGAGGGGCGGATCGAGCTGTTCGGCGGGCTGCTGCGGGCGATGCGCGGGGAGCGGGGCGAGGAGGACTTCCTGCGGCACGGTGACCGGATCGGGCCGTACCTGACGTGTCTGCGGGGGCTGGAGTTCGAGCGGGCCAACCGGGACTGGTACGTGCGCACGGTGGCGGTTCTGGAGGAGCGGCGGGCCGGGCATGGGTGAGGCGGAGCTGCGGTACGTCGCGCTCGGGGACAGCCAGACCGAGGGTGTCGGCGACGGTGACGACGTGGTGGGGCTGCGGGGGTTCGCGGATCGGCTGGCCGAGGGGCTCGCGGCGCACCGGCCGGGCGTGCGGTACGCCAATCTGGCCGTGCGCGGCCGGCTGGCCGGGCAGGTCCGGGCCGAGCAGCTCGCGCCGGCCCTGGCGCTGCGGCCCGGTCTGGCGACAGTGGTCGCGGGGGTCAACGACGTGCTGCGGCCGCGGTTCGACGCGGACGAGGTAGCCGGGCACCTGGAGGCGATGTTCGCGGCGCTGACCGCGCAGGGGGCGCGGGTCGCGACGGTGACGTTCCCCGACATCGCGATGATCACGCCGGTGGCGCGTCCGCTGGGTCCGCGCGTGGTCGCGCTGAACGAGCGGATCCGGGAGGCGGCGGACCGGCACGGGGTGGCCGTGGCCGAGTGCGCCGGTCACCCGGTGGTCACCGACCGGCGGCTGTGGGCGGCGGACCGGCTGCACGCGGCGCCGCTGGGGCACGAGCGGATCGCGGCGGCGCTGGCGGACGCCCTGGGGCTGCCGGGGAGCGACGGCACGTGGACCCTGCCGCTGCCCGGCGGGCCGGTGGCGGTGCCCACGGGCTGGCGGATGGCGGTGGACGAGGCCCGGTGGGTGGCGTCGTTCCTGGGGCCGTGGCTGGGCCGGCGGCTGCGGGGCCGTTCGTCGGGCGACGGGCGTACGGCCAAGCGGCCGCAGCTGCTGCCGGTACCGCGTCCCGACCCGGTGGGGTGAGGCAAGACCCGGAAGAGCCGGTCCAGGGGGAGGGGGCAGGCGGATGGGCCTGTGGAGGTGGGGTACGCGGTCGGTCTCGGCCGCTGTCGTGTGCGTGGTCGTGGCCGGGGTGGCCGGGTGCCGTGGCGGGAGTGGCGGGGGTGGTGGTGCGGCGAAGCCGTCGGTCGCGGCGGCTCCGGCGCTGGTGATCACGCAGGCGGAGGCAGAGAAGGTCTTCAGCGCGTACGAGTGGGAGCGCCGTACCGCCGCGGACTGGAAGGACGCCGAGAGCGTGGTCAGGGTGACGACCGGCGCACTGTGGGCGGAGCGGAAGGCGGATGCCGCGCTGCGCAGGGCGACGGGGGATCACAGCCGCAGGGTGGCGGGGCTGGTGGCGCCGTCGTTCGCGGTGTTCAGCAAGCCGGAGTGGCGGGACGACGGGCAGGCCACGGCGGTGGAGAGCTGGCTGCCAATGGCGGAGCCGGTGCTGCTGGACAGCGGGGACGTCTGGCCGTTCGCCGGGGTGAAGGTGCAGGTGCGCGCTGCCCCGGTGGCGGCGGTGCGCCGGGATGCGGCGGGGGCGGCGGTGCTGTCGCCGACCGCGGCGGCGGACGGGGGTGTGCGGCCGGTTCGCGGACTACCTGAGCTTCACGGCGCCGGACGGGAAACCGGAGAGCACGGAGTTCGCGCCGGGGCCGCTGACAGACGAGGTGGCGGGGTGCAACTGCCTCACGCCGCAGCTGCTGGAGGCGGTGGGGGTTGAGGCCGACTGACGGCGTCGGCTGACCGCGCCCGGCGCCCGGTACGTTTCGGGGCCGGGCGTCGGGCGGGGCGGTCGGAGCGTCAGAGCTCGCGGTGGACCTTGGTGTTCGAGGCCTGGGCGCGGGGGCGGACCACCAGGAGGTCGATGTTGACGTGGCTGGGGCGGGTCACGGCCCAGGTGATGGTGTCGGCCACGTCGTCGGCGGTGAGGGGCTCGGCGACGCCCGCGTAGACCTTGGCCGCCTTCTCCTTGTCGCCGCGGAAGCGGGTGGTGGCGAACTCCTCGGTGCGGACCATGCCGGGGGCGATCTCGATCACGCGTACGGGCTGTCCGACGATCTCCAGGCGGAGGGTCTCGGCGAGTACGCGGGCGCCGTTCTTGGCGGCGACGTAGCCCGCGCCGCCCTCGTACGTGGCGTGGCCGGCGGTGGAGGACAGGACGACCACCGTGCCGTTACCGCTCTCGACGAGGGCGGGCAGCAGGGCCTGGGTGGTGTTGAGGGTGCCGATGACGTTGACCTCGTACATCGTGCGCCAGTCGGCCGGGTCGCCGGTGGCGACGGGCTCGGCGCCGATGGCCCCGCCGGCGTTGTTGACGAGGACGTCACAGCGGGAGAGGGAGGCCGCGAAGGCGTCGACGGCGGCGCGGTCGGTCACGTCGAGGGCGTGGGCGGTGGCGGCGTGGCCGGCGGCGGTGAGCTCGGCGGCGAGGTTCTCGATCCGGTCCTTGCGGCGGGCGGTGAGGACGACGTGGTAGCCGACGGCGGCGAGCTGCCGGGCGGTGGCGGCGCCGATTCCGCTGCTGGCCCCGGTGACGACGGCGGTACGGCTGGTCATGGGGGCGCTCTCCTCGGTCAGGCGATCGATACCCGGCCAGCATAGGACGCTGTCCGGGCGGGCCTCAGCGGCCGCGGGGCGCGTACATGATCAGGGCCATGCCGGCCAGGCAGACCAGGGCGCCGATGACGTCCCAGCGGTCGGGGCGGTAGCCGTCGGCGACGACGCCCCAGGCCAGTGACCCGGCGACGAAGACGCCGCCGTACGCCGCGAGGACGCGGGCGAAGTCGCCCTGGGGCTGGAGGGTGGCGACGAAACCGTAGAGGCCGAGGGCGATGACTCCGGCGCCGATCCAGATCCAGCCCTTGTGCTCCTTGACGCCTTGCCAGACCAGCCATGCGCCGCCGATCTCCAGGACGGCGGCGAGGGCGAAGAGGGCGACGGAGCGGGTGATCAGCATGGGGGCAAGGGTGGCATGAGGAGGTGGGGCGGTGGTGGGGATGAGGGGGCGGCGGGGGTGCGGGGTGTGCGTGCGGATGGGGGTGGGCGCGCCCTCGTTCGTGTGATGGTCCGACTTGTGAGGTGCGGGTGGGGCTAGCGTCCGCGCGTGGAGGTGGTCGCGGTGCGTGCAGCAGCAGCCGTCGTCGTACGAAGTGTGGTCGCGTCGCTGGTCCTCGGGCTGGCCGGAGTCGCCGGGACGGCCGGGGTGGCCGGGGCGGCCGGGGCGGCTCCGGCCGACCGGCCCGCGGGGCCGGTCGGGCCGGTCGGGCCGGCGGAGGCCGACGCCGAGGCCGATGTGGCGTACCACGGCCGGGTGTCGCTGACGCGGGGCCGACTGGCGGTCTGGTTGGTCCCCGAGAACAACGGGCCGGCGGTGGTGCCGGGCGCCACGCTGCGCCTGCGCCTGTCCGCGGACCTGGCCGCCGAGCAGCGGCTGACGGAGGGCTGCGCCCGGGCCGGGATGCGCGAGGTGCTGTGCGAGACGGGCTCGATGCCGCTGCACGGGCAGGGCCGGCACATCGGGCTGGTCCTGGCGCTGGCGGACCGGCCCTCGGAGGTGGTGGTCCGGGTGGACACGTGGTGGAACGGCGGGGCGACCGACCGCAACCTGGTCAACAACGAGCACGCGGTGCTGGCACTGGACACGGGCGACGCGTACGCCTTCTGAGGCACGGGGCCGGGCCGGTACGGTCCGGCCCGGCCCCGCGGCCCGGGTCAGGCGCGGGCGCCGCCGAACTCGGCCACGGACGCGTCGACGATGCGCTCCAGGCGGGCGTGGTGGGCGCCGCGCCAGTAGACGCGCTCGCACGCGGAGCACTGGGCGAAGACGTCGTACGAGCGGTGGGTGCCGCCCTGGAGGCGGTCGCCGACGCTGTCCTTGTCGGCGTCGTGCAGCGGGCCGTTGCAGGCGGTGCAGCGGGTCCACGGGGTCAGGGCGGGGGCGAACCGGCTGAGGACGTCTCGCAGTTGCTCGTCGGGGTTGTCGCTGTAGATGTACGCGCCGGCCCAGATCTCGCGGCGGCGCAGCAGGCCGCGGTCGCGGGAGAGCAGGACGCGCTGCTCGGCGGCGGAACGGGCGGCGAGGGCGGGGTCGCCCGGGTCCTCGTTGTCGTACGCGGCGTCGACGCCGAGCAGGCGCAGGCGGCGGGCGAGGGTGCCGAGGTGGACGTCGAGGAGGAAACGGAGCGGCGCGCCGGGCACCTCCTGGGGGCGGCTGACGCTGAGCACCTCGACCGACTGGCCGCCGGTGGGGACGTAGCTGACCGGGACCTCCTCGCCGTCGACGAGCAGCCGGCCGACCTCGGTGAGCGGGACTCCGGCGGACTCGACGACGTGGCCGAGGCTGGACGAGCCGTCGGTGGGCGTCGGCACGCGGTCGGCGCGGCGGCTCGGCGGGGCGAACAGGCGCAGCTCGGGGGCGAGGGTGAGGTGGATGTCGGGACCGTTCACGAAATCAGCATGCCATTGGGGGGCGGGGCGGGGGCGGGGTTTTCCGGGGTCCTCAGGGGGCGGACCCGGACTCGGCCGCGGACTCGGTCTCGGACGCGTCGTACGTGGCGCGGTGGGCGCTGACCTCGTCGAAGTGGTTCTCGGCCCAGAGCTTCACGGAGGAGAGCAGGCAGCCGAGGCTGGAGCCGAGCGGGGTGAGGGCGTAGTCGACGCGGACGGGGACGGTGGGGGTGACGGTACGGGTGACGATGCCGTCGCGTTCGAGGGAGCGGAGGGTCTGGGTGAGCATCTTCTGGCTGACGCCGGGGATGCGGCGGCCGAGGTCGCTGTAGCGCAGGGGGCCGGGGGCCTGCTGGAGGGCCGGGACGATGAGGCTGACCCACTTGTCGCTGATGCGGGCGAGGAGCTGGCTGGTGGGGCAGTCCTTGAGGAAGGCGTCGTAGGCGCTGCGGGCCTCTTCGCGGCGGGCGGCGGCGGTGCGGGTGGGCATGGGCGGCGGCCTGCTTTCTGTGTCACGGCCCGGCGAACGCCGGGG
This sequence comes from Streptomyces sp. NPDC090022, assembly GCF_044748145.1. Taxonomy (NCBI): domain Bacteria; kingdom Bacillati; phylum Actinomycetota; class Actinomycetes; order Kitasatosporales; family Streptomycetaceae; genus Streptomyces; species Streptomyces sp. NPDC090022. The sequence goes on from NZ_JBIVFN010000030.1 coordinate 47,398, forward strand.
TGGGGTACGCACTTTGGAGTGCGTACTTACGAAAGGAAAGTACCTCTCCCTAAGTTAGTGCGCATCGGAACGAACGAAGCACGTGAGAGGGAGAATTCCATGATGAAGGCGGTCGTGGTCGAGGGTTTCGGCGGCCCGGAGCAGGTGCGGATCGCGGAGGTCGCGGTGCCGGTGCCGGCGGCGGGGCAGGTACGGATCCGGGTACGGGCGGCGGGGCTCAACCCCGTGGACGGGGCGGTGCGCGCCGGGGTCTTCGGCGGCGGCGACGCCGGTCCGCTCGGGCTGGGCTGGGACGTCGCCGGCGACGTCGACGCGGTGGGCGAGGGAGTCACGGGCTGGACGGCCGGGCAGCGGGTGGTGGGCCTGCACTACGGGCCGGTGAAGCCGCTGGGATCGCACGCGGAGTACGTCGTCCTGGACGCCTCGGCGGTGGCGGCGGCGCCGGAGTCGGTGGGCGTGGCGGAGGCGGCGGTGCTGCCGCTGAGCGGGCTGACGGCGGCCCGCGCGGTGGACCTGCTGGGGCTGCCGGCCGGGGCGTCGGTGCTGGTCACCGGGGCGGCGGGGGTCGTGGGCGGGCTGGCGGTCCAGCTCGCGGCGGCGGCCGGGCTGGTGGTGACGGGCCTGGCGGGAGCGCAGGACGAGGAGCTGGTGCGGTCGCTGGGGGCGGTGGGGTTCGTGGCGCGGGGCGAGGAGAGGGATGCGCCGGTGGTGGACGGGGTGCTGGACGCGGCGGTGCTGGGGCAGGCGGCGCTGGGCTTCGTACGGGACGGCGGGGTGTACGTGGGGCTGCACCCGGGGGCTGGGCCGGCGGGGGTGCGGGAGGTGCGGGTGGTCGAGCAGGAGGTCGTGGCCGACGGCGAGCTGCTGGGGCGGCTGGCTCGGCTGGTGGATTCGGGGGTGCTGACCCTGCGGGTCGGGCAGACGTATCCGTTGGCGGCGGCCGCGGAGGCGCACGCGCACCTGGCGAAGCCGGGGACTCGGGGCCGCCTGGTCCTGACGCCGTGACCCTCCGGCTGGGCCGGCGGCCCCCCGGCGGTGCCGGCCCCGGGGCTCCGCCCCCCGGCGGTGCCGGCCCCGGGGCTCCGCCCCCCGGCGCGGCGAGGCCGGGCCGGCGGGCGGTCAGGGCGTCAGGGGGAGGCGCCAGTCGTGGGTGGTGTGGAAGATGCCCGGGGGGTACTCGAACTGGGTCTCGCCCAGCAGCGTGAAGCCCGCCCGGCGGCACACCGCGTTCGACGCCGCGTGGTCCACGCCCGGGAAGGCGTGCAGCGCCGGCCGTGTGCCGTGGGCGGCCGCGTGGGACGCCGCCGCGGCGACCGCCGCCACCGCCAGCCCCCGTCCCTGGAACTCCGGCAGCACGCCCCACCCCGTCTCGTACACCTCCTCGTCGCGCCATTCCCGCTCCCAGTAGCCGACCGACCCGATGTCCTCGCCCGTCTCCGTCAGCGACACCCGGAACATCCGGCCCGCCGCCGGAGCCGCCGCGCTCAGGGCGACGTAGCGCCGCTGGCGGTCGGCGAGGCGGTCCGCCGCTTCCGGGCCGCCCAGGTAGACGGTCATGTCGGGCGCGTTCAGGCGCTCCAGCAGCGGGAAGTCGGCGTCCGACCACGGGGTCAGGGTCACCGCTCCAAGGCTCAGCATGTATTCCTCCGTGTCCGCGCCCCGTCCGTGCGCCCAGTTCGTTTCCGTACCTGTTACGACGAAGCCGCATCGGGTCAGCACCCGCAGCGATGCCGCGTTGTCCGTCGCCACCCGCGCGTGCAGCGGCCGGTGCGGCTCCCGCGCGAGCAGCTCGCGCAGGGCCGCCGTGGCGATGCCACGCCCCCAGTGGGCGCGGGCGACCCAGTAGCCCACCGTCCGCCGCTCGGGCGGGCCGAAGAGCATGAGCGAGCCCACCATCGAGCCGTCGAGCACGATCGCGTGCGCGCCCACGGCCGGGTCACCCAGGGTCCGCGTCCAGAACGTGTCGAAGGCGGCCCGGTCGTACGGATCCGGGGCGGTGAACGCCGCCATGCGCAGGGCGACCGGGTCGGTCGACATCTCCCAGACGGCCGGGAGGTCCCGCTCCGTCAGCTTCCGCAGGTCAACGTCCACCGTCACCATGGCCCCGCCCCCTCCGTTGCCGTACCTCAACGTGCCGACACGATCGCGCCGATCACCTCGTCGAACGTGTGGGCCACCCACGTCGGTTCCGCCTGCGCGAGCCGGTCCGCCGGGTGGATGCCGTACGTCACGGCGACCGACCGCATCCCCGCCGCCCGTGCCATCAGCAGGTCGTGCGTGGTGTCGCCGACCATCACGGCGCGCGCGGCCGGCAGGCCGAGGCGGTCCAGGATCACCTGGCCGGACTCCGGGTCCGGCTTGGGACGGCTGACCCGGTCGGCACCGACCACGACCGCGAACAGCCCGCGCAGCCCGGCCGCCTCCAGCAGCGCCTCCGCGCTGGCCTGGAGCTTGCTGGTGGCGACGGCGAGGACGACCCCGCGCGCCCGCAGCCGCGCCAGTCCCGACTCGACGCCGGGGAAGAGCAGTTCGCGCGAGCGCGGCAGCACGATCTCGCGGAAGAGCCGCAGGTACGCCTCGACGCCGGCGGTGACGAGCGGGTCGGACTCGGGCAGCTCCAGCAGCGTGGACCAGGCGCGGGGCAGGGGCAGGCCGATGGTCGCCCGGATGGCCGAGGGGGCCACGGCCTTCCCGGCCATCGGATCACGGGAGGTGAGCTCGGCGAAGGCCGCCTCGAAGGTGGTCACGATCGCCCGCGGGGTGTCGACCAGGGTGCCGTCCAGGTCGAAGACCGCCAGGCGGATGTCGGCGGTGGCCGTGATCTCGTCCGCGGTGACGGTGAGAGGGGTGCGTGCCGTGCTCGTCATGAGTCCGTCCCTGCCGTGCTGTACGCGGCGGCCAGGCGGCCCGCCGTCTGGGCGCAGGTCGCCAGCACCGCCATGTTGGCACGGGCCGAGCGCCCACCGGTGGCCGTGTCGACCGCCCGCATAAGGTACTTCGTCAGGCCCTGGCCGACGACGCCGTCGCGCTCGGCGGCCGCCACCGCCTCGCCGATCGCGGCCTCGACCTCGGCCGCGTCGATGGCGTCCGTCTCCCGGACCGGGGTCGTGATCAGGAACGAGGTCGGGCTGCCCAGCGCCCAGTGGGTCGCCACCGCCCGGGCCAGGACGGCCTCGTCGTCGATCCGGTGCGGCGCGCGGTGGCCGCTCGTACGGCAGTAGAAGGCGGGGAAGTCGTCGGAACGGTGGGCGACGACGGGCACGCAGTGGGTCTCCAGGAACTCCAGGGTCAGGCCCAGGTCCAGGATCATCTTCGCGCCCGCGCAGACCACCGCCACCCGCGAGCGCGTGAACTGGACGAGGTCCGAGGAGATGTCGAACGTCTCCTGCGCGCCCCGGTGGACGCCGCCGATACCGGCCGAGGAGAACCAGCGGATCCCGGCGAGTTCGGCGGCCGCCACCGAGGAGGCCACGGTGGTGGCGCCGGGGCCGCCCCGCGCGAGCACCACCGGAAGGTCCCGGCTGGAGACCTTCGGGATGCCCGGCAGGGCGGCGAACCGTTCGATGTCCGCGTCCGTCATGCCCACGCGGATCGCGCCCCGGTCGACATGGACGGTCGCGGGCACCGCCCCGCCGGCCCGGACGGCGTCCTCGACCTTGCGGGCCGTGGCGGCGTTGTCCGGGTACGGCAGGCCGTGCGTGATGACGTTGGACTCCAGCGCCACGACCGCCCGGCCCTCGTGGAGGGCCTCGTGGACCTCCTCGGTGTACTCCACCGGAGGCGCGACGCGGCTCATGTGCGGGCTCAACGGGCTCACGCCTCCTTCCAGTAGCCGGGGGCCTTGATGAGCAGCTCCCGGCGCGCGGCGAACACGGCCACGACCTGGTCGCGCCAGTCCTGCGGCGCCACCGTTTCGAGCGCGATGGACACCTTGTCCTCGGTGACGCCGAAGGTGTCGGTGACGGCGGCGGTGACCGCGTCGTCGAAGGCCTTCAGGCGCTCGGGGGTCAGGTCGTCCTTCGGGTAGTGCTGGACGTGGACGTGCGGCATGAGCGGGGTTCCTTTCAACGGTCAGTCAGTCGGATTCGGTCTCATGGGGGTTCGCGCCGTTGTTCGCGCCGGTGTTCGCGGCGGTGTTCTCGCGGGTGCTGATCGACGTCACCAGTTCCGCCAGGCCCTGGCCCTCCTTGAGCACCTGGTAGTGGTCGGCGGCCAGGCCGAGGACGAGGGGCGGCTCGGCGCTGTAGCCGGAGCTGCCCTCGATGAAGGAGTAGTCGTCGCCCGCCGCGCGGACCAGGGTCACGGGGGCGGCCAGCCGGCGTTCGGCCAGTTCGTGGAAGGTGTAGTCGAATTCGTACGTCTCACCGACGATCCGCGTGATGCGGCGGATCACTTCCGGGTCCAGTTCCGGGTAGCGGCCGGCGACGAAGTCCACGAAGGCGTCCTCGTCCCGGACGGCCGCCAGGCAGCGCTCCAGTCCGGGGCCGGAGAGGGTGCCCGCGAACACCGAGTACAGGATCGTCAGGTAGCCGGGGTTGTCGTACGAGCACTGCCGGCCGTAGGCGCTGCCGTCGGCGGCGCGCACCTCGGGGTTGCCGGGGCAGATCAGCAGCAGGTCCGCGACCCGCTGCCCGGCCTGCTCCAGCTGCCAGGCGGTCTCGAAGGCGACGCGCGCGCCGAAGGAGTAGCCCCACAGCGTGTACGGGCCCTCGGGCTGGATCCGGCGGATCTCGGCGATGTCGGCGGCGGCCATGGCGCCGATGGTGGCGAAGGGGGTCTCGCCGGCGTTGATGCCGGCCGCCTGGACCCCGTAGAACGGCCCGCCGGTGGCCGCCTCGCGCGCCAGCGACCGCAGGTTCATGGGGTAGCCGCCCAGGCCCGGCCAGCAGAAGACGGGGGCGCCGGGGCCGCCGTCGTGCAGGCGGACCAGGCGGGAGGCGGGCCGGGCGGCGGCGTCGCCGTCGGCGAGGCGGCCGGCGAGGTCGGCCAGGCGCGGGTAGTCGAAGAGGGTCTGCATGGGCAGCGTGACGCCGAACTCGCGGTTGATCCAGCGGGTCAGGGTCATCGCGATCAGCGAGTTGCCGCCGGAGGCGAAGAAGCTGTCGTCCATCGACACGGCCTCGTACTTGAGCGCCTTGCCCCAGGCCTCCGCGAGCCGTTCTTCGAGGGGGGTGCGCGGCGGGACGAGGGCGGTGCCCGGGGAGGTGGGGCCGGTGAGGTCCTCGCGGGCGGCGAGCGCCGCGTAGTCGATCTTCCCGTTGGCGGTCAGGGGGAGCGTGTCGAGCACGACCACCCGGTTGGGGATCATGTAGTCGGGCAGCAGCCGGGCGAGGTCGTCGCGGATCATCTCCGTCGGGCCGCGCATGTGGACGGAGTCCTCGCGCATGCCGGTGGAGGAGACCTGCTCCTCGCTGACCTTGCCGCCGAGGAAGAAGTACGAGGGTCCGGGGGCGATGCCGGCGGCCGCGAGGAGGTGGTCGGCGCGGCGGGCGGACGGCAGCGGGTTGCCGGTCTTGGAGGAGTAGCCGGACGACATCAGGCCCAGGCGCAGGGCGTTGCGCTGGAGCCGGTGCAGGGTGCGGCCGAGGTGGATGTACTCCAGCCAGCCGTCCTCGTCGGCGGCGCGGCTGACGGCGGTGATGCCGAAGGCGGCGTCCTCGTACACGCCCTGGTTGATGGCGATGACGTGGCGCTTCTCGACGATGCCGGAGGAGATCCGGACGAAGTCGCCCCCGTCGCCGCCCATGCCACCGTCGGCGCCCGGTGCGGCCGCCTCGTGGCGGTACAGGCCGCCGGGCAGGCCGACCACGTGGCCGGGGTGGGCCTGGACGTACAGCTCGACGGGGTCGGTGGCCGGGCCGTCGGCCGGGGTGGTGTGGGGCACGATCGCGAACGTGCCGAGGTAGTGGTCCTCGGCGGCCACGTCGAGGGCGGCCTTGACGGTCTCCTCGTGGGCGCAGGGCCGGATCGTGAGCCCGTACGCGGGGAGCACCTCGTCGAAGACGCCCAGCATGTGGCCGGTCTCGAACTCCAGGACCTCCAGGATGTTGTTGCTGTACACGGGCTCGATCGCGCGCCGCTTGCCCAGGAAGTGCACGCGCAGTCCGCCGCCCGTGCCGGTGCCGTCCCCGACGCGGACGAGGGCGTGGTCGACGGGGTGGAAGTAGTGGACGCCGGCGTCGACTCCGGCGACGGAGCCGTCCGTCTCCAGGTACAGCTGGGTGGCGTACAGGGCGCCGGGGGAGGCGTACGCGTACTTCGGCAGCAGCCGCTCGAGGCTCTGGAAGGGGCCGAACCAGCGCAGGATCGTGCCGAGTTCGGCGTACGTCAGTTCCTCGACGCCCCGCGCGTACGCCGGCACCCGGCCCGGGGCGGCGAGCAGTTCGCGCAGGTCGTCGCGGGTGACCTTGCCGCCCTCGTAGAAGCGGTAGGTCTTGCGGGCGAACGCCTCGCGGCGCTGGCGCGGGGTCTCGGCGAAGCCGGGCAGGGCGACGGCGGGGCGGCCGGCCAGTTCGGCGGGCTCGCGCAGGCCCGGGTTGGACAGCTGGGCCTTGACCTGGAGCTTGCTCGACTTGGACTGGTGGTGGGAGCCGTGATTGCCCTGGTCCATCAGGGCGGCTTCCTTGGGGTTGAGCTCGACGAGGGCGCACAGCTGCTGGAAGCCGGTGCGGGGGTCGTCGGCGACGAGCGCGGCCGCGCGCCGGACCCAGGTGTGCTCCTCGATGGCGGAGGTGATCTCCTCCAGTTCGACGCGGTAGCCGCGCAGTTTGACCTGGGTGTCGGCGCGGCCGCAGAAGCGGATGGTGCCGTCGGTGTTCCACGCGGCGAGGTCGCCGGTGCGGTAGAGGCGCTCGGAGGGGAGGAAGGGGACGGTGAGGAACCGTTCCTTCGTCTGCTCGGGGAGGTTGAGATAACCACGGGCCAGCTGGACGCCGCCGATGTACAGCTCGCCCTTCTCGCCGATGTTCACCGGGTGCAGGTTCTCGTCGAGGATGAAGCAGCGGGTGTTGTCGACGGGTACGCCGATCGAGACGATCGCGGCCGGGTCCTCGTCGGCGAGGGCGGCGAGGTCGACCTGGTGGGCGGTGGCGTTGATCGTGCACTCGGTGGGCCCGTACAGGTTGACCAGCGAGGCGTGCGGCAGCTGGGCGGCGAAGGCGCGGGCCAGCTTGACGGTGAGGGCCTCGCCGCCGGAGAACACCCGGCGCAGGGAGGCGCAGGAGGGCAGGCGTTCGGTGTCGAGGAGGGCCTGGAGGAGGGTCGGGACGCACTGCAGGGTGGTGACGTCGTACGCGGTGATCGTGTCGACCAGGGCCTCGGGGTCCCGGTAGCTGCCGGGCGCCGCCATGACCACCTGGCCGCCGGCGGCGGGGGCGAGGAGCTCCCACTGGGCGGCGTCGAAGCTCATGGGGGTCTTCTGGAGCACGGTGGTGCCGGGGCCGAGGTGGCCGCAGTCGGTCAGCCAGCGCAGCTGGGAGACGATGCTGCGGTGCTCGATCATCACGCCCTTGGGGCGGCCGGTGGAGCCGGAGGTGTAGATGACGTAGGCGAGGTCGTCGGGACGGGCTTCGGCCGGGCCGCCGCCGGGGGCCTGCGGGCCGCCGCCATGGGCCGCGGAACCGTCGTAGCTCCCGTACCTCTCGGAGCCGTCGCAGCTCTCGTACCTCTCGTACCTCTCGGAGCCGTCGTAGCCCTCGTAGCTCGTGCCGGTGGGGTCGGCGTCGTGCGCGTCGGGCTCGTCCACCACCACGATCCGTGTGCCGTCGGGGACCAACTCGCGTAACCGCAACGCCAGATGTCTCTGCGTCACCACGTACCCCAGCGCGGCGTGCTCGACCATGTAGCGCAGCCGGTCCTGCGGGTAGTCCGGCGACAGCGGCAGGTAGGCGCCGCCCGCGGCGAGGATGCCCCACACCCCGGTCATCAGGTCGAGGGAGGGCTCGGCATACAGGCCCACGGGGGTGCCGGGGCCGGCGCCGAGCCGGGTCAGGCGCGCCGCGAGGCGGCCCGCGGCGGCGTCGAGGCCGCGGTACGTCAGCTGCCGGTCCGCGCAGCGGACGGCGACCGCGTCGGGGCGGGCCGCGACCTGCCGGCGCAGCAGGTCGGGCAGCCGGGTGGCGGAGGCGGTGGCGGACATGCTCGTGGGGATCTCATCCGTCTTCATGGTGCCGACCATGGCCGAGGGGGCTCGATTGCCTATCGAGGGTCTCTCCGTACTTCATGAAGTCGGGGGCGGGCGGGCGGGACGGCAGGGGCGGGTGCGGCCGGCGGGGCGTCAGTTCCGGGCGGGCCTGCCGGGGCTGGGCCACGAAGACCGCCGCCAGCACCGCGGCCGCGCCGACGAGCTGGAGCGGCGAGAGGCGCTGCCCGAGGACGAGGTAGCCCAGCGCGGTGGCGGCCAGGGGCGAGACGAAGCCGAGGAAGGACACGGCGAGCGCGGGCAGCCGTTCCACCCCGCGGAACCACACGGCGTACGCGAGCAGCGCGCCGATGCCGCCCAGGTACGCGAACCCGGCCAGGTTCTCCCCGGTGACGGAGTCCGGCAGGCCCTCGCCGAGCAGCATGACCGGCAGCAGGACCAGCCCGCCGACGGCCAGCTGCCAGCCGGTGAAGGTCAGCAGTCCGACGCCCTCGGGCCGGCCCCACCGCTTGGTGAGCACGATCCCCGCGGCCATGCTCGCGGCGGCCAGCAGGCCGCCGGCGACGCCGGTCGCGTCGAGCGCGGCCTCGGGCCGCAGGACCAGCAGGCCGACCCCGGTCGCGCCGAGGGCGCAGGCCACGACGTGGACGGGCCGGATCCGGTCCTTCAGCAGCAGCGCCGACAGCAGCAGTACGAACATCGGCTGGACGGAGCCGACCAGGGCCGCGACCCCGCCGGGCAGGTGGTAGGCGGCGACGAAGAGGAAGGTGAAGAAGGCGCCGATGTTCAGGACGCCGAGGACCAGGGCCCGCCCCCACCAGATGCCGCGGGGCAGGGCCCGGCCGATCGCGACGAGGACCAGCCCGGCCGGCAGGGCCCGCGCGGTGGCCGCCAGCAGCGGCCGGTCCGGCGGCAGCAGCTCGGTGGTGACCAGGTACGTCGAGCCCCAGACGGCGGGTGCCAGTGCGGTGACGGCGGAATCCGTCGCGAGCCGGTGTCCGCTCACCGCCGGACCAGGGCCGCGTCGGCGGTGCCGAAGAAGCGGTCCCCGAAGTCGCCGATGCCCGGGATCATGAAGGCGTCGCGGTTCAGGCACTCCTCGGTCGACGAGGTGATCATCGTGACGTCGGGGTGGGCGCGGCGTACGGCGTCGATGCCCTCGGGCGCGGCGAGGAAGTTGACGAGGACGATGTTCTCCTCGCGCACGCCGGCGCCGAGGAGGACGTCGATCGCGGCGTTGGCGCTGCCGCCGGTGGCGAGCATCGGCTCCAGCACCAGGACGTGCCGCTCGGCGATGTCGTCGGGAAGGTTCCAGTAGTGCAGGCGCGGCAGCTTGGTGGTCTTGTCCCGCTGGATGAGGATCTTGCCGACGCGGATGCCGGGGATGAGCTGGCGCAGCTCGTCCGCCATGGAGTCCCCGGCCCGGATCACGGGGACGGCGCACAGCTTGCCGGTGAACTTCAGGCCCGGGTAGGTCTCGCCGACGGGGGTGGTGACCTCCTGCTTGTCGAAGGGCAGCAGGTCGAGGGCGGATTCGAGGAGCAGGCGGATCACGCGGCGCGAGTAGAGGACGAAGTCGGCCCGGGAGGCGTCGCGGTCCCGGATCACGGTGTGCAGGGCGCGCAGCTGGTTGCTCTGCGGCAGCTGGTGGACCTTCTGGGTGGTCGGCATGACACCTGCTCCAGGGGGTTCCGTAGGGGGGCCCGAAAACAAAACAGATTCTCGGTTAGCGGATGCCCCCGGCGGAATGCGTCAGGCCCCGGGATGGCCGTAAATCACGGTTGGCGTCACCAACCCCCGCGGGGCCCGGGCGCCCCGGCCCCGCCCGACCAGCACAGGGGTCCCCGCCGACCGCTGCCGCCGGCGCCGCGCACGCGGCCGCCCGGTGTCCGGATCACGCCTGCCGTCGGACAGGGCTCAGGGCCAGACCAGGCAGTACGGCTGGTGGCCGGCCTCGTGGAGGCGGTGGGAGAAGTCCTGCCACTCGTGCAGGAGCTGGTACACGTTGAAGGCGTCGCGCGGGCCGCCGCGGTCGGGGACCGTCGACCAGATGAAGGCCGCCGCGCCGACCGATTCCTCGCCGATGTCGCGCAGCGGGTCGACCACCGTCATGGGGAGCTTGACCACCGCGTAGTCGGGGTGGAGGACCACCAGCTCCAGCGGCGGGACCTTGTGCAGGGGTATGCCCTCGATGCCGGTCAGGACCATCGCGGCCACCGTCTCCGGCTTGATCTTGGTGAACATGCCGCCCATGCCGAGCTCGTCGCCGCCGAGCTCCTCCGGGCGCATGGTGACCGGCACCCGGGCGGCCGTCGCGCCGTCCGGGGCACCGAAGTACTTGTACGTCACGCCCATGCCGCGGCCCCCGATCGCGGTCCCGGCGTCCTCCTCGGCACCGGGCCCGCCGGCCGCCGTCGTCTCGGGTCCTTCGGTCCGCTCGGCGGCCGCGCGTCGCCGGTGCCTGCCCAGGCGACGGGACTCGCGGGCGCGCTGCGGGTCCAGCCCGTCCGTGCCCTCGCCCGGTCCACCACCGCGTTGCATATCTCCACCCGACTGGTATTGCCCGTACCGGCCCCGCGGCCCCCGCCACGCAGCCTGATCATCATGGCAGTGACCTCCCCCGCGCCGCAGCGGTGAAACGCCCGTCCGCAAGTGAAGTCGCGGCCTCTGAGACCATGGCTGGTGTGAGCTACCCGTACCCGTATGAAGCCCCAGTTTCGCAGACGCTCTTCGAGCGTGCGTCCCTCGTGACCCCCGGCGGCGTGAACTCTCCGGTACGCGCCTTCCGTGCCGTGGGCGGTACGCCCCGGTTCATGGTGTCCGGTACCGGTCCCTACCTCACGGATGCCGACGGCCGCGAGTACGTCGACCTCGTCTGCTCGTGGGGGCCGATGATCCTCGGCCACTCCCACCCCGAGGTGATCGCCGCCGTCCAGGAGGCCGTCGCCCGCGGCACCTCCTTCGGCACGCCCGGCGAGGGCGAGGTCGCCCTCGCCGAGGAGATCGTCGCCCGGATCGAGCCCGTCGAGCAGGTCCGCCTCGTATCGTCGGGTACCGAGGCGACCATGTCCGCGATCCGGCTGGCCAGGGGCTTCACCGGCCGCGCCAAGGTCGTGAAGTTCGCCGGCTGCTACCACGGTCATGTGGACGCGCTGCTCGCGGCGGCCGGTTCCGGGCTCGCGACCTTCGCCCTGCCCGACACCCCGGGCGTCACCGGCGCCCAGGCCGGCGACACGATCGTGCTGCCGTACAACGACCTCGACGCGGTGCGCGCGGCCTTCGCCGCCCACCCCGGCCAGATCGCCTGCGTGATCACCGAGGCCGCCCCCGGCAACATGGGCGTGGTGACCCCGGCCCCCGGCTTCAACCAGGGCCTGGCCGACATCTGCCGGGCGGACGGCGCGCTCTACATCTCCGACGAGGTCATGACGGGCTTCCGCACCTCCCGCGCGGGCTGGTACGGCGTCGACGGCGTCACGCCCGACCTGATGACCTTCGGCAAGGTCATGGGCGGCGGCTTCCCGGCGGCGGCCTTCGGCGGCCGCGCCGACGTGATGGCCTACCTGGCCCCGGCCGGCCCGGTCTACCAGGCGGGCACCCTGTCGGGGAACCCGATCGCCACGGCCGCCGGGCTCGCGCAGCTGCGGCTGCTGGACGACGCGGCGTACGAGAAGGTCGACGCCGTCTCGGCGCAGATCCAGGAGCTGGTGACGGCCGCGCTCACCAAGGAGGGGGTCGCGCACCGGCTGCAGACCGCCTCCAACATGTTCTCCGTCTTCTTCACGCCCGACGAGGTCCGCGACTACGAGGACGCCAAGGCCCAGGAGGGCTTCCGCTTCACCGCGTTCTTCCACGCGATGCTGGAGCGCGGCGTCTACCTGCCGCCGTCGGCCTTCGAGTCCTGGTTCGTCTCCACCGCCCACGACGAGCGGGCCGTCGAGCGCATCGCCGACGCCCTGCCCGCCGCCGCCCGCGCCGCCGCGGAGGCCACCGCATGAGCAGCGACACCCCGACCGCCGCCGGCGAGATCACCGTCGTCCACCTGATGCGGCACGGCGAGGTGGAGAACCCCGACGGCGTGCTCTACGGCCGCCGCCCCGGCTACCACCTCTCCGACCTGGGCCGGCAGATGGCCGACCGGGTCGCCGAGCACCTGGAGGGCCGCGACATCACGTACGTCGTGTCCTCCCCGCTGGAGCGCGCCCAGGAGACGGCCGCCCCGATCGCCAAGAGCCACGGCCTGGACCTGGCCACGGACCCGCGGCTGCTGGAGGCGGAGAACGTCTTCGAGGGCAAGACCTTCGGCGTCGGCGACGGCGCGCTGCGCAAGCCCGCGAACTGGAAGCACCTGACGAACCCGTTCAAGCCGTCCTGGGGCGAGCCGTACGTCGAGCAGGTCGTCCGCATGATGAGCGCGCTGGACGCGGCCAAGGACGCCGCCCGCGGCCACGAGGCGGTGGCCGTCAGCCACCAGCTGCCGATCTGGATCGTGCGCAGCTTCGCGGAGAAGCGCCGGCTGTGGCACGACCCGCGGCGCCGGCAGTGCACGCTGGCCTCGCTGACGTCGTTCACGTACCAGGGCGACAAGCTGGTGTCGGTGGGCTACAGCGAGCCGGCCCGCGATCTGGTGCCGGCGCACCTGCTGGCCGGGGCCAAGCCGGTGAAGGGCAAGTCGAAGGCGTTCGGCGCCTGATCCGCGGTACGCCGGTACGCCGGTACGCCGGTACGCCGGTACGCCGGTACGCCGGTACGCCGGTACGCCGGTACGCCGGTACGCCGGTACGCCGGTACGCCGGTCCGTCCGGGACCGCGGCCACCGCTCCCGCGGGTCCATGGGAACGGTGGCCGCGGGGCGCCGGGGGGCGCGGAAGATCCACAAAACGCCCATGCGAAACTTTTCACATGAGCCTTAGCCGCGTGCTTGTCCGTGGAAGTCGCCGCCGCTCGACCAGCCACCGCGCGGTCCTGCTGACCGCGGTGGCCGTCACCGCTGCCCTGACCCTGACCGCCTGCACCGACGGGAGCGGCGGGAGCAAGTCCGCGAAGAGCTCCGGCGGCGGCTACGTCACCGGAGAGACCGGCATCTCCACCGTCGCCCAGGCCGACCGGACCGCGGCCCCCAAGCTCGACGGCGAGACCGTCGACGGCAAGACGCTCGACACCACCACCCTCAAGGGTAAGGTCGTCGTCCTCAACATCTGGGGCTCCTGGTGCCCGCCGTGCCGCTCCGAGGCCCCGTACTTCGCGAAGGTCTCCAAGGAGCTGGCCGACGCCGGCAAGGACGTGGCGTTCGTCGGGATCAACACCCGCGACCGCAGCAAGCAGAACGCGACCGCGTTCGAGGAGACCTACGGGATCACCTACCCGAGCCTGTTCGACCCGGACGGCAAGCTGATGCTCCGCTTCCCCAAGGGCACTCTCAACCCGCAGGCCATCCCCTCCACGATCGTCCTCGACAAGGAGGGCCGGATCGCCGCCCGCACCCTGGTCGCGATCAACGACGAACAGCTGCGCTCGATGATCGACCCGGTCCTCGCGGAGCAGTGACCAGGTGACCCCCGAGCTCCTCCTCGCCGCCGGCACCACCGGCGTGAACCAGACCGTCCTCGGCGGGGCGCTGCTGCTGGCGCTGCCCATCGCCGTCCTCGCCGGACTGGTCTCGTTCTTCTCGCCGTGCGTCCTGCCGCTCGTCCCCGGTTACCTCTCCTACGTCACCGGGGTCAGCGGCGCCGATCTCGCCGAGGCCCGGCGCGGCCGGATGCTGGCGGGCGCGGGCCTGTTCGTCCTCGGCTTCACCGCCGTGTTCGTCTCCGGCGGGGCGCTCTTCGGCTATTTCGGGGACACCCTCCAGGAGAACCGGCGGATCATCTCGCAGGTCCTGGGCGGCCTGGTGATCCTGCTCGGGCTGTTCTTCATGGGGCTGATCCCGGGGCTGACGATGCGGGAGTTCCGCTTCCACAAGAAGCCCACGGCCGGGCTGGTGGGCGCGCCGGTGCTCGGGGTCCTCTTCGGCGTCGGCTGGACCCCCTGCATGGGGCCCACCCTCGCCGCCGTCTCCACGCTCTCCCTCAACGAGGCCAGCGCCGGCCGCGGCGCCCTGCTGACCACCGCGTACTGCCTGGGGCTGGGGCTGCCGTTCATCGTGGCCGCGCTCGCCTTCCGCAAGGCGCTGGGCGCGTTCGGCTGGGTGAAGAAGCACTACGCGTGGGTGATGCGGATCGGCGGCGGCATGCTGATCGTCACCGGTCTGCTGCTCGTCACAGGAACGTGGGACAGCATCGTCGAGGACATGCGCGGCTGGACCCAGGGCTTCACGGTGGGAATCTGAGGACATGAGTACGACGGACAAGACCGCCGGCACCGAGCCGGACGCCGGCACCGAGCCGGACGCCGGCACCGATCAAGGCGCCGAGCCCGATCAAGGCGCCGCCGGGGCCCAGCTGTCCACGGCCCCCGCCGAGGACGCCGCCCCCGTCGGGATCGGCGTCCTCGGCTGGGCCCGCTGGTTCTGGCGGCAGCTGACCTCCATGCGGGTCGCGCTGATCCTGCTCTTCCTGCTGTCGCTGGGCTCCATCCCCGGCTCGCTGGTGCCGCAGACCCACATCGACCCGATGAAGGTCGCGGCGTGGAAGGACGAGCACGCCTTCTGGGTGCCGCTCGCCGAGAAGCTCCAGCTGTTCGACGTCTACAGCTCGGTGTGGTTCTCCGCGATCTACATCCTGCTGTTCGTCTCGCTCATCGGCTGCATCGTGCCCCGCACCTGGCAGTTCGTCGGCCAGCTGCGCGGCCGCCCGCCGGCCGCGCCCCGGCGGCTCGACCGGATGCCCGCGTACACGACCTGGCGTACGCGCACCGCCCCCGAGGAGGTCCTCGGCCACGCCCGGACCGTGCTCGCCGGGCGCCGCTTCCGTACGGAGACGCACACCGGCGCACCCGGCTACGGGAACTCCGTCGCCGCCGAGAAGGGCTATCTGCGCGAGGCCGGCAACCTGGTCTTCCACATCGCGCTGATCGCGATCCTCGTCGCCTTCGCCGCCGGCAAGCTCTACAAGTCCGAGGGCGGCAAGCTCGTCCTGCGCGGCGGGGGCTTCGCGAACACGCTCACGCAGTACGACGACTTCCGCTCCGGCGCGCTCTTCGACACCGCCGACCTGCCGCCGTTCAGCTTCAGCCTCGACCGCTTCGACGCGACGTTCGAGGAGGACGGCCCGCAGAAGGGCACCCCGCGCGACTTCAAGGCGTACGTCACCCTCACCAAGGGCGCGCACGGTACGCCGACCCCCGCCGAGATCGAGGTCAACGAGCCGCTGGAGGTCGACGGCTCCAAGGTCTTCCTGCTCGGCCACGGCTACGCGCCGATCATCTCGGTGACCGACCCGTCGGGCAAGGAGATCTACCGCGACGCGGTGCCGATGCTGCCGCAGGACGCGAACCTCACCTCCGCCGGCGCCATCAAGGTCACCGACGGCTACCGCAACAAGGACGGCGTCACGGAACAGCTGGGCTTCAGCGCCCGCTTCGTGCCGACCTTCGCGGGCAAGGGGCACGGCACGATGGCCTCGCAGTTCCCCGACGCCAAGTTCCCGGTCCTCGCGCTCAACGCCTTCCACGGCAGCCTGGGCGTGGACTCGGGCCTGCCGCAGAACGTGTACCAGCTGGACACGCGCAAGATGCAGCAGTTCAAGAAGGAGAACGGCGACCCGTTCGCCGAGATGCTGCGGCCGGGCGACACGATGACCCTGCCCGACGGCGCGGGCACCGTGAAGTTCGTGGGCCTGGAGCGGTGGGCCACCTTCCAGATCTCCCAGGCGCCCGGCAACGGGCTCGCGCTCGGCGGCGCCATCGCCGCCATCGCGGGCCTGGCCGCCTCGCTGTTCATCCAGCGCCGCCGGGTCTGGGTCCGCGCGGTGACCGGCCCGGACGGTGTGACCGTCGTCGAGATGGCGGGCCTGGGCCGCAGCGAGTCCGCCAAGCTCCCCGAGGAGCTGGCGGACCTGGCCGCCACCGTGAACCAGCAGGCGCCGACCGCGCCCGACCCCGAGCCCGAGCCCGAGACTGAAGCGTCCGAAGAAGGAGAGCGCGGATGACGCCGCTCGCTGCCGCAGCCCACGAGAACCTGGCTGAGATCAGCAACTACCTGATCTATTCGTCCATGGCGGTCTACACGCTGGCCTTCCTCGCGCACATCGCCGAGTGGGTCTTCGGCAGCCGCAGCAAGGTCGGCCGCACCGCCGCCGCGCTGACCGGCGCCAAGGCGGCGGCCGGGCCCGCCGTGCAGGTGCGCACCAAGGGCGGCGGGACGGCCGTCCTGGAGAAGCCGAAGGTCGTCACCCGCTCCGGCGCCGGCACCCGCGACGTCCCCGACGGCCCGGGCGCGGCCGGCACCAGCGCGCAGGGGGACCTGTACGGGCGGATCGCGGTCTCGCTGACCGCGCTCGGCTTCCTGATCGAGGCGGGCGGCGTGGTCGCCCGCGCGCTGTCGGTCGAGCGGGCCCCCTGGGGCAACATGTACGAGTTCTCGATCACCTTCTCCACGGTGGCCGTCGGCGCGTACCTGGTGCTGCTGGCGCTGAAGAAGAACGTCCGCTGGCTCGGCCTGGTCCTCGTCACCACCGTCCTGCTGGACCTGGGCATCGCCACCAAGTGGCTGTACACCGAGAGCGACCAGCTGGTTCCGGCGCTCGACTCGTACTGGCTGTGGATCCACGTCTCGACCGCGATCTTCTGCGGCGCGGTGTTCTACATCGGCGCGGCCGGCACGGTCCTGTACCTCTTCCGCGACTCCTACGAGGCCAAGCTCGCCGGCGGCGGCACGCCGGGCACCTTCGCCACCTCGGTGATGGAGCGGCTGCCCTCGGCGGGCTCGCTCGACAAGTTCGCGTACCGGATCAACGCGGCCGTCTTCCCGCTGTGGACCTTCACGATCATCGCGGGCGCGATCTGGGCGGGCGACGCCTGGGGCCGCTACTGGGACTGGGACCCCAAGGAGGTCTGGTCCTTCGTGACGTGGGTGGCGTACGCCTGCTACCTGCACGCGCGGGCCACCGCGGGCTGGAAGGGCCGCAAGGCCGCCTACCTGGCGCTGTTCGCCTTCGCCTGCTGGATCTGGAACTACTACGGCGTGAACATCCTGCTCAACGGCAAGCACTCCTACGGCGGCGTGTGACACAGCACGTCCCCGACGTGCGCGGCCGCCCGCGGCGCGGGACGCTGGTGCCATGCCGACACCGCAAGGCACCAGCGAGCGCCGGGGCGGCGACCGCTTCCTGCTGCACTTCGAGCCGCACCTGCCGTTCGCCTACGAGACGGTCTGGCCGGCCCTGACCACGCCGGAGGGCCTGCGCGGCTGGCTCGCGGAGGCCGAGGTACTGGAGCGGCGCCTGGGCGGGGCGGTGACGCTGCGCTGGATCGACGAGGACGCGCCCGCGACCGGTGAGGTCACGGCGTGGGACGTCGAGCGCGTCGCGGAGTACACCGTCGACGACCACGACCGGATCCGCTTCCACCTGGAGCCGCTGGGCACGGACTCCACGCTGGTCCGCTTCACCGACGACCGGCACGGCTCGGAGCGCGAGTGCGCGCACTGCATGGAGCTGTGGCAGGCCCGCTTCGAGCGGCTGGAGTCGGCGCTGGCGCTCACCACACCGGGCGCAGGGCCGGCAGATCCCCGGGGCCGTTGAGGGTCCGTACGAGGCGGGCGAGCCCGCCGCGCAGGGCTGCCAGATCGGTGCCGGCGCCGATCTCGGCCTCCAGTTCGTGCAGGATCCGCCCGGCGGTCTCCAGGTGGGCGGTGGCGGCCGCGGTCAGGACGACGAGCTTGCGGCGGCCGCCCTCCGGATGCGGCTCGCGCCGTACGTAGCCGCGGGCCTCCAGGTCGTCGACGAGCTGTCCGGCGGCCTGTTTGGTCACGCCCAGGCGCTCGGCGAGCTCGCTGCTCGTGGCGCCGGGCCCTTTGAGGACCTGGAAGGCCATCCCGTGCTGGGGGCGCAGGTCGGCGTACCCGGCGGCGGCGACGCGCCGGGTGAACTCGGCGATCAGGAGCTGGAAGCCCATGCCGAGCAGGAAGGTGAGTTCGGGAGCGTCGTCGTGTGCCACGGAAACAGGGTGACACAGGTGGGTCAAGGTGCTTTACTCCACTCGTCGAGTAAAGCGCCTTGACTCACCTGACTCGCTTGTCCCGCCGGGAGGCCGCCGTGCACGTGATCAGCCCCACCTCCGAGAACATCACCGTCACCCCCAACGCCGCCATGACCGGACTGGCCGCCCCCAGCCGCGGCAGCGCCGAGCTCTCCACCTGGCTGGTCGCCATGACCGCCGGGGCCATCGGCCCCGAGCACGCCGTCAGTCGCGAGCAGGTCTGGACGGTCACCGCCGGCAGCCTGGAGGTCACCTGCGACGGCCGCACCGAACGGATCGGCGCCGGCCAGGCCCTGGTCCTGCCGCCCGGCGTCCTGCGCCGGGTGCGGGCCCCCGAGGCCGCCGAGGCGTACGTCGCCATGCGCGCCGACGGGGTGGCCTCGGTCCCCGGCACCGAGGGCACCCGCGCCCTGCCGTGGGCACAGTGACCGGCGGCCCGCACCGCGTCGTCAGTCGAGGCGGTAGGTCATGACGGACCCCACCGGG
The DNA here is from genome assembly GCF_044748145.1 of Streptomyces sp. NPDC090022. Lineage (NCBI taxonomy): Bacteria > Bacillati > Actinomycetota > Actinomycetes > Kitasatosporales > Streptomycetaceae > Streptomyces > Streptomyces sp. NPDC090022. The sequence goes on from NZ_JBIVFN010000030.1 coordinate 66,161, forward strand.
ACCCGCATCAGACTGCCCGCCGTGACCTGGAGGATCGTCGTGTACGGCACCGCGCTGCCGTTGCGGGTGGGGTTCAGGGCGGAGCAGTTCGATGAGCAGGTGCCGGGATTGCGGACGAGCAGCAGGCGGCTGTCGGGCCCGACGAAGGCGTAGTCCAGGCTGCCCGAGCTGCCGTTGACCCGGAAGGACGAGGTGGACGGCACGCGCATGTGGTAGCCGACCCCCTCGGCGCCGCGGGCCCGGATCTGGGTCCGGCCCACCCCGCTGAACTGGACCTCGTTCTTCGGGGTCTCCACCCAGACGACGCGGAACAGCGGCACGTTGTCGGCGTAGATCGTGGCCGTCGGGTAGGCGGAGAGGTCGGTGTCCGGCTTCCGCGTCGGCGACGCGGAGCTCTTCGTGGCCGTCGGGCGCGGGGTGGCGGGCCCGTCGACGGGCCGGTCGCCGGATGTGCGGGACGCCGACGGGCTCGCGCTGGACGAGCCGGAGGAGACCGGGGACGGGGACCCGCCGTCCGGGTCGGCGCTCCGGTTGCCGCCCCCGTTGTCGTTGGCGCAGGTCGACATGTCCCCGCAGATGCTGTTGGGCCCCCCGTTCTGGTTGATCTGGGTCGAACACCCGGCCGTGAACAGGACCGCGGCCGTGGCCACGGCGGTGGCGACGGGCGGCAGCCGCCGGCGCCTACCGGTTCGCGCAGTGGGAATTGTCCCCGCAGACAACATTGGTCCCTCCCCGCTGATCGATCGAGGGCTCCCCCTTCGAGCCGGCGCAGGACGCCGTGACGACCGCGGCCAGGATCGCGCCCACCGTGGTGATCGCAGCTGCGATCACCAGGCCCTTGCCCTCGCTCATCGCGACCCCCTCGCGCGGCGTGCCTGCGGCAGCTCCGTGTGCCCCCTCCGCAGCATAGGCTTCCCCGCCCGGAGGGGGGTGGAATCAGCCAACTCCGTTGGCGTGCGCGGGATAGGGATCAGGGGCGGGAGTTACGGGAGTTACCCGCGCGGACCCTTGTCGCCCTTGTCGCCCTTGTCTCCGGACTCCCCGGACTCCCCGGACTCCCCGGACTCGCCCTCGGCGTCGGCCGCCGGGTCCTTCGCCGGGCTCTCCGGCCCGCCCTTGTCGTCCTTCGGGGCGGACGGCTTCTCGTCACGCAGCGACCGCAGGAACTCCGGGTTGTCGTCCGGCGCCACCCACTGCGTACGACGCGCCCGGCCGCCGCCGGCTCCGTAGCCCCCGCCGCCGCCCGGCACGCGCTGCTTGCCCGCGAACAGCCACACCACCGGCCCGACGATCGAGAAGAGCAGGATGATGATCACCCAGACCACCTTGGGGAGGTGCTTGACCTCCTCCTCCGGCGTGTTCAGGCAGTCGATGAAGGCGTAGATGGTCAGCGCGATGATCAGCAGGAACGGCAGATAGCGCAGCACGGTGTGGGTCGTACCCCCTCGGCGGTGGCGGGCCCGTCACGGGCCCCGGTGACATCCCCAGAGTAATTGGTGGCGGATACTTGACCGCATGGCTTACGACGATCTCCGCTCGCTGCTCCGGGCTCTGGAGCGGGAGGGCGACCTCAAGCGCATCAAGGCCGAAGTCGACCCGTACCTGGAGATCGGGGAGATCGTCGACAGAGTGAACAAGGCGGGCGGACCGGCCCTGCTGTTCGAGAACGTCAAGGGTTCCGACATGCCCCTGGCGATGAACGTCTTCGGCACCGACCGCCGGCTGCTCAAGGCCCTCGGCCTGAAGTCGTACGGCGAGATCAGCGACAAGATCGGCGGCCTGCTCAAGCCGGAGCTGCCGCAGGGCTTCATCGGGGTCCGCGAGGCGTTCGGCAAGCTGGGCTCGATGGTCCACGTGCCGCCGAAGAAGATCAAGGACGCACCCGTCCAGGAGGTCGTCCTCACCGGCGACGACGTGGACCTCGACCGCCTGCCGGCCCTCTTCACCTGGCCCAAGGACGGCGGCTCCTTCTTCAACCTGGGACTGACCCACACCAAGCACCCGGAGACCGGGGTGCGCAACCTCGGCCTCTACCGCCTCCAGCGCCACGACAAGCGCACCATCGGCATGCACTGGCAGATCCACAAGGACAGCCGCAACCACTACGCGGTGGCCGCGGCCCGCGGCGAGCGGCTGCCCGTCGCCATCGCCTTCGGCTGCCCGCCGGCCGTCACGTACGCCTCGACCGCGCCGCTGCCCGGCGACATCGACGAGTACCTCTTCGCCGGGTTCGTCGCGGGCAAGCGGATCGAGATGGTCGACTGCAAGACCGTCCCGCTCCAGGTCCCCGCCAACGCCGAGGTCGTCATCGAGGGCTGGCTGGAGCCGGGGGAGATGCTGCCCGAGGGCCCGTTCGGCGACCACACCGGCTTCTACACGCCGCAGGAGCCGTTCCCCGCGCTGAAGATCGACTGCGTGACGATGCGGAAGCGGCCGCTGCTCCAGTCGATCGTGGTCGGCCGGCCGCCGACGGAGGACGGCCCGCTGGGCCGCGCGACGGAACGCTTCTTCCTGCCGCTGCTCAAGATCATCGTGCCGGACATCGTGGACTACCACCTGCCCGAGTCGGGCGGCTTCCACAACTGCGCGATCGTCTCGATCGACAAGAAGTACCCCAAGCACGCCCAGAAGGTGATGCACGCCATCTGGGGCGCGCACATGATGTCGCTGACCAAGCTGATCATCGTGGTCGACAAGGACTGCGACGTGCACGACCTGCACGAGGTCTCCTGGCGGGCGCTGGGCAACACCGACTACTCCCGCGACCTCACCGTCGTCGAGGGTCCGGTGGACCACCTCGACCACGCCTCGTACCAGCAGTTCTGGGGCGGCAAGGCGGGCATCGACGCCACGAAGAAACTCCCCGAGGAGGGTTACACGCGCGACGGCGGCTGGCCCGACATGGTGGAGTCCGACCCCGCGACGGCGGCCCTGGTGGACCGCCGCTGGAAGGAGTACGGCCTGTGAGCCCCATCGCCGTCGGCGGCCCGGAACTCAGCATCGGCACGGCCGGCGCCTACGTGGCCCTGGCACGACCCGAGATCGACCCGACCCAGCCCGGCGTGATCGCCGCCGCGGCGGACGCGGGCGTGAGCCCGGAGGAGTTCGCCGGGCCCGGCGACGTCTGGGCCGTGATGTACGACGCGGACGGGGAGGGCGACGGCTTCGAACTGCCCGGCGCGCGGGACGCGGAGGCGGACGCCTTCGCCGAGCAGTTCCAGCAGGCCCTGGCCGCGGCCGAGCCGTTCACCCTGGAGGCCGGCAACTTCCTGCGCCTCGACGCACGCCCCTCGGGCGCCGACTGGGTGGTCACCGCCCGGATCACCCCGCCCGAGGACGACGAGGGCGACGAGGGCGGCGCCGCCGGCCCCCGGACCCTGGAGCTCGGCGCGCTCCCGGCGGCGGAACTGCTCGCCGGCCTCGAAGACTTCCGGAGCGCACTCGCATGACGACGACCGCCGACGGGGTGATCGGGCCCGGCCCGGCGCCGCAGCCGACCGGCAAGGTGAAGGCGTTCCTGCGGCTCGTGATGATCGAGCACTCGGTCTTCGCGCTGCCCTTCGCCTACATCGCGGCGCTGACGGCCATGTTCCAGGCGGACCGCACGGTCCACTGGGGGGAGCTGCTGCTGGTCACCGTGTGCATGGTGGGCCTGCGGACCTTCGCCATGGCCGCGAACCGGATCATCGACCGGGAGATCGACGCCCGCAACCCGCGCACCGCGGGGCGGGAGCTGGTCACGGGCGCGGTCTCGGTGCGCTCGGCGTGGACCGGGGCGGGCATCGCGGTGGCGGTCTTCCTGGGCTCCGCGGCCCTGCTGAACCCGCTGTGCCTGGCGCTCGCGCCGCTCGCGGTCGTCCCGATGGTGGTCTACCCGTACGGCAAGCGCTTCACGAACTACCCGCACGCGATCCTCGGCCTCGCCCAGGCCATCGGCCCGGTCGGCGCCTGGCTCGCGGTGACCGGCGCCTGGTCCTGGGACGCGGTGATCCTGGGCCTGGCCGTGGGCATCTGGATCGGCGGCTTCGACCTGATCTTCGCCTGCCAGGACGTGGCGGCGGACCGCGCCGAGGGCGTGAAGTCCGTCCCGGCCCGCTTCGGCGTCCCCGCGGCCCTGTGGGGCGCCCGCGGCTGCCACGCGGTGACGATGGGCCTGCTGGTCTGGTTCGCCGTGGCCACGGACGCGGGCGCGTTCTTCTGGGCGGGCCTGGTGATCGTCGCGGCGGCCTTCCTCTACGAACACACGATCGTGACCCCCCACGACCTCTCCCGCCTGAACCGGGCGTTCTTCACGGTCAACGGCGTGATCGGCATCTGCTTGTTCCTCGCCACGCTGGCCGACCTCTTCACCCGCGGCCTGACGCTCTGACCCGATCGTGTGACCGCCCGCCGACCCAGCCCCGCACTGCGCCCGCACCCGGGCCGACTGCCGCACGGCCACCTGACCGGAGCCCGGTACCGGGTGGCCGGATACCCTCGGAGCCATGACTGACGGCAAGCGCACCCCGTGGGTGGTCGGGGTGTCCGGGGCCTCCGGGACGCCGTACGCGGCGTCCGTGCTGCGCGGACTGCTGGCGGCCGGTGAGAGCGTGGACCTCGTGGTCAGCCGGGCCTCACGGCTGACCCTGCTCGACGAGACCGGTATCGCCTTCCGCGACGCGCACTGGCGGGAGGACCTGGAGCAGTGGCTGGGCCGCGGGGCCGACGGCAAACCGGGGACGTTCACCGGGCTGGACCTGGACGGCGTGCGGTACTGGGCGGCGGGGGACCTGGCCGCCGGGCCGTCGTCGGGTTCGTACCCCGTCAAGGGGATGCTGATCGTGCCGGCGTCGACGGCCTGCGTGGCCGGGGTCGCGCTCGGGCTGTCGAAGGACCTGCTCCAGCGGGTGGCGAGCGTGACGCTCAAGGAGCGGCGCCGGCTGGTGGTCGCGGTGCGGGAGACCCCGCTGAACGGTCAGACCCTGAAGCATCTGGTGGCGCTCGACGAGGCGGGCGCGGTCGTGCTGCCCGCCTCACCGGCGTTCTACGCGGGTGCGACGCACATCCAGGATCTCGTGGACTTCGTCGCGGGGCGGGTGCTCGACGCGGCAGGGGTGCCGCACCGGCTGTACCGCCGTTGGGAGGGTGAGCTTGGCAGCTCACGCCCTCGGGAGAGCTAGCGCTTCTTGCTGCTCAGCGGCTTGCGCGCCTTGTCGACGCGGTGGGCGGCGGCGGGCTGGTGGGCACGGGATCGGTTGGCCAGCTCCTGGAGCTGTCGCATATGCGCGTAGGCCATCTCGATCGTGTACACGGTGAACCACTCCTGAAGATCGTCATTGATCTGTTGAAAGATTCACAGGGTGTCGACCCTGTGCACCTTCGATTCTATACGTAAACTTGCGGGATCGCCGAATAATGGAAGGCTTCAGGCACATGGATGCGGTGGACAGGCAGCTCATTCAGGCACTGAGGGAGAACGGACGTGCCTCCTACGCGGAGCTGGGCCGCCTCGTCGGCCTCTCCGGCCCCAGCGTCACCGACCGGATCAACCGGCTGGAGACCGCCGGTGTGATCACCGGCTACCGCGCGACGGTCGACGCGGCCTCGCTCGGCCTCGGCGTCACCGCGCTGATCGGCATCTCGCTCTCCGACGCGGCCGACCACGAGGACGTGGCCCGCCGGCTGCGCGACCTCGCCGAGATCGAGGACTGCTGGTTCATCGCCGGCGACGACTCCTTCATGCTCAAGGTCCGCGCCAGCGACGTCGACGGCCTGGAGAAGATCATCCGCAAGCTGTCGGGCACCAAGGGCGTCTCGCGCACCCGTACCACCATCGTGCTGTCGACGAAGTGGGAGAACCGGGTCGGGGATCTGCCGGAAGAGCGCTGAGAGTACGGTGGGGTGGCCCCCGGGCGGAGCCCGGGGGAGCGTTGCAGGACAGGGCAGTACAGGGCAGTACGTACGACAGGAGGCGACCCGCGCATGGACGCTGGGCTCAAGCGCGAGCTGGAGGAGAAGGTCCGCTCCGGCGAGCGGCTGACGCGTGAGGACGGCATCGCCCTCTACGCGTCGGACGACCTGGCCTGGCTGGGAGGTCTCGCCCACGAGGTGCGCACCCGCCTGAACGGCGACGTCGTGCACTTCAACGTCAACCGCCACCTCAACATGACGAACGTGTGCACCGCGTCGTGCGCGTACTGCTCCTTCCAGCGCAAGCCGGGCGAGAAGGACGCGTACACGATGCGCATCGAGGAGGCCGTCCGCCTGGCCAAGGCCATGGAGAACGAGAACCTCACCGAGCTGCACATCGTCAACGGCCTGCACCCCAACCTGCCGTGGCGCTACTACCCGCGCTCGCTCTCGGAGCTGAAGAAGGCGCTGCCGAACGTCTCGCTGAAGGCGTTCACGGCGACCGAGATCCACCACTTCGAGACCATCTCGGGGCTGTCCGCCTCGGAGATCCTGGACGAGCTGATCGACGCCGGCCTGGAGTCGCTGACCGGCGGCGGCGCGGAGATCTTCGACTGGGAGGTCCGCCAGCACATCGTCGACCACGCCACCCACTGGGAGGACTGGTCGCGCATCCACCGCCTGGCGCACGAGAAGGGTCTCAAGACCCCCTCCACGATGCTCTACGGGCACATCGAGGAGCCGCGCCACCGGGTGGACCACGTGCTGCGGCTGCGCGAGCTCCAGGACGAGACCGGCGGCTTCCAGGTCTTCATCCCGCTGCGCTACCAGCACGACTTCGTGGACATGAAGGACGGCAAGATCCGCAACCGGCTCCAGGCGCGGACGACGATGGCGACGGGCGCGGAGGCGCTGAAGACCTTCGCGGTCTCGCGCCTCCTCTTCGACAACGTCCCGCACGTCAAGGTCTTCTGGGTGATGCACGGCGTGCAGACCGCCCAGCTCGCCCTCCAGCACGGCGCGGACGACATGGACGGCTCGGTCGTCGAGTACAAGATCACGCACGACGCCGACAACTACGGCACCCCCAACAAGCTCACCCGGGACGACCTCCTGGAGCTGATCCGCGAGGCCGGGTTCCGGCCCGTGGAGCGCAACACGCGCTACGAGGTGATCCGCGAGTACCCGGGCCCGGACGCCTCGCTGCGCGAGTCGCCGCAGCCGATGCGCCTCTGACGCGTTGAGCGTTGAGCGTGGAGGGTGAGGCCCCGCCCCGGGAGGGGCGGGGCCTCACCCGTTTCCGTTTCCGCCTCCGTTGCCCCGGCGTCGCCCTCGATGCCTTGTCCCGTTCACGCGGGTAATAGATAATCTCCTTCCATGCCCCTTACGTTCACGCTCGACCCCGCCGTCGACGCCGCCCTGACCGACGCCGTGGTCGAACTCTGGGCCGAGGTCACCAACGCCGGCGGTTCCGTCGGCTTCGTACCGCCCGTCTCCACCGCGACGATCCGCCCCGAGATGGACAAGTACCTGCCCGCCCTGGCCGAGGGCCGTACCCGCCTGCTCGTCGGCCACGACGAGGACGGCCGGCTCGCCGCCACCGCCTTCCTCAGCCTCAACAGCCACCGGCTGATGACGCACTGGGTCTGGGCCTACACGGTCATGGTCCACCCGCGCCACCAGGGCCGGGGCGCCGGCCGGGCGCTGATGGCGGCCGTCGCCGACGCGGCCCGCTCCATCGAGGGCATCGAGGCCGTACGCCTGGGCTGCCGCGGCGGCACGGGCCTGGAGCACTTCTACGGCTCCTGCGGCTACAAGGAGGTCGGGCGGGTCCCCGGCGCCATCCGCGTCGCCCCGGGCGACGACCGCGACGACATCACGATGCTGCTCCCGCTGCACTGACGACCGGCCCGGCGTGCTTCACTGGACGGGCATCACCGGACGTACCGACAGACAAGGGGTCACCGTGTCCCAGAGGCCGAGCGCAACGATCCGCTACACCGCGATGCGGCTGGGCATCTTCGTCGGGTGCTTCCTCGCCGTCTGGGGGCTGGCCCGCGTCGGGTTCGTGCCCTCCAGCATCGGCGACGCCAACCTCGCCTGGGTCGCGCTGCTCGCGCTGGTGCTGTCCGCGCCGCTCTCCTTCGTCCTGCTGCGCAAGCAGCGCGACGAGATGTCCGAGCAGATCGTGGACCGGGTCGCCGGCGCCAAGGCGCGCCTGGCCGACAACCGCAGCCAGGAGGACGCGGCCGACGACGCCGCCCGCGCCGCGCGGTCGTAACCCCCGCGCGGTCGTAACCTTCCTCACACCCGCACGCCGCCCCGGTACAGGAACTGCCGTCCCGTACCGGGGCGGCGGCGTTTTTGCGGCTGCCTGGCTCAAAGGGTCCCTTTGAGATTCTCAAAGGATAAGTGTTAGCGTCCTCAGCATGTTGACTGCTGCCGCGCCTCCGACTGCCATGAGCGTTCCGCTCGTGGCGCGCCTGCACGTCGATCTCTGCCGCCGCGTGTCCGCGGCCTGTTGCTGTTCGTAAGTGCTCAGCAGCGGTCCCGGCCGGGCTCCTCCTGGCTGCCGCACCGCAACACCTCGCAGAAACGTCCCCCCGCTTTCTTGTGCGTCGCCACCGGAGTGTGCCCGTGTCCGCAACCGTCGAGGCTCCCAAGTCCTCGTTCAAATTCCCCTTCTGGGCCCAGATCGTCGCCGGCCTCGTGCTCGGTGTCCTGCTGGGCTGGCTCGCCCGCGACCAGGACATCAGCTGGCTCAAGGAGACCCTCGAGCGCGTCGGCGACATCTTCGTCCAGCTGCTGAAGCTGGCCGTCGCCCCGCTCGTCTTCTTCGCGATCCTGGTGTCCATCACCAACCTGCGGAAGGTGAACAACGCCGCACGGCTCGCCTCCCGCACCCTGCTCTGGTTCATGATCACCTCGCTGATCGCGGTCGCCATCGGCATCACGATCGGCCTGCTGACCGACCCGGGCGCCGGCACCGGCCTCACCCCGGCCGACGGCAAGCTGCCCAAGCGCCAGGGCTCCTGGATCGACTTCCTGACCGGCATCGTGCCCACCGACGTCATCACGCCGTTCACCGAGCTGAACGTCCTGCAGATCGTCTTCATGGCCGCCGTCGCCGGTATCGCCGCCCTCCAGCTCGGCGAGAAGGCCCAGCCGATCCTCACCTTCTCCGAGTCCGTCCTGGCGCTGCTCCAGAAGGCCCTGTGGTGGGTCATCCGGCTCGCCCCGCTCGGCACCGTCGGCCTCATCGGCACCGCCATCGGCACCTACGGCTGGGACCTGATCGGCAAGTACGCCACCTTCACCGCCGACGTCTACATCGGCTGCGCGATCGTGATGTTCGGCGTCTACCCGCTGCTGCTCGCCACCGTCGCCAAGGTCAGCCCGCTGCAGTTCTTCAAGGGCGCCTGGCCCGCCATCCAGCTGGCCTTCGTCTCCCGCTCCTCCGTCGGCACGATGCCGGTCACCCAGAAGGTCACCGAGCGCCTCGGCGTCCCGAAGGAGTACGCGTCCTTCGCCGTGCCGTTCGGCGCGACCACCAAGATGGACGGCTGCGCCGCGATCTACCCGGCGCTCGCCGCGATCTTCATCGCCCAGATCTTCGACGTGCAGCTGGGCATCAGGGAGTACCTGCTCATCGCGTTCGTGTCGGTCGTCGGCTCCGCCGCCACCGCCGGCCTGACGGGCGCCACGGTCATGCTGACGCTGACCCTCTCCACCCTGGGCCTGCCCCTGGAGGGCGTGGGCCTGCTGCTGGCCATCGACCCGATCCTCGACATGATGCGTACGGCCACCAACGTGGCGGGCCAGGCGCTGGTCCCGGTCGTGGTCGCGGCCCGCGAGAACATCCTGGACAAGGAGGCCTACGCCACCGCGTCCGCCTCCCCGCTGGACGAGGACGACGCCCCCGCGGCGGAGCCCAAGGCCGCGGTCCCCGCGACCGCCTGACGCCCGACGCTCCACAGCACAGCCACCGCGCCCCGCCGGGCCCCGCCCGGCGGGGCGCGGTGCTGTCCGCCCGTTCGCCCGTCCGCCCGCCCGTCAGGCGGTCTTCGCGCGGACCACCGCGACCAGCGACAGCAGCAGCGGTACGGCGTACCACCAGCGGCCCAGGGTCCGGCGGAACGGCGGCAGGACCGTGATCAGCAGCGCGGTCAGGCTCACGAGCAGCACGGCGGTGGCACTCGCCTCGATGTCGAGGCGGGTGCGGTGGTCCTCCGGCCCGTCGGGCCGCATGGCGAGGGTGGCGTAGCAGAAGAGCGCCGCCACGGCGTGGACGAGCGCCAACGGCACGCCCAGCACCCACCGCAGGCACCCGCGGTCCTCGGGCAGATCGATGTCCTCGCGCTGAAAGATCATTCCCCCACGCTAGGCGAGGATCGAGCCGTTGCTGCCGGACCGGGCCCCGAAACGACCTGACCCTCCCGTGTCCACGGCCGCAGCTTCCCGGGGTTGCGGACCGCCCAGATCCGGCTGACGCGGCCCCCGGTGACGTCGAACGCCGCCACCGTCACGACGCGCCCCGCGTGCCGGGCCACCAGGCCGGGTACGCCGTTGACGGACCGTTCCAGGAGTTCGAGGCCCGGGGCCTTGTCGGCGATGGCGAGCAGGTGCTGGGCGATGCGCAGGGCGCCCTCGACCGGACGCAGGACGGTCCCGACCAGGCCGCCGCCGTCGGCGGTCATCACGGCGGCCGGGTCGAGGAGGGCGACGAGGGCGGCGATGTCCTTGGTCTGCCACGCCTCCTTGACGTGCCGGACCGCCTCGGCCCGGCCGTCGGGTGCCGGGGACGGGGCGGGCGCGCTCACCCGCCGCCGGGCCGAGGCCGCCAGTTGCTTGCAGGCCGCGGGGGTCCGGCCGAGTACGTCGGCGATCTCGGCGAACGGGTAGCGGAAGACGTCGTGCAGGACGAACGCCACCCGCTCGGCGGGCGTCATCGACTCCAGGACGACGAGGAAGGCCATGGTCACCGACTCGTCGAGGACGATCTGGTCGGCGGGGTCGGGCGGGCCGGTCCCGTCCCGCTCCGAGCGGTCGGGCAGCGGCTCGGGCAGCCACGCCCCGACGTAGCGTTCGCGGCGGGCCCGGGCCGAGCCGAGCAGGTCCAGGCAGATGCGGCCGGTCACCGTCGTCAACCAGGCGCCCGGGGACAGGATCTCCTCCCGCCGGCCGGGCGGCAGTCCGTACCAGCGCGCGTAGGCGTCCTGGACGGCGTCCTCGGCCTCCGTCACGGAACCGAGCAACCGGTAGGCAACATTGATCAGTTGCCGTCGCTCGCCGTCGGCCGTCCGGCCGTCCGTGCCGGGACTGGCAGCCCCCATGGTCCCCGCTCCCCCTCGCCTTACCTTTCGCAGACCCATCTCGTCGGGCTGGTGAGACCTTATCGATCCACTGCCCGAGGGCGGACAAGGGGACTGTCACATGACCACTCAGGCGACGACGGCGCTGACGGCCACGGACGCACCGCGCGGGACCTCGTTCCTGCGGATCGCGATAGCCCTGCAGACCCTGACCATCCTCCTCCAGGCGGTCTCCGCCGGACTGCTGTTGACCGCGCCCCACGGAGAGACCTTGCACAGCGTCGGGGCCCGCGTGATGTACGCGGCGTCGATGCTGTACGTCCTCGCGGCAGTCCTGGCGTGGAAGCCGGGCGGCGGCTCGCCGCGGCCCGTGCTGCACGCGTCGGGCTTCCTCGTACTCGCCTCCGCCCAGGTCGTGCTCGGTATCGCGCACGTGCCGTCGGTCCATCTCCCGCTGGGCGTCGTGATGTTCGGGCTGAGCGTGCTGGCGCTGGCCCGCCGCTGAGACCGGCCCGCGCGAAGCCCGGGGTCCCGGCCGGCCCATCAGGGCCCCGGGGCCCGGGATACCGGATCGCGGGTGCGTGCGATCCGGTGCCGCGCAACGCGGCGGCCACCGACATCAACTGCTTTTGAAGAACCAGGGAAAGAACCGACCAAGCCCCTCCCTGCCTCCCCGCGGCGCCGCGTCGCTCACACGGGTGAACTGTCCCAACCGGACTGGATTTCGGGCAGGTTGCCGGGCATATGCTCACGTCGACAGCCGCAGGCATGAGACGGCCCCCGCCGGGACGGCAATCCCGGACGAGGGCCTGATCCAAGAGGAAGTCGACAGCTTCCGCATGGTTTCCAGCACCCTAGCGCGCCCCACGACGCGGCGCCCGCATGTTCCCCGCAGGTCCCCCCGATTTGGTGTCCGCCACGTCAACGTCCGGCACACCGGCAACTTCGTGGTCATCGGCAACCACCTCGCCCAGCACGGCGAACTCTCGGCGACGGCGATCGGGCTGGCGGTGTACATCCAGTCGGTGCCGGACGGCACCGGCGTCGGAATCAAGGACCTGGCCGAGGTCTTCCCGGAGAGCGAGCAGCGGCTGGCGGCCGCCCTGCGCGAGCTGGAGGCGTACGGCTACCTGGAGCGCATCCGCGAGAAGCTGCCCACGGGCCGCCTGGTCACCCGCACCGTCTCGTACAACAGGCCTCGGGGCGCGCAGGAGGCACCGGCTGTCCAGGCTCCGGCTCCGGAACCGGCCCAGGCTCCGGCTGTCCAGGCTCCGGCTCCGGCTCCGGCTCCGGAACCGGCCGAACCGGCCGCCGCCGTCGCACCGGCCGTACCGCCGCCGTCGCCCGAGGCGGGGCCTGTACCGGAGCAGGGCCCGGCGCCGGACCCGGAGCCGGAGCGGCAAGCGGACCCGGCGCCGGAAGCGGACCCGGCGCCCGGCGCGGTGCCCGAGGCGGATCCGACCGCCGAAGCCGTGCCCGGGGCAGAAGCCGCGGCGCGTGACTCGGCGCTGCGGCGGGCCGCCGCCGACCTCCTCGCGGGTCTGCGCGGCCTCGATGCGCGCCTGCTGCTGTCCGTACGGGACGTGGAACGCCTGACGCCGGGCGTCGCGGCCTGGCTGGAACGCGGCGTCGACGCCGACGGTGTACGCCGCAGCCTGACCGCCGACCTGCCGCCGTACCTGCGCAGTCCGGCCGGGTTCCTCGCCCACCGGCTCACCGCGCTGCTGCCGCCCCGGATCCCGCTCGCCCCGCCCCGCCCGGCCTTCAGGCCCCCGGACCCGTTCCAGACCTGCGACGGCTGCGAACGGGCCTACCGCGCTTCCGCACCAGGTGGCCGATGCGGAGACTGCCGCCGGAGGGGCCGGTCTCCGGCGGACCGGCCGGGCGACGGCTGATCGCGTACTGTGGGATGGTCACGCTACGGAGTCACGTCATCACGTTAAGGAAGGCCGGCATGCTTTCGGACGACCTGAAGAGCCTCATCGACACCCCCGTCTTCGCGACCGTAGCCACGCTCCAGCCCGACGGCAGCGTGCAGCAGTCCGTCGTATGGGTGACGCGTGACGGGGACGACCTGCTGTTCTCGACGACCCGCGGCCGCCGCAAGGAGATGAACCTCCGGCGTGACCCGCGCGTCAACGTCATGATCAACCCGGCCGACGCGCCCTACACGTACGCCGAGATCCGCGGCACGGCCCGGGTGACGGAAGAGGGCGGCCAGGACCTGATCGACGAGCTGTCGCGCAAGTACACGGGCAAGGAGTACGCCGACTTCAACCCGGCGTCGAAGGACGACGCACCGCGCGTGGTCGTCCGTATCACTCCCCGCAAGGTCGTCGGCAGCATCTGAGCACCGTCCGCCGGGTCACGGGCGCGCCGCCGGAGCAGGCCGCGCCCGGACCTGCGCGGCGGGCTGGACGGTGCCGCCGGGGAGCTGCTTTCCGTTCGCCATGACGACGGTGCACATCAGGTGCCGGAATCCGGCGTCCCAGTACTCCTTGTTCCACCACGTACTGACCAAGTGCCGGTCGTTCGTGTAGGCGGCGCCGAAGTCGTTCTCGCACATGTTGGCGGCCTCGGACCCGGCCTCGAGGTCCTTGAACTTGACGGTCGCCGACGCGTGGGCGAAGCCCACGACCTGCTCTTTGTGTGGTGTCTCGCAGTTCGCGAGGACGAACAAGGAGCCGCCCTTCACTTCCCTCGTGTCGAAGCAGTCGCCGACCGAAGCGGTCCGCAGGGAAATTTCCTGCCCAAACGTACGAAAGCGGCCGACCGGCCCCTCGGTCGGTGCGTGGGTGTTGAAGAGCAGGCAGGGCATGGCCCGTACGCCGCGGCTCCAGCCCTCCTCGCTCGGCGCGACGCCGTACGCCCTGGCCTCCGCCATCTTGCTGGCCGTGCTCCTGAGCAGGGCGTCGCAGGCGGTGCCGCCGCTTTTCCGGGCTTCCTCGACGGATGCGGGCAGGTGCGTCGCGATCACCTGACCGCTCGGTGCTCCCTTGATGCAGTCCACGGTCTTGATCAGGGGCTCGCCCGCGAACTTCGCGGCCGGCCACTGGGCCGCGACGCAGTCGCCCGGCTTGAGTTCCTTCGTCAGGCCCACGGCGGCGCCGTAGGGCATGAGCGGTCCGGACGGGGAGGGCGGCGGCGCGGGCGGGTCGTCGTCACCGTCCAGCAGGGTCGATCCCGCCCACAGGCCCACGCCCAGGAGCACCACGGCGGACGCGGCGAGGGCGACGAGCAGGGGGCCCCGCCGCTTCTGGCGTGGCGGCTCACCCGTACCGGGGCCGGGATCCGGATTGGGGGGTGGGACCGTCTGCGTCTGCTGCCCGTCCGGGGTGGTGCTCCCCCCACCGCCGCCCTTCTTCCCGTCCGGCTTCCCGTCCGGCGGGAGGTGGCCATCGCCGGCCACCTCGCCGAGGAGCCGCGCCGCCTCCTCGGCGGTGATCCGCTCGGCCGGGTCCTTGGCCAGCAGTCCGTCGACGACCTGCGCCAGTTCCCTGGAGAGGTGGGCGGGCAGCTTCGCTTCCTCGAGCAGCGGCGCCGTCAGCGCGGCGGCCGGGGTGTCCGTGTCGAAGGGGCCTTCGCCGACCGCCGCGAAGTACAGCGTGGCGCCGAGGGAGAAGAGGTCGGACTCCGGGGTCGGCTGCCCGCCGCGCACCCGTTCCGGCGCCAGGTAGCCCGGGGTTCCGGCGATGCCCGAGATGCTGGTGAGGCGCGGCTCCTGGGACCCCGACTCGAGGGAGATGCCGTAGTCGGCGAGCGACACGCGGGTGTAGTCGCTGGGAAGGGGGGTCCGGGTGGACGCGTGGCCGCCGGGCGCGAGGAGGATGTTGGCCGGCTTGACGTCCCGGTGCAGGATCCCGAGCCGGTGACCCTCCTCCAGTGCCTCCAGTACGCCCAGCCCCACGCCCGCGACCTCGGCGGGTGCCAGTGCCCCGTGTTCCTGGACGAAGGCCTCCAGGTCCATGGCGCCCGGCACGTACTCCATGACGATCCACGGCAGGCCGTCGTGCTCGACGACGTCATGGACCGTCACCACGTTCGGCTGGTTGCGGAGTTTGGCGGCGTGCCGGGCCTCGCCGCGGGCCCGCGCCACGCGGGCGCTCGCCTCGTGCGCGGGCAGGTCCGGCGGTACGTCGAGTTCCTTGATGGCGACGTCGCAGTCCAGGACGGGGTCGTGGGCCAGCCAGACCCGGCCCATGCCGCCCGTTCCGAGCTTGTGCAGCAGTTCGTAGCGCCCTGCGATCACCCGCGCCGCGTCACCCTCGGCTTCCGTCATGACGTACAAAATATGAGATGTCGGATTCCGGGTGACGTGTGACATGCGGGGTGCTCCACAAGACCGCCCGGCCGGTGGACCGCCGACCGGGTCGGCCCTTCCGTCCCCTTTCCGCCCTGGTCGGGACGTGTGTCGGGGCGGGGGACCCGCGTGGAGGTGGTGGGGAGGTGGCGTGCGCGGGTCTGTTCAGCGGTCGTTACCCGTGCGTAAATTACCGGCGGTAACTCGTTCGTGACGAGGAGGTCGCCGTGGAGGTCCAGCCGCAGCTGGTGGAGCCCGTCAGAACCGTGGTCGACGGGGTGGTGCGCGAAGTGTCCGTCCCCGCGCTCGCCGTGCCGCCCGCGACCGGGTCGCTCGGGGACATCCCCTTCGACAACGCCGAACAGGCGCCGGCCGACCCGGTCCTCGCCCGCAAGGACCGCGACGGCGTCTGGCAGGACGTATCGGCCGCCGAGTTCCGCGCCGAGGTGCTCGCCGTCGCCAAGGGGCTCATCGCCGAGGGGCTCCGGCCCGGCGACCGGCTCGCCATCATGGCGCGCACGACGTACGAATGGACCCTCCTCGACTTCGCCGGATGGGCCGCGGGCCTGGTCACCGTCCCCATCTACCCGACCTCCTCGGCCCTCCAGGCCCGCTGGATCATCCACGACTCCGGGGCCGTCGCCTGCGCCGTCGAGGACACCGTCCAGGCCCGCCTGATCAGCGGCGAACGGGCCCACCTGCCCGGCCTCGCGCACCTGTGGGAGTTCGACACCGGCGCCATCGCCCGCCTGATCCGTGCCGGTGAGCACATCCCCGACGCCCTCGTCCACGAGCGCCGCGCGCTCTGCTCGCCCGACACCGTCGCCACCGTCATCTACACCTCCGGCACCACCGGCCGGCCCAAGGGCTGCGTCCTGACCCACGGCAACTTCTTCGCCGAGGTCGACAACGCCGTCGAACTGCTCCACCCCGTCTTCAAGGCCGTCAGCACCGACCCCGCCTCCACCCTGCTCTTCCTGCCGCTCGCCCACGTCTTCGGCCGGATGGTCGCCGTCGGCTGCCTGCGCGCCCGCGTCCGCCTCGGGCACGCGCCCAGCATCCGGACCGAGGACCTGCTCGCCGACTTCGCCGGCTTCCGCCCCACGTTCCTGCTGGCCATCCCGTACGTCCTGGAGAAGGTCTACAACACCGCCCGCGCCACCGCCGAGAAGATGGGCCGCGCCGCCTCCTTCGACCGGGCCGCCAAGGTCGCCCGGAGCCTGGGAGAGGCGGTCGAGGGCCGCCGGCCGGGCCTGGGCCTGCGCGCCGCCCGCGCCCTGTACGACCCGCTGGTCTACCGCCGGATCCGCGAGGCCCTCGGCGGCCGCGTCCGCTACGTCATCAGCGGCGGCTCCCCCCTCGGCCGCCGCCTCGCCGCCTTCTACGGCGGCGCCGGCATCGAGGTCTACGAGGGCTACGGCCTCACCGAGACCACCGGCGCCAGCACCGTCACCCCGCCCCAGGCGCCGCGCCTGGGCACGGTCGGCCTGCCCATGCCCGGCACGGCCGTCCGCATAGCCGACGACGGCGAGGTGCTGCTGCGCGGCCGGCACGTCTTCGGCGGGTACTGGAACACCGGTTACGGCACCCAGCCCGGCGCCTGGTTCGCCACCGGCGACATCGGGGAACTCGACGCCGACGGCTACCTCACCATCACCGGCCGCAAGAAGGACCTGATCATCACCTCCGGCGGCAAGAACGTCGCGCCCGCGCCCCTGGAGGACTGGCTGCGGGCCCACCCGCTGGTCGGCCAGTGCATGGTCGTCGGCGACAACCGCCCGTACATCACCGCCCTGATCACCCTGGAGCCGGACGGGCTCGCGCACTGGCGCCAGATGCACAAGAAGCAGCGGGTGCCGCTGCCCGAGCTGGTGCGGGACGAGGAGCTGCTCGCCGACCTCCAGAGGGCCGTGGACGAGGCGAACAAGCTGGTCTCGCGGGCCGAGTCGATCCGGCGGTTCGCGGTCCTGCCCGGCGAGTTCAGCGAGGCGCGCGGCCACCTCACCCCGTCGATGAAGCTGAGGCGGGGGGCGGTCGCGCGGGACTACGAGCGGGAGATCGAAGGCCTCTACCGGCGGTAACGGGCGGGAGCGGGGCCCGCCGCCTAGGGTGGGACGGGTCAGGTCGGGCCGTCGTCCGGGGGCCGTCGTCCGGGGGCCGTCGTCCGGGGGCCGTCGTCCGGGGTCGTCGTCCGGGGGCCGCCGAGGAGGGTGCCGTGCACCGTTCCCGTGTCGCCACCGCTGCCGGCTGCCTCGCCCTGGTCGTCGCCGCCGCCGGCCCGGCGTCCGCCGGGCCGGCCCGGGGGACGGAACCCGCGGTCGCGACTCCCGCCCCTGCGGCCACCCCCACCCCCGCCGGCATCCGCTGGGGCAGCTGCGAGCGCGTGCGGCCCGACGCGCCCGCCGCCCTGCGCTGCGGCACCCTCACGGTCCCCCTCGACCACGCCGACCCCGCCCGGGGAACCCTCGACATCGCCGTCGCCCGGCTCCCGGCCACCGGCGGCAAGCGCCTCGGTTCGCTCGTCATGAACTTCGGCGGGCCCGGCGCCTCCGGCATCGAGAGTCTCACCACCGACCACACGCTGTTCGCCGACCTCGGCGAGGCGTACGACCTGGTCGCCTTCGACCCGCGCGGCGTCGGCCACAGCCGCCCCGTCAGCTGCGGCCCGCGCCCCGACAACGGGGACGGCGGGGCCGAGGACGACGCCGTGTCCCGGCTCGCCGACCTGCGCGCGCAGGCCCAGCGGTGCGCGCGGCACTCGGGCCCCGTCCTGCCGTACATCGGTACCGTCCATGTCGCCCGTGACCTGGACCTGCTGCGCCGCGCCCTGGGCGAGGACAAGCTCGACTACCTCGGGTTCTCGTACGGCACCCGGCTCGGCGCCGTCTACGCCGCCCAGTACCCGCGCCACGTCGGCCGGATGGTCCTCGACGGCGTCGACACCCTCACCGCACCGCTCACCGAGCAGGCCCTCACCACCGCACAGAGCCAGCAGCGGGCCCTCGACCACTTCCTGACCTGGTGCGCCCACCGGCCGGGGTGCGTCTACGGCACCAACACCCGCACCGCGAAGGAGAAGGTGACCGACCTGGTGGCGCGGCTGAACCGGAAGCCGCTGGTCGGCAACGGCACGTACCTGACGGGCTCGGACCTCGTCGGCGTCATCGCGGACGCGCTCTACTCGCCCGAGGTGTGGCCCGCCCTCGCCGAGGGCCTGGCGCGCGCGGAACGGGACGACGACCCGACCGCTCTGATGGAGCTGGCCGAGCCCGAGCGGGACGACGGGACGGACGGTCCGTACGACGTGCCCCCGGACAACGCCGAGGCGGCGCTGGTGGCCGTGAACTGCGCCGACGACCCCGACCGGGGGGAGGAGAAGGCGCGTCCGGAGGTGGTGGCCCGGGAGGTCGAGGCGCTGCGGCCCGAGTTCGAGAGGGCGTCGGAGATCTTCGGGCCGTACCAGCTGCGGACGGTGCTGGCCTGCTACGGCCGGCCCGCCGGGACCGACCACATCCGCCGGATCGACCGCCCCGCGGGCTCCCCGCGGCTGCTGCTGGTCGGTACCCGCGGCGACCCGGCCACCCCCTACCGCTGGACGGAGGAGACCGCCCGCCGGCTCGGGCCGGCCGCGGTGGTGCTGGACTACAAGGGCGACGGGCACGGCGCGTACTACCACGCGCGGTGCGTACGGGAGCGGGTCGACGCCTTCCTGACCGGCGGCCGGCTGCCCGGCGGGACGATGTCCTGCCCCGCCGAACACGCCGAACGCGCCGAACGCGCCGACACCGGCTAGCAGTCGCCGTGCGTGGTACGGCCGACGGTGGCGAGCCCCGGCCTGTGACGGTGTAGGGTCCCCCCGACGCGGCTTGAACGCGTTCAAGATCCTCGGGGGCGGCCATGCAGCAGCGCGACGAGCCGGTACGACCGGCCCGGCGGCCCCGGCCGGCCAGGCACCGGCCCTCGCGGTGGCCGCCACGGTGGCCGGCACCGGGGGCCGAGTCCGTGGCGATGGCGCAGATCGTCCTCCTGCTGGTCTTCGACGTCGTCACGACCGGCCTGCGCGACGACCACGGCGTGGGCCACGGCGGAACGTACCTGTTCTCCTTCCCGCTGCTGTTCTGCTTCCCGCCCCTCCTCGTCGGGCTCGGCTACCTGCACGCCCTCACCCTCACCGTCCCGGCCGTGACCCTGTCGCGGAGGCTGTCCCGCCGCTTCCCCGGCGTGCGCGTCTCCTGGCTCTGGCCGCCCGTGCTGCTGACGGCCTGCGCGGCGGTGGTCGCGCTGCTGCCCACCGCCGTGGGAGCGCCGTACACCGCGTCCTGGGCCTGTCTCACGGCCAGCGGGCTGCTCCCGCTCGTGGCCGCCGAGTACGCGCGCCGCCGCGGCCGCTCGCCGCGGTTCATGCTGAAGCGCACGGCCATGGCGACCGGCGCGGTCCTGCTCGCGACCCTGCTGGCGGCCCTCCTCGGCGCCGACGCGTGGACCTACCGCCCGCCGCGGCTGCCGCGCGCGGAGTACGTCGGCACGTGGACGGGCGACGCGGGGGCCCGCCTGGTGCTGCGCGCCAACGGCGAGGCGGTGGCCGAGCATCTCCCGGTGGAGCCGTGGGGCCCGGCCGCCACGGAGACCTGCTCCTCCGGCGCGGGCACGTGGGAGTTCACACCGGGCAGCGCCCACTCGGTCTCGGGCCGCGACGCGGCCGAGGTCCGGATCGAGGGCTGCGCCCACCCGATGACCTGGGAGATCGCGGGAACCCGCGAGGCCCCGCACCTCTTCGTCCTCCTGGGCGACCCGGACACCGGCGACCTGCACGTCCTGCGCAAGCGCTAGGGCACGGGTATGGGTACGTACCCGTACCCATACCCGTCTATCCTGGGCCGGGTGGGAAGGAGCCCGACGATGCCCGATGCCAATGTCCGGATCCCCGAGGAAGCCCGCGACCGGCTCGCCGCCATAGCGGCCGCCGAGGGCCTGTCGCTGCGCGCCTACCTGGCCCGGCTGGCGGACACCCTGCTGACGCCCGGTGAGCGCGCCGAGCGCGCCGAGAAGGCGCAGGCCGAGCTGAGGGCGTGGAACGGGTACGCGCCCACGAAGGCCGAGCAGGACGACCTCGACAGCGAGCTGGACCGCAGGCTGGGGCAGGTGCAGCGGCCGTGAGCGATGCCGTGCACATCGTCCTGGACCAGACGGCCATGGCCGCGCTCGGCCAGGGAAACGTCCTGGCCTCCCGGCTCGTCCATCGCGCCCATGCCGAGGCGGGCTGGTTCCTGTACGCACCGGCGTGCGCGCTGGTCGAGGCGGACCGCGCCCGGCCGGGAACCGCCGAGCACCTGGCCGCACTGCCGGGCATCACGGTGCTCGACCTGGACCTGCCCGCCGTGCTCGCGGTGGCCGGGCAGGACACGTGGGGCCCCGCCCACAGCCGTCACGCGGCCCAGCCCACCCCGGACCGCCCGGACGGCGCGGTCATCGCGACGACCACACCCCACCGCTGGGCGGGCGAACCGGTCCGGGTCCTGGACCTCAGCCCCTGACGGGGCCGCCGGGTGACCGGAGTGGCCAGTGGCCCCCACCGTGATCGCGCGTGTGTTCGCTTCCGAAGTCTCGTACGTCCAGGTAGCCCCTCCCTATACTTGCCGCATGGACCAGGAGCTGGAGCGAGCCGCGCTCGTCGCGCTGCTGCGACGCGGTGACCGTCCCTGGCCCGAGCTCACCGACCAGATCGAGGCCGTCGGCAGCGCCCGCGAGATCCTCGACGGCGCACTCGACCCGTCGGGTCAGGGCGCACTCTTCGACACCACTCCCGCCGTTGACCTGGACGCCGTGGTCGCCGAGATCGACGCGTGGGAGCGCGAGGGCCTGCGCCTGGTCACGATCCTGGACGAGGACTACCCGCTCTACCTGCGACTGGTCCACCAGCGCCCGCCCTTGCTGTTCCTGCGCGGCACCGCGATGGAGGACGATCTGCGGGTCGCCGTGGTCGGCACCCGCACCCCCACACCGGAGGGCACCGCTCACGCGCGCGCCATCGCGGGCGGCCTCGCCGAGCGGGGCGTCACCGTCGTCAGCGGTCTGGCGGCGGGCATCGATACGGCCGCGCACACGAGCGCCCTCGCCGTGGGCGGCCGGACCGTCGCCGTCATCGGCACCGGCCTGCGCCGCGCCTATCCGGCCCAGAACGCGCACCTTCAGCAGGAGATCGCCGCACGGGGACTGCTGATCTCCCAGTTCTGGCCGGACGCGCCCCCCTCGAAGACGTCCTTCCCGATGCGCAACGCCGTGATGAGCGGCTACAGCCTGGCCACGGTCGTGGTCGAGGCGGCTTACCGCAGCGGTGCGCGCATGCAGGCCCGGCTGGCCCTGGAACACGGCCGGCGGGTCTTCCTCATGCGCTCCCTCATGACGCACGAGTGGGCGCGCGAGTACGCGGCCCGGCCCAACACCACGGTGATCGACGGTCCGGACGACGTCTTCCGCGTACTCGACTCCCTCGTCCCCTCCGCGGGCGAGCTGACCTGGGCGTAACCGGCGGACCCGGGTGGTGTCCGTCGTCGGGCTGTCCGCCCGTTACGCCAACTTCCTCGTCCACCCTTTACGTCCCGGCCCGGGCGTCTGCCAGGTCTGTCACGGGCCGTCGAACGCGGGGTATCCCACGTGCTGGCAGTGCCACCAAGCCGGCAGGATCCTCGGCGCGAGCGCCGCCGACGCCGTGGTACCGGTGAGCCTGGCACTCAAGGGTGAGCAGTACGCCAACGAACTGTGGCGCTACAAGAACGCGTCCGGCCCGCAACGGCAGTACTTCCGCATGGGGCTGGCGGCGGTCCTGTGGCGCTTCCTCGTCCTGCACGAGGCCTGCATCGCCACCCACTGCGCAGTGCCCGGCTTCGAGCTCGTCACCACGGTGCCCAGCACCAGCGGCCGCGAGAGCCATCCGCTGCGCGTGATGGTGGCCGACATGGTCGAGCACACCCGCACCCGCTACCGTGACCTGCTCGCTGCCGTACCGGGCGCCGCCGTCCTCGGCCGTACGTGCACAGCCGCCCGCTACCAGTCGGGGGCACTGCGCGGCGAGCACGTCCTGCTCGTCGACGACACTTGGGCCACCGGCCACCACGCCCAGTCGGCAGCGGCGGCCCTCAAGGCCGGCGGAGCGGGCACTGTGGCCCTCGTCGTCCTCGGACGACACCTCAACCTCACGTACGGCGACACCGCGACGCACGTCGAGCAGGCGCGGCTGCGCCGCTTCACCTGGGACGTGTGCGCGCTTCGGCCTGGGGGCCACACCTGAGGCGGGGGTGGGTGCGGGGCGGGGTGACCTTGTCCCCTTCACGTTGGGCGTTGTGGGGGTTCCGGGGTCATCCCGTCAGTCCTTGACTGTCCTTCCGTGCCGGGCCGGCCTGTCAAGAGCCAAGGCCGCGTAGTTAAGGGCTCGCCCGTTCTGTCAAGCGGTTCGGGGAAGTCGGGGCACGAGGACGGGGCTCCGCGTAGGACAGGAAGTCGACC
>NZ_JBIVFN010000031.1:0-85554 GCF_044748145.1 Streptomyces sp. NPDC090022
CGATGAGACGCTCGGCGATCGCGACCTTGTGCTCGACCGTGCGGGCCTGGCCCTCCTCGTCGATCGTCAGCGCGATCAGCGCCGCGCCGTGCTCCCGGGCCAGCCGCGACACCTGCGCGAACCGCGACTGCGGGCCGTCGCCGTCCTCGAAGTTGACCGAGTTGATGACGGCGCGGCCGCCCAGCTTCTCCAGGCCCGCCTGGATGACCGGGACCTCGGTGGAGTCCAGCACGATCGGCAGGGTGGAGGCGGTCGCGAACCGGCCCGCCAGCTCCCGCATGTCGGCGACGCCGTCGCGGCCGACGTAGTCCACGCACAGGTCCAGCATGTGCGCGCCCTCACGGATCTGATCGCGCGCCATCTCCACGCAGTCGTCCCAGCGGGCCTCCAGCATCGCCTCGCGGAACTTCTTCGACCCGTTCGCGTTCGTCCGCTCACCGATCGCCATGTAGGAGGAGTCCTGCCGGAACGGGACCGTCTGGTACAGCGACGCGGCCCCCGGCTCCGGGCGCGGGTCGCGGGTCCCGGGCGCGGCTCCCCGGACCCGCTGGACCACCTGTCCCAGGTGCTCCGGCGTCGTCCCGCAGCAGCCGCCGACCAGCGACAGCCCGTACTCGCGGACGAAGGTCTCCTGCGCGTCGGCCAGCTCGCTCGCCGACAGCGGGTAGTGCGCGCCGTCCTTGGTCAGGACCGGCAGGCCGGCGTTCGGCATGCAGGACAGCGGGATCCGGGCGTTGCGCGCCAGATACCGCAGGTGCTCGCTCATCTCCTCCGGCCCGGTGGCGCAGTTCAGGCCGATCATGTCGATGCCCAGCGGCTCCAGCGCGGTCAGCGCGGCCCCGATCTCCGAGCCGAGCAGCATCGTGCCGGTGGTCTCGACGGTCACGGAGCAGATCAGCGGGACGGACAGGCCCAGCGCCTCCATCGCCCGGCGGGCACCGATGATGGAGGACTTCGTCTGGAGGAGGTCCTGGGTGGTCTCCACGAGCAGGGCGTCGGCGCCGCCGGCGAGCAGCCCCTCGGCGTTGATCTGGTAGGCGTCACGGATCGTCGCGTAGTCGACGTGCCCCAGCGTGGGCAGCTTGGTGCCCGGACCCATCGATCCCAGCACCCAGCGCTGCTGCCCGGTCTCGGCGGTGAACCGGTCGGCGACCTCCCGGGCGATCCGCGCCCCGGCCTCGGCCAGCTCGAAGTTGCGCTCGACGATCTCGTACTCGGCGAGCGCGGCGTAGTTGGTGCCGAAGGTGTTGGTCTCCACGCAGTCCACGCCGACCCCGAAATACGCCTCGTGCACCGAGCGCACGATGTCGGGACGGGTGACGTTGAGGATCTCGTTGCAGCCCTCCAGCTGCTCGAAGTCCTCCAGCGTGGGGTCCTGCGCCTGGAGCATGGTGCCCATCGCGCCGTCGGCGACCACCACGCGGGTGGCGAGGGCTTCTCTGAGGGCGTTCGCGCGTTCCTGCGCCCGCGCGGCGGCGGTGTCGGCGGTCATGACGGCCTTCCTTGCAGATGCGGTCCGACGAGGGCCGCGGCGTCGTCCCCGTACACCGTGCGGATCGTGTCCAGCAGGGCGGCGGGCTGGATCTCGTACGACTGCGAGCCGACGGCGGCCAGGACCAGCGCCGACATCGCGCAGCCCAGCTGGGCCGCGTTCTCCAGCGGCAGCTGCCAGCTGAGGGCGGCGAGGAAGCCGGAGCGGAACGCGTCGCCGACACCGGTGGGGTCCTCGGCGGTGACGTCGGGAACGGCGCGGACGGTGATCGTCGGCTCGCCCGCGCGGTCGATACGGACGCCCTGCGCGCCCAGCGTGGTGACCCAGGCACCGACCCGGCCCAGGACGTCGGCGTGGCTCCACTCGGCGCGCTCGCGCAGCAGCGCGGACTCGTACTCGTTGGTGAACAGCCAGCGGGCGCCGTCCACCAGCTGCCGCACCTCGGCGCCGGAGAGCCGGGCGAGCTGCTGGGAGGGGTCGGCGGCGAAGGGGACGCCGAGCTCGCGGGCCTGCTCGGTGTGGTGGACCATCGCGCCCGGGTCGTTGGGCGAGACGAGGACCAGGTCGAGCGGGGTACGGGCGTGCACGGCCCGCAGGTCGATCCGGCCGGCCTCCGCCATGGCGCCCGCGTAGAACGAGGCGATCTGGTTGGAGTCCTGGTCGGTCATGCACATGAAGCGAGCGGTCTGGCGTTCGGCGGAGACGTACACCGCGCTGGTGTCGACGCCGTGCTCCTTGAGCCAGACCTCGTACTCGCCGAAGTCGGGGCCGACGGCGCCGGCGAGGAGCGGGACGAGTCCCAGTCCGCCGAGCCCGTAGGCGATGTTGGCCGCCACTCCGCCCCGCCGGACCTCCAGCGCGTCGACGAGGAAGGACAGCGAGACGTGTTCCAGCTGGTCGGGGAGCAGCTGGTCGACGAACCGGCCCGGGAAGGCCATGAGGTGATCTGTGGCGATGGATCCGGTCACCGCGATTCGCACGTGGACTCCTGTGAGCTGGTCGGTCTGCGGGGCGAAGTGGTCGATGTGGTGCGGTGGTGCGGAGGTGCGGGTGGTGCGGGTGGTGCGGTCGTGCGGTCGTGCGGTCGTGCGGTCGTGCGGGTGATGGGGCCCGGACCGGCTCAGAGACCGGCGGCGGCCTTCAGGCGCTCGGCGCGGTCGGTGCGCTCCCAGGTGAAGTCCGGCAGCTCACGGCCGAAGTGGCCGTACGCGGCGGTCTGGGCATAGATCGGGCGCAGCAGGTCGAGATCGCGGATGATCGCGGCGGGGCGGAGGTCGAAGACCTCGGCGATGGCGTTCTCGATGCGGTCGGTGGGGATGGTGTGGGTGCCGAAGGTCTCCACGAACAGGCCCACCGGTTCGGCCTTGCCGATCGCGTACGCGACCTGCACCTCGCACCGCGAGGCGAGCCCGGCGGCGACCACGTTCTTGGCGACCCAGCGCATCGCGTACGCCGCCGAACGGTCCACCTTGGACGGGTCCTTGCCCGAGAAGGCGCCGCCGCCGTGCCGGGCCATGCCGCCGTACGTGTCGATGATGATCTTGCGGCCGGTCAGGCCGGCGTCGCCCATCGGGCCGCCGATCTCGAAGCGGCCGGTCGGGTTCACCAGCAGCCGGTAGCCCTCGGTGTCCAGCTTGATGCCGTCCTCGGCGAGCTGGCGCAGCACGTACTCCACCACGTTCTCGCGGATGTCGGGGGCGAGGAGGGACTCCAGGTCGATGTCGGAGGCGTGCTGCGAGGAGACGACGACCGTGTCGAGGCGGACCGGCTTGTCACCGTCGTACTCAATGGTGACCTGGGTCTTGCCGTCCGGGCGCAGGTAGGGGACGGTGCCGTCCTTGCGGACCTCCGTCAGCCGGCGCGAGAGGCGGTGGGCGAGGTGGATGGGCAGCGGCATCAGCTCGGGGGTCTCGTCCGTGGCGTAGCCGAACATCAGGCCCTGGTCGCCGGCGCCCTGCCGGTCGAGCTCGTCCCCTTCCTCACCTGTGGCGGCACCCTCCACCCGCGACTCGTACGCCACGTCCACGCCCTGCGCGATGTCGGGGGACTGCGCGCCGATCGAGACGGACACGCCGCAGGAGGCGCCGTCGAAGCCCTTGGCGGAGGAGTCGTAGCCGATCTCCAGGATCTTCTCGCGCACGAGGGCGGCTATCGGCGCGTACGCCTGCGTCGTCACCTCGCCCGCGATGTGGACCAGGCCGGTGGTGATCAGGGTCTCGACGGCGACGCGGGACGCGGGGTCCTCGCGGAGCAGGGCGTCGAGGATGGTGTCGCTGATCTGGTCGGCGATCTTGTCGGGGTGGCCCTCGGTCACGGACTCCGAGGTGAACAGGCGGCGGGACATGTCACTCCTGGTGGCTGGTGGTCTGTCGGGTACGCGGGTGGGTGGTCATACGGGCGGTCATACGGGCGGTCATACGGGCGGTCCGTGCCGTCCTGCGGCGGCCGCGGCGGTCTCCAGGGTCCGGGCGAGCGCCCGTACCGAGTCGGAGCCGCCGTCGGCGGTGCCGCCGATGGCGACGAACGGCGGGTGCCAGCCGTGGGCCGCGATGCGCTCGGCGACCTCGAAGGCGAGGGTGCCGGCGCCGGAGAACCCGCCGAGCAGCAGGGGTTCGCCGCGGGCGAGGGCCGGGCGCAGCGCGGCCAGGCAGGTACGGGCATCGGCGGGCGGGTGGACGGTGGCGAGCGCCTGTGGGCCGGGATGGGCCTCGGCGAGCGCGTCGTAGCACCCGGTGCGGGCGCCGGGCGGCGGGATCAGGCAGATCGTGCCCGCCCCCGCCCACAAGGCCCTGCGCAGCACGCGCAGGGGGCGCGGCACCGGGTGCGCGGCCCGCGGCACGGGGGTGCCGGCGAGGACGTCGAGCGCCTCGGCGACGGTCGTGGACTCCCGCACGACATCGGGGAGTTCACGCAGCAGGTGGGCGGTCTGGGCGAGCGTCTCGGCGGCGTCGGAATCGGCGATCCGGCCCCGGTCGTAGATGGCGGTCAGGACCAGTGCGCCCTCGGCGTCGTGGTGCGCGGTGACGGTGTACGGCAGTGCGGTGTGCGCGCTGACGGACTCGGCGGGGTCGACCCGTACCCCTTCGGCGGCGAGTTCGGCGTACACCGGATCGTGCGCGTCCCCGGCGGGGGCCTGGGCGTCGAAGGCGAGGAGCGACTCGGGGCGGGGGCGGGTGCCGGGGCCGGCGTCGTCCGGGCCGGCGTCGTCCGGGCCGCCCGCGGCCCAGACCGCGAACTGCCCCGGCGCCAGCCACTCGTACGCCGCCGCGTCCAGCGCGCGCCCGGTCAGGGTGGTCAGCAGGTGCGTGACGGGGACGGCCGGGTCCACGGTGACGTACACCGGCACGGCACTGCGCAACGGCCCGGGCAAGCGCTCGGCCCCGGCGAGCGTGATCCCCCGCCCGGACACGGCAGCGGCAAAGGTGACGGGCGTGGCCGACCGGACCACGCCCCGTCCCGCCCCGGCGGCGGAAACGGGGTGGGGGGTGGCCCGAGGGTCCTTGGGCGTGCCGGAGGCGGCCCGGTGGAGTTGGAGGGCCCACGCCGTATGCAGGGCCGTGCTCTCCGTCGCACCCCAGTGCGCCGCCCAGTTGCGCAGGCGCAGCGCCTCGTACGAGGTCAGCCGCTGGCGGGTCCGGCCGTGGCCGCGGCGACGCGAGCCGCGGTACTCGGACCGCCCCGGCAGCGTGGTGGCCCCGGCCGAGGGCAGGGCCCGGGCGGTCCAGAAGGCACGGGCGGGGCCCAGCTCCTGGGCGGCGAGCCAGCCCATGTGGTCGCGGACGTCGGGCCGGCGCTCGCCGCCGAGGGGGCGGCCGGCGCCCAGGTAGGCCCGGTACAGGGCGCGCTGGAGGATCCGTACGCTCCAGCCGTCCAGCAGCGCCTGATGGTAGGTCAGCAGCACCCGCACCACACTGCGCGGCTCCTCCAGGACCGAGATCCGCAAGGCGGCACCCGGCTCGTGCAGGTCGAACGCCCGCAGCCGCTCGCCCAGCAGCAGCGCGTGCCAGTCCGTGCTGCCGCGCGCGAAGCGCTCCACGCGCGGCGCCGCGTACGGATGGATCACGACCAGCGGCGCCGGATCGCCGGCCCCCGGCCGGGCCAGCGCCGCCCGCAGCACCGCCTCGGTGTCGTACAGCGACTGCCAGGCCGCCGTGAACCGCCGCGTGTCCAGCGGCCCGTACCAGCGCCAGTGCAGCTGCTCGACGTGCAGCCCGGAGCCCGGATGGGTCAGCGCGTCCAGCAGGACGTCCCGCTGGAGCGGGGTGACCGGCAGGGCCCGTACGGGCGTGGGACCGGCACCGCCGGCGTCCCCCGCCTCCCGGTCGTACGGCACGAGCGGCACCGCCCGGCCGTCCTCCGCGCCGGTGAGCAGGTCCGACAGCGGCCCCGCCGGGTACGGCGGCGGGGGCAGCGTCAGGGTGTGGTGCGTCGCGCTGTGCCGGAACAGCGTCGGCGTGCACGGCGGCAGCAGCGCGAGCGCCGCGGCGAGCGCGCTCGGCGTGAGCGGGCCGTGGAGGTCGAGCGAGGGCGGTGGGCCGGGCGTGACGACCACGGTCACGGCCACGGTGGCGGCCATCGGCTTTCCCTCCACTTCTTCCCTCGGGTCCGGTCCGGGTCCGGCATCCACTGATCCTTTTCCAAAGGGGGACGAGTATGCGAGCAACGCCCACATATCCCTGACACGTTCGTGACGTCGGCTGCGATGTCGGCTGTGATGTCGGCTGTGACACCGGCTGTGACACCGCCCGTGACGTCCGCCGCGGCGTCCGCGCTCCGGCGGGCGCCGCCGGGCGGACCTCAGCCGGCCGCGAGGACCTCCTCGACCATGCTCATGAACCCCTCGTCCAGCATCGTGTGCACGGCGGTGTCGACCGCCGGGTCCAGCCCGGTGTCGTGACAGGCCACGCTCAGCAGGTAGCGCCCCAGCACGTGGTGCGTGCCGAAGGCCCACTCGCCGTGCGCCGCCGGCCGCCCGTCGGGCGCGAGCAGCTCACCGCTGTCGAGCCCGAAGCCGAACTCGTTGAAGTCCAGCCTCAGCCCCTGACCGAGGGCCTTGGTGTAGGCCTCCTTGAGCGTCCACAGCCGCAGCATCCCGGCCGCCTGCTCGGCGGCCGGGAGCCGGGCCAGCTCCGCCGCCTCGGCCGGGGTGCAGACCCGGTCGTGCAGCAGCTCGAACGACATCCGCCGGCCGGCCGGTTCGGCGTCCACGCCGATCCGGCCGGTCCGGCTGATGCCCACCGCGATCAGGTCCTCGGTGTGGCTGAGGCTGACGTCGAGCTGGTCCAGGCCCCGGATGTACGGGCGGCCGCCGATCCGGTACGACAGGTCCAGCGCGGCCGGTTCGGTGCGCAGCGCGGCGGCGGCCGTGTACTTGACCACCATCCGCGAGGTGACGAAGCGGTAGCGGATGGCGGCGTCGGCGGTGCGCCGGTAGCGCTGCCAGTCCCGGCCCAGCAGCGGCCGCAGGGCGGTGTCGGAGAGCGCGGCCGTCAGCCACTCCCCCCAGGTCGCGTACACCACGGCGTGGCCGTGCTCGGTGACGGCGGCGGAGACCGCGTCCCAGGGTCCGTCGGGCCCGGTGACGTGGACGGGGGGCGCGAGGGCCGTCATGCGGCGGCCTCCGTCCCGTACCCGCCGTACGCGGTCCCGGCCAGGTCGCAGCTGCGCCCCGCCCGGTAGCGGCGTACGAGTTCCTCCAGCACCTGCGCCACGCACCCGTCCGGCAGTTCCGGCACCGCGATGCCGAGCCGGCCGCCGAGACGGGTCAGCGCCAGCACCGCCCAGGCGGGGTCGGCGAGGAACGGGTCGCCGCCGTCCTGGCCCTCCCACACGCCGAGCACCGCGCCGGCGGCCAGCACCAGGGCGTAGCGGTCGCTGAGCACGAGGGCCGCGGGCAGCGCGGGCCGGGCCAGGCACTGCTCGCGCAGCGCGCGCAGCTCGCCCACGAAGCTCTCGGCGAGCTCGGCCAGCGCCCCGATGTGGCCGCCGACGGCGCGGCTGGTCTCCAGTCGCGCGGCGGCGCCGGCCAGGGTCGCGGACAGGAAGTCGTGGCCGCCGGCCGCCCCGAGCAACCGATAGTCCAGCGGCGGCAGTTCGGCGTCCTCCTGGAACAGGGCGGGCGGCGGCTCCTCCGCCCGGAACCACGACCGCTCGGCCAGGTGCGCCAGCTGCGGCACGATCACGGCCTGGCAGGCGGCGGTCCCGGCGTGCCCGAGCCCGGCCACCGGCAGATCGCGCACCAGCTTGTCCAGCGGCCCGTACTGCGGGCTGCCGTGGTCGTAGCCGTGCGCGCCCAGGACGGACGCCAGCTCCTCGAGGTTCTCGCGCAGCAGGTCCGGTACGACGTACTTCACGGCCGCGGCCAGCACGTGCGCCCGCTCGGGCAGCAGCGACAGGGAACGCAGCGCGGCGCGCGCCATGGCGTCGGCCGCGAGCAGGTCGGCGAAGACCCCGGCCAGCGGCTTGTGCCAGCGGCGCGCCATGGGCTTCGTACGGCCGATGGTGACCGACCGGACGGCGGCGTGCAGGACGGTGTCGGCGGCGGAGACGGCCAGCGCCGGGATGATGCAGCGGTTGACCTGGAAGGTGCGCAGGGCGAGGGCGACGCCTTCGCCGGGGCGGCCGACCAGCGTGTCGGCGGGCAGCTCGCAGCCGTCGAACCGCAGGCCGGAGAAGAGGCCGCCGCGCATGCCGGAGGTCATGACGCGCGGCAGCCGGGAGAGCCCGTCGGCCTCCTCCGGGCGGACCAGCAGCACGGAGTGGCTGCGGGCGGAGCGCTCGGGGGAGGTACGGGCGTACACGACGAGCGCGCCCGCGCGGGCGGCGTTCATGATGAGGTCCTTGCGGCCGCGCAGCGTGTAACCGGAGCCGGCCGGCCGCGGTGCCGCCGTGAACTCGTGGCGCAGGATGCCGTTGGCGTGGGCGACCTCGTGGTGGACGATCGCCGCCCGGCCGCCGGCCAGCAGCAGCCCGGCGGTCTCGGCGCGCTGGCGTGCGGTACCGGCGGCCCAGACGGCCGCGGAGGCGAACAGGGACGTGATGCCGTACCCGAAGCCGAGCGCGAGGTCGCGCCGGAAGACCGGGCGCAGCGCGGTGACGAGCAGGTCGGCGCGGGTGAGCCGGCCGCCGAACTCGGCGGGCACGAACTCGGCGCCGACCCCGGCGGCGGCCAGCAGCTCCTCGGTGGCGTACGGCGGCTCGGACTGCCGGTCGGCGGCGAGGAGGGCGGCGATCCCGTGCGGGTTGGCGGGGTCGTGCGGATCTCCGAGCGACTCCTCCAGCCGGGCCGCCCGCACCGCGGCCGCCGCCGCGCCGTGGCCGGCACGGGCGTCGGCGCGGGCATCGGGGGCCGGCGCGAGAGAGTGCGTCATGGTCACTCGTCTCCCGGGGGTCACAGGCTGCGTATGGCGGATTCCGCGTGCCGCTTGGCGAGTTCGAGGGTGGCGGTGCTGTTGCGTCCGAGGGCGTCGCGCACGAACGCGCGCGCCTGGTGGACATCGGCACCGGGGCCGAGCACCCGCTCGAAGGCCTCCTCGCGCAGCAGGACGCTGTGCTGGGAGGTCACGGTCACCCCTGTCTCGTCGGGCACGACGGACCACTCGCCGGTGTGGGCCTCCATCAGCAGCGGTGTCTTCGTCTGCTTGTAGACGATCCGCCAGGCGTGCGGGAAGCAGATGCGGACGGAGTCGGTGGTGTGCACGGACCCGTCGGCGATCCGGGTGTCCATGCTCATCACCTGCACACCGGGCAGGTCCTCGACGACATCGACCCGTGCCACGTGCGGCACCCGGTCGGCCCAGTCGGCGACCCCGTACAGGAAGTCGTACACGAGCTCGGCCGGCCCGTGGACGCGGACGGAGTCCTCGAAGCTCAGGAGCAGCCCGTCCAGCCGCCGCCACTGCTCGGCGGTCTCCTTGAGCTGCGCCAGCTCGGCGCGGCTGTTGGTGTCGGTGGCCAGCAGCAGCCACGCGACGTCGTCCGGCCGGTCGGCGGCGACGGTGAACTCGTGCTCCAGGCGCAGGCGGCACCGGTCGGCGCCGCGCTCCTCGACGGTCCAGGTGCCGCCCATGGACACGGCGGGCGCGGCCGGCAGCTCCTGGAGGAACTCGATCCGCATCCGGCCGTGGTCGAGCGTCCGCCGGGACAGCCACGACTTCACGGATCCGTTGGCGGTCACCCACATCTGGAACCGGTCCAGGACTCCGTCGAAGTCCAGCCGTTCGACGTGGATGCTCGGTGGCACGAACAACGGCCACTGCGTGGTGTCCGCGATCAGCCCGTAGACCACCCCGGCCGGCGCTGCCACGTCGATCTCGTAGGACGTGCGGTGCACTCGCTCACCCGACATCGGCTCAACCTCCCTGACCCTGTGCCCCGACCTTCCCGCCCCACACCGGAGGCCTGCCGGAAAGCCGCTTGAGGAAGGGTCCAGGGGTAGGGGTGGGATGGGGGTGGGGTGAGGTGGGCGTGGGGGTGGGTGGGTGAGCTTCTAGGGAAGGGCCTTCAGGGACTGGCGGGCCAGCTGGTACGCCGGGAGCATCGCCTTGTGCTCGTCGGTGTCGAGCCCGCCGAGGTGGACGACGACCGCGGCGCCGGACGGGGTGACGACCGCGAAGGCGTGCTCCTGCTTGGGCTCGTCGAGCGCGGTGGTCTCGTACGCGGCCTCGGCCGCCGGGAGCGCGCCGGCCGTGACGTCGGTGACGGCCGGCGTGCCGGTGACCTTCTGCTTGGCCAGGAAGGCATCGAGGGCCTGGCGGGCGGTGCCGGGGCTCTTCTCGGCGGTCCAGACGCGAAGGAAACCGATGTGCCCGGCGGGTTTGGCGTCGATCTCGCAGCGCAGGGTGAAGGCGCCGTGCGGGATCCCGCCGGGAACGGCTTTGGGCTGCCAGGACGTGGCGAGGCCGAAGGAGACGGGAAGCGGACAGTCGGTGCCGGGGGCGCCGACGGAGGCGGCGGAGGGGGCGGCGGGGGCGGAGTCGGAGGTGGCTCCGGCGGCGGGTTTGTCACCGGGCTCGGCCCCGGTCTCCGTTCCGGAGGGCCCGCAGGACGTGACCAGCCCCGCGAGTGCGGCGACGGTCAGAAGCCGGACGATGACGGTACGGCGCATGCTTGGTTCCCCCACGGTCGAAAAGGGCAACTTAGCAAGCCGGACGGTGGGGACAGGGGTTCCGGGGTCATCCCGTCAGGTGCGCAATCCGCCCCCTGGCGAGCAGGCGCGCCCGATCGCCACGCGCTCCTGCAGGCATAGCGACCCCGGCCCGCCCGTGGCTGGGAATGGGCCGCCATCGATCGCTACGCGCTGCCGCGATCGCGCGTCTGATGCCTGTCCGGTGTGCCTGGCAGAAAGGGAGTTCGTCATCAGGTGCGGCGATGGGAAGATGGGGCAGGTGAGCGAAGAGGATCTGCTGGCCATGCGCTTCGAGGAGCACCGCAGCCATCTGAGGGCGGTGGCGTACCGGATGCTGGGCTCACTCAGCGAGGCCGAGGACGCGGTGCAGGAGTCGTGGCTGAAGCTGAGCCGCGCGGACGTGACCGGCGTGACGAACCTGGGCGGGTGGCTGACCACGGTGGTCGGCCGGGTGTGCCTGGACATGCTGCGCTCGCGGGGGTCACGCCGTGAGGAACCGCTGCTGCCCGACCCGATCGTCAGCAGCCCGGACACCATCGACCCCGAGCACGAGATGCTCGTGGCCGACTCCGTCGGCATCGCGCTGATGATCGTCCTGCAGACGCTCTCTCCCGCCGAACGGCTCGCGTTCGTCCTGCACGACCTGTTCGCCGTCCCCTTCGACGAGATCGCCCCGGTCCTCGGCCGTACGGCGGCCTCCACCCGGCAGCTCGCCAGCCGCGCCCGCCGCCGCGTCGAGGGGGCCGCGCCGGCCCCCGACTCCGACCTGGCCCGCAGACGGCAGGTCGTGGACGCCTTCCTCGCCGCCTCGCGCGGCGGAGACTTCGACGCCCTCATCGCCGTCCTCGACCCCGACATCGTGGCCCGCTCCGACGGCGGGGCACTGCGCCCGAGCCTGCTGCGGCGCGGCGCGGCGGACGTCGCCTCCCAGGCCATCACCTTCGCCCGGTTCGCCGAAGGCGCGCTCCCGGCACTCGTCAACGGCTCGCCCGGCCTGGTGTCCGTCGCGCAGGGCCGCGCCGTGTCCGTCATGGCCTTCACGATCAGGAAGGACAAGATCGTCGCCCTGGACATCCTCACCGACCCGGACCGCCTCGCCACCATCGACCTCACCCCCCTGCGCCCTCACACCGCCTGACTGCCGACCGGGCAACACCGGACGGGCATCAGACGCGCGATTGCGGCAGCGCGTAGCGACGCGACGAAGGAGCCCTCTTGACAGGCCGGCCCGGCACGGAAGGACAGTCAAGGACTGACGGGATGACCCCGGAACCCCCACAACGCCCAACGGGCACGGGGTCGCCGGCCCTCACCAGTCGCTCAGTCCG
Organism: Streptomyces sp. NPDC090022; assembly: GCF_044748145.1. Lineage (NCBI taxonomy): Bacteria > Bacillati > Actinomycetota > Actinomycetes > Kitasatosporales > Streptomycetaceae > Streptomyces > Streptomyces sp. NPDC090022. Next base: position 11,948 of record NZ_JBIVFN010000031.1, read on the forward strand.
TGCTCCCGGGTGGGACGACCCACTGTGTGCGCTGGCGGGTGATCGACGCGATCATGTCGAAGTCGCCGTCGTGGTGGAGGAGGATCGCGCCGTGCCGTTCCGCAGTGGCCGCGATCAGGAGGTCGGGCCAGGACAGCGCGCGGTGGAAACCCTGGTCGATCGCCTTCCGCTGCACGTGCAGGGCCCGCTCGGACACCTCCTGCGCGCAGTAGAGGTAATCGAAGCCGTGCAGCCACTTGGTGATCACGTCGACCTCGTGCCGGCCGCGCACGCTGAACATCAGCTCGTACTCGACCGCCGGGCAGACCGCCAGCAGCCCCCGCTCGTGGAGCGGGTCGAGGACGGCCGCCACAGCCGGCTCACGCCACCGGCTGATGGCGGACTTGTCCGCCAGGAACAGTGCGGTCACGCGGCTGCCTTTGTCTCTTCCGCAGGCGGGTCCACCTTCGTCTTCTCGATGATCTCGCTGAAGTCGAGGTCCCCCGACTTGATCGCGTCGATGAACTGCTGCCGAAGGTGACGCTTGACCGCGTCCTCGACCGCCGCGCGGACCGCGGCGGCCTTGGTCTTGGTGCCGTAGATGGCTCTTGCCTGCTCAACCATCTCGTCGTCGAGATCAATCATCGTGCGGGTCATGACCCACCTCCACCACGTCAGGACCGAAACGACACCAATTCTATCGTCAACTGGTGTCGTTTCTTGTCGCCTGATCGGGTGGTCCGTCCATCGGATCAACGCCCGGCCGACGCCCCCGGCACCCCCGCCCGCTCCAGCCGCTCCACGATGGCCTCCGCCAGCCCCCCGATCGTCGGGGTCTCGTAGATCTGCCGGAGCTTGAGGTCCGTCGCGAACGTACGGGACAGCTGGCGCAGCATGTGGTGGGCCGCCAGGGAGTCGCCGCCGAGTTCGAAGAAGCTCACGTCCGGCGGCGGGTCGGTGACCTTGAGGAGGGTCGACCAGACCGCGCGTACCTCGTCCTGGACGGTCAAAGTGTTGGTCATGCCTCACCCTCGCCGGTACCGCTCGAACGGTGCTGGACGGCGGCGGGACCCGCCCCGGCCGAGGCCCCCGGCCGGATCAGCAGCGCCGCCACGAGCGCCACCCCCGCGCACACCGCACCCGCCGTGAAGCCGGCCGACATCCCGGACCGGGAGGCGACCGCGACCAGGACGGCCAGTCCCAGCGAGCCACCCAGCGTCTGGACCGCGTTCAGGACGCTGGACGCCGCGCCCGCCTCGCCGCGCGCCAGCCCCGACGTGGCCAGGACGGTCGGCGGGATGACGCAGCACGCCATGCCGGCCCCCAGGAGCAGGAGCGGCGGGAGGACGGCCGTCCAGTACGACGAGGCGGCCCCCAGCTGCGAGAGCCAGAGGTTGCCCGTGAGCAGCAGCGACGCGCCCGCCGCCATGAGGTACCGGGCCCCCAGGAGCCGCTCCAGGCGTACGGCGGCCCCGGCCATCAGGGCCATCGTCGCCGCCAGCGGGGTCAGGGCGAGGGCCGCGTCCAGGGGTCCGTACCCGGACTGCTGCTGGAAGTACTGGTTGAGGAAGAAGTACGCGCCCATCACCGAGCCCGGCACCGCCAGCGTCCCGGCGTACGACAGGACGCGGTTGCGGGAGCGGAACAGCCCCGGCGCCACGATCGGCCGCTCGGCGCGCCGCTCGACCCCCGCGAAGAGGGCGAACAGCGCCACGCCCGAGGCCACGCAGCCCAGGGCCCGGGCGTCGCCGGGGCCGGCCTCGGCCGCCCGCGCGAGTCCGTAGACCAGGGCGGTCGCGCCCAGCGCGGACAGCAGCGCGCCCGCGAGGTCGAAGCGGCCCGGGTTGCGGCGGGTCTCGGTGATCACGGCCGGGCCCACGGCCAGGATCAACAGGCCCAGCGGCACGTTGAGCAGCAGTTCCCAGCGCCAGCCGCTGAGCGAGGACAGGGTGCCGGCGAGCAGCAGGCCGCCGGCCGTGGAGACCGCGCCGACCGCGGTGCACACGGCGATGGCGCGCCGGCGGGGCGCGCCCTCCTCGAACATGCTCAGGACCAGCGCCAGGCCGCTCGGCGCGGCCAGCGCCGCGCCCATGCCCTGGACGACGCGGACGGCGGTGAGCACCTCCGCGTTCGGGGCCAGGCCGCGGGCCGCGGCGGCGGCCGTGAAGAGGGCGACCCCGGCGAAGAAGACCTTGCGGCGGCCGAGGATGTCCCCCGCGCGCCCGCCGAGCAGCAGCAGGCCGCCGAAGGCGAGCAGGTAGGCGTTGAGTACCCAGGACGAGCCGACGGCGGTGAGGCCGAGGTCGGCGCGCATGCCCGGGAGGGCGATGTTCACGATGGCGTCGTCGAGCTGGATCATCGCGTTGCAGGAGGCGATGACCGCGAGGGCCAGGCGCGGGCGCGCGCGGCGCGCCCGGGCGTGGCGGGGTCGGTGCGCGGATGAGGAAGCGGACCCGGGCGCGGCCGGCCCGGGCAGCGCCCCGGGCGCGGACCCGGGCGCGGACCCGGGTACGGACCCGGTCGCGGGTTTGCCCGGAGGGCGTACCGCACGGGGTTCGAGGACGGGGGCGGACATGACCTGCCTCCTGAGGACTTCACATGGCGTCAGGCACCAGACACAGGCGGGGCTCATGGGGGACACGGCCGGACTCGGTCTGTTGCTGAAACCTTCTCTCCTCGCCCTCGTCCCGTCCTTGAGAGCGCTTTGAGCGACCCGGAAGCGACCCGGAAGCGACTCGGGAGCGACCCGGGAGCGACCCGGAAACGGCCGTCGGCCGCGGCCCGCCCTACCGGATCCGGAAGTTCGCCATCATCCCCATCGCGGAGTGGTCCAGCAGGTGGCAGTGGTAGACGTACGTCCCCCGGTACGTGTTGAAGGTGGCGTGCAGCTTCACGGTCTCCCCCGGGAACAGCCGGACCGTGTCCTTCAGCCCCGCCTCCGCCGGTCCCGCGGGCGCGCCGTTGCGCTCCAGCACCCGGAACTGGACGAGGTGCATGTGGAAGTTGTGCGGGGCGATCTTGTTCTCGTTCGTCACCGTCCAGATCTCCGACGTGCCGTGCGCGATCGTCTGGTCGATCCGGTCCGCGTCCCAGACCCGCCCGTCCATCAGGCCGCGCGGCTCGGGGCGGCCGTCCTCGTCCATGCTGAGGCCGATGTGGCGCTGGACCGTCGCGGCCGCCGGCGCGGGCAGCGTCCGCAGCACGTTCGGGATCCGGCTCGGGTCGGAGGCGGTGCGCACGACGTCGAACCGGAGCACCTTGCCGACCTGGTCGGGGGTGCCCGGGCCCAGGGTGTTCTCCAGGACGATCTTCGTGCCGACCGGGTACCGGGAGAAGTCGATGACGACGTCGGCCCGCTCGGCCGGCGACAGCCCGACCGTGTCGGTGGTGAACGGGCGCTCCAGCAGGCCGCCGTCCGAGCCGATCTGGATCATCTGGCCGCCGTCGGACAGCCGCAGCTGGAAGAAGCGCATGTTGGAGGAGTTGAGCAGCCGGAAGCGGTACTTGCGGGCCGCGACCTGGAAGTACGGGCTGGGCCGGCCGTTGGCGAGGATGGTGGTGCGTCCGAAGACGTCGTCCATGACGTAGACCAGCTGCCCGGCCTCGTCGAAGCGGGCGTCGCGCAGCGCGATCGGCACCTCGTACTGCCCGGCGGGCAGCGGCAGGGCGGCCTCGATGTCGTCGGTGAGCAGGTACGAGCCGGACAGGCCGCGGTAGACGTGCTCGGACTCCATGTGGTGGGCGTGGTCGTGGAACCAGAGCGGGGCGTGCGGCTGCTGGTTGAGGTAGGTGTACGTACGCGCCGTGCCCGGCGCGAAGGTGTCCATCGGGGCGCCGTCGTTCTCCGGTGAGACGTTGCCGCCGTGCAGGTGGACGGCGACCGGCATGGTGATGTTGTTGCGGTGGCGGACGACGACCCTGCGGCCGGTGCGGGCGCGCAGGACGGGGCCCGGGAAGTGGCCGTCGTACGTCAGGACCTTGGTCTGCGCCCCCGGCAGGATCTCCCGGGCGACCTCCTTGATCGTGACGTAGTACGTGTCCTGGCCGCCCAGGGTGGATATCGGCGACAGCACGGGCAGCGTCGGCATCCTCACCGAGAACGGCGGCGGAACCGGAACCGCCCGCGGGCCGGCGCCGTCGGCGGCCTGCGCCGAGCGGGCGTTGAGCAGCGGCATCAGCGCGCCGCCCGTGATCAGGCTCGCGCCGGTCGCGGCGACGGCGCCGCCGAGCACGCTGCGTCTGGTGACCATGGGATCTCCTCCTGGAGGGACGGGATGTGCACGCACCCGGGGCACGCGGTGAGGGGCCTCGCACAGGTGGTCGCGCCGCGAGTGCACCAGACGGACCTCGTACGTCGCTCGAGCGCGCGTGGGGTGCGGGGGTGACGCGTTGCGCGGGCCTTGCGGGGCTTTCGCGACCCTCCTCGTGCGGACGAAGTGCGTACGGGGAGGCCACCTCGGCCCCGCGCGCGCACGGCCCCGTCCGCACGACCGCAGCCTGACGACCGCGTGCCGGACGAAGGCGTCCCGCACGACCGAGTGCCCGGACCTCCGCGTCCGCGGCACGACTGGGGGAGGCCCACCGTGGACCTGCACGACCTGCACGACTTACGCGACTGGCTGCCGCGCGCCGTCGAGGTCGCCGAGCGCTGGGGCGGGCAGTTCGGCCCGTACACGACCCATGCCGCGCACCGCGTCGGCCCCGACGCCTTCACCGAGGCCTTCGACCGCCTGGCGAAGCGGATGGATCACAACTATCCGTTCTTCCACCCGCGTTACGCCGGACAGATGGTCAAGCCGCCGCATCCGGCGGCCGTCGTCGGCTACCTGACGGCGATGCTCTTCAACCCCAACAACCACGCCGCCGAGGGCGGACCCGCCACCACCGAGATGGAGAAGGAGGCGGTCGCGGAGCTCGCCGGGATGTTCGGCCTGCCCGCGCACGTCGGCCACCTCACCACCAGCGGCACCATGGCCAACCTGGAGGCCCTCTACGTCGCCCGCCAGCTGCATCCGGAGCGCGGGATCGCGTACAGCTCCGAGTGCCACTACACGCACGAGCGGATGTGCCAGGTCCTGGGCATGGAGGGGCACCGGATCCCCGCCGACGGACGCGGCCGCATCGACCTGGGCGCGCTGGAGGAGGCGCTGCGCGGCGGACGGATCGGCACGGTCGTCGTGACCACCGGGACGACCGGCCTCGGCGCGGTCGACCCGGTGCACGAGGTGCTGGCGCTGGCGCGCCGGTACGGGGCGCGGGTGCACGTCGACGCCGCGTACGGCGGCTTCTACGCGATCCTCGGCCGGGCGGGCCTGGCGGGGCTGGACCCGGCCCCGTGGCGGGCGATCGCGGAATGCGACTCGGTGGTCGTCGATCCGCACAAGCACGGGCTCCAGCCGTACGGCTGCGGCGCGGTGCTGTTCCCGGACCCGCGCGCGGGGCGGCACTTCGCGCACGACTCGCCGTACACCTACTTCACCGACTCCGACCTGCACCTGGGCGAGATCAGCCTGGAGTGCTCCCGGGCGGGAGCGGCAGCGGCCGCGCTGTGGCTGACGCTCCAGGTGCTGCCGCTGACCCCGGACGGTTTCGGGCGGATCCTCGCGGCGAACCGGCGGGCCGCGCTCGCGTGGGCGGAGCTGATCACCAGCTCCGACTCCCTGGAGCTGTACCAGCCGCCGGAGCTGGACATCGTCACGTACTTCCCGGCGACGGCGGACGGGTCGCTGCGCGCCGTCGACGCGGCCTCGGAGCGGCTGCTGCGCGACGGCATGACGGCCGAGTCCGACCCGGTGTTCCTGAGCGTGCTGCGCGCGGACGCCGACGCGTTCCTGCGGCGTCACCCGCAGGCGGTGCGCGACGCGGACGCGGCGCGGATCGTGCGCAGCGTCCTGATCAAGCCGGAGGCCGAGCACTACCTGCCCCGCCTGCACGCCCGCGTCGCGGAACTGGCCGCGCGCACCCGCCGCGCCGCCTGACGGCGCCGGCCCCTCGACGCTCCCCTCGGCCCTCTCCAACCGGAGGCACCCTTGTCCTTGTCCATGTCCCCGCCCCCGCAGCGCCGGACCCGGTCCGCGCTCGACCGCTCGGCGGTCACCCACCTGTCCGCTCTCCTCGCGGCCACGTTCCACCAGGACGCGCTGACCCGCTGGATCGTGCCCGACGAACGGCGCCGCGCCGAGCTGCTGCCCGGCTTCTTCCGGGTGTTCGTGGAGCTGTCCGCGTCCTACGACGCGGTGCTCACCTCCCCGGACGGCGACGCCGTCATCCTCTTCCTGCCGCCGGGCGCCGAACCCGACGAGGCAGCCCTCGGGGCGGCCCTCGCGGAATCGCTCGGCGAGGCCTACGCGCCGGCCCTGGCGACCGTCACGGCGCTCCAGGCGGAGCACCACCCCACCGACCGGCCGCACTACTACCTGGCCTTCGGCGCGGTCCGCGCCGACCGGCAGCGCTCCGGCGTGCTGTCGGGGCTGCTCACCGAACTCATGGGCCGCGCCGACCGCGAGGGCGTGGCCGCGTACGCGGAAGCCAGCTCGCCCGGCGGCGAGGCCGTCACCCGGCGGCTCGGCTTCACCCGCCTCGGCGGGGACATCGTCCTGCCCGGCGACGGGCCGACGCTTCGACCGATGTGGAGGGACCCCCGATGAGGGGCGACGATCTGATCATGTCGTGGACCGCGGGCGAGGTCGCGCGCGGCGAGGTGCCGGCGGACCACATCGGTCCGCTGTTACAGGTGCTGCTGTGGAGCAAGGACTTCCTGGTCTCCAGCCACCCGGAGCTGGGCCGCACCGGCCCGGTGTGTCCGTACACGCAGCCGTCGCTGCGCAAGGACCTCTTCCACCTGGCGGTGCCCTCCGCGGAGTGCGAGGACCTGTTCTCGGCGGTGGACTCGCTGCGCACCCGGCACGCGAAGCTGTCGAGGCGGCTGTCCGAGGAGGACCGTGAGCTGCTCACCATCCTGCTGGTGCTGCCGGCGTTCGACCCGACGGACTCGACCGAGCTGGACGAGCTCCAGCGCAAGGCGAAGGACGAGTTCGTGGCGGAGGGCCTGATGATCGGCCAGTTCCACCCGGTGTGCGAGGAGCCCGGGCTGTACAACGAGTCCTTCCGGCCGCTGCGCGCCCCGCTGCCGCTGCTGGCCGTCCGCAAGCTGCTGGTCTTCGACCTGCCGTTCCTGGTGAGCGACGACTCCCACATGGACCACTATCTCCAGCGGTTCGCCCCGGCCATCCCGGCCCGGATCCGCGACCAGCTGGTCAGCCGGGTGGTGGCCTGACACCCACCCCGGCCCACAAAGCGGCGGGTACGGACCCTGACCCCGTACCCGCCGCTTCGCCGTGCCCGCTCGTTCGGGTGATCGACGGTCCAGCGCGGGCGCCCGCCTTCTCCGGAGAGGTACCGTCGCTGGCATGAGGGAAAGGAGCGCGGCCACATGACCACTGCACCGGTCGACCACGGTGGGGAACCCGGCGACTACAGCCTGGTCGATGACCCGGAGCGCGCCCTGAAGTACGCCGTCCAGCACATCAAGGGTGATCGCACGGAGATCATCGAGGGGGTCATCGACAGCGTGCCGCCCACGTGGGACCACGAGCTCGCCATTGAAGCCATCCGCGATCAGCTGATGCCACGAGCGCGGGAACTCGGATGCGCCACCGGATCCGGCAACCTGGACCTTCCCGGCTCACCGAATTGGTACGTGCCGGATATCGCCGTCGTACCCCGAGGGCTGGCCAAGGGGAGCCCCGCCCTTCTGCCCGCCGACGTGCTGCTGGTGGTCGAAGTGACGTCCGAGTCGAACGCCGAGACCGACCGCGTCGTCAAGCGCAAGCGGTACGCCGAGTACGGGGCCCCGCTGTACCTCCTCGTCGACCGGGTCGAGCAGAGCGTGACGCTCTTCTCGGAGCCCGGCCGGCTCGGGTACAGCAGGGCCGACGGGCCCCACCCCTTCGGCACCCCGGTGCGCCTTCCCGATCCCTTCGGGATCGAGCTCGACACCACCGATCTGTAATCAGCCCGCCGCCGGAACCATCAGGCACTCCTCCAGGAACGTCAGGACCCGCAGGTGGTATGCCGGGGCCGTCAGGCCCAGGGTGATGTTGTGGCCCGCCGCCGGGTGGTGGGCGACCGTGGTCGTGGGGGCCGACGTCAGGCGGGCGGTCATGGCCGCGAGGGTGGGCTCGTCGAGCTGCCACCAGAACTCGTGTTCCGCGAAGGTCAGCCGGACCGGCACCCGTACGCGCGGGGCCAGGGCCTCGAACTGGCGCGGCCAGTGGATCGTCTCCGCCGACTCGCGCGGCGGCGTCGGCGAGAGCAGGGCGCGGCTGGCCTGGAAGGTGCCGCGCGGGTAGAGGTTCAGCGGGCCCCAGTTGAGCTTGGTGGCGCCGCCGCCCAGCGTCGAGGGGAAGTGCAGGGCCTCGGGGTTGTAGAAGTAGCCGGTGCCGGAGGTGTCCAGGCCCAGCAGCGGCACCGAGCCGTCGGTGGCCGCCGTGTGCAGGGCGACCTTGCCGCCGTCGGAGTGGCCCAGCAGGAAGACGCCGGCGCCGATGTCGTGGGTGCGCGCGTGCTCCTTGAGCGCCGCGTGCAGGGTGTCCGCCTGCTCGGCCAGGGTCAGGCCCTCGGGCAGCAGGTTCGCGGACTCGCCGTAGCCGGGGCGGTCCACGGCCAGGACCGTGTGGCCCAGGGCGGTGGCGAGCGGGACGAAGGAGTTCCAGTACGCCGCCCGCATGCCGCGGCCGTGGACCGCCAGGATGGTGGAGCGCGGGGCGGTGCCGGGCGCCGGCTCCGCCAGGATGGCCGAGAGGGTGACACCGGCCGCGTCCAGCGCGTACGGCCGCGGGGCGGCCGGGGCCGTCAGGAGCGTGTTCATCGGACCGCCAGCCCCTTCCGGGCCCCGGCCACCGCGTCCACCCACGCCGCCGGCGAGCCGGTGCGCAGCAGCGAGGTGCCGACCAGCAGCCCGCCGAAGCCGGCGTCGAGCAGGTTCGCGGCGGTGGCCGGGCCGTCGATGCCGCTCGCGCTGACCGGGCAGGGGGTGCCCGTCGCGCGGACCGCCGGGAGCAGGTCCAGGCTGCGCCCGAGGTCGCCGGCGCCGCGCTCGCGGGTCTTGATGTCCTTGTTGTTGACGGCGATCACGCACTGCGAGGCGTGCGGGACCAGGGCGAGCTCGGCCTCCGTGGTGATCTCCACGAAGGGGGTCAGGCCCGCCAGCAGGGCCTCGGTCACCAGGGTGCGCATGCTGGACTCGGGCAGCAGCGCCGCCGTCAGCAGGACCGCGGAGGCGCCCAGGTCCTTGGCGGAGCGGATCTGGTCCTTGCGGGTGATGAAGTCCTTCTGGAGCAGCGGCAGGTCGGTCATCGCCGCGACGTCGCGCAGCAGCGCCGGCGAGCCGCCGAACCAGCGGCCCGTCACGACCGAGATGCACGGCGCGCCCGCCGTCTCGTACGCCGCGACGATCGCGGCCGGGGTGCGGCCGCCCAGCAGGTCGTAGCCGTGGGCGTCGCGCCGCTTCACCTCCATCACCACCGGGGTGGGCGAGGCCAGCAGGGCCTCCAGGAAGGACGTCTTGGTCGCGGTGCTGCGGGTGCTCATGACGACGGCTCCATCTCGCGGATCGGGGTGGGGGAGGCGCCCGTGCGCCACGCGCGGGCCAGGGCGGCGATCTCCGGGATCCCGAAGCCGCCGGTGTGGCGGTCGCGGGCCGCGGTGTCCACGTCGATGCCGCGGAAGCCCGGGTGGCGCACGACCTCCTCGTACGCCGGGCGGTTGGCCGGGGACAGGCCGCCGGCCAGCAGGAAGGGGCGGGTCAGGCGGGGCAGCAGGGCCGTGACGTCGGCCTGGTCGAGGGTGCGGCCGGTGCTGCCGATCCGGCCGTCCTCGGTGGCGGTGTCGAGGAGGAAGAGGTCCGTGCCGGCCCGCGCGTACGCCCCGATGAGCGGGCGTTCGACGCAGCCGGCGCCGCCCGGCGCGACGTGCAGGACCTTCACGATGCCCACCGACGCCGGCAGGGCCTCGCGCAGCGCCCGGACGACGGCCGGCGGCTGGTAGGCGTGGAGCTGGATCCAGCCGGCCCCGGCGTGCCGGGCGGTGGCCACGAGCTCGGCGGGATCGGCGAGGAAGGTGACCCACACGGGCAGGAGCCCGGCGGACCGGGCCGCCGCCGCGAGGGCGGCGAGCCCGTTCCGGTCCAGTTCCGAGGGGCCGCCGGGTACGCCGTGCCAGAGCCCGACGCAGTCCGCCCCGGCGGCCGCCGCGGCCTCGATGTCGCGCGGGGCCGTGGCCCCGCACACCTTGAGCAAGGTCTGGGAACTCATTTGCCGAGTCCCAGCATCGAGGCGATGCGGTTGTACTGGATCTCGTTCGTACCGGAGTAGATGGTGCCGCCGACGGCGTTGCGCACCTCCTGCTCCAGTCCGAACTCGGCCATGTAACCGTGCCCGCCGAAGATCTGGACGGCGGTCAGGCTCGTGGCCAGGTTGCTCTCGCTCGTGACGAGTTTGGAGATGGCGAGGTCGACGGTGACGTTCTCGCCGGCCTCCAGCTTCTCGCCCGTGTCGTAGAGCCACTTGCGGGAGGTCTCCAGCTGGATCTTCGTGTCCACGATCTTGTTGGCGATCGTCTGGTACGAACCGATCGTCTTTCCGAACGACTTACGCGTCTTCGCGTAATCGACACAGCGGTCCAGCCGGTGTTGCATCTCGCCCACGTTGACGATGAAGGAGAAGAGGATCTCCCGCTTCATCACGTGGTCCAGGACCATGAACCCGCCTCCGACCCGGCCGAGCACCGCGCTCTTGGGCACCCGTACGTCGTCGAAGAAGAGCTCGCTCAGCGGCGAGGTCCGCAGTCCCATCTTCTTGATGGGCTTGCCGGCCGTCAGTCCCGGGGTCGTGCTGTCCACCAGGAACGCCGTCGTTCCCAGCGGGCCGCCGTCCGGGTGGGTCCGGGCGTAGACCACGATCACGTCCGCGACCGGCCCGTTGCTGACGAAGACCTTGCTGCCGTTGATGACGAAGTCGTCGCCGTCACGGACGGCCCGGGTCGTCATCGCCATCGCGTCCGACCCGCCCTCGGCCTCGGTGATCGCGTGTGCGCCGATCGCCTCGCCCGAGCAGATCAGAGGGAGCCAGCGCTCCTTCTGCTCCGCGGTGCCGAACTGCTGGAGCGGGATTCCGGTCGAGCAGATGGACGTCGTGACCGAGAAGCTCAGTCCCGAGTCCCGGTTGTACTCGCCGAGTCCCTCCAGGACGTACATGGTGGTGAGCAGCGACTGCCCGAGGCCTCCGTACTCCTCGTCGAAGGGCAGTGCCAGGATTCCGGTCTTCTGGACGAGCTTCCACTTGTCTGCCGAGAAGGCGGAGCGCTCGTCGAGTTCGATGTGGTCTGCGCTGAGTGCGTCTCCCCACCGTTCCAGGCCTTCGCGCAGATCTGCCTGGTCGGCGTTCCAACGGATCACGGTGGACCCCTCTGAGTCGGTGATCGGATCAAATGCGTGGACGGTGTCGCGGCGCCGTGGCGGGTGCTCGCTCGCGGGCCGTCAGTAGGCCGAGGAGCGGGCGGCGTCGAGGTTGTGGACCTCGTCCCCGCGCAGGGCCGGCGAGAAGACGCAGACCAGGCGCAGGTCCTCGTCGGGGCTGGCGACGAGGAAGTGGGCGTCGTGCTGGTCGAGCGCGTACATGCGGCCCGGCACGATCTCGTGCGAGGTGCCGTCGAGCTCGATGACCTCGCCGGAGCCGGCGATGCAGTAGCAGGCCTCGAGGTGGTTGACGTACTCCAGGCGGGACTTGGTGCCGGCGAGGACGACGGTGTCGGTGAGGGTGTAGCCGAGGCCGTCCTCGGCGAGGAGGAAGCGACGGGACTGGCCGTTGCCCCACTCGACGGTCTTCACGGACTGGATGTCGCGAACGATCATGGCAATCTCCCGGTGTGTGTGGTCGTACGTGGTGGATGAGGGGTGGAGCGGTCTCACTTCTGTGCGGGTGCGGTGCGGGTGCGGGTGCGCCTTACAGGTCGTGGGGTGTCGGGTCGGGGTCGTGGGGTCGGGTCGGGGTCAGTCGGTGGGCTCGGGCCGTACGGACCGGACGAAGGCGCGGAAGGCCTCGGTGACGTCACCTCCCTCCTCCTGGGCGGCCGCGACGGCGGCGACCGCGGCGGAGCCGATGATCGCGGCGTCGGCGCCGCTGGCTCCGACGGCCTCGACGTCCCTGCGGGTACTGACCCCGAAGCCGACGGCGATCGGGGAGTCGGTGTGCTCCCGCAGTCCGGTGACCGTCCGCGCGAGGGCGGCGTGGCCGGCGGCGGGCGCGGTGCCGCTGCGTCCGTAGTGGGCGACGAGGTAGAGGTAGGCGGAGGCGCGGGCGGCGGCCTCGGCCTGGGTCTGCGGCGGGCTCTTGGTGTAGCAGGTGGTGACCACCGGCAGGCCGGCCGCCGCGGCCGACTCCAGGTGCTCCTCGCGCAGCCGCGGGGGCAGCGCGTGGACCAGCAGTCCGTCCGCCCCGGAGGCGGCGATGTCACGGGTGGCGTCGGTCAGGTCCCGGTGCCCCAGGGAGTACCTCCAGTCGGCGAGCAGGGCGATCCGGGTGTGGGTCAGGTGCGGCCGTACGTCGGCGACGAAGCCGAGTACGTCGTCCAGGCCGGCCCCGCCCCGGTCCAGCGCGCGGCGCGCGGAGCGCCGGATGACCGGGCCGTCGGTGACGGAGTCGGGGAACGGGACGGCCAGTTCGAGGCAGTCCACGCCCTCCTCGTCCAGCATCAGGACCAGGTCCCGCAGGACCGGGAGCGGGGGGTCCCCCGCGTTGAGGAACAGGGCGAGGCCGGGGGTGCCGCCGGGGCGGCGGGCCGGGAAGAAGGGGGCGGGGGCGGTGGTCCCCGCCGCGGTCGGGCTAGGCATGGGCCACCGCCAGGGTGCGGCGCGGGGCCGGCTTCTTCGCGGCCGCCGCCAGCCGGTCGGCGAGGGCGAAGGCGGCGCCCGTACGGATGGCGTCCTCGGCCAGGGCGACGGCCGAGAGCCAGTCGCGGCGGGTGCCGGAGGCCACCGCCAGGGCGGCGGCCCCCATGCACACGGTGCGGGTGGCGACCGGTCCGGCGGTGCCGGCGAGCACCGAGCGGAAGTGGCCGACCGCTCCGGCGGGGTCCGCGGCGGGCCGCAGGTCGGCGAAGGAGCCGTCACCGGGGGCGAGTTCGCCGGGCCGGATGACCCGGGTGAGCGAGCGCTCCCCGTAGACCGTGTTGATCGCGAAGGGCAGGAGTTCGTCGGCGCCGGTGTCGTTGGCGGTGAGCCAGATCCTCCGGTCCGTGGTCGAGGCGGCGAGCTGCCGCAGGGTGTCCAGGGGGGCCGCGGCCGAGACGCCGGTGACCTGGGCGGCCACGGGCAGGTCGGCGAGGAAGGGGCCGAGGGCGTTGAGGAAGCGGCCGAAGGGCTTCATGCTCAGCGGGGCCACGGTGCGCGCCAGCCGGGTGAGCTGGGTGGGGTAGACGAAGGGGCCGGCGAAGGCGATCCCGTACTCGGCGAGGGTGTCCTCGGTCTGGGCGAGGGAGGCGGTGAGCCGGACGCCGAGCCGCTCCAGCAGGTCGACGGAGCCCAGCGAGCTGGTGTAGGCGCGGGAGCCGGTCTTGACGACCTTGACCCCGGCGGCCGCGGCGACGAACGCCGAGGCGGTGGAGATGTTGAAGGTCCTGGGGCCGCCGCCGGTGCCGACGACGTTGACCGTGCCGTCCCAGGAACGAGTGCCGGATCCGGACCCCGGCCCGGTCCCGGTCGCCGCGGCGGCCGGCGTACGGCGCTCGGCGAGCGAGTCGAGCAGGTGGCGCAGGGTGTCGTGGTCCGGGAGCCGGCTGGTCAGGGAGGCCAGCAGGGCGACGACTTCGGCCTTGTCGAGCCGGCCGTCGCCCAGCTGGTCCCACCAGGACCGCCAGGTCTCGCGCCCGACCGGGGCCTGCTGCTGCAGCAGACCGGTGAGTGCGTCATGCACGGTCGTTCTCCGTCTCTCTCCTCGTCGGGGTGGGGCCGGGGCCGGGTGGGGCCGCCGGGTGGTTCTAGGCGGCCGCCGTGCGGGCGTCGGCGATGAAGGCGTCGATCGCCTCGACGCTGCGGAAGTTGTTCGGGTCCAGGTCGGCGTCGCCGACGGCGAGCTCGAAGCGGTCCTCGACCCAGGCGATGAGCTTCAGCACGCCCAGGCTGTCGATGACCCCGTCGTTGAGCAGGTCGTGGTCGACGGCGAGCTCGGCGGGGGCGGTGCCGGGGAGGAACTCGGTGATGACGAAGGTCTTGATGGTGTCGACGTTGCTCATGACGGGTTTCCTTCGGTGGTCGAGAGGGCGGGAGCGATCGGGGCGAGCTGGTCGAGCGCCTTGCGGTCGACCTTTCCGGTGGCCGTCTTCGGCAGCGGCTCGTCGGTGAGCGTCAGCTGCGTGGGGACGGCGGCCCGGGGCAGGTGCTGGGCGCAGTGCTTGCGCAGTTCCAGGACGGTCAGGGTGGAGCCGGGGGCCCGCTGGACGCCGGCGACGAGCTTCTTGCCGGCGATCGGGTCGGGCCGGGCGGCGACGCCCGCCTCCAGGACGTCGGGGTGGTCCTGCAGGACCCGTTCGATCTCGGCGGTGTTGACGGCGACGCCGCGGACCTTGACCTGGAAGTCGGTGCGTCCGGTCAGGTGCAGGGTGCCGGCGCCGTCGCGCCGTACGAGGTCTCCGGTGCGGAACCAGCGGTGGTCGTCGAGACCGAGCGGGTGGCCGGTGAACTTGTCGGCGTGGCGGGTCCGGTCGAGGTAGCCGCGGGTCTGGAAGGGCGTCGAGACGAACAGCTCTCCGCTGCCCGGGCCCTCGACGAGCGTGTTCGTGTCCGGGTCGAGGATCAGGGCCCGTACGCCGGGCAGCGGGCGCCCGATGGGCACGGGCGGGAAGCTGGTCGCGGCCGTGTCGACCTCGTGGACGAAGCTGTCGTTGGTCTCGGTGCAGCCGTAGATGTTGTGGATGCGGGCCTTGGGGAACAGCGACGGCAGGGCGGCGAAGACGCGGTCGGGGATGGCGTCCCCGGTGAACATCACGTGGTCCACCCCGGGGAAGGTCGCCCCCGTCCTGGCGGCGGCGTCCTGGAGGAGTCCGAAGGCCATCGGGACGGCCTGGACGACGTGCACGTCGTGGCGGGTGACCAGGTCGAGCAGGTGCCGGCCGTGGGCGGCGAGCGCCGGGTCGACGATGACGACCCGGCCACCGCGGGCCAGGGTGGTCCAGATGTCGAGGAGGCAGAGGTCGAAGTTGAGCGGGGCGTAGTTGAGGACGGTCCGGTCGGGGCCGATGTCGAAGGCGGGTCCGGCCCAGGCGGTGAAGCGGTCGACGGCCTCCCGGCCGAGCGGGACGATCTTGGGGAGGCTGGTGGAGCCGGAGGTGGTGAGCAGGAACGCCACCTCGGCGGCCTCGTCCTCGGGCAGCGGCTGCGCGGTGACGTCGGGGTTCGGGGCGACCCGGCCGGCGGCGCCGCCGGGGGCGAGGACGTACCGGCAGCCGGCCTGGGCGAAGAGGTCCGAGAGCAGGGTGTCGGCGAGCGCCGGCGAGGGCAGCAGCACCGGCCGCCGGGCCAGCAGGCACGCCAGGACCAGGGCGACGGAGTCGGGCGACTTGTCGGCCAGGACCCCGACCGGTTCCCCGGGCGTGAGTTCCAGGCGGGCCAGCCGGTCCCGCTCCTCACCGGCGAGCTCGTACAGCTCGCGGTAGGTGATCTCGTCGCCGTTGAAGACGAGGGCGCCTGCGTGCGGGCGGTCGCGGACCTGGGTGAGGAAGCCGCCGATCAGGCCGAGCGCCTCCGGTGCGGGCGCGGTGTCGGTGGGCGCGGCCATCAGGCACCTCCGGCGGGCGGGGCGAGCTCGATCCAGCCCGACTTCACCGCCGCGCCCTTGGGCGTCTTGCAGGTGAAGCGGACGACGGTGGCCGCGGTGTCCGGCTGGAGGGTGATCTCCAGCGGGATGTCCGGCGGCACGGGGGCCGAGAAGCGGCAGCCCAGACCGCGGACGCGGGCGGAGTCGCCGCCGGCGAACCGGTCGACGGCCTCCTCGACCGCGAGGGCGACCACGCTCATGCCGTGCGCGATGACGGTCTCGAAGCCGGCGCCGCGGGCGGCGTCCGCGTCGAGGTGGATGGGGTTGAGGTCGCCGGAGGCGTGGGCGTACGTACTGATCCAGTCGGTGGTCAGGGCGTGCACGGCGGTCTGGGGCTCGCCCGCGCCGACGGGGGCGGGGGCCGCGGGGCCGCCGGCGATGTCACCGAACGGCTCCAGCAGGGTCGCGCCCACCAGCAGGGCGGAGATGACCAGTTCCGCGAAGGGCTCGGGGCCGTCCTCGCCGATCAGCCGGACCCGCAGGGCGATCCGGGCGCCGCGGGGCTCCTTGCGGATGCCGAGGACGTCGAGCCGGACGGTGACCTGCTCGCCGGGGCGGACGGGCCGCTGGGTGCGGATGTCCTGGCCGAGGTGGACCACGGAGACGGGGCCGGGCTCGGCGGCGGTCAGTTCGGCGACGGTCTGCTCGGCCACGGTATGGGCGAGGACGAAGGTGTGGACGGGGGACGCCTGCCCCGGGCGGGCGGCCGGCAGGCCGCGCCGGGCGGCGCCGCGGTAGTCGGTGATCTCCGGCTCGGTGACGGTGACCGTGCGGACGGGGGTCGGCAGCGACAGGAGCGTCATACCGGCATCACCACCACGGAGGAGTTGTGGCCACCGAACCCGAAGGAGTTCGTGAGCGCGGGTCCCGGGCGCACGGCGCGCGGCGCGCCGTGGACGACGTCGATGTCCATTCCTGGCTCCAGCTGTTCGTGGTTGGCGGTGGGCGGCACCTCGCAGTGCCGCATGGCCTGCACGGTGGCGATGAGTTCGACGGCGCCGGCGGCGCCGATGAGGTGGCCGATGACGGACTTGGGCGCGGTGACCGGGGGCTGGGCGCTGCCGAACACCTTGGTGAGGGCGGCGGCCTCGGAGCGGTCGTTGTACGGGGTGGAGGTGCCGTGCGCGTTGACGTGCACGATGTCCTCGGGGGCCAGTCCCGCGTCGGCGATGGCGCCGGCCATGGCGGCCGCGGCGCCCGCGCCGTCGGGCAGGGGCATCGCCAGGTGGTGGGCGTCGGCGGTGGCGGCGTATCCGGCGACCAGACCGTACGTCGTGGCGCCGCGCGCCCGGGCGTCGTCGAGCCGTTCGAGGACCACGAACCCGGCGCCCTCGCCCATCACGAACCCGTCGCGGTCGACGTCGAAGGGGCGGGAGGCGTGTTCGGGGTCGTCGTTGCGGAAGCTGACGGCGCTGAGGTTGCCGAAGCCGGCCAGGGTGACGGGGGTCAGGGTGTGCTCGCAGCCGCCGGCGAGGACGAGGTCGGCGCGGCCGGTCTGCAGCAGCATCAGGGCCTGGCCGATGGCGTCGGCCCCGGAGGCGCAGGTGTTGGCCAGCGTCAGCGCGGGTCCGGTCCAGCCCAGCCGCATGGCGATCTGGGCGGCGGCCGCGTTGGGCATCGTCATCAGCGGCATCAGCGGGTTGACCTTGGCCGGTCCGCCGGTGGTGAAGTTCGCGGACTCCAGGTCGCTGGTGGCGCGCCCGCCGACGGCGTTGCCGACGACGACGGCGGTCCGGCCGGGCTCGGCGGTCGGGGAGCCGGCGTCGCGGTGGGCGGCCAGCGCGGCGGCGGTGCCGTAGTGGGCGAAGGGGTCCATCCGCCGGGCTTCCTTGGGCGGGACGAGGCCGGCGACGGCCTCGAGTCCGCGGACCGTGCAGCCGATGCGGACCCGGTGCCGGCTGAGGTCGAAGTGGGTGAGCTCGGCCGCGGTGGAACGGCCGGTCCGCAGGGTGTTCCACAGGTCGTCCGGGGTGCACCCGCCGGGGGTGACCACGCCCATGCCGGTGATGGCGACGGGCGGCTGCGCCGAACTGCCCCTGGACGATCCAGGCATGTCTGCTCCTCGGGAGTAAGGGGTCCGGGGGGCCGTCAGATGATGCGGCACTCGCGCGCGGACTTGATGAAGGCCTCGGCGGCGAAGTCGATGTCGGCCTTGGTGTGCGCGGCGGTGATCGCGATGCGCAGCCGGGCCAGGTCGTTGGGGACGGCCGGGGTGACGACGGGGAGGCCGATGACGCCGTTCTTGCGGCAGACGGTCGCGTAGTCGTACGCGGCGTCGTCGGAGCCGGCGATGACGGGGACGACGGCGGTCTCGGAGTCGACGGTGGAGATCCCGGCGGCGTGGAGCATGCCGCGGAAGCGCTCGGACTCGTTCTGGATGAACTCCACGCGCTCCGGCTCGCGCTGGAGGATCCGCAGGGACTCCAGGGCGGCGGCGGCCTGGGCGGGGCCGAGGGCGGCGGAGAAGAGGAAGGGGCGGGCGGCGTACTTCAGGTGGTGGATCAGCTCGGCGGAGCCGGCGACCCAGCCGCCCATGGAGGGGATGGCCTTGGAGAGGGTGCCGAGCTTGACGTCGACCTTCACCTCGTAGTCGAAGTGCTCCTCGATGCCGCGGCCGGTGGCGCCGATGACGCCGAGGGCGTGCGCCTCGTCGACCATCAGCAGCGCGTTGTGGGCGTCGCAGACCTTGCGGAGCTCGACCAGGGGGGCGATGTCGCCGTCCATGGAGTAGACGGAGTCGACGATGACCAGGCGGACGCCGGTGTCGGGGGCGGCGGCCAGGCGGCGCTCCAGGTGGGCGACGTCGTTGTGGCGGAAGCGGGTGACGGTGGCGCCGGAGAGCTTGCATCCGTCGACGATGCTGGCGTGGTCGTACTTGTCGATGAAGACCGTGTCGCCGGGGCCGACGAGGCCGCCGATGACGCCGACGTTGGCGGCGTAGCCGGAGCCGAAGACGATGGCCTGCTCGCGGCCGCCGAACTTGGCGACCTCGGCCTCCAGCTCCTCGTGGAGCGGGGTGGAGCCGGCCAGGGCGCGGACGCCGTGGTTGCCGGTGCCGTAGCGGTCGACGGCCGCCTTGGCGGCGCTGACCACCCGCTCGTCGCCGGCGAGGCCGAGGTAGGAGTAGCCGGACATCATCAGCAGCCGCTGGCCGTCCTGGTCGGCGTAGGCGGAGTCCCGCTCGACCGTGTAGGCGACGAAGCTGTTCTTGCGGTTGGGCTCGTACTCCAGCGACGCGACCCGGTCGCGGAAGTAGGCCAGCTTCGGCTCGAGGCGGGCCCAGGCAGCGGATGCGTTCACGTGCTTCTCCTCATCGGAAACGTCCGGCGGACCCGGAACTCCATCGGTGCCCCGTTCTTTGTCCGGCGGGGCTCTAGTGGAATTCCATTAAGACCCGGGGGGCGCAATAGCGGCGCAAGAGGAAGCCCGGTGCGACGGCCGCGCGCGAGCGGATTCCGGCTCGAATGAAGTCCCCGGGCCCCCGGTACTTGTTGACAGCCGGAGAACCGCCGCAGGTATCTTCGAAACCGCACGAACTAGGGGGACACGGCCGGAAGCCGACCGTTTTCGGAGAGTGCATAGTGCTGATCAGACTCGTAGGTCTTGTCACGATCGAGCCGGACGGAGCTCCGCCGCAGCACCTCTCCAGCGCTCAGGCGCAGGTGGCGTTCGCCCGGCTGCTCGTCGAACGGACCTCAGGCACGGACCGGGACCAGTTGGCCGAAACGGTATGGCCCGAGGGGCTGCCGGACACCTGGGCCTCGGCGTTGCGCAGCGTGGTGAGCCGGGTGCGTACGTTCGTGACGACCCCGGAGGACCAGCCGGGCGTGACACCGCTCGTCGCGCAAGGGGGCCGCTACATCCTGCGGATCCCGGAGGACGCGGCGGTGGACGTGGAGTGCGCGGAGACCGCGGTGACGGAGGCCGGCGAGGCGTACGCGGAGGGCGCGTACGCGGTGGCGCAGCAGCTGGCGGCCGGCGCCGTCTCGAACCTGCGCGGGTCGTTCCTGCCGTCGCACGAGGGCGACTGGGTCAACGCGATGCGCGAGCAGCTGGAGGAGCTGCGGCTGAAGGCGCTGGAGACGGCGAGCCTGGCGTCGTCGGCGCTGGGCGACGAGCACCACGCGCTGCGGTACGCGGAGGAGGCGGTGCGCCGTGCGCCGTTCCGTGAGAGCGCTTACCGGTGCCGGATGGCCGCGCACACGCGGGCCGGCAACCGGGCGGAGGCGCTGCGCAGCTACCAGCAGCTGCGCGAGGTGCTGGCGGAGGAGCTGGGCATCGACCCGGCCCCGGAGACCGAGGCCGCCTACCTGGAGCTGCTGCGCACCCCCGAGCCCCGTCCGGCCCCGCGCCCGTTCACGTACGTCGACCCGGTCCTGATGGGCATGTTCGAGGTCGACCGCGCGGCGGCGCCCCGCCCCTGCTCCCTGTCGGACCACGGCTGCGTGACCCACTCCCGCCACCGGGTGGCGTGAGGCGCGCGCAGCACCCGTACGACACCGGCCCGCGGTCCCGTACGACACCGGCCCGCCGTCCCCCGGACGGCGGGCCGCGGTGCTGTCGTCACGGCCCCCCGCCGGGGCCGGGGGCGACGGCCGGGCGGCGAACCGGGGCCTGCGCCGGTGTCCGGGTACGGAAAGGGGCCCCGGCCGCCCAAGGGGGGTGGGCGGCCGGGGCCGGGGAGAGGGAGCCGGGTGTGTGTGGGGGGGACCCGGGTCAGGTGATGGAGACGCCCGAGTCGATGCTGATGACCTGGCCCGTCATGCAGTCCTGGTCCAGGAACAGGCCCGCAGCGCGGGCCACTTCCTCGACCGTGACGAACCGGGGGATCGGGGCCTTGTCCTCCATGCCCTCGATGACCCGGTCGGGCAGGTCCTTCGTCATGCCGGTGATCATGAACCCCGGGGAGAGGGCGTTCACGGTCACACCCCGGCGCCCGCATTCGGACGCCAGCGTGCGGGTGAACCCGATCAGGCCGGCCTTGGAGGCCGAGTACGCCGTCTGTCCGGCCGTCGCGATGATCCCCGACGGCGAGACGATGTTGATGATCCGGCCCCAGCGCTGGCGCAGCATGTACGGGACGGTCACCCGTGCCGTGTGGAAGGAGCCGATCAGGTTGGTCTGGATGACCTGCGCCCAGTCGGCCGGGTTCTGCATGGCCATCAGGCTGTCCTTGCGGATCGCCCCGTTGTTGACGAGGACGTCCACCGGGCCGAGCCCGGAGGAGATCTGCTCGTAGATCGCCTGGGTGGCCTCCCACGAGCCGACGTCCCCGGTGACCAGCACCGAGGGGTTGGTCAGCTTCTCCTGGACGGCCGCGGCCGCGTCCCGGGAGCTGTTGTAGTGGACGGCGACCCGGCAGCCGAGCGCGTCGAGCTCCAGCGCCAGGGCCTGGCCGAGGCCGCCCGAGGCGCCGGTGACGAGCGCGACCGGCGACTGCGGCCGCTGACCCGCAGTGTTCTTGCTCATGCCGCGACACCGCCCCATTCCATCAGGATCGAACCCCATGTCATACCGGCGCCGAAGCCGGCCAGCAGGACCTTGTCGCCCGCCTTGATACGGCCCTCCTCCAGGGCCTCGGTCAGCGCGATCGGGATCGACGCCGACGCCGTGTTGCCGTACTTCTGGAGGTTGGTGATCAGCGCCTCCTGGCGCAGCCCGGTGTGCGACAGGATCGAGTTGATGATCCGGATGTTGGCCTGATGCGGGACGATGTGGTCCACGTCCGCGGCCTCCACCTTCGCCGTCTCCAGCGTCTCGCGCACCGTACGGACGGTGTAGCGCACGGCGTTGAGGTAGATCTCGTTGCCGTTGATCTGCGCGTAGTGCAGGCCCGCGTCCAGGGTCTCCTGGGTGGTCGGCATCCGGCTGCCGCCGGCGAGGACCTTCAGCGAGCCCGTGCAGGAGCCGTCCGCGCCCAGGTTCCAGGCCTTGACCCGGTTCTCGGCGCCCGGCTGGAGCACGATGGCGCCCGCGCCGTCGCCGACGAGGATGGACAGGTCCCGGTCGGCCGGGTTGGCCGTCAGGGTGTGGGTGTCGGAGCCGATCAGCAGGATCGGCCTCGGGTCGATGGCGATCAGCGCCATGGCCGAGACGAGCCCGTAGACGAACCCGGCGCACTCCGAGTTGACGTCGTGCGCGCTGCCGGCGATGCCCAGTTCGTGGTGGACGAACGCGGACGTCGCCGGCGAGGGCTGCTCGGGCGTCGCCGTGGCGACGATGAGGTGGGCGATGTCGGCGCCGGTCAGGCCCGCCTTCTCCAGGGCGCGCCGGCCGGCCTCAACAGCCAGGGAGGCGGTGGTCTGTCCCGGGTCCACCGCCCGCCGCTCACGGATGCCGCAGCGGCTGACGACCCAGTGCTCGTCCACGCCGAAACGTTCCGCGAGCTCCGCACTGGTGACGATGCGCTCGGGTACGGACATGCCCCACCCGGTGATGTCGAAGCCGGTCACGTGGCCCCTCGCTACGCCTGCGCCGGGACGAGCTCGACGATCTTCGCGTACACGTCACGCAGCGTGGTCGTGTCGTCGAGGTCGGCGAAGAGCGACTCGTCGGCCGGAATGTGCGGGTACTGGTTCTGGAAGCCGTACAGCCACTCCATCAGGTCCAGCGAGTCGACGTCCGCGATGTGCTGGAGCGGGGCGTCGGGGCTGACCTCTGCGGCACCCGAAACGGCCTCGAGCTGGCTCGCCAGTTCTTCGATGGTGGGCAGCGACATGGGGTCGGTCCTCTCTCGGCAGTGCATCGGCACTCGGCAGTGCGTGATGTGTTTTCGGAAGCGATGAAAACCCCGCCCCCGCAAGGAAGGCGCAAGACGAACCACCTCGGGGGCACCGAGGGGAATTCCCTCCGTCTTGCGCCTGCCTTGCGGGGCATCCGGTTTCCTCGGACGCGAATTGAAGACGGCACAGCACGGCACACAGCCCGAGCCGGACAGGAAATGAGGACCAAGGATGACAACGGTCGCCCCCAAGTCGGTGGACCCCGAGGTCGACGCGATCAGGCACCACTACGAGGTCAGCAATGACTTCTACCGGCTGCTGCTGGGCCCCACGATGATGTACTCCGGTGGTTACTGGGAGGACGGCGAGGACCTCGTCGCCACCCTCGACGAGGCGCAGGAGCGCAAGCTCGACAAGTTCGCCGAGCTCGCGGGCGTCGCCGCCGGCGGCAGCGCCAAGCGCGTGCTCGACATCGGCTGCGGCTGGGGCACCATGCTCAACCGCCTCACCACCGTGCACGGCGCCGAGGCGGCCGTGGGTCTGACCCTGTCCCGCACCCAGGAGGCCTTCATCGCGGGCCTCGACAACCCGAAGATCACCACGCTGGTCCAGAGCTGGGCGGACTACAAGGTCGCCGACGACTCCGAGAAGTACGACGCGGCGTTCTGCATCAACGCCCTGGAGCACTTCGTCTCCTCGAACCTGCCGCCGAAGGAGCGCACCAAGCGCTACCGCTTCTTCTTCCAGCAGGTCGCGAACGCCCTGAACCCGGGTGCCAAGTTCGTGCTGCACACCATGACCGCCGAGGCGCTGCCGATGAACCGCGCGCTGCTCGACGACCTGAAGTTCCTCCAGCGCTCCGAGTTCGAGGGCTGCCACATCCCGCACCTGAGCGAGCTGAGCGCCGCCGCCGAGGGCCTCTTCGAGATCGACGAGGTCGTCAACGAGCGCGAGTCGTTCGCGATGGCCTGCCGCGCCTGGCTGGTGCTGCTCGCCGAGCGCCGGGACGAGGCCGTGGCCATGGAGGGCGAGGAGGTCGTCTCCCGCTTCGAGCGCTACCTCGACATCTTCGCGTACACGCTCGAGGACAAGTTCTTCAACAACTTCCGCGTCACCATCACGCGCCGCTAGGGAGGCCGACGTGACGAGCATTCTCGAACCGGCCAAGGACGGCGGGGCCCGCCCCACGGCCGCCGACGCGGCGCCCGGCGGCCGCGGCCCGACCCGCCACCTGCGGGCCGCGGTCATCGGCACCGGCTTCTCGGGCCTGGGCACCGCCATCCGCCTGCTGCAGTCGGGCATCGACGACTTCCTGGTGTTCGAGCGGGCCGACGAGGTCGGCGGCACCTGGCGCGACAACAGCTATCCGGGGTGTGCGTGCGACGTCATGTCCCACCTGTACTCCTTCTCGTTCGCCCGCAACCCGAACTGGAAGTCCACCTTCGCCACGCGGGACGAGCTGTACGCGTACCTGCGTGACACGGCCGACCGCTTCGGGGTGCGCCCCCACATCCGCTTCGGGCACGAGCTGATCGCCGCCCGCTGGGACGAGGACGAGCGGCACTGGAAGATCGAGACCTCGCAGGGCGAGTACACCGCCCAGGTGCTGGTCACCGGGACCGGCTACCTCAGCGAGCCGTCCGTGCCCGCCATCAAGGGCATCGGCGACTTCGAGGGCACGATCTTCCACTCCTCGAACTGGAACCACGACCACGACCTGGCCGGCCGGCGCGTCGCGGTCATCGGTACGGGCGCCTCCGCGATCCAGTTCGTCCCGGCGATCCAGCCCGAGGTCGGGCAGCTGGACCTGTACCAGCGCACGCCCCCGTGGATCGGCCCCAAGCCCGACAAGCCCAACACCGAGCTGCACACCAAGCTGCTGCGCTCGCTGCCCGGCTACCAGCAGTTCCGGCGGGGCTTCAACCAGTGGGGCCGGGAGGTCCTGGCGTTCTTCTGGAAGCGGCCGCAGCTGGCGCTGAAGGTCCAGAAGATGGCCAGCGACCACCTGAAGAAGTCGGTGCCGGACGAGGCGCTGCGCGCCAAGCTGACGCCCGACTACGTGGTGGCGTGCAAGCGGCTGCTGTTCTCCAACACCTGGTACCCGGCGATCCAGCAGCCCAACGTGGAGATCGTCACCGACTCCATCGCGGAGATCCGTCCCAAGTCCGTCGTGACGGCGGACGGGACCGAGCGCGAGGTCGACACGATCATCCTGGGCACCGGGTTCGAGGCGACGGACCGCCCCGTCGCCCGCCGGATCTGGGGCAAGGGCGGGGTGCAGCTGCGCGAGGCCTGGCAGGAGGGCATGTCCGCGCACCGCGGTACCACCATCGCCGGGTTCCCGAACCTGTTCATGATGCTGGGCCCGAACACGGCGCTCGGACACTCCTCGCAGACCGTGATGATCGAGGCGCAGATCGCGTACGTCGTCGACGCCCTGCGGCAGATCGAGAAGCGCGGCCTGGCCAGCATCGAGGTGCGCAAGGAGGCCCAGGACGCCTACAACGCGCGGCTCGACAAGCACCTCGAAGGCACGGTCTGGATGGCAGGCGGCTGCAAGAGCTGGTACCTCGACGCCAGCGGCCGCAACCCGTCGGTCTACCCGACGTACACCTGGCGCTTCCGCCGGGGGACCAAGCGCCTGGACCTGAGCGAGTACCAGCTCGCCTCCCAGGTGCGCAGCACCAAGCCGGTATCCCACCAGTAGTACGCGAATCGGGAGTCGTAAGCAGATGAGCAGCACCCCCAGAGCCACCGCCGGCGACGCCGGCAGCGCCGCCAAGCCGTCGCGGCGCAACGTCCTCGGCTCGATGGCGGCCACCGCCGTCGCCGTCGTCGGCTGGAACGCCGCCACCCAGACCTGGGCGACGGCCGCCGAGGCCGCCCGCAGCTCGGACGTCGTCCCCGTCCCGGGCCTCAAGGGCACCCTGACGACGGCTCCGGAGACCGTCGGTTCCTTCGGGCACGACTTCGGTCACCTCTTCGACGACGTCAGCAAGCCGTGGGCGGTCCTGCGCCCGGCCGGTGTCGACGACATCGTCACGATCGTCAACTACGCCCGCGTCAACGGCATCAAGATCGCCGTGAACGGGCAGGGCGGTACCGGCAACGACATCGAGTCGCACTCGGTGTACGGGCAGGCGCGGGTCCCGGGCGGCATCTCCATCGACGCCAAGGGCATGGCGAACATCCTGTCCATCGGCAACGACTACGCCGTGGTCGAGGCCGGTGTGACCTGGGGCCAGCTGACCGACGCCACGCTGAAGCTGGGCAAGACCCCGCCGGCGCTGCCCGACTACCTGTACATCTCGATCGGCGGCACGCTCTCGGTCGGCGGTATCGGCGGCACCGTGCAGAAGTACGGCCTGATGGTCGACACCGTGCAGGCCATCGACATCGTCACGGCCGACGGCAAGCTGGTCACGGCCACCCCGTGGCTGCGCTCGGACCTGTTCAACGCGGCGCTGAGCGGCGGCGGCCAGGTCGGCATCATCGTGCGGGTCAACGTCAAGCTGATCCCGGCGCCGACCCGGGCGGTCGTCTTCAGCCTCTTCTACAGCTCCGTGGAGCAGTACCTGGTCGACTCCGAGAAGGTGCTGGCCGACGGCCGGTTCCAGGTCCACGCGGGCGAGATGATGCGGACGCCGGACAACTCGGGCTGGCGCTACAAGCTGGAGGTCGGCGCCACCTACACCACCACCCCGCCGGACCGCAACCGGCTGCTGTGCGACCTGAAGGACGTCCGCGCCGACGCCGTCATCGAGGACGTCAGCTTCCGGGACTACATGTTCCGCCTGGACGCCTACGAGGCGGTCCTGAAGGAGGGCGGCCACTGGTACACGCCCAAGCCGTGGCTGAGCATGTTCCTGCCGGCGTCGAAGACCAAGGCGTTCATGAAGATCGCCGAGCGCGAGCTGAACGCCGACTCGCTCGGCGGCGGGTTCCTGCTCTTCTACCCGTACTTCACCTCGAAGCTGAAGCGCCCGCTGGCCGTCCAGCCGAACGAGTCGGTCGCCTACCTCTTCGACCTGCTGCGCTTCCCGAACCCGGGTGAGCCCAACATCCAGGGCATGATCGACCAGAACCGCCGGCTGTACGACATCGCCGTCGCGATGGGCGCCAAGCGGTACCTGGTGGGCTCGATCCCGATGTCGCACGCGGACTGGAGGAAGCACTTCGGCAACCGCTGGTACGGCTTCGTCCAGGCCAAGAAGAAGTACGACCCGACCGGCATCTTCACCCCCGGCCAGGGCTTCGGACTGATCTGACCGGCTGTGGAGTCCCGGCGGCGGGGGCGGGGATGAGGGACCCCGCCCCCGCCGCCCCCTTTTTCTCTGGAGGCATCGCCCATGACCACCTACGACCTGATCGACGAGGCGGTGATCGACGCCCCGGCGGCGGCCGTCTGGGACGCCCTGATCGCCGAGTTCCGCGGCGCCGAGCAGTGGTGGGTCCCGTACAACACGTTCACCACCGTCTCCGGCTCCCCCGACGAGGTCGGCGGCGAGGTGGGTGTCACGGTGCACACCAAGGGCGTCGACAACGGCGGCCTGAAGCTGCGCTTCACCGCGCGCACCACGGCCGTGGAGCCGGGCCGGCGCCTGGACATCGAGTACGTGGACGGTGTCTTCCGCGGTCCGAGCACCTTCCTGCTGGAGCCGCTGGGCGACGGCCGTACCCGGCTGTCCATGCACTTCGCGGCGGGTCCGCACGGCTGGCTGAAGCTGCTGTCGAAGGTCGCGGACCTGGCGGCGGAGCACTCCAAGGGCACCCTCGCCGCCTTCGAGGCGCTGGGCCGGCAGCTGTCGTCGGGGGTCCGGGCATGACCACGGCAGCGGACGTGACCCGCGAACTGACGGTCCGTACGGACGACGGCGCGGAGCTCGCCGTGACGGTCCTCGCCCCGATCGGCGCGGCGGTCCCGGCCGGCGACGTGGTCCTGGTGCACGGCTGGGCGCACGCCCGGCGCGCCTGGGGCACGGTCGCCGACCGCCTCATCCGGGCCGGGCACCGGGTGGTGCTGTACGACCAGCGCGGGCACGGGGCCTCGACGCTGGGCCGTACACCGGTGTCGGTGGAGCGGCTCGGCGCCGACCTGGCGGCGGTCCTGGGCGAGAGCGCCGCGCGCGAGGCGGTCGTGGTCGGCCACTCGGGCGGCGGGTTCGCCGCCCTGGCGTACGCCGCGGCGCATCCGGAGGCGGCCCGGCTGCGGGGCCTGGTGCTGCTGGGCACCGCGGCGCACGGCCAGGACACCCCGGACAGCGAGGTCAAGATGATGGGCAGCGGCCTGTTCAGCCGGGCGCTGGCGCGCCCGGGGCTGGGCCGCAAGCTGCTGTCGTCGACGATGGGCAAGTCCGCCGACAAGTGGTCCCGGGAGATCAACCGCCAGCTGTTCTCCGCCACCGTCCCGCGGGTGCGGGCGGACTTCTTCCGCTGCACGCGCGGCTGGGACGTCCGCCAGGCGCTGGCGTCGGTGCGGATCCCGGCGGTGGTCCTGCACGGCGAGGGGGACAAGGTCATCGACATCGAGCTGGCCAAGATCCTCGCGGACGTGCTGCCGGCCGCCCGTTTCGAGGCGGTCCCGGACGCGGGTCACATGCTGCCCCTGGAGCGCCCGCTGCTGGCGGTCTCCGCGGTCGCCGAGCTCGCCGCCCGCCGCCCGTGATCGAAACGCTTCTCCCGCCGGGCGTCACGTCGTCGGAGGCCTTCGACGACGTGGCGCCCGCCCCGCTGTTCCCGGCCGAGGCCGCGCTGATGGAGGGCCGCCGGGCGCGCCGGCGCCGCCAGTTCGCCACCGCCCGCGCCTGCGCCCGGCGCTGCCTGTCCGAGCTGGGCCGCTATCCGGTCCCGCTGCTGCCCGGTCCGGGCGGCGCCCCGCAGTGGCCGGCCGGGGTGATCGGCAGCATCACCCACTGCGAGGGCTACCGCGCGGCGGTGGCGGCCACCTCCGACACCGTGGGCGCCCTCGGCATCGACGCGGAACCGGCGGGCCCGCTCCCGCGGGGCGTGCTCGGCCTGATCACGTCCCCGGCGGAGCGCGACCACCTGGCCGCCCTCGAGGCCGCCGATCCCGAAGTGCCCTGGCAGCGGGTCTTCTTCTCGGCGAAGGAGGCGGTCTACAAGGCCTGGTACCCGGCCGCGGGCATCTGGCTCGGCTTCCGCGACGCCACCGTGACGCTCCGCCCGGAGGGCACGTTCACGGCCCGGCTGCACCCCGCGGACCCGCCGCCGGTCTCGCCGTTCTACGAGGGCCGCTGGCTGGCCACCCCCACCCTGGTGATCACGGCGGTCTCGCGCGGCTAAGGTGCGGCCATGAGTACGTCCAACCCGCGTCTGGAGCCGGTCACCGCCGCCAACTTCGACGCCGTCTGCGCCGTTTCCGTCCGCCCCGACCAAACACACCTGGTCTCCCCGGTGGTCAAGTCCCTGGCCGAGGCCTACGTCCACCCGGCCGTCGCCTGGCCCCGCGCGATCGTCGACGACGACACCGTCGTCGGCTTCGTCATGGCCTTCCTCGACTGCGCCTGGGACGACAACCCCGACGACGTCCGCTTCGGCATCTGGCGTCTGAACATCTCCGCCGGCCACCAGGGCAAGGGCTACGGCCGCTTCGCCGTCGAGGCGATATGCGCGGAGCTCCGCGGCCGCGGCGTCAGCCGCGCCTACGTCACCTGGGACACGGGCACGCACACCCCCGAACCCTTCTACCTGGGCCTGGGCTTCCGCCGCACCGGCGAGCTGAGCGGCAATCAGACGGTGGGCGTGCGCGCCCTGTGAACCGCCGTGCGGTGCTGCCGTCCAGGGCCTACTGCGGCGGCAGCACCACGGTTCTCGGCGGGGCCGCGGCCTCCGGGGCGGCCGGGGCGGCGCCCGTACGGAACTCCTGCGGGCTCACGCCGCGGACCCGTTTGAACGCCGTCGACAGGGCGAAGGCCGAGCTGTAGCCGACGCGGCGGGCGACCGTGGCCACCGTGGCGTCCGGTTCGCGCAGCAGGTCGGCGGCCAGCGCCAGGCGCCAGCCCGTCAGGTACGCGACCGGGGGCTCGCCCACGATGTCGGTGAAGCGGCGGGCCATGGAGGCCCGCGAGACACCGACCTTGAGGGCGAGCTCCTCGACCGTCCAGCCGTACGAGGGGTTCTCGTGCAGCAGCCGCAGCGCCGGGCCCACGACCGGGTCGCCCTGGGCGCGGTACCAGGAGGGGGCACCGCTGCCCGGGGCCGCGAGCCAGGTGCGCAGCACGCCGATCAGCAACAGGTCCAGCAGCCGGTCCAGGACGATCTCCTGGCCGGGCTCGTCCTTGCCGATCTCCGCGGCGAGCAGGGCGATCAGGGTGTTGTCCGCCGACTCCGCCGGGCGCACCAGCAGCGTCGGCAGCGCGCTCAGCAGCCGGCGGCCGATCTCGCTGGGCGCCTGGTAGGTGCCGCTGAGCATGACCGCCGAGCCGTCGTCCTGGAAGGTGTCGCCCCAGGTGCGCACGCCCAGCGACATGGACTCGGTGACGTCCTCGCCGTCCTCGGTGCTGCACCGCTGTTCGGGGCCCACCGTGATCTGGACGGCCGTGTCGGGGGCGTCCGCGACCGTGTACGGCCCGGGGCCGCGTACGACGGCCACGTCGCCGGGGCGGATCAGGACCGGTGTGGCCTCGTCGGGCAGCAGCCAGGCCTCGCCGCGGACCATCGTCACCACCGAGATCGGCGCGTGGTCCTCGACCCGCAGCGACCAGGGCGGGTTGAAGACGGACTTGAGGAGGAAGGCGCCGCGGGCCTTGGGGCCTTCCAGCAAGCCGGTCAGAGTGTCCATGGCTCCATCCTCTCCGACGACGCGCCGAAGCGTCCGCTCTCCCGCGGGGGACGGAAGAGAGAGCGGACGCCGTTCACGGGGGTGATGCGCGGTGATGCGTGGTGATGCGTGGTGGTGCACGGTGCCGCGTGACGCGTGCCGGGCCTCAGGCGGCCGAGCCGCGCCCGTGCAGGGTCAGCGCCCGTCCCAGGGCCGCGAGAGCCGCCGTACAGGCGACCGTGCGGACCACGTTGCCCGACGTCCAGCGGCCGCCGAAGCGGGAACGGGCCGCGGACAGGTCCGACCCCGCCTTCGCCAGCTGGTTGTTCAGCGGGATGTTGACGACCGCGGTCACCGCCAGCGACAGCCCGTACAGCGCGAAGGCCAGCCAGCCCCAGCGTGCGGTGTCGAGCCGGCCGCCGCGCTGCTGCTGGGCGGCCGCGACGCCCGTCGCGAGGAACGCGCCCAGGAAGAGCAGCCCGAACAGCCCGTTGTCGATGGCCTCGTTGATGTTGCGCATCGCGGTCACGTACGTGTGGTCGTCGCCGCGCCCGAGGCCCGGCATCACCGAGATGTCGAACGCGAAGTAGAGGCCGGCCATCAGGCCCGTGCCGACGGTCGCCGCCACCAGGGTCGCGGATTGAGTACTCGTGCTCGTCACTTCAGGATTCCCTTCAGTGTGCGCTCGTATCGCCTGCGCAACAGCGTCGCACCGATCAGTCGGACAGGAGGGGGAATGGTCGCCGAGACGTGACGGACGGAGGAGCTGGGGGCTCCGTCGAACATCCACGGCTGCAGGTACGTCATCACGCGCATCGGCGCGGTCCCGATCAGCTTGCGCTCCTCGGCGAGGTACGCGCGCTCCCCGAGCCGGTCGAAGACGGGGAAGACGACCCGCTCCTCGTCCCGCAGGTGGTCCCGCAGGACGGTCTCGAAGTCGGCGGACGCCTTGACCAGGCCGTCGCCGCCGTGGGCGATCGCGGTGGAGACCGCGGCCATGGCCGTGTCCAGCGACTCGTGGTCCTCGTGCAGTTCGCGGGCCTGTGCGTCGAAGTCGGCGTCGCGGCCGCGCAGTCCGGGCCACAGCACGTCGTCCTCGCTGGTGTGGTGCCACTCGATGACCTCGCGCAGCCGCTGCCACCACTCGGCGCCGCCGGCGGCCTGCCAGGCGGGCGCGGCCGCGCGCAGCCGGGCCGCGTCGCGTCTCATCGCGATGTGCATGAGGGCGAATCCGTGGAAGTGGGGCGGGAGCGAGTCCAGCCCGTGCTCGCTGGAGAAGGACGGCTTGGGCGCGGTCATCGGGACCTCCTGCCGGTCGGCGCGGCGGTGCGGTGGTGCGTGCCGCGGCGCGGTGGTGCGGGGTGGTGCGTGTCCTGCGGTGAAACGGGGGGTGCGGTCGTACGAGTGGGGCTCCCGGTGCCCCCGGTCCCCGGTTCCCGGGCGGGCGGCGGCCGTACCAGAGTCGCCGCCCGACCGGTCACGGGATGCCGGTGGTGCCTCGTGCCTCGTACCTCGTACCTCGTACCTCGTACTTCGTGCCCGGTACGCCCTGGCTCAGACGTTCCAGACGCCCGTCGCCGCGGCCTCGCGGGCGAACTCGGCGAAGTCCTTGGGCTTGCGGCCCAGGGCCTCCTCCACACCGTGGACCACGTGCGCGTTGCGCCCGTCCAGGATCATGGTGAACAGGTCGGCGAAGTCCTCCGGCAGCCCGTTCTCGCGGAGCACGGCGCGGTACTGCTCGTTGGTGACCGAGATGTACTTGATCTCGCGGCCGGTCGCCTTGGACAGCTCCGCCGCCACGTCGGTGTAGCTGAGCAGCCGCGGACCGGACAGCTCGTAGGTCTTGCCGATGTGCTTGTCCTCGGTCAGCGCGGCCACGACCACGTCCGCGATGTCGTCGGCGTCGACGAAGGCCTCGACGGCGTCACCGGTCGGCAGGGCGATCTCGCCGGCCAGGACGGGCTCCAGGAAGAAGCTCTCGTTGAAGTTCTGGTTGAACCAGCTGGACCGGACGATGGTCCAGTCGGCGCCGGAGGCCTTCACGTTGTTCTCGCTGACCTCGGCGGCCTCCTCACCGCGGCCGGAGAGCAGCACCAGACGGCGCGCGCCCTTGGCGACGGCGACCCGGGAGAACTCCTCCACCTGCTCGGCGGCGCCGGGGAAGGCGAGGTCGGGGTAGTAGGTGATGTAGACACGGTCGACGCCCTCGAGCGCCGCGTCCCAGGTGGAGGAGTCCTCCCACACGAAGGCCGGCGACCCGCTGCGCGAACCGATGCGCACCTGGCGGCCCTGCGCGGTGAGGCGCTCGGCCACGCGGCGGCCGGTCTTGCCGTTTCCACCGATGACGAGGGTGATCTGCGTGTTCTGCGTGTTCTGAGTCATGAGTACAGTCAAGTCCAGTCTCGCGAGACGGGCCATAGCCACAAAGCTCAGTTCCATACGCCTGCGTCTACGAGAGGTCACCTCGAAGCGGCGCGGAGAGTGCGGCTGCGGCATGAGCCCGAGAATCGTAGGCATGCCTTCACGGGGTGGGCCACAGCATTCCGAGCGACTCTCAACTCCTCATGGACCCCGTATCGAGCACCTCTCGAGCGGTCCTGGACCGGTCCTGTACGGCGAGACTCGAGCGGGCCTCCAAGCGTTCCCGACACGATCGGACCAGGAGTTGCGACCCGTTGTCCGGGAGGCCAGATGAACCCCACTCCGGAGCGTCCGGAGCTCGACCAGTTGTCCGCCGATCTGGCCGGGCTGCTCGGACGGATCGGGCTCGACCCGGCCGGCCAGCGGCCCACGCGCCGGGACCGGATCGACATCCGTTTCGCGGCCGCGGCCGCCCGGCATCCGGGCAAGGTCGCCGCCCAGGACGCGGAGGACTCGGCGACCTACCTGGAACTGGAGTGGCTCGCCGACGACATCGCCCGCCGGCTGAGCGGGCGTACGGGACCGGGCCAGGCCGTCGCGGTACGGGCCCGGCGCTCGTGCATGGCGGCGGGCGCCGTGGTGGGCGTGCTGCGCTCGGGGGCGGCCGTACTGCCCCTGGAGCCTGGGCACAACCCGGGTCTGCAGGAGTTCCTGATGCGGGACGCCGGCGCCGAGATGGTCATCTCGGACGGCGGGCTGCTGCGGGACGAGATCCCGGTGGCCAAGGCGGGCCGGTTCGTCATCGCCGTACGCCCGGAGCAGGCCGTACGGCGCGAACTGCCGCAGCGGACGGCGTTCCTGGCGCTGCCGGCGGGCGGGAACCCGGGGCGGGCGCTGGCCGTCGAGCCGGTGACGCACCTGGACGTGCTGTCCTGGCTGGACGTGTGCCTCCCGATGCTGGAGACCGGGCCGGACGAGGTGTGGACGTACTTCCACTCCCTGAGCCTGGACCTGGGCATGCGCGAGATATGGGGGCCCCTGCTGTCGGGAGGCCGCGCCATCGTCGTGGACCGGGACACGGCGTCCGACGCGCGCGAGTTCGCCCGGGTCCTGGCGGAGCACCGGGTGAGCGTGCTGACGCAGCTGCCGTCGGCGTTCGCCCGGCTGGCGGAGGCGACCCGCGGCACCACCCTGCCGGCCCTGCGGCACGTCCTGCTGGCCGACGAACCGGTGGATCCCGCGTCCCTGGCGGCCTGGAAATCCTCCGCACCAGCCCCCGAGGCAACCCTCTGGGACGTCACCGCATCGCCGGTAGAACTCTGACACCACTCCCCCGGCCGAGGGGCCCGCACCCGGCCCCTCGGCCACCCCCACACCCCACACCCGTCCCGACCCGACCCGCCCGGCACGCCCCCACTCACGCCCGCCACATGACGCGGCCCGGCGTGCAGCGCGGCCAACGGCCCGGCCCGGCACACGACGCGGCCCGGCGCGCAGCGCGGCCGGCGGCTCGGGGCGTCCCGACGCCCGGACCGGCAGGTGGCCCGGCAGCGCCCGGCGCCCGGTCCGGGCCGGCGCCCGGTGCCGACCGGAGCATGGCACGGCACGCCACGGGTGGCCGCAGCGCACGGCCCGGGCCGACCGGGCCCCGGCCCCGGCAACGCCCGTCCCGCCGGCACCGCGTCACGCGTTGTGCGTCACCGGGTCCGGGGACCGTTCCGCCTCCCGGCGTACGGACGCCAGCAGTTCCTCGCCCGCCCGCCCCAGGGACTCGCGTACGACGCGCCGGGCCGCGCCGAGGTCGGCGGCATCGCCCAGGTGCGGACGTACGGCACCGGGCCGCAGGACCACGTGGTGGCGGACCGTCACGAGCCCCGTGGGGTCCACCGTCCAGGTCCCGGTATGGGTGGCGAGCAACGCGTCCGGCGCCTGCGGGCGCTTGCCGACGACCCGCCCCGAAGCCGCTTCGGGGAAGCACACGCGGTACGGCCAGTCGCCGGCCCGGGCGGCCAGGCGGCCGTACGTCCGGGCGGGCGGTGCCGCGACCCGGACGGAGTCCTCGAAGCACAGCACGAGGTCGTCGAGCCGTTCCCAGTGCGAGGCGAGCGTCAGCAGGTCCTGGGCATCCCGCCAGGCCTGCTCGTACGCACCGGTCAGCGTGACGCGCGAACGGTCGCCACCGTCGAGCGCCTCGACGGCCCACTCGCCGGCCGCGCAACCGACGCGCCGCCGGGCGGGATCGAGCACCCGGTGCTCGGTGCGCAGCGTCACGGTGCCGCCGACGGGGCAGCCCGCGCCGACCAGACCACGGGGGGACCCGGGAGCACCCGGCACACCGGAACCAGGTCCGGCGTCCCCGCCCGCGTCCCCCGTCAGCGACCACACCAGCCACTCGTCCCGCACGCCGTCGCCGGTGAGCCGCTCCACGTGGACGGGCGCCGGGAAGTACAGCGGGCTGCGCGCCGCGTCCGCGAGGAGTCCGTACAGGACCCCCGCGGGCGCGGCGACCTCCGCCTCCCACACCCGGGGGGCGAGCGGCATCAGAAGTTCCCCAGCCCGCCGCACACGTTGAGCGCCTGGGCGGTGATCGACGCGGCCAGGTCGGTGGTCAGGTAGCCGACCAGGCCCGCGACCTCCTCGGGGGTGGAGTACCGGCCGAGCGGGATCTTGGCCTCGAACTGCTCCTGCACGTACTCCTCGGTCGTGTCCCACGCCGCCGCGTAACCGCTGCGCACGCGCGCCGCCATCGGCGTCTCGACGTACCCGGGGCAGACCGCGTTGACGGTGACCCCCGTGGGCGCGAGCTCCTTGCCGAGGGCCTTGGTGAAGCCGACGACCGCGTGCTTGGAGGCCGAGTACGGGGCGCCGAGCAGCACACCCTGCTTGCCGGCGGTGGAGGCGATGTTGATGATCCGCCCCCAGGGCGCGTTGCCCAGGCCGCCGCTGTTGAGCACCTCCCGCGTCAGCAGGAACACGCTGTTGAGGTTGGTGTTGATGACCTCGTGCCACAGCTCGTCGGTGATCGAGGCGGTGGCGCCGCCACCGCTGCGCCCGGCGTTGTTGACCAGGATGCTGACCGGCGCCCCGTACGTGGCGACGGCGGCCGCGACCAGGTCCTCGACGGCGCCGCGGTCGGTCACGTCGGCGGCCAGCCCCTCGACCGCCAGGCCCTCGGCCCGCAGGTCCTCGGCGGTCTGCTTGACGTCCGCCGCGGTCCGCGCGCACAGGAACACCCGGTGTCCGCGCGCCCCCAGGTCCCGGGCGATGGCCAGCCCGATCCCGCTGGTGGCTCCCGTGACCAGGGCCACCGGCCGCTCGGGGGCCTTGCCTGTCCGCTGCACCGGCTGTGTCGTCATCGGGCGCCCTCCATCGATCGCGTCGGCCCTTCGACGGTGCCCGATCCCACTCGGGGCACACCGGAAGAGGGGTGGGGCGAGGTCCGCCGAGCCCGCCGGCGGCGCGCCGGAGCCGCCGCGGCCGGTGCCGCCGCGGGCGGTGCCGCCGCGGCCGGTGCCGCCGCGGCCGGTGCCGCCGCGGCCGGTGCCGCCGCGGGCGGTGCCGCCGCGGCCGGTGCCGCCGCGGCCGGTGCCGCCGCGGCCGGTGCCGCCGCGGCCGGTGCCGCCGCGGCCGGTGCCGCCGCGGCCGGTGCCGCCGCGGCCGGCGAGGCCGCCGTCGAGGCCCCGGCCGACGAGGACGGCTGGGACGACGGGGACGACGGGGACGTCCGGGACGAAGGGGAGGACGGTGACGGCCGGGACCTCTCCCCTGCCGGCTCCCGGCGTACGGGACGGGTCTCCTCGCGCGCGGCCACGCCCAGCGGCGCCAACGCCCGCGCCA
Organism: Streptomyces sp. NPDC090022; assembly: GCF_044748145.1. Lineage (NCBI taxonomy): Bacteria > Bacillati > Actinomycetota > Actinomycetes > Kitasatosporales > Streptomycetaceae > Streptomyces > Streptomyces sp. NPDC090022. Next base: position 48,496 of record NZ_JBIVFN010000031.1, read on the forward strand.
GCGCGTCCTCGGTCAGCTCCGTGCCGCCCGACGCGACGTACCCGTCCGGCCGGATCAGCAGCCAGCCGCCCGCCGACAGGCCGAGCGCCCGGCGCAGCAGCCCGTCGGGATCGGCCAACGCCCGCGGCCCGCCCTCACCGCCACGACCCTCACCACCACCGACGGCGCCGGTGACCGTACGGACCGACAGCCACGCCTCGTGCCGGGCGCCGGCACCCGCGGCCGTATCGGCGGCCTCCCCGGTGCCCTCGGGCACGTACAGCAGTGACCAGCGCACGTCGCGCAGTTCGGCGCGGAGCGCCGCCGCCCCCGCGTCGTCCACGTGCCGGGCCGCAGTGGCCGCGGCAGCCACGGCCACCGCCGCCCGCGAGCCGGCCGGCAGGCCCATGCCCGCGACCGGGGTGGTCAGGGAGCTCTCCGGGTAGCCCAGGCGCAGCCCCGACATGCCCCCCAGCACCTTGCGCTGGATCGCACGGCGCAGCGGTCCGACGTTGCGTACGACGCCCATCACGACCGGCAGGGCCAGCCCGGCGAGCGTGTTCTTGAACTGGACCAGGAACGTGGCCTGTTTGGTCGACCCGAGCAGCGCCTGCCCCACCGGCACGCGCTCCTCGCCATAGGTGTGCAGCAGCTCCCGCCCCGCCCAGCCGTGCGCCGCCATGGCCAGCTTCCAGGCGAGGTTGTACGCCTCCTGCACGCCGGTGTTCATGCCCTGGCCGGAGGCCGGGCTGTGCACGTGCGCCGCGTCACCGGCGACGAAGCAGCGTCCGTCGTGCATGCGCGGCACCATCCGCTGCTGGAAGGTGAACAGGGAGGTCCAGGTCGGCTCCCCGACCCGTACCTCGGTGCCGAGCCCGGCCGACAGTTTGGCCGAAAACCGCTCCGCCACCGGCCGCGGATCGGCGCCGGGGCCGGTGGGCGCGGTGTCCAGCAGCCGCCAGCGACCCTGCTCGGGGTACGGGACCATCATCAGCGCCTGCCCGCCGGTGTGCGCCCAGTAGATGGTGTCCGGCGGCAGGTCGACGTCGACCGGGGCGTCGGCGAGTTCCCAGGTCTCGCTGGACTCCCCGATCAGCGGCAGCCGCAGCTGCTTGCGCACCGTGCTGTGCCCGCCGTCGCACCCGACCAGCCAGCCGGTGACGTGCCGCTCCTCGCGCCCGTCGGCGTGCGCGAGCACCGCCCGTACGCCGGAGGGGGACTGCTCGAAGGAGACCAGCCGTACGCCCCACTCGACCTGCACGCCCAGCCGGGCGACGGCCTCGCGCAGGACCGCTTCGGTCCGGGTCTGCTCGATGATGACCGTGTACGGGTAGCGCGTGGGCATCGAGGCGTAGTCGGCTTCCAGCCGCACCAGCCGCCGCCCGCTGCCGTACATGGTGAACGCCCGGTTGCGGCGTCCGTGTTCCAGGACCGGGCCGATCACACCCATCTGGTCGAAGGTCTCCAGGGTGCGCGGGTGGACGGCGACGGCCCGGCTGGTGCGGGCCGGCCGGGACGCGGCGTCGATCAGGCGGACCGCCAGGCCCCGCCGCGCCAGCTCGTGCGCGGCGGTGAGCCCGACCGGGCCGGCGCCGACGACCAGAACCTGGCCGTCGGCGGCGGCGTAGACGGGAACGGGAACGGGAACGGGCACGGCATCGGCGGCGGACGCGGCCGCCGCAGTGCCGTCGACGGGACCGTCAGGGGTGGCGCTGCCGCCACCGACGTCCGATGCGATGTCACGCGGCACGGGCAGGCTCCTGCAGCCGCACCGGCTCGGTGCGCCACGGCTCGGCCTCCAGGGTCCGGAACAGGCCCGGCTCGGGAGTGGCCAGCGCGGCCAGCGGGCCGACGAGCTCGCGGAAGGTCTCGCTGCGCATGGCGGCCTGGTGGGAGGCGGCGTCCAGCCACTCGGCGATCTCGATGAAGACGTTCGGCTCGCCGAGCGAGCCCAGCGTGCGGTGCGCGATGTGGCCGGGCTGCGCGCTCATGAAGGCGGAGATCCGCTCCTTCGCGGCCAGGAACTCCTCGACGTCGCCGTGCACGGTCAGCTTGTTGACGAAGGTCACCACAGGAATCTCCAGGGGAGGGCTAGGCGGCCGTCTCGACGGCCGCGCGGGTACGGATGCTCATCAGCAGGCCCCGGCGGGCGGGCTTGCCCACGGGGGTGCGGGGCACGGCGTCGATGACTTCGACGCGGCGGATCTGCTCGAAGGGCGCGAGGCGTTCGTTGGCGCGCTCGACGATCGAGTCGAGGGCGTCGAGCAGCCCGGGGCCGCTGGCCGCCCGCGGATCGCGCAGGACGATCCCGGTCCATACGACGGCCCCGTGGACGGGGTCGGGCCAGCCGGCCACCACGCAGTCGGCGACCCGCTCGTCGGCGGCGACGACGGCTTCGACGGCGGTCGGCGAGACGAGTTCGTTGTCGTACTTGAAGACGTCGCCGAGCCGGTCGACGAGGAACAGCTCGCCGTCGGCGTTGACGTAGCCGACGTCGCCGGTGGAGAACCAGCCGCCGTACTCGACCTTGGCGGGCCCGAGACAGTCCAGGTAGCCGGCCATCAGCTGCGGCCCCCTGACCTGCACTTCCCCCGTGGAGTACGGGGCCAGCGGGCGCCGGGTGTCCAGGTGCACGATGCGGCACTCGGTGCCGGGGACGGTCTGGCCGACGGCGGTGCTGCGCGGCCGGTCGTGGGCGTCGTAGGCGTCGGAGCGGCCGCCGCCGGGGCGCTGGCAGTGGCTCAGCGGGGACAGTTCGGCCATGCCGTACCCCTGGACGACGGGTACGCCGAGCCGCTCGCGCAGGGTGCGGGCGGCGGACGGGTCGAGGGCGGTGCCGCCGGACAGGACGGCGGTCAGCCGCGGACCGGCGGGCACGCCCTCGATGCTCACGTCGTGCGCGTCGCGCAGCTGGGCGGCGAGCCGGTGCAGCCGCGCGGGCAGGCCGTAGTAGTGGCTGGCCCCTTCACGGGCGGCGACGGCGAGCGAGACGAGCGGGTCGGGGTGGGTGCACAGCACCTGGCAGGCCCCGGCGTACACGGCCGAGTTGAGGTGCATGACGTGGTACAGCGGCAGGTGGTTGAGGACGACCGAGTCGCGCCGCAGGTCGTGCGCGGCCGCCGTCTGGGCGGCGTTGGCGACGAGGTTGCGGTGGGTGAGCCGTACTCCGCGCGGGTTTCCGGTGGTACCCGTCGTGAACTGGATGCACGCGAGGTCATCGGGCTCCGCCCCGGAACCGGAAGCGGGGGCGGGGGCGGCCCCGGGCCCGGCGGGCCACCGGGGAAGCCCGGCCCCGTCGGTGACGACGACGGTGTGCAGGTGGGGCAGTTGGCCGGCGAGGGACTCCAGCAGCCGCGCGGTCGCCGCCGGTACGAAGGCCACCTCCACGGAGGCGGTGGCGAAGACGTGCGCCAGCCCGGCCTCCTTGATCAGCGGGTTGACCAGGACGGCGGTGTTCCCGCTGCGCGCGGTGCCGTAGTAGGCGGCGGCGAAGGAGGCGTCGAGCACGTTGGCGACCCCCACGCGTGCCCCGCGCCGGCCCACCGTGTGCTCGAGGTGTCCGGCGATCCGGTCGGCCTGCGCGTCGAGTTCGGCGAACGTGACGGCGGGACGCCCGTCGTCGTACCGGATCGCCGCCGCGTCCGGGGCGCGGCGCGCGGCGCGGCGCAGCAGCCCGTCGAGCGGGAGCTCGGGGTACGAGAAGACCGGCACGTCTCTGCCCTCCTGGGGACGCGGCTCCCCCCACGGTCCCCACGGACACTCGAGACCCCCTGGACACCCACTCGACGACGACCGGAGACCCCCGCGCCGGGGGCCGGAAAGGGAGAAGCCCCCGGCCGGGAACTCCCGACCGGAGGCACTCGCCCCACCCATGCCGCTCAGGCCCTCAGGCCGCGATCAGCGCACCGATGACGCCGAGGGAGGCGCCGAAGACCACGACGTGGCGGACGTTCTGCAGGACCCAGACCCAGGCGGGGAATCCGTCCTCGGCTGCCTTGAGGAGGGCGGGGACGTCGATCCGGGCGAGTTCGCCGCCCTTGCGGGCGAAGGCGGCGCGCACGGAGGTCACGGCGGTCAGGTTGCTGTAGAGGATCACGCAGTTGATGGCCAGCACGATCGACTGGACGGCCCAGGTGAACGGCCCGGCCCAGGACCCCGATCCGGCGAAGAGGTTGACCGCGGCCACCGCCGCCAGCGCGGTGGCGATCCCGACCGGGGCCCAGGTCTCGTGACCGCCAGCGTCGAACCGCATCCCGTTCTCCGTCAGCACCGTCTTCCGCACGCCCTGGCGCTCCAGCTCGGCCTCGGCGCCGGCCGTCGCGGTGGCCCCGTAGCGGGCGCGCACCACCGGGATGCTCAGGAAGGCCGCGGCGACGAGCAGCTGCAGGATGGCGACGAACGCGTTCATGGTGGGGGCTCCCCTTCGACTTGAACTGTGTACAAGACGAAGTTAGCCCGCCAATTGAACTAAGTGCAAGCCCTCGCCTGAACTTTGTAAAAGTCCCCAGCCCGCACCCCCTCCCCCCTCAGCCGTGGACCTGCGTGTTCTGGCAGGCCGTCAGCAGCCAGCGCCCGCCGTCACCCTGCTTGGTCATCACGTACAGCGGCGATCCCTCGGGGCCCTCCACCGCGCCGTCCGCACCCCGGTAGACCTGGCGGACCTTGACCGCGGCCACGTCCGGACGGAGGAACTGCACGTGCGTGACCTCGTAGCCGGCCCCCTCCACCCCGTCGGCGTTCGGCAGGACCTCGCGGGTGAACTCCGCGATCGCGTCGAAGCCGAGCAGGACCTTGCCGTGCCCCGTGGTCCAGAACGCGTCGGGGTGGAAGAGGGCGAGGAACCCCTCGACGTCACGGGCCCGCTGAGCACGCTCAACGGTGGCGACGACCTGGCGGATGGCTTCGACATCGGCGGCGTGCGCCGTGGATTCGGTGGTCATGGGCGCCATACTCGTACCTCAAGCAAAGTGGAGGTCAAGCGATATGATCACATGGGGGCATGACGAGGACTCTCTACCTGCTCTGCTCCGCCGCACCGCCCGTCTTCGACGTGGCCCACGTGATCGAGGACGCCCAGGCGCGCGGCTGGGACGTATGCCTGGGGCTGACCCCGACGGCGGCGCACTGGCTGGCCGGGAGTCTGGACGGCCTGGCGGCCCTGACGGGCCATCCGGTGCGCTGGCAGTACAAGCTCCCCGGCGAGCCCGATGTCTGGCCCCCGGCCGACGCACTGCTGTTCGCCCCGGCCACCTTCAACTCCATCAACGCCTGGGCACTCGGCCTCACCGACCGCTTCGTGGTCGGCGTCGCCGCCGAAGCCCTCGGCAAGGGCACCCCGACGGTCACGATGCCGTGCACCAACACCGCACTGGCCGCGCACCCACAGTTCGAGCAGAGCCTGGCCATCCTGCGCACGGCCGGCGTCGACGTCCGCTTCGGCGAGGGCGGCTTCATCCCGGGCCCGGCCGGCCCCGACGCCCCGGCATCCTTCCCCTGGCCGATCGCCCTGGACGCGGTCTCCGCCTGACCCCCTTCCAGATCCGGATCACCCACGGCACCCTTCGCGCCCGCCGCCGTTGACCTCGCCCTACCCGTTCGCGACGCATGAGGTCCGCGCACGAACGATGCCCGCCCCCCCTCTCCCCCACACGCCCGTTCACTCACCAGAAGGAGCCCCATGAGAAGGGCGATACCGTACGCCGCCGTCGCGGCCGGCGTCACACTGCTCGCCCTCTACCTGTCCGAGGTCATCGACACCGTGCCGTACTCGATCTTCGCCGTTCTCGCAGGCACCGCCCTCCTCGTCGACGGGGTTCGACAGGCGCGCAACCTCAGCCGCCCCCACAGCCGCTGAGGCACTTCTCCGCCACCGGTTCACCGAGCCCGACCAGACCGGACACCACGCCGTTCCCCTTCACCCCTGCCGACCCCTGACCACCCCCTGTCACCCTTCCAACTCCTCGACAAAAAACAGAACGTTCTCTATGTTATGAGGGTCGTCGCGCCGTCCAACGCCGTGCCGCCACACGCCGTGCCGCCGCATTCCTCATCGCTCCAGCCGAACCGCGCAGGGGGACCACGCCCGTGACCACAACCGAAGCCGCCGCCGCTCAGGAGCTGCTGACGGGCTGGCGCCCCACCGGCCGGGACCGCTTCGTCGTCACCGCCCGATGGCCGCACGACCACCCCGCCTACCCCTCGGCCGACGGTGTGCACGACCCCCTGCTCCTCGCCGAAACCGTCCGCCAGGCCATCACGCTGCTGTGCCGCGAGGCCTACGACGTCCCGCCGGCCCACGACCAGCTCTGGGACCACTTCGTCTACGCCGTCGAACCCGCCGCCCTCACCACGACTGCCCCCACCACGATGGCGCCCCCCACGACTGCGCCCACCACAACCGCCCTCACCACAACCGCCCTCACCACACCCACCCCCACCACACCCACCCCCACCACTACCGCTCTCGCCCCTGCCGCCCGCACCTCCGACCCGCTCCCCACGCAGGTCGAACTGCACATCGGCTGCGCCGACATCACCCGCCGGCGCGGCCGCCTCACGGGTCTGACCACCCATGTCGCCGTCATCCGCGACGGTGTCCTGCTCGGCGGCGCCGAGGCCGCGTTCACCATCCGGCCGGCCCTCACCACGGTCGGCGCCGACAACACCGGCATCGCCACCGACCGCACACCGAGCATGGCCCTGATGGAGGCGGCCCGCCGCGCCGCCCAACAGGCCGCCCACCCCCACGGCGGCCTGCTCAGCGGCATGGCCGTCGAGTTCCTGCTGCTCGCCGACCCCGACGCACCCTGCGCGATCGACACCGAGGTCACCCCGCACATCTGGGAGCCGGACGGCCGCCTCCAGATCCGGGTGACCGCCCGCCAGCACGGCCAGCTGGTCTTCGCCGCCACCGCCACCGCCGAGGTGACCTCGGTGGAACTCCTCCTCGCCTCCTAGCCCCCATCTCGGCTCTCCTTTCCGCTCCGGTCCTACCTCTATATGCATCGAGGACCCCGGAACGTGACATGCGGCGGCAGGCCGGAAGGAAGGAAGGAAGGAAGGAACCGCAAAAACCATGAGCCAAAAGCCGCAAAAGCAAAAAAAGCCCTAACAGGCCGCAAAAACCGACCGGAGCATCCGCCTCAGGCCGCCGCGACCCCCACCGTGAACAGGTCCGTCCGCACCGGCACCACCCGCGGCCCCTCGGCGATGGTCCGCGTCAGCTTCGCCCCGATCGGCGTCCGCGTCACGAGCGACGCCGCCCCCGCCCGCAGGAACGAGGTCACCGGTCCCGCCGCCGGCCCCAGCATCGCCCGCGCCTGCATGACCTGCATCCGGTGGACTCGTTCCGCCACCGGCGCGCGCTGGGCGACGTACCCCGCGAGCGGCCGCCCCTCCACCAGCAGCGGATGCAGCACGGCCGCGTCCTGCAACGCCAGGTTGATGCCCTGCGCCCCGATCGGCCCGTGCGTGTGCGCCGCGTCCCCGATGAGCACCAGCCCGTCCCGCACCCACTCCGTGGCGTGCGCCGCGAACACGTCGAGCAGGCTCAGCCGCGACAGTGAGGTGAGCTGCGCATGCAACAGGTCCGCCACGTGCGGCAGTACGGCGGCCAGCTCGTCCCTGATCGCCTCGATCCCCCGCTCCACCGCACCGCTCCACCCACCGTGCGGCAGGGTCCAGCCGATCCGCAGCCGGTCCGGGTACGCGTCGTGGACCAGTACCGCGCTGCCGCCCACCCGGTGCACCCGGACCTTGCCGGTGGCCCGCCCGGGCGCCTCCAGCGCGAACCACACCACGTCCTGCGCGAACGACTCCGACCGCCCCGCGCCGATACCGGCCAGCGCCCGCGTCTTGGAGAACCGTCCGTCCGCGCCGACCACCACCGGCGCGTGCACGGTCACCCGCCCGCCGTCAGGCCCGCGCAGCACCGCACCCCGGTACGGGCCACCGGACCGCTGCTCGACGAGAGCCGAGATCCGGTGCCCCTCCAGGTACGTGAACCCGGACAGCCGCGTACAGGCGTCGAGGAGCTCGGCGATCAGGTGCGGCTGCGGAAGGGCCAGCAGATGGTCGTACGGGGCGTCGAGCCGTCCGTAGTCGATGTCGAGGAGCACCCGCTCCCGCTCCAGCACCTGGAACCCGTCCAGTACGCACGCCCCGCGCGCCCGTGCCGCGCCCAGCACCCCGAGTTCGTCCAGGACCCGCTGCCCGCCGGGCTGGAGGATCTCGCCGTGGAACTCGCGGCGCAGCCCGGTGGACTTCTCCGCCAGTACCACCCGCATCCCGGACCGCAGGAGCATCAGCGCGAGCGCCAGTCCGGCCGGCCCGCCCCCGACCACGCACACGTCGGCGCGCACCCCCGCACCACCTCGGCCGCCGCCCCGGGCCCCGCCGCTGCCGCCGCCCCCGACACCCGCGCCGCCCCCGACACCGGCACCGGCACCGGCACCGGCACCCGCGCCGACACCCGCGCCGCCGCCCCCGACACCCGCGCCGCCCCCGACACGAGCTCCCGCTCCCGCCCCCGCCCCCGCGGCCACCCGCCTCACACCCCCGCGCGCGCCGACAGGGCAGCGTTGATCATCTCCAGGAACCGCCGCGGGGTGTCGGCGTCCCCCAGCTCGTCCTCGTCGAGCAGGACGTCGTGGTCCCGCTCGATCCGGCTGGTCGTCTGGATGATGGAAATCGAGTCGTAACCCAGGTCCATCCAGTCCTTGTCGAGGTTGGCCGGGTCGGTCATGTCGACGCCCTCGGCCTCCCCCGCGCACTCGCTCAGCAACCGCGCGAGATCACCCAGTTCCATCTGCACCACGCGCTCCATATGCTCCCCCTGCTCCATCGGGTCCTCCTCGCCGTAACCATGACTCCCTGCCATCAGGCCGCCCCCGCGCGCACCACGGCCGCCGAGTTGAAGCCGCCCCGCCCCCGGGCCAGCACCAACGCCGTACGCAGCCGCGCCCGCCGCGGCGTACCGGTCACCAGGTCCAGCGGACAGTCGGCGGCGGGCCGCACCGTCCCGACGGTCGGCGGCACCACCTGGTCGCGCAGGGCCAGCAGCGCGGCCGCCAGGTCGAGCGAGGCGCCGCCCGCCGACAGCCGGCCGGTCATCGTCTTGGGAGCGGTCACCGGTACCCCGCGCGGCCCGAACAGCCCCGCGATCGCCTCCGCCTCCGCCCGGTCGGCGTCCCGGCTGCCGGCGGCGTCGGCGAACACCACATCGACGTACGCCGGTCCGACGCCCGCCTCCGCCAGCGCCTGCTCGGCGGCGGCCCGAAGCCGCGGCGCCGCCGGATCGGCGTCGAAGGTCGAGGCCTGGCCGACCACGCTCCCGTACACCCGGCGCGCCCCGCGCGCCCGCGCCGCCTCCGCGTCCTCCAGGACCAGCAGCGCCCCGCCCTCCCCCACCACGTGCCCGCGGGCCCGCTCGTCGAAGGGCACGTACGCCATGGCCGGATCACCCTCGGTCGTCATCTCCCCGCCCGCCAGATGGGCCGCCCACCCCCACGGGCACAGCGCCGAATCCACCCCGCCGGTCACCACCAGCCGGGCGCCCTTGCGCAGCTGCCGGCGCGCCTGCGCCACCGCGTCCAGCCCGCCCGCCTGCTCACTGACCAGGACCCCGCTCGCTCCGCGCAGACCGTGCCGGATGGAGATCTGACCGCTGTTGACGGCGTAGAACCAGGCGAAGGACTGGTACGCGCTCACGTGCTGGCTGCCCTTGCTCCACAGCGCCTGCAGCTCGCGCTGCCCGAACTCGAACCCGCCCGACGACGCCGCCGTCACCACCCCGGCCGCGTACTCCGGCAGCCGCTCCAGGTCGACCTCCGCGTCGTCCAGGGCCTCCTTCGCCGCTGCCAGCGACAGCCGCGTCACCCGGTCGGTCTGCGGCAGCAGCCGGCTCGGCACGTGGTCCTCGTCGACGAAACCGGGCACCTCGCCGGCCAGCCGTACCGGGTACGACGAGGCGTCGAAGCGGGTGACGGGCCCGATCCCGCTCTCGCCACGCAGTACGGCCTCCCACCAGGCCTCGGTGCCCAGTCCGTTGGGCGCGGCCACCCCGATACCGGTCACGACGGCGGTCGACGCGCCCCTCGCCACAACACCCGGCACGCCCGTCACGGAAGCGGTACCCGAAACCCCCGAAGCAGCCCCGGAAACACCCCCCGAAACCCCCGAAGCAGCCCCGGAAACACCCCCCGAAACCCCCGAAGCAGCCCCGGGAACACCCCCCGAAGCAGTCCCCGAAGAAGTCCCCGAAGCCGTCCCCGAAACAGTCCCTGAAGCAGTCATCCGGCAGCCTCCTCGGCTCGTCGTCGGACCGGGCGCGCGAGCACCATCGCGCTGTGGAACCCCCCGAAGCCGCTGCCGACCGTCAGCACCACGTCCGTACGGTGCTCCCGGGCGGTGAGCGGGGTGTAGTCCAGGTCGCAGTCGGGGTCGGGCTCGTGCAGGTTGGCGGTGGGCGGCACGGTGCCGTGCTCGATGGCCAGCACCGAGGCGACGGCCTCCAGCGCGCCGATGGCACCCAGCGAGTGCCCGATCATCGACTTGATGGCGCTGACCGGGACGCGGTACGCGTGCTCGCCGAGCGCCAGCTTCAGGGCGGCGGTCTCGTGCACGTCGTTCTGCCGGGTCCCCGAGCCATGGGCGTTGACGTGATCCACGTCAGCACCCGCGACCCGGGCTTCGCGCAGGGCGATGCGGATCGCCTCGCCCATCTCCACGCCGTCGGCCCGCAGTCCGGTCATGTGGTACGCGTTGTTGGTCGCACCGAACCCGAGGATCTCGGCGTACAGGTGCGCACCGCGCCGCCGCGCCCGCCCGTACTCCTCCAGGACCAGTACGGCGGCCCCCTCCGCGAGGACGAAGCCGCCGCGGGTCCGGTCGAAGGGGCGGGAGGCGGTGGCGGGGCTGTCGTTGTGCCGCGAGGTCGCCTTGATCGCGTCGAAGCAGGCGGCCGTGATCGGCGACAGCGGCGCCTCGCTGGCCCCGGCGAGCATCACGTCGGCGCTGCCCTCGCGGATCAGCTCGGCGGCGTGCCCGAGGGCGTCCATCCCGGCCGTGCACCCGGTGGACACCACCGACACCGGCCCCTCCACCCCGGTCTCGCGGGCCACTTCGGCGGCCAGGGAGGCCGGCGCGAGCCAGTCGCGCAACCGCGGTCCGGCCAGCACGTGGTCGACCACCCACGCCTCCCCGCAGCCGCTGGCCCGCCGGTACGCGTCGTCCATGGCGGAGGCGCAGCCGAGCGCCGTACCCAGACACACCCCGGTACGGGGCCCCTCCGGCCGCTCCGCGTCCAGCCCGGCGTCGGAGAGCGCCTCCCCGGCGCACGCGAGGGCGAACTGCGCGACCCGGTCCAGCCCCGGCGCCATACCGTGACCGGCGGGATCGAAGTCCACCTCGCCGGCCACCCGCGAGCGGAAGCCGCCGGCGTCGAACCGCGTGATCGCCCGCGTCGCCGTCCGGCCGTCGGTCAGCAGCGCCCAGAAGTCCTTGACCCCGACCCCGCCCGGCGCGACGACCCCGAGGCCGGTCACCACGACCCGCCTCACCGCGCGCACCGCGCCACGACCCGTGCGGCCCGCCCCAGCAGCCGGGGCAGTACCGCGTCACGTACGAAGAAGTGCCCACCGGGGACGGTCCGGTGCACGAACCGCTCGGTCGTCCAGCGCCGCCAGCCGGCCACCGCCTCGGGCCGGCCCAGCGGATCCTCCCGGCCGGCCACGGCCAGCACCGGTACGCCGACGGGCCCGGCCGCGGCGCCGCGCAACGCGGTGGCCAGCCGCAGGTCGTCCCGCAGCACCGGCAGCACGGACCGGTGCCAGACGTCGCCCGGAGTCACGTCCTCCGGTACGGCCCCGAACCCGCGCAGTACGCCGACCAGCTCGTCCTCGGCCAGCTCCCCGCCCCCGATCAGGGCGGCGACCCCGTCGGGCGGCGGCAGCGCGCCGACCGCCAGCAGCGCGGGCGCCGGCAGGCCGACCTCGGGCGCGCCCCGGGCCAGCGTGTAGGCGACGAGCCCGCCGAGGCTGTGCCCGTACAGCGCGTACGGCCGCCCGGCGACGGCCCCGGCCACCCCGGCCAGCTCCGTCAGCAGCCCCTCACGGCTGACCACCCGGGGTTCCCGCCGCCGCCGGTCCCGCCCGGGCAGCAGCCAGGGCACGACCTCGACGCCGGGCCCGACGAGCTCCGGCCACCGGTGAAAGGCCGAGACCCCGGCCCCGGCATGCGCGAAGCACACCACCCTCAACGAAACCCCGCCCTTCCCGATCCAGACTCGCTCTCGCTCCCGATCCAGGCGCTCCCGATCCAGACTCGCCACCGGCCGACACGGTGCTCCCACCACCTTGCCGGGGCACGGTGGAGAGGTACTGGAGAGAACGACAAACAGCCCCAGCCGCCCGAACAGCCCCAGCAACCGCAACAGCCCTGACAGCCCCAGCAGCCCCGACAGCCCCGACAGCCCCTAGGCGGCGTACAAGTCGAAGGTCGACCCCCGCTTCGGCCCCGCCATGACGTCCAGCGCCGGATCCACCGTCAGCATCGCCTGGTGCAGCCGCTGCAACTGCGGCGACGGCTCCACACCCAGGTCCTCGATCAGCCGGGTACGCAGCCGCCGGTACACGTCCAGCGCCGTCGCCTGCCGGCCCGACCGGTACAGCGCCACCATCGCCTGCGAGTGGAGCCCCTCGTGCTGCGGATGGCGCGCGATCAGCTCGGTCAGCTCCGCGATCAGCTCCGTGTGCTTGCCCAGCCGCAGGTCGACGTCGATCCGGCGCTCCACCGTGACCAGCCGGCTCTCCTCCAGCCGCATCACCTCGATCTCGAGGATCGGCCCGACCCGTACGTCGACCAGCGCCGGCCCCTGCCACAGTGCGAGCGCCTGACGCAGCTGCGCGGCCGCGCTCTCGTCGTCACCCTCCTCGAAGGCCGCCTGACCACGGGCGACCAGCCCCTCGTACTCGTGGACGTCCACGCACTCCGGCGGGATCTGCAGCAGATAGCCGCCGTGCCGCGTGGCAAGTACCTCCTTCGCGCCACCCGGCCCGCCCGGCCCCATGGCCGTACCGAGCCGCCGGCGCAGCTGGAGTATGTACGTCTGCAAGGTCGTCAGCGCGCTCTGGGGCAGGTCGGTGCCCCAGATCTCCTCCATCAGGGTCGGGACCGGCATCACCCGCCCCGGGTACAGCGCAAGGAGTGTCAGGATCTGCCGCGGTTTACGCGCCGTCGGAACAATCGAGCCCCCGTTGACCTCGGCACTCAACGGACCCAGAACCTGAATCTTCACGGTCTCCTCCGCATGTCGTCGAGTCCCTCTCGAATTTCAGCCTGCGACTGGACGCACGGTAGCCGGGCCCAGGGCAATGTCACCGAATTCTTGAGCCCACTTCGAGCCCACCTCCAAGCTCAGGATTTCCGAGCCACATATCTACTGCTACATTCCACGCGAAGGAAGCCCTCACAGGTTCACTACAGGTTCACTTTCACGGCAGCCGCACCCTGGCCGCCAAGGAGCCATCGGAATCATGGAATTCCTCGTCCTCGGCCCGGTCGAGGTCCACGACCCGCGTACGGGTGCCCGTGGCGCGCCCTCGGGCGCCAAGCAGCGCGCGCTCCTCGGCGCGCTCGTGTCCCGCTCCGGCCAGCTGCTCTCCACCGACCGGCTCATCGACGAGCTCTGGGGCGACGCCCCGCCCACCGCCGCCGCCAACGCCCTCCAGGCCCACGTCACCCGGCTGCGCCGGCTGCTGCACGGGGTCGACGGCGCGGACCACATCACGACCAGCCCCCGCGGCTACCGCCTGCCCGCCCCCAGCAGCGACGCACAGGCCTTCCACCGCCTCTCCGCCGAGGGCCGCGCCGTCCTCCCCACGGACCCCGTGCACGCCTGCGAACTGCTCCGACGGGCACTGACCCTGTGGCGCGGCGCCCCGCTCGACGGCGCGACCGGCGGCCCCCTGTGCACGGCGGAGGCCGACCGCCTCGCCGAGCTGCGCCTGGTCACCGAGGAGGCCTTCCATGAGGCCCGGCTGCGCATCCCGCACACCGACCCACGCCCCCTGACCGACACGCTCGAACGCCTCACCGCCGACCATCCGACGCGCGAGCGGCTCTACGACCTGCTGATGGTCGCGCTGTGCAGGGGCGGCCGGCAGTGGGAGGCGCTGGGCGTCTACGAACGCGCGCGCCACCGGCTGCGTACGGAACTCGGCGTCGAACCGGGTCCGGCGCTGCGCGCCCGCGTCGCGGAAATTCTCGACGTACCGGGTACGCCGGCCGTACTTCTCGACCTGGGCAGCGAAATAGCGCGACTCCGCTCCCAAATCGAGAACCTCCACGTCCGCTTGAACGCATAGCACGAACACAGCTCGGAACACAGCACGGAACATGGAATTCCCCTGGAGCCGCTGAAAACTATCGCAGGGGAGCCTCCAGAGTGAGCCGCCGAGGCGTGGCCCGGCCCCAGGGAAACCCGTGCCGCAAATGGACGGCCGGCGGATCCGCGGCCTCCACCTCGACCACTTCCACGGCGACGGAAGCCACCACTTCCGGTACCGGTTCCAGTTCCAGGAACCGCCACCGTCCGGCGAGATCGTCGGCGGGCGGCCGGAATTCGATCACGCCCCGGTCCTCGGCCAGCGTGAACGAAAAGGAGTCGAACGCCAGCGACAGGCCCAGCCCGCGCGCCTTCGCGTACGACTCCTTCAGGGTCCACAGCCGCAGCACCCGCCGGTCCCGCGGCCGGCCGGCCGCAGCGCGCCCGATCCACTCCCGCTCGCCCTCGGTGAAGGTCTCGATGATCACCTCGAAGCCCTGCTGCTCACCCCGGTCGAGGCGTTCGACGTCCACCCCGATCCGGCAACTGCGGGCGACGCCGAGCAGGTTGTACGCGTGGGCGTGGGAGAGGTTGAAGTCCAGCCCGTCCCCGCCGCGCGGCAGTCCGCCTTCCGGCGTCTGCAGGTACGGCCGGCCGCGCGAGGAGCGCCAGATGACGGCCTCGGCCTCCGGTATGCCCGTCTCCAGCGCCAGCACCCGCCGTACGAGCGCGTGCGCGACGAGGTACTGCCGCCGGTCCCGCTCGAACAGGAACCGTCCGGCGATCTCGCGCTCGTGCTCGTCCAGCCAGTAGGCGGCCAGTGTCGCCGCGATCCCCGGCGCGAGGTCCTCGTTCGGGCAGAACCACAGGTTGATGGGCATCAGGGCAGCCACAGGGGCGTCCGTAAGAACGCCGACGCGGGCAACGGTACGGACACCGCTCCGACACCGGGCACGGTCTCCAGGGCCGCCCAGTCCACGTCGACCCCGGCCAGCCACAGCTCCCGCACCTGCGCGAGCCGCCCGCCGCGCCACAGGGCGGCGACGAACTCCCGCGTCTCGGGCACCCGCCCCAGCCCCATCGGCCCGGCTCCGCCGCCCGTCACCTCCACACAGGACGTCTCCTCCAACGCCTGAGCGAGCTCTTCCAAGTCCTCCACCACCACGGCCCACCGCCACCCCATAGCCGCCCGCCCGACCCTCAGCCCCCGCGCAACCCCGGCCAGCCCCACCCGCTCACCGCTGCCCCTGCCCACCCACTCCCGCAGCCGCCGGGCCGTGGCCTCCACATGCCCCGCGCTGGGCCCGGACAGCACCACCAGCTCCCCCGCACCCCCCGCACCCCCCGCACCCTCCGTCCCGGCAGACCCACTGCCCACCCGGGCCCGACCGTCCCCCGGCGCCACGGGCCCGCACTCCGGCCGCGCCGGGGTGGAAAGCGAACCGGCAGGGCCCCCACCCACACCCCTGTACGGCTCCAGCACCACCCACGCCTCCGCCCCACCGACCCCGCGCACCCCGACAGACACCCGCGCAGCCCCACCCGTCTCCTCAGCGCCCGCCGCCTCGGCTCCCGCCTCGTCAGCCCCCGTCGTCCGAGCCCCCCACGCCCCGCCGTGCCACAGCCCCAACACCCCCCACGTCACCAGCGCAGCCCCCGTCGCAGCCCCGGCCCGCCGCCCCACCACCGGTGCCACCACCTCACCCCCGGCGCACACCCCGGCGCCACCACCCCCGGCGGCCTTCACCGCCGCGTCACGAACACCCGCCGCGTCACGAACACCCGCCGCGTCAGGAACACCGGCCCCGTCACGAACACCCGCCCCGCAGAACCCCACCGCACTCCCCCGCACCACCGCATACAGGGTGTCCCCATCCGCCACCGCCCGCTCCAACGGCTTCAGCAGCAGCGCGCCCACACCCTCACCCACGCCCACACCCTCACCCACACCCGCCGGGCCCTGCGCCCCCCAACTCGACGGATGCACCCGCACACGCACGCCCCCAACGAGCGCCGCCTCGCACTCCCCGGCCCGCATCGCGGCCACCGCCTGGTGCAACGCCACCAGCACCGACGACTCCGCCGTGTCCACGCACAGGCTCGGCCCGGTCAGCCCGAGCACCGCCGAAACCCGGTTCGCGACCCCCCAGCTACTCCCGGCAGCCTCCACACCCGCGCCCACGTCGGCGCCGGTTCCCATCCCCCACAGCCGGTAGTCCCCGGCCCCGACGCCCACGTACACGCCCACACACCGCAGGGCATCCAGCCGACTCCCGGCACACCCGCCGTCCTCGAAGGCCTCCCACGCCGTCTCGAGGAACAGCCGCTCCTGCGGATCCATCAACGCGGCCTCGTCGGCCCCGATCCCGAAGAACTCATGGTCGAAGTCCTGCACCCGCTCCAACCAATGTCCCACCACCCGGCCGGCCCCGGCCGCCCCGGCCCGTCCGCCGGTCGCCCCCGGCCGCCCCTCCGGCACCACGGCCCCGGTGTCCCGCCCCTCACCCACCAGCCGCCAGTACGCCTCGAGGTCGGCCGCCTGCGGATACCGCCCGGCCATCCCGACCACGGCCACGGCAAAGCCCCCCGAAGCCCCCGCACCAGCAGCGAAGCCGGACCCAGGACCGGGACCAGGATCGGACCCAGGACCGGAACCAGGGACGGCAACAAGCCCCGCACCCGGACCCCCACCCCCACCGCGGTCCACCCGCCGCACCCCGGCCAGCAACGCCGTCGCCTGCCCCCGGTCCAGCGTCCCGTTCTTGAACCGGGTCAGGATCTCCTTCTCGTCCACCGCGCCCGCACCCGCCTACGCGCCGCGCCGCCCCAGCAACACCAGGGCCTCGTCCACCGTCAACCGCTCGTCCCGCACCGCGTCCAGTACGACGTCCAGCTCGGCGACCCGCGCCGCCAGCGCCGACACCGACCCGGCCCCGACTCCGACGCCGACTCCGGCTCCGAGCGCGGACCCGACACCGCCGCTCCCTCTCCCGCCCCCGGCCCCGCCCCGCGACCCCACCCCCGCGCGCTCCGCGACGTACACCGCCATGGCCGTCAGGTTCGGGTGGTCGTAGAGCACCACCGACCGCTCCCGCAGCCCGAACGTCCGGTTCACCACCGAAACGAACTCCGCACCGAGGATCGAGTCCAGCCCCAGCACCCCGAACGCCTCACCGGGATCGATGTCCCACGCGTCGCAGCACAGGATCGCCGCGAGCTGCTCCCGCAACACCTCGACGACATCCCCGACATCCCCGACGCCCGCAGCCGCACCCCGAGCCCCGCCGACCGCGGAGCCCACGGAACCGACAGCCCCCGCCGGCCCGACAGCGGCCAGCGCGGCCCCGCCCTGCCCGGCCCCGACCGCACCCCGGCCCCCGACTCCGGCCTCCCGCGCGACCTGCCGCGCGAACGCCACCGGCGTCGGCTGATCCGCGATCTCGGTGGCCGGCACCTGCGTCCCGTACCGCGCGTTGACGACGGCCACGAACTCCACCGTCAGCAACGAGTCCAGCCCGAGCGACTGGAACGTCTGCTCGGGATCGATCTTCTCCGGTTTCACCCGCAGGACGTCGCCCAGCACGGCGATCACGTCCGCGAGTACGTCCCCCCGCGTCCCACCACGACCGGCACCGCCTGCCCCGGCCGCAGCCGCGGCCGCCGCCACTGCCGCCGTACTCGCGGTGGCGGGTAAGGGCGCCGACCACAACGGAACCACGTTCTCACCGCTCATCGCGGACCACTCCTACTCTCAAAACCCTTAGCCGGCACCTCTACGCCCGCGCCGGACCTCAACGGCCACGCCCACCTCAGACCCCGCTCCCCATGAATTCGGCCACCCCGGTCCACACCACGGCCGGCTCCCCCCGCGGCACGGTCCGGTACTCCCCTTCGCGACCCTGCGCGACCAGGCTCGGCAGCAGCAGCGCCCACAGCGCCGCCACCTTCCGCTGGAGCTCGCGGTACGGAACGCCGGTCCCGGACATCACCTCGATGCCGCACGCCGCGGCCGCCACCAGCGACTCGGTCCCTTCCCAGCCGCCCCGCTCCCGCGCACCCACGCCCAAACCACCAGCACCAGCACCAGCACCCGCACCCGCACCCGCACCCGCACCAGCACCAGCACCCGCGACGGTCCCCCGCAGCTCACCCGCGTCCCGCGCCTGCCGCAACAGCGTGCACACCACCGAGATCCACGCCGCGTGGAAGTCCGTCACCGGCGGCTGCTGCCCCGCGCACTCCTTGGTGATCCGGAAACTCGCCGGAATCGCCGGGTCCTCGTACAGCGTCCGTGCCAGCCAGTGCGTCGTATCGATCAGCACCTGGAGCGGCGAGGCGCCGGCCTCGCGCAGCGCCCGTACCGAGTCGTGCAGCAGCGCGCACCCGCGCTGCTGTACGGCTTCCGCGAGCTCGTCCTTCGAGGCGAAGTGGAAGTACAGCGCCCCCTTCGTCACCCCGGCCGCGCCCGCGATGTCCCCGAGGGTCGCGTTGGCATAGCCGTTGCGGTGGAACAACTCGGCCCCGGCGCACACCAGTCGCCTCCGGGTCCGCTCCGACCTCTCCTGCACCGAGTCGTCTCCTCTCGCCCTCGCGAGTCGATCCAGCGAACCTCCGGCAGCCTCCTCCCGGACCGACCCCGCCCCCAGCGAACGCAGAAGGAGGAGGCGAAGAAGCACCGAGAAGGAGGCAGAAGAAGGAGGTCACACCCGGACGAGCCGCTCCCCGCCCGCCTCGACCGCCGCTTCCGCCGGATTCTCCGGGCCGGCCATGAGGATCGAGCGCTGCAGGCGCCGCAGCGCCGCCGAAGGCTCCAGTCCGAGTTCGCGCACGAGCGTGCCGCGCAGCCGCTGGTAGACGTCCAGTGCCTCGCCGCGCCGGCCGGAGCGGTGCAGGGCGAGCATGAACTGGCCGTGCAGGTTCTCGTGCGTACGGTACCGGCTCGCGAGCACCGTGAGTTCGGCCAGCAGCTCGCGGTGCCGGCCCAGTCGCAGATCGGCCTCGATGCGCTGGTCGAGCGCGCACAGCCGGGTCTCCTCGAGCCGCCGCGTCTCCATGTCCAGCTGCACGCCGCCGTGTACGTCGGCGAAGGCGGGCCCGGACCACAGGGTCAGCGCCTCGCGCAGCAGCCGCGCGGCGCCCGGGAAGTCCCCGGCGTCCATCGCGCGGTAGCCGGTTCCTGCGAGCCGGTCGAACTCGCGGACGTCGCTGGTACCGCCGTTGCTGTTGAGCAGATATCCGCCGGGCAGGGTGACCAGCACGTCCTTCGCGGTACGGCCGTCGGCGTCACCCGCCTCCAGGGCGGTGGCGATGAGCGCGCGTAACTGCAGGACGTACGTCTGGAGGGTGGTCCGCGCGCTGCGCGGCGGCTCACCCGCCCACAGTTCCTCGATCAGTGCCGAGACGGGGACGACCTGGTCGGCATGGAGCGCCAGCAGCGCCAGGACCTGCCGGGGCTTCGGAGCGGTCGGCGTGATGGATACCCCGTTCTCCCGCACGGCCAGTGCGCCCAGTACATCGATGTCCACGCCGTACTCCCTCCCCCAGCTACCGCTGGGAGGTGCCCCCAGTCATTGGATGAGTCGCTTGTTCAGTAGAAAACAGGACCGACGGTTTGTCAATATCAAACCGGTCGTGCTGTTTTGAGGACCAGCGAGACCCCAGCATCACTCAAGAAACCTCTCTGACCTGGGAGTTCGTACGAGTTCCAGATCACCGGAGGGGGCACACCACCCCTCGATCCCCCCTCGATGAGGACCACAGCCCCCGCCCGGCAACCCACAAAAAGAGACCACCGAGTCTGTTATGACGGACCGACAGAGAGCCCACACCCCGCAGCAGCCAAAGCCGCCGCTCCCGTCCCCTCGGCCGCCAGCGCACCGAGCGTCCCGCGCGCGGCCAGCCGCGGCAGCATCAGGGTCCAGAACCGGGTGAGCGTGTGCGGCGAGACCCAGTCCCGCTCGGCGGCGCCGAGTACCTCCAAGCCCACGGTCGAGGCGATGACCGCCCGCGCGGCGTCCTGCGGAGAGACCCCCTCGGCGAGCGCCCCCTCCCGTGCCGCGGCCCGCAGCACATCCTCGACCCACACGCCCCACTGCCTGCGCAGGTCGACCCCGCTCTCACGGGCCGCGTCCGCGGACAGCCCGAAGCCGGCCCGCACCACCACATCGCCGGCGAGCAACGCCATCAGCGCATGCGTGGAATCGACCAGCACCTGCAACGAGTTGCCGAGGCCGCCACCGACGCCCCCGACACCCTCCCCACCCGAACCACCAGAACCGCTGCAACCACCGGCACCCTCAGCACCCACGCTCCCCGCACCCGTACCGGCACCGGCACCCGCACCCGTGGCCCCCGCACCCGCACCGGCGCCCACAGCGCCCCCCACCCCCACCCGCCGCCCCACGGTGATGCGCCGCAGCGCCTCCACCGCCCGGTCCTCCACGGCCCCGGCCAGCACGGTCTTGCTCTCGAAGTGGAAGTGGAGCCCGCCGGTGCTCACTCCGGCCCTTCTGCTGATCGCCGCGATCGACGCGGTGACGAACCCTTCCTCGGCGAACACCTCCGCAGCGGCACGGACGAGACTTTCACGCGTGCGGGCGGCACGCTCCTGCTTGGCCATGGACTCTCCACAAACCGCCCTCGCGGTTTGCCCGGGGGGGTACAAGATTTCGCGGACACAGTCGGCGGCTGGACTGGAGGCGGGCTCGAGGCCCGCCGGAATCGGCGGACAGAGGACAACGAACAGAAGGCGAAGAGACAGCGGACGGACACCGAAACAGAGGCGCACGCCAGATGACGCACGACCAATCACCCGGATACCCCGCAAGGGCGCCTCCACAGCACCCCCGCACAACCCGGCCCCGACTTAGCGGACTCCGGTCACGACAACCCGCGCCCCGCGGACCCGGCCGAAGCCCCGGCCCCGGCCCCGGCCCCAGCTGCGGCTCCAGCCCCCGCACCGACACCGGCGCCACCCGAGCCCACCGCCGAGCCCACACCCGAGCTCACGTCCGAAGCCGCCCGCGAGGCCGCCACCTCCCCGCTCACGCGCTCCCCGCGGTCCGCCGCCATGTCGATGCGCGCGAGCACCGCCGGCGTCGCGATGCTCGGGTAGATGTGCTGGTAGACGGCCGAGACCCGGAGCTCGATGTCCGCCCTGTCGCTCAGGGTGTGCGAGTAGATCTGCGCCCCCGCCCAGCAGGCGGAAAGGATCCAGGCGGTCTCGCCCGGGTCCACGTGCGGCAGCAGTTCACCCTGCTCCTTCGCCTCGACGAGCAGTCTCCGGGTGAACTCGATCCACCCCGGCACCGACCCCCCGCCGAAGATCTCCCGCATCCCGGGTCCCAGCGAGAGCCGCGCCCCGGCGCTGAGCATCGGCTCCCGCTTCATCCGGTACGCCAGCACCATCGCCACATCGACGAGTTCCTGCAGCTTGCTGGTCCGGGCGGGCACCCCGGCCTCGCCGAACTGCTCGTCGAGGACACCCTGTGCGAGCTCCTGCTTCGAGGAGAAGTGGAAGTACAGGGCGCCCTTCGTGACGCCTGCCCGGGAAAGGATGTCCGCGATGGTGGCCGCGTCATAACCGCGTTCGTCGAAGACCGCGGCCGCCGCCTCCAAGATCGCGCGACGCGTACGGACCGCACGCTCCTGCCGTGCCACGGTGCCTCCGTTGCCTCCGTTGTGCATGGGGTCTTGCTCCGGCTGGATCCCTTACAGGATCCACCACCCCCACTAAAACCAACCAGAAGGTCCGTATTTTATCAAGCACGATACAACCAACCCTCAACCCTTCCCCGGTCCCTCACATTTCCGACCCTCACCCCACCCGCCGCTCCGCGCGCAGCCGCACCGGAAGCTTCCGGAGCCCGTTGGAGATGAACGACTCCACCCGCGGCAGTGCCTCCGGCGCGTCGGCCAGCTCCAGGTCCGGGAACCGGTCGAAGAGCAGCTGCACACCCACCGCGCACTCGAGCCGCGCCAGCGTCGCGCCCAGGCAGTAGTGCGTCCCGTGCCCGAACGACAGGTGCTCGCCGCGCGTCGCCCGCGTGACGTCGAAGCGGTCGGCGTCCGGCCCGTGCACCTGCGGGTCCCGCCCGGCCGACGCGAAGGAGATCACGATGGGGTCGCCCTTGGGGATGACCACCCGCTGCTCGCCCTCCCCCACCTCGATGTCCTCGACGGCGAAGCGCAGCAGCGCGTACGTCGCCGGCGGCTCCATCCGCAGTGCCTCCTCGACCACGTCCTCCCAGGACGCCAGCCCGTCCCGCACCAGCCGCAACTGGGCCGGGTTGCGCAGCAGTTCCAGGATGCACGTGCAGATCAGGTTGACCGAGGTCTCGTAGCCGGCGGTGAAGAGCAGGATCAGATTGTCGATCAGCTCCTTCTCGCTCAACGCAGCACCCCGACCCCCGTCCCCGTCCCCATCCCCCGACCCCGGCCCCGACCCCTTCCCCAGCCCCGCCGCCCCTTCTCCCCCACCCAGACTCTCGTCACGTGCCGAGATGAGCGCGGTGGTCATGTCGTCGCCGGGGTGCTCCCGCCGGTACGCGATCAGGTCGGCCATGGTCACGTAGAGCAGCTCCGCGTTGGCCTGCGCGTCCTCGGCGCTGATCGCCGTGTCGAAGAAGCCCTTGATGATCCGGTGCAGCGGCGCCCACGACCGCTCCGGTATCCCGAAGAGCTCGAAGACGATCCGGGTCGGCAGCTGGTGCGCGAACGCCTCGCGCAGGTCGACCGGTGTGCCCTCGGGCACCGCCGCGAGCTGGTCCAGGAGCTCCTCGGCGACCTGCTCGATCCGCGGGCGCATCCCCGCCACCCGGCGCGAGGTGAAGGCGGCGGCCACCGGCTTGCGCAGCCGCGTGTGCTCGGCGCCGTACGCCGTGATCATGTTCTGCACGGAGACCCAGATGGCCAGCGGCCACTCCGCGCCGACCTTCCCCTCGACCCACGCGGGCCAGTGCCGGTACGCGTCCTTCGACACGCGCGGATCGACGAGCATCCGGCGGATCGTCTCGCTGCCGCTGACCACCCACCCCGTGACACCGCCGGGCAGCGTCACCAGGGTCGCCGGTCCCTGCTCCCGCAAGTGGGCAGCCTCGGCATGGATGTCCATACCGGTGGGGTCGATCGCGTACGGGCACTGACGTGTCATCAGGAGCTCCAGATGGGTCGGTGAGGGGCGGCAGGAGAGCGGCGGTACCTCGACGACAGGGTGCGAAGGAGCTTCCACACCCCGTATTTCAAACCGCCCATCCGGTTTCTAAAATACCGGTGGCGGTCCCAAGTTTCGCATCGGCCCCCATCGTCCGCCAGCAAACCCCGCAAGTCGGCGAACGCTCGACGGCGGCTTGAATTCCCCTCGCCGCGGCGCACGTGCCAACACCCGGCCGGACCGGGGCATATGACCGGAAGACTGGCTCCCACTTGGGACGGAACCCTGGCGTCCCCCATCACGGCCTTCGTCCGGAACTTCGCTGGTGGGCCGTCGTGCGGGCCCGCGCAAGGGCGCCGTCCCGCATGTTGACACGACCCAAGGTCCGACATGCCGACACCTTTAGCACCTTGCAAACAAAACCGGAGAGTACGTATCTTGCGTGACGCGTACGCATCCCCATCCCATCCGTCGAAACGGCTCTGCGGAGAGGTCCATGACGATGCTGACAATCCGGAAGAACCCTCGGATACGACCCCTGCAGCGGACAGGGGAGCCCTGGACCCGCTGCAACGAGGCCCCCCGCCTGACCACCACGGTTCCCAAGGAGTACGTGCACCGCAGCTCGCTCGCCGAGGTCTTCCTGACCGGCTGCGACCGCATCGACGACGACACGTTCTACCTGACCGGCCAGTGGCCGCGCGCGCACACCTTCTTCACCAGCGCCGACGGCACCAGCCACGACCCCGTCCAGGCCGGCGAGACCATCCGCCAGGTCGGCCTCTACCTCTGCCACGCCGTCTACGGCGTCCCGCTCGGCCACAACGTCCTGCTGTGGAGCCTGGACTTCGACTCCCGCCCCGACCGGCTCCTCATCGGGCGCAGCCCCAGCGATCTGGAGATGATCGCCACCTGTACGGACTTCAGCTGGCGCGGCAACCGCTTCTCCGGCTTCCTCGAGGTCGAGATCCGCCGCTCCGGCGAGCTCGCCGCCACCGGTACCGCCCGCTTCACCTGCGTCGCCCCCGCCACGTACCGCAGACTGCGCGGCACCCGCGGCGGCACCGGCTCGACCCGTCCGCTGGAGCGCCGCGCACCCATCCCGGCGGCCGCCGCCGGCCGGCTGCTGCCGTTCGACGTCGTCCTGGCCGCCGCGGACCGGCCCGGGCGCTGGCTGCTGAACCCGGACCTGGAACACCCGATCCTCTTCGAGCACGCCAACGACCACCACCCGGGCATGGTCCTGGTCGAAGCCGCCCGCCAGGCGGCCTGCGGACTGCGGCCGCCGGGCAGTTTCCGTCCCACCGCACTCGCCACCGAGTTCCTCCACTACGCCGAACTCGACACCCCCTGCTGGATCGAGGCGACGGCCGCCGCCCCCGGCCAGATCGAGGTCACCGGCCACCAGGAGGGACGTACGATCTTCCGCTCGACGGTCACCGGCTACTGAGTCCCACCGGCGTACCCACACCTCCCGAGCCGGCATCGGCTCGGGACGGCCCCCCACGCAACGCACCGCAACCAGGCCACCCACCCGGCGGCCCGGACAACACCCCTGCCCAGGACGCGTACCACACGCGTACAACACCCCTGCACGCCCAACCCCTTCGAACGGTTCATCACCTCGTGTTACGGTCGCGCCGTGATGGAGGGGAGCTCGTTACTACTGGCGGACAGATCCGTACTGATCACCGGCGCCAGCGCCGGCATCGGCGCCGCCGCCGCCCGGGTCTTCTGCCGCGAGGGCGCCCGCGTCACCCTCGTCGCCCGCCGCGCTCCTGAACTCGCCACCCTCGTCGAGGACCTGCGCACCGCAGGCCACCAGGCCCAGTACGTCGTCGCCGACGTCTCCCGGACCGAGGACGTGGCCCGCGCCGTCGCCGCCGCCGTCTCCGCGTACGGCCGCCTGGACGCCGCCTTCAACAACGCCGGCGTGGGCGCCGAGCCCAAGCCGCTGCACCTCCTCGACGAGGGGGTCTACGACAGCGTGATGGACACCAACGTCCGCGGCGTCTGGAACTGCATGCGGCACGAGATCCGCGCCATGCTCACCACCGGCGGCGGAGCCATCGTCAACAACAGCAGCACGGCCGGCCTGGTCGCCACTCCGGTGACGGCCGCCTACATCGCCTCGAAGCACGCGGTCCTGGGCCTCACGAAGGCCGCGGCCACCGAGTACGCCGCCCAGGGCATCCGCGTGAACGCACTGGCCCCCGGCTCCACCCGGAGCGAGATGATCGACGCCTGGCTCAAGGAGAACCCGGCGATGGAGGAGGTCCTCCTCCAGTCGGCACCCCTCCCCCGCATCGCGGCCCCGGAAGAGATCGCCGAGGCGGCCGCGTGGCTCTGCAGCGACCGCGCTTCGTTCGTCATCGGCGCCACCCTGTCCGTGGACGGCGGCTGGACGACCCGCTGACCCCACAACCGCCGGACCAGGCTCCGGCGTACGTGTGAGCTACGTCCCCCGCTTCCGCTGCTCCATCAGCAGCCCCAGCCCGTCCAGGATCCGCTCCAGCCCGAACTCCAGCGCCTGGTCCTGCCCGCCACCCCCCGCAGCGGACACCAACGCCGCCGCCAGTGCCGGGTAGCGATCCCCGTGCTCCCGCATCACCTCACCCAACACCGCGGTGAGCTGCGCATCGGGCCCTCCCGCGCCACCCGCTTCCCCACCCGCGGACTCAGCCACCCCCTGCCCCTGCCCCTGCGCAGCGATCCCCCGCACATGCCCCGTCAGCAGCACCACCGCGTCCATCGCTTCGGCCCCGCTCAGCCCGCATCCCTCCAGCGCGGCCAGCGCCCGCTCCAGCCACGCCAGCTCCCGCGGCCCCATCACCCGTACGCCGACCGTCGCCTCCAGCAGCCACGGATGCCGCTGGAACCCGACCAGCAGCGCGCGCGCCCACTCCCCCAGCCGCGCCCGCCACCCTGCCCCTGGCAGCCCTGCCCCAGCCCCAGCCCCCGCCTCCGCCTCCGGCAGCGGCACTCCCGCCATCGCGCTCTCCACCATCAGCGCGACCAGCTCCGCCTTCCCCGGCACGTACCGGTACAGCGCCATCTTGGTGACCCCGAGTTCACCGGCCACCCGCTGCATCGAGACCGCGCCCAGCCCCTCCCCATCGGCGATCCCCACCCCGGCCGCCGCGATGCCGTCCAGCGTGAGCCCCCGCTTCGGCCCCCGCGCCGGCTTGACCGGCGGCTGCGGCCCCCAGAGCAACCGTGCTGCCGCACCCCACTGCTCACTCATCGTCGGCTCCCGACACCACGTGCTGCTTGCAGCCCAACAAAACTGCGTCTACCGTACACGGTATCGCTTCAGTGTCCGCCGGACACAGTTAGTAACGCTGAAAGGGAGAGTCCCTCATGCCCATCCGCACTGTCCTGATCTCCGGCGCCGGCATCGCCGGCCCCGCCCTCGCCCACTGGCTCGGCCGCCACGGCTTCGAGCCGACCGTCGTCGAAATCGCCCCCGCTCTCCGCCCCGGCGGCCAGGCCGTCGACTTCCGGGGCGCAACCCACCTCACCGTCCTCGACCGCATGGGGGTCCTCGACGCACTCCGCCGCCTCCGGACCGGCGGCAGTCCCATGACTTTCGTCGACACGAACGGTGTGCCCCGCCTCCGCCTCCCCGCCGAGTTCGCCGGCGGCGAGATCGAGGTCCTGCGCGGTGACCTCTCCCGCGTCCTCCACGAGGCCTCACTCCCCTGCACCGAGTACGTCTTCGGCGACTCGATCACGACCCTCACCGAGACCCCCACCGGCGTCGACGTCACCTTCCGCCACGCCCCGCCCCGCTCCTTCGACCTCGTCATCGGAGCCGACGGCCTCCACTCCCACGTCCGCCGCCTCGCCTTCGGCCCGGAGGAGGAGCACGTCACCCACCTCGGGTACTACGCCGCCTCCTGGAGCCTCCCCGACGCCCCCGCCCTCGCCCTCCCCGCCGACGGCACCACCGTCGGTCTCAACGCCCCCGGCCGGCTGGCGAGCGTGGGCCGGGACCACACCGACCCCACCCGCGCCCGCGCGTTCTTCGTCTTCGCATCACCCCGACTACCCCCCACAGCAGAAGCGGCCACCCAGAAGCGCATCCTCACAAGCGCCTTCTCCGGCCTGGGCTGGCACGTCCCCCACCTCCTCGACACCCTCACGCTCGCCCCCGCCGCCGACTTCTACTTCGACTCCCTCAGCCGCGCCGACGTACCCACCTGGTCCACCGGCCGGATCGCCCTCGTCGGCGACGCCGCCTGCGGCGCGACCCTCGGCGGCATGGGAACCGGCACGGGCGTCGTCGCCGCGTACGTCCTCGCCGGCGAGCTGGCCCGCTCCCCCCAGGACCACCGCGCCGCGTTCACCCGGTACGAGAACCTGCTGCGCGACTACGCGCAGGGCTGCCAGAAGGGCGGCGACCGCACCGGCCGGTTCCTCGCCCCGGCCACCAGGACGGGCCTGCGCCTGCGCAACGGGCTCCTCAGCCGCCCGCGCATCCTCGACTGGATGCTGAGGGAGGGCCAGAAGACGTCCTCCTTGCCCCTCCCCTCGTACCCGACCCCCTCCCACCCGACCCCCTCCAGCCCCCCACACCCTTAACGGCGTTAACGCCGTTAACGCCCGCCCCCCCTACTCCCCACCCACCAAAACCCACCAAATCCCCCATGCACTCACACACCCCCACCCCACCCACCCAGAAAGAACGATCCGCCTGGTTTTCCGCTTCAGGCCCCGGCTAGATTCCCCCGTGCGCAACGATCACCGCACACACCACTCCCCCACCCCACCGAGGAGACCCACGTTGGCGAGGGCCAGGCAGGAACGTGCCGAAATCACCCGGCAGGCGATCCTCGACGGCGCAGCCGTCGCGTTCGACCAGGCCGGCTTCGGCGGCACCAGCCTCAGCGACGTCGTGAAACACGCCGGTGTCACCAAGGGCGCCCTGTACTTCCACTTCCCGTCCAAGGACGCCCTCGCCCGCACCCTGATGGACGAGCAGTTCCAGATCTCGGAACTACTCCCCCGCATCGAAGAGCCCGGCCTCCAGACGGCCATCGACCTCACGCACCACATGGCCCACGGTCTGCGCACCAACGTCCGGGTCCGCGCCGCCATCCGCCTCGTCGTCGAGTTCGGCTCCTTCACGAAGCCGGACCCCTCCCCGTACGACACGTGGATCGACATCACCCGCAGCTGCCTGGACCCGGCCCAGGAGCGCGGCGAGCTGTTCCAGACGCTCGACACCGCGCACCTCGCCACCTACCTCGTCGGCTCGTTCACCGGCCTGCAGGTCACCTCGTACGTCCGTACCAGCCGTGAGGACCTGCACGAGCGGATCGTCGACCTCTGGACCTTCGTCCTCCCGGCGGTGGTCCCCGCCCGCCGACTGCCCCACTACGACCCGGCCGGCTCCCCCGCGTGCCGCGCCGAACTCGGACTCCCGCCCCGGAACCCCCAGGCGGTCCCGGTCGGCTGACGGCTCTTCCACCCCGATCCGAGGGCGGTGACCGTTAACGGCGTTAACGCCGTTAACGGTCACCGCCCTCAGCCGTCCCCACCCCACCCCCATCCCGCACACAACCATCCACCCACCCGGCCCGAACCGGCCCCTCCGCGTCAATCCGTTAGCAAAACTCAAGCGTGGCGCACACACCCACCCAAGAACGTTAGTAAAGTCCCTCCCATGACTTCGCCCTCGTCCCAGAGCGACCGCGAGAAGGTCGTCTCGAAGCTGCCCCCGTGGCTCCGCCAGGAGTTGAAAATCCGCACCGCCCAGCTGCGGGTCGACATCCAGGACGCCGTTCACCAGGGAATCGCCCACTGGGCCGCCCTCGCCTCGGCTCCCTCCCCCGTCGACACCTCCGGCGCCGAGTCCTTCTCCACCTGGCTGCCCGCCGGCCAGTGGGAGTCGTTCCGCGCCCACTCCAAGGACCGCGGCGTCTCCCTCATCCAGGGACTCGCCCAAGCCGTCCAGCTCTGGCTGGAGATGAACCCGGCCCCCACCGTCCAGCGCCCCTCCGTGGTCCGCCGCATCATCGTGTGCAACCAGAAGGGCGGCGTCGGCAAGACCGCCATCACCGCGGGCACCGCCGAGGCCCTCGCCGAGGACGCGGCAAGCCTCCACCCGGTCCGGATCGCCCGCCAGCTGGCCCGCCTCGCCGAGGACGACACCCAGCCCGAGCCCAGCGCCTTCGACCGCGAGGACCTGCCCGGTCTCGGCATGCGGGTCCTGCTCGTCGACTTCGACCCGCAGGGCCACCTCACCAAGCAGCTCGGACAGCAGCCGCTCCCCATCGGTGGCGACAGCCTCACCTGCCACATGGCCGGCGAGGCCAAGGGGCCACTGCAGGACCTCATCGCCCCCGTCGCGGACGAGCGCTTCGGCGACCGCCTGCACCTCCTGCCCGCCTGCACCGACGCCTTCCTCCTCGACGTCCGCCTCTCCACGGTCCGCGCTCGCGAGGCCGCCCTGGAGCGTGCCCTCGCCCCCGTCGAGTCCGAGTACGACGTCATCCTCGTGGACTGCCCGCCCAGCCTCGGCCTCAGCATGGACGCGGCCATCTACTACGGCCGCCGCCGCGACGCGGAACAGCCCGGCGCCTCCGGAGCCCTGATCGTCGTACAGGCCGAGGACTCCTCCGCCGACGCGTACGACCTCCTCACCTCCCAGATCAACGACCTCCGGGACGACCTCAGCCTCGACATCGACTACCTCGGCCTCGTCGTCAACCTCTACGACGGCCGCCGCGGCTACATCGCCACATCCTCCCTCCAGGCCTGGATGGACATAAAGGATCCGCGTGTCGTCGCCGTCGTACCCGACCTCAAGGAACAGCGCGAAGCCGTCCGTGTGAAGCAGCCGCTGTTCGTCTACGCGCCCAAGGGCGACCAGGCCGTCGCACTGCGCGCACTCGCCAGGGAGATCTCATGAGCAAGGCCGACAAGCTCGGCGTCTCGGCGTCGTTCGCCCGCGCCCAGACCGCCAGCGTCAGCCCCCGCCGCGCCGCCATCGCGGAAGCCACGGGTGCCCCCACCTCCGGCGCGGTCCCCCCGTCCGAGGTGCCCATCGAGGCCCTGGCCCACAACCCTTTCAACCTCCGCGAGGAGCTCACCGACCTCGACGAGATGGCACAGTCCCTCGTCGCCCGCGGTCAGCTGCAGCCGCTCGCCGTCGCCACCCGCATGGCTTTCATGGAAGCCCACCCGGGCCAGACGGACGGCCTCGGCCGCGCCCCGTACGTCGTCATCGACGGCAACCGGCGCCTGGCCGCCGCCCACCTCGCCGGCCTCAAGACCATCCAGATCCACGTCAACGACAGCCTCGCCGCCAGCGCCGCGGACATCCTCGAATCGGCTCTCATCGCCAACATCCACCGGGTCGACGTCGCCCCCATGGACCAGGCCCGGGCCCTTCAGGAACTCGTCGAGGTCCACGGCTCCCAGGCCCAGGTCGCCAAGCGCCTCGGCAAGACGGCCGCCTGGGTCTCCCAGCGCCTGACCCTCCTCAACCTCACCCCCACCCTCCAGGAGAAGGTGGAGACCGGGGAGCTCAAGGTGGAGCCGGCCCGCCGTATCGGCCGGCTCCCCCAGGAGGACCAGGCGGCCGCGGCCGACGAGACCCTTAACGCCGTTAACCCCCCGCGCCAACGCACCCGCCCGTCCCCGGCAACCAGCGCTCCCCAGCCCCCGACCCCCGCACCCTCACCCACCCCGGCACAGACCTCCAACCGCCGCATCACCATCGCCGCGGACTCCCCGGAAACCGTCGCGGACGCCCTGACCGCCCACCTCACTCCGGACGACCTGAAGGCCGTCACGGAACTGCTCATGACCCGCATCTAGCGGTACGCACCACGCCCGGGGGCGCTAACGGCCTTAACGCCGTTAACGCCCCCGCGTGCGTTTCATGTGCGTTTAGCCGTGCGCTTCACATAGGCTCAGCCCTGGAGGTACCCCATGCCCAACGAACAAGAGAGCCTCTTCGCCGCAGTGGACGCCCTGCTCGAAGAAGCCGCCGCCCAGGACGCGCTCCCCCACCCCGACGAGCGCAAGCGCCTGCGCGAAGCCGCCGGCCTCAGCCAGGACCAGATCGCCAAGGCGCTCTCCGTACGCCGTGAAACGGTCACCTCCTGGGAGACGGGCCGCACCGACCCCCGCCCCCCGAAGCGCGCGGCGTACAGCCGTCTCCTCGACGGCCTCTCGGCCCTCCACCCCCTTAACGGCGTTAACGCCGTCAAGACCGAGCCCTCCCCCACCCCCCCACACCAGCCGACCCCCGAGAGCGTTAACGCCGTTAACGCCACGCCACCCCCCACACCCCCCACCCAGCCACAGCCGTCCCTGCCCACCCCACCCCCCGTCAACGCCGTTGCCCCCACCCCCCGCACACCCCCCCACCGCCCCACACCCACCCCCCTCCCCCCCATGACCGGCAACGGCCCCCTCGCCGTCCTCGACGGAACCGGCCAGGCCCACGCCGCCGGCGGTGTCGTCCTCGACCACCCCGTCAAGGACCTCCCCACCCTGATCACCTGGGCCCTCACCGAAGCCGACCTCCACTCCCCCCGCCTCCACCGCAACGGCAAGGACGGCGACCCCCTCCTCGTCCTCACCCCCGCCGCCACCGAGGCCCTCGGTCTCCCCCTCGTCCTCGAAGACCGCCGAGGCCTCCGTCTCCCCGACAACCACCCCGTCCTCAAGCAGCTCACCAAGGCCAAGTGGCAGCTCACCCGCCGCGGCTTCGGCCCCTGGGCCCGCGTCTACCGCCCCGCCACCGCGGCCACCGGCCGCCAGTGCGTCCAGCTCGCGGTCCTCCCCTGGGGCGCACTCGACCCCCGCGCCTGGGGCGAGGGCACCCCCGACCTCCCCGCCCCCGAACTCGCCGAGCTGCTCACCACCTACGCCTCCCGCGTCCTCACCCCCCGCGGCTCCACCGCCGTCACGGGCCTGGAGCTCATGACGGCCCTGCGTCCGCCCACCCGCGCCGCCTTCAACGCCGCCACCAAGACCTGGGAGTCGGCCACCGTCCCCGGCTCCCTCACCCGCCCCGTCGACCCGGCACCCCCCGAGGCCCCCGACGAGCACCCGGTGGTCGCCGCGCTCTACCCCCGCACCCACCAGCGCACCCCGGACCAGGTCCTCGACGAAGAGGCGTACGACTGGATCCGCAGCCCCGAACTCCTCACCGACGCCGAGTGCACCCGCACCCACGCCGTCGGCATCGACATCAACATGGCGTTCGCCGCGGCGGCCAATCGCCTCCTCGTCGGCCTCGGCCCGGCCGTCCACACCACGCACCCCGCCTTCGACCCCAAGCTCCCGGGCAGCTGGCTGGCCGACCTCTCCCCCCTTTCCCTCGACCCCCGTCTCCCCAGCCCCTTCACCCCCCACGGCCGGCCCCCCACCGGCCCCGCCTGGTACGCGACCCCGACCCTCGCCTACGCCACCGAGCTCGGCTTCGACGTCCGGCCCACCGAAGCCTGGGTCCGCCCGGACAACGCCCCGTACCTCGACGCCTGGTACACCCGCCTGCGCGACGCCTACCTCGCCACCATGGCCGACCTCGGCGTCACCACCGCCCTCACCGACGACGCCTTCCTCACGGCCATGCAGGACCACAAGCAGACGAGTCCCGCCCACGCGGCCGTCCTGTCCGCGATCAAGTCCACCGTCAAGGGCGGCATCGGCAAGCTCCGCGAACGCCCCCAGGGCGCCGCCTACCGCCCCGGCGAGTCCTGGCCCGCCCTGGAGCGCCCCACCTGGCGCCCCGACATCCGCGCGGCCGTCATCTCCACGGCCCGTGTCAACATGCACCGCAAGATGCGCAAACTCGCCGAAGCGGCCGACCTCCACCCCATCGCCGTCCTCTCCGACTGCGCGGTCTACCTCTCCGACGGCCCCAGCCCGCTCGACTTCCTCCCCCGCACCCCCGAGGGAAAGCCCCTGCCCGGCGGCTTCCGCCTCGGCGTCAGCCCCGGCATGGTCAAGCACGAAGGCACCCAGCCTCTCCTCTGGGCGGTCCAGATGCTCGACGAAGGCCACAACCCCGCCCGCCACATCAAGGGCCACGACGCCGCCGCCGACGGCGAGTAACCGGACAACGGAGACCAAGAGCCCCACCCATGGCAGACATCAACGACAGCCTCACCCGCGCCGACGAACAGAACTTCACGCGCCCGATCCCCAAGTCCGCGGGCGCCCAGATGCGCTTCCTCGTCAAGCAGCTCAAGTCCACCAAGGCCGTGGCCGATCTCCTCGGCATCTCCCGCCGCACGGTCGAGCGCTACGTCAAGAACCAGATCCAGCACCCCAAGCCGGCCCTCGCCGCCCGCCTGGAACGCGAAGTCCGCAGCCGCTGGCAGCCCCTGGTCCGCAAGCGCGCCCGCGACCAGGCCGCCAAGCAGACCGGCATCGTCATCGAGACCCGCGCCCGGTTCGGCTTCACCGCCGCCCCCGGCACCACCGACGACGGCCGCATGCGCCGCATCACCCAGCACCTCCCCCCGGAGTACGCCTCCCGCCTCCTGGCCGCCCAGGACGCCGGCGCCACCGAGGCCCAACTGCGCCACATCACCGCCGAGGCGCTCCAGGAGATCTACTTCCGGGACAACGGCGCCCGCGCCACCGGTCTCCTCGTCGAGTTCACCGACATCGACTACGTGGACTTCAACTTCTGACACCTCCAGAAGCCCCTGTACGCCCCCCACAACGCACGTCGGCCCCCTCCCGACCCCCTGGGGTCAAGAGGGGGCCGAAAGCCCCTCCAGCGGCCACACAGGGCCCGGAACAGTCACGGACCAAGGGGCCTGCCGAACTACCCCACAGCGTGCAGCGTCCGACGACGCTTCGACTCCGCGGCCTTCTTCGCGGCGGCCTGCGCCGCCCTCTTCTTCCGCTGCTCCGCCAACTGGTCCTGATACGCCGCCACCGCCCGGTGGTAACTCGCGACATACCCGCGGGCGTCCAACCGCTCGTCCGTGGGCATGTCGTTCACCGCGGCCACCGCGTCCTCGAAGGAGTTGTACCCGGCCAGCATGGGGTTGATCTGGTACACCCCGTTGCGGACCTTACGCACGAGCTTCGCCAGCTCCAGGCTCCGCAGCGCCGCGTTGACACTGGGCCGGCTCAGGTCCAGCAGCCCGCCGATGGTGGCCTGATCGATGAGGATCCGGCCCCCGGGCTCACTCAGCGAGCGCAGCTTCAGCAACACCCGGTAGGCCGCCGGCGGCAGGTCGAGGTCGGAGAGAAGCCCGTCGGCGTTGACCGCAGCGAATCGCAAGGTGCTCACTGAGCTGTCCCTTCTTCCTTGCGCTGTGCCCGGCTCAGCCGACGCGCAGCGCGCTCTTTGGCCCGTTCGGCCCGCAGTTCCTCGATGGCCTGACGCATATGGTCCAGCGACGGGAACCGCACCAGGTCCGGCAGGCTCGTATCGCTGCGAATCTGCGAGATGGTGCTGTGCTGCTCCACCTTCACGAACTCACCCGCCGTCTCCGTCCCCGGGATGAACTCAGCCACCCGGTAACTGTAGGGCGGGTTGAACTGATAGACACCCCGCCGCACCTTGAAGACGATCCCATGAGACATCACCGTGTGGAGAGCTTCCGAAGTCTTCGTCCGACTGACGTCGAGGATGGTAGCCATCTCCTCCTGGGTAAGTGGAATCCGCCCCCCCGCCCGCTGGCACGCGATCAGCAGCAGGATGAGCCTCAAGGGCAAGGCTTCCCTGAAGTACTGGGCAATCACCAGGAAGAACTCAAGACTGTCCATCGAGAACGCATTTGGCTGACTCTGCGTCCCGTAGAACTCCAGCGGCTTGCGCTCACCGTCCAGCGTGAGCTTCCGGCTCGGATACCGCCTCGCGAGGCTGTCCAGATCCTTGACCGGAGCCAGTGGCTGACTCCACGCCGAGATCGCGTCATCAACGGGGAGATCAGGACGCGGCGCGCGCGCCGGACTCGGCCGACGGCGCTGTGGCTCTGATGACACGAGGATGCTCTCCACTTCGTTGATCTGCAGAGAGCAGTATGTCAACAAGGGTGACACTAATGTCACGCTCGTTGACGTTCGGCGTGTCTTATGTCCCCCCAGTAGGGACACATCTCGGCCACCCCCCTCTCAGCACGCCCTTCGTGCCCCCACGGCCAACCCCACCGCACCCCCCACCAGTTCGGCGACACATCCCCGCCAAAACGTCAGCCCCACCGACGTTTTGGCCCAAAAACCGTCAGCGCCACTGACATTTTGCAGCCGTTGTGTCCCCCTACCAGCGACACATCCCCCCAGATATGTCCCTCCTGAGGGGACATATCTTTCCCCCCGCACCGCCCCTGACCTGCGGCAACGCATCTCCGTACCCTCTATACACCGGCCGCCGTCCATCTGCGGCCCCAAAACCCCGTCACCAACACCCCCGGAGCCCACCGTTCCCCACGTTTCCCCGACACCCACCCCCACTCACCCCCTCCCGGACACACTGTCCAGAACGCCGCCCAATCTGACTGATTCCCGTCTCTATCCACGATTCACTTTGAAGCACACCTCAACCACCCCCTTAACGCCGTTAACACCACCCCCAACTCACCCCCCAACCCACCCGGTTACCCCCCGCACAACCAAAGACCCACCCCCAGAACCACCACCCGATGCACGGCATGGAAACCCAAAACAGAGGGCCCAACCCCCCAAACAGCTACGCAGAGCACAGCCAACTCGATCTCTATCAAATGGGTAGCTCTTGGGACCCGGAGCGGAGCCGAGGAACCGACGCCCGAAGGGCGCCGCTGCAAGCGCAACGAACCCGAGTCCCTCCCCGGCCCCCAGCACTCGGAAGCCCAGAGCGAAGCGGAGGGCTTCAGCACCCGAGGGGTGCTTCAAGCAAGCGAAGCAAGCTCTGTCACTCCCCAACACGCACTGCTGAGGGCCCGGAGCGAAGCGGAGAGGCTGGCCCCGAAAGGGCCCCGACGAGCGCAGCAAGCCAGGGTCTTCACCAGAGCACAGCACTAAACCTCCGAAGCGGAACGGAGGACACAGTGCCTCCGAAGGAGGCTCCGGCGAGCGCAGCGACCCGAAGCCTCTCCCGAGCGCGTAGCGCTCGGAGCCCCAGAGCGAAGCGGAGGGGCCAGCCCCCCGAAGGGGGGCGGCGAGCGCAGCGAGCCGGGGTCTTCACCAGCGCACAGCGCTGAACATCCGAAGCCGAGCGAAGGACGCGGAGCCTCCTTCGGAGCGCACAGCGCTCGGGGTCCGGAGCGCAGCGGAAGGTTTCAGCCCCCGAAGGGGGCTTCGAGCGAGCGAAGCGAGCTCGATCACTTCCCAGTACGCAGCGCTGCAACCCCTGAGCGCAGCCAGCCGGACCCCTCCCAAGCGCGCAGCGCTTGGGGACCCGGAGCGAAGCGGAGGGGCCAGCCCCCGAAGGGGGCCGGCGAGCGCAGCGAGCCGGGGCCTTCACCAGCGCGTAGCGCTGGGGTTCCGAAGCGAAGCGGAGGAACCAGCCCCCCGAAGGGGGGCCCGGCGAGCGCAGCGAGCCGGAACCCTCCCAAGCGCGCAGCGCTTGGGGACCCGGAGCGAAGCGGAGGGGCCAGCCCCCGAAGGGGGCCGGCGAGCGCAGCGAGC
Source organism: Streptomyces sp. NPDC090022 (assembly GCF_044748145.1). Classification (NCBI taxonomy): domain Bacteria; kingdom Bacillati; phylum Actinomycetota; class Actinomycetes; order Kitasatosporales; family Streptomycetaceae; genus Streptomyces; species Streptomyces sp. NPDC090022. The sequence goes on from NZ_JBIVFN010000031.1 coordinate 85,542, forward strand.
CGGGGCCTTCACC
>NZ_JBIVFN010000032.1:0-26916 GCF_044748145.1 Streptomyces sp. NPDC090022
TCCTTCGTTCTTGCGTTTCCGACTCTATCAGATCTTTCCGATCCGATTTCCTCGGTGCTTTCCAGGTCCTCGCTCTCGCGTTTCCCTTTCCGGCGTTTCCGACTCTATCAGATCCTTTCGGGCCTGACTCCCAGTCAGCGGGTTTGTCTTCCGGGCCGCTGGGCCCTTCCGACTCCTGAACTCTAGCGGATTTCCCGGGCGGCTCATAATCGAGCCTCGGAAATAAATTCGGACATGCCGAATTCGTTCCCAGTGGGAGATCGTGCTGAGTAGAGGTGCCGCAACGAGGCGGCGGGATGGTTGACCCCGGAACCTGTCGGCCCGGTGGCAACTCGGAGAACCTTACGGATCCGCCAGGGGTGTGTCAACCCCGGGCCTGGAGGCCTTCGACACGGTCCAGCACACGGGTGAGCATGTCGCCCAGGACCCCGCGCTCCTCGGTGGAGAGGTCCTGGAGCAGGTCCTCCTCGAAGATCGTGGCCGCGCGCATCGCGTCGAGCCACTTGCTGCGGCCCTCGTCCGTCAGCTCCACGATCACGCGGACCCGGTTGGACTCGTCCCGCTCCCGCGTGACCAGACCCTCCGCCGTCATCCGGTCGATGCGATGGGTCATCGCCGCCGGAGTGAGGCCGAGCTGCTTCGCGAGCTCGCTGGGGCCCATCCGGTACGGGGCGCCGGAGATGACGAGGGCCTTGAGGACCTCCCACTCCGCGTTGCTGATGCCCAGGGCCGCGGTCTGGCGTCCGTACGCCACGTTCATCCGGCGGTTGAGCCGGCTCAGCGCCGACACCACCTTCTCGACCTGGGGGTCGAGGTCCTGGAATTCGCGCTGGTAGACGGCGATCTGCTCGTCGAGGCTCGGCTCGCTCACGGCCGCTGTGTGGTCGGGGGTGTCACCCATGGGCCGAAGTATGGCACGAACGCGTTGGCGTCTAACTCCTTCGATGTGTACTCTTAACGCTTGAACTTTAGGTGTGAAGTCTTCAGGTTTAAGGGCAGGTGAGAAGTGACCAAGGTGATGGGCGCTGCGATGCGGCGGATCCAGGCCGGCAACGCGCTGACCGCGTTCGGCATCGGTTTCACGGTTCCGTTCCTCTACATCTATGTGGCGCAGGTGCGAGGTCTGGGCTCCATGTGGGCGACGTGCGCGTTCATCGCGTTCGCCCTGGGAGCCCTCGTCGCACTGCCCTTCACCGGTCGCGTGATCGACCGCCGGGGGCCCGTGCCGGTCGTCATCGGTGCGGCGGTCGTCGCCTCGGCCGGGGCGCTCGCGCTTGGGCTGTCCACCTCGGTCGCGCCGATCCTCGTATCGGCGCTCGCGCTGGGCGCCGGCCAGGCGGTCATGCAGCCGGCCCTGGCCACGATGATCGTCTGGTGCTCCACGCCGGCCACCCGGACCCGCTCCTTCGCCCTGCAGTTCTTCATGCAGAACCTGGGCCTGGGCATCGGCGGCCTGCTCGGCGGCCAGATCGTCGACGTCGACCGCGCGAACAGCTTCATCCTGCTCTTCAGCATCGAGGCCGTGATGTTCCTGGTGCTGGCCGGAATCATCGCCACCGTCCGGATGCCGCAGGTGTCGGGCATCAGTGACGGTGTCGCCAAGGACGCGATGCCGGCCGGCGGCGGCTGGAAGCGGCTGCTCCGGCACAAGGCGATGGTGCAGTTCTGCGTGCTGGGCTTCGTGCTGTTCTTCGCCTGCTACGGACAGTTCGAGTCGGGCCTGGCGGCGTTCGGGACCGAGGCCGCGGGGATCTCCCCGTCGACCCTGGGCTTCGCGCTGGCCGCCAACACCGGCGCGATCGTCGTGGCGCAGTTCGTCGTACTGAAGCTCGTCGAGAACCGGCGCCGGTCGCGGGTCATCGCGCTGGTCGGGCTGATCTGGACGGTCGCGTGGCTCATCGCCGGGTTCTCCGGGCTGGGGCACGGCAGCGCCGTCATGGCCGCCGCCGCGTTCGTGACGACGTACGCCCTCTTCGGCATCGGCGAGGCCATGCTGTCCCCGACGCTGGCGCCGCTGGTGGCGGACCTGGCGCCGGAGGGGTCGGTCGGGCAGTACAACTCGGCCTTCGCCCTGGTCAAGCAGCTGGCGCTGGCGCTCGGGCCGCTGGGCGTGCCGGTGGGTGCCGGGCTGCCGATGCTCTACATCGCCGTCTTCGTCGTGGTCTCGCTCGGCATCGTGGGGCTGGCACTGCGGCTGGGCCGGCAGCTGACCCCGGCGCAGGACAACCCGTCGCTGGTGACCGAGCGCCCGGAGCCCGCCGCCAGCCCGGCCACCGCGGAGCCCGTCCCCGCGTAGACGGAATCCGGAAGCAATACGTAGCGGTAAATACGCCGATGCGCGCAGGGCCCGTCCATGGGGACGGGCCCTGCGGGCGTATGTGGAGCTACTTGTCCGGGAGGGCGAACTCGCACCAGACGGCCTTGCCACCGCCCGGGGTGCGGCGCGAGCCCCACGACGAGGCGATGGTCGCGATGATCGAGATGCCGCGTCCGGTCTCGTCGGCCGGTTCGGCGCGGCGGCGGCGCGGGAGGTGGTCGTCCCCGTCGGTGACCTCGACGATCAGGCGGCGGTCGGTGCGGCGCAGGCGCAGCCGCATGGGCGGGGTGCCGTGCTGGAGGGAGTTCGCGACGAGCTCGCTGGCGGCGAGGACGCCGAGGTCGCAGAGCTCGACCGGGAAGCGCCAGGAGGCCAGGACGCCCTGGGCGAAGGCGCGGGCGCGCGGGGCCGCCTCGATGCCGCCGAGGAGTTCCAGGGCGGCGTTGTGGAACAGCTCGGCGTCCGTCCCGGTGCGGCTCGGCTGCTGGAGGACCATCACGGCGACGTCGTCGTCGTGGTCGGCGTCCACGCCGAGGGCGCGCATCAGGCGGTCGCAGATGACGGCGGGGGTGCCCTGGGCGCCCGCGAGGGCGTGTTCCAGGGCGGCGACGCCCTCGTCGATGTCCTCGCCGCGACGTTCGACGAGGCCGTCGGTGTAGAGGACGGCGGTGGAGCCGGGGCCGAGCGCGATGGTGCCGGAGGAGTGCAGCCAGCCGCCGGTGCCCAGCGGCGGGCCGGTGGGGTCGGCGGCGCGGCGCACGGTGCCGTCCTCGTCGCGGACGAGGATCGGGAGGTGGCCGGCGGAGGCGTAGGCGAGCAGGCCCTCGTTGGGGTCGTGGACGGCGTAGACGCAGGTGGCGATCTGGCTGGCGTCGATCTCGGCGGCGAGGCCGTCGAGGAGCTGGAGCACCTCGTGGGGCGGCAGGTCGAGGCGCGCGTACGCCCGTACGGCCGTGCGCAGCTGGCCCATGACGGCGGCGGCGCGCACGCCCCGGCCCATGACGTCGCCGATGACGAGGGCGGTGCGGCCGGCGCCGAGGGTGATGACGTCGTACCAGTCGCCGCCGACGGCGGCCTCGGTGCCGCCGGGCTGGTAGGTGGCGGCGATGCGCAGGTCGTCGGGCTGTTCGAGTTCCTGCGGCAGGAGGGAGCGCTGGAGGGTGACGGCGGCTTCGCGCTGGCGGCGTTCGCTGGCCCGCAGCCGGTCGACGGCCTCGGCGTGGTCGGTGACGTCGGCGAGGTGGATCAGTACGCCGCTGCCCTCGGGGTCGGGGAAGGCGACGGGCGTGCAGGTGACGGTGTACGTGCTGGTGCCGCCGGGGGTGGTGCGGTTCTTGGCGGTGCGGGGCTTGCCGCTGCGCAGGACCTGGTCGAGGAGCGGGAGGAGGCCGAGCTCGCCGAGTTCGGGGAGGGCCTCGGCGGCGGGTTCGCCGGCGGGGCGGGCGCCGAAGCCGGCGGTGTAGGCGTCGTTGACGTAGGCGACGCGGTGCTCGGGGCCGTGGACGAGGGCGACGAGGGCCGGCAGGCGGCCGAGGACCTCGCGTACGGGGAGCTGGTCGAGGGAGGGCACGGCCGCGAGGGCGGTGCCGGTGCCCGTACCGGCGACGGTGGGGTCCGCGGGGCGGCCGTCGGATGCGGAGCCGCGGGCGGCGGGGACGGCACCCTCGCCGCGCTTGGCCTGGGCGGCGGCGTGCTCGGTCCGGGCGGCGGCGCGGCGCTGCGTTCCGGGAAACCGGGCGCTCCAGCGCGTGAAGTTCACTGCGTTCAAGCCTCGTGGGTCTCGCTCGTGGTCGCTGTGTCTGGCTCCCGGCCGGGGCCGGGAGGCCCGGTGGCCGGGCGCCGGCGGTCGCTCGATGGTGTCACTCTGTGCAGGTGTGAGCCCACCCATGGTCACACGTCCAGTGTGGCCGACCGCACTGTCGGAGTCAGTCTTCGTCCTTCTTCGGGGCGTGGGGTGGATGGGGCGAGTGGCGCAGTCCGGCGGCGAGTTCGAACTCTGCCCTGGGGTGTTCGAGGGATCCGAGGGAGACGATCTCGCGGGTGAAGAGGCCGGAGAGGGTCCATTCGGCGAGGACGCGCATTTTGCGGTTGAACGTGGGGACGCGGCTGAGGTGGTACACGCGGTGCATCAGCCAGGCCGGGTAGCGCTTGAGCTTGCGGCCGTAGACGTGGGCGACGCCCTTGTGCAGGCCGAGGGAGGCGACGGAGCCGGCGTACTTGTGGGTGTAGTCCTGGAGCGGTTCGCCGCGCAGGGAGGCGATCAGGTTGTCGGCGAGGACCCTGGCCTGGCGCAGGGCGTGCTGGGCGTTGGGGGCGCATTCGCGGCGGTCGTCGGCGGTGAGGTCGGGGACGGCGGCGGCGTCGCCGGCGCTCCAGGCGTGTTCGACGCCGTCGACGGTGAGGCGCGGGGTGCACACGAGGCGGCCGCGTTCGTTGCGCGGCAGGTCGGTGGCGGCGAGGACCGGGTGGGGTTTGACGCCGGCGGTCCAGACGACGGTGCGGGTGGGGAAGCGGGCGCCGTCGCTGAGGACGGCGACGCGGTTCTCGCAGGAGTCGAGGCGGGTCTCCAGGCGGACGTCGATGTTGCGGCGGCGCAGTTCGCTGACGGTGTACTTGCCCAGTTCGGGGCCGACCTCGGGGAGGATGTGGTCGCTGGCCTCGACCAGCACCCACTTCATGTCCTCGGCCTTGATGTTGTGGTAATACCGCGCGGCGAAGCGCGCCATGTCCTCGAGCTCGCCGAGTGCTTCGACGCCCGCGTAGCCGCCGCCGACGAAGACGAAGGTGAGGGCGGCGTCGCGGATGGCGGGATCGCGGGTGGAGGAGGCGATGTCCATCTGCTCGATGACGTGGTTGCGCAGGCCGATGGCCTCCTGGACGGTCTTGAAGCCGATGGCGTAGTCGGCGAGGCCGGGGACGGGCAGGACGCGGGAGACGGACCCGGGGGCGAGGACGAGTTCGTCGTACTCCACTTCCATGCCGGCGCCGCCCGCCTCGTCGGTGGCGAGGGTGGTGACGGTCGCGGTCCGCTTGGCGTGGTCGATGCCGGTGGCCTCGCCGATGACGATGCGGCACTTCTTCAGGACGCGGCGCAGCGGGACGACGACGTGGCGCGGGGAGATGGAGCCGGCGGCCGCTTCGGGGAGGAAGGGCTGGTACGTCATGTAGGGCTCCGGTGTGACCACCGTGACCTCTGCCTCGCCGGCTCTCAGCTTCTGCTGGAGCCTGAGCGCCGTGTACATGCCGACGTAGCCGCCGCCGACGACGAGGATGCGCGTGCGGGGCGGGGTACCGGGGGTCTGGCCCCGGGCGTTTGCAGCCTTCACCTTCCCATGACGCAACGTGGCCGGGACTTTGTCCACAGGCCCGACCGATTGTGTGACCGGCGGTGGGGTGGGGAGCGGGTGGTCTCCAGGGGCTCCGGAGGGCAAAGGTATGCAGGTCACGGCATGCGGAGGGGGTGATTCCGGTGGGCGGGAACGGAAAAGTGGGGGCGAATGCTCCGATCGGGCGGTGGTCCGTACGGGGCTCCCTCTTCTGAATTGACTCTGGCTCAACTATGTTCGTAACCCGTCGAGGAGCAAGACCGGGCCGCCTGACCGTGGCCGCCTCGACACGAAGGCGGGGATTGTCTCCGGGGGGAGACAAAGGATTACCGGGGGAAACATATGAACATGTCCGATTTTCACGGCTCTCATGGTGCTGCCACCACGCTCGCGAATGAGAGCGGCAGCCGTATCATCGCCGGCCCCACGTCGCACGGGGTGGGTCGCTCGACGCCGCTGCGCGTGGACGCCCAGCGCAACCTCGAGCACGTCCTGCGGGCGGCGCGCGAGGTCTTCGGCGAGCTGGGCTACGGCGCTCCGATGGAGGACGTGGCGCGCCGCGCCCGCGTCGGCGTCGGCACCGTCTACCGGCGGTTCCCGAGCAAGGACGTACTGGTCCGGCGGATAGCCGAGGAGGAGACCTCCCGGCTGACCGAGCAGGCCCGCGCCGCGCTGGGGCAGGAGGAGGAGCCGTGGCAGGCGCTGTCCCGCTTCCTGCGCACCTCCGTCGCCTCGGGCGCCGGCCGGCTGCTGCCGCCGCAGGTGCTGCGGGTCGGTACGACGGCTGAGGACGGCGCCGAGGACACCGACCAGGCGCGGGTGCCGCAGCAGCGGCAGGCCACGCCGGTGGGCCAGCCCGAGCTGCGGGTCGTGGGCTCGCGGACCGCGGCCGACGACGAGCCGTCGGAGGACGCGGGTGCGGGCGCGCTGCTGGAGGTCGTCGGCAAGCTCGTGGACCGGGCCCGGGAGGCGGGCGAACTGCGCGCCGACGTCACGGTGGCCGATGTGCTGCTGGTGATAGCGACGGCCGCGCCCGCGCTGCCGGATGCGGCCCAGCAGGCCGCGGCGTCGGCCCGGCTGCTGGACATCCTGCTCGAGGGGCTGCGTTCCCGCACGGCGTGATGCGCGGGCCTCGCACGGGCCGTCGAAGGTCGTGCGGGTGGGGGTCGGGGCTTTCCTGAAGCCCCGGCTTCCGCCCGGCTCCCTCCCGGCGCGCGCGGGCCGGGCTTCCGCGTCGGCCGGGCGCCGGCGTCGGACGGGCTTCCGCGTCGGCCGGGATTCCGCGTAGGCCGGGTGCTCGCGAACGCCCTTCGCTCGAACGGGTGATGACCGGTACAGCGATTCACCGGGTTTTCCCCGGACGGGTGGATGGCGCGCAGAGGGGTTCGGCGCGCGCTCCCCGTGTGACACGCTGAACCGGTGTACCGGTTGAAGGGGTCGTACGGGGGCTTGACGCGGTGAGCGTTGACGGGCGGGAAGAACCCATCGGCGGCGCCGAGGCCGGGGCGGGCAGTCTGCCGGCCCGCCAGGTCCCGGCGCAGCGCGAAGCGGGCAGCGGCGCGACCAACGCGGAACTGCCGCCCTCGGACGCCGATCTGATCGCCCGGATGCGCGGCGGCGACGACGGTGCGTACGAGGTCCTCTTCCGCCGCCACGCCGACGCCGTACGCCGCTACGCCCGCACCTGCTGCCGTGACGCGCACACCGCCGACGACCTGACCGCCGAGGTGTTCGCGCGGACCCTGCAGGCGGTGCGCGGCGGGGCCGGTCCGGACCAGGCGGTGCGCGCGTACCTGCTCACCACGGTGCGCAGAGTGGCAGCGGCCTGGGCGAAGACCGCCCGGCGGGAGCAGCTGGTCGAGGACTTCGCGGTGTTCGCGGAGCAGGCTTCGACGGGCGGGGAGAGCGGATCGGGGCTGTCCGGCGACGACACCCTGGAACTGGGCGCGGACGTGCGGGCCATGCGCGAGGCGGAACGCTCGCTGGCCGTGCAGGCCTTCCGCAGCCTTCCCGAGCGGTGGCAGGCCGTGCTGTGGCACACCACCGTCGAGGAGTCCTCGCCGAGCGCCATCGCCCCGTTGTTCGGGCTGAGTGCCAATGCCACGGCGGTGCTGGCCAGCCGGGCCCGGGAGGGCCTCAAGCAGGCCTACCTGCAGGCGCACGTCAGCTCGGCGCTGAGCGAGGGCGGGGACTGCGCGCGCTACGCGGACCGGCTGGGCGCCTACGCGCGGGGCGGACTGCGGATGCGGGCGGAGCGGGGGCTGCGCGAGCACCTGGAGGAGTGCGCCAGGTGCCGGGTGGCCGCCGGTGAGCTCAAGGACGTCAACGCGGGCATTCCGGCGCTGCTGCCGGTCGCGGTCATCGGGTGGTTCGCCGCCGGGTACGCCGCCAAGGCCGCCGGGGTGGTGGCCGGTGGCGCCGTGGCCGCGGGCGGCGCGGGTGCCGCCGCGGCCGCGGCGGGCGGTGCGACGGCGGGCGCGGGGGCCGGTGCCGGTGCCGGTGCTGGTTCAGCGGCGGGCGCGGGGGCCGGTGCGTCGGCGGGCGCGGGGGCGGGGAGCGCGGGTGCGGGGGCGACGGCCGGGTCGGGGGGTGGGGCCGCTCTCGCCGGTGAGGGGCTCGGGCTACCGGCCAAGGCCGCGCTGGCCGCGGGAATCGCGGTCGCCGCCGCGGCCGGGGTGGTGTTCGCGCTGGCCGGGGACGACGTGGAGCCGCAGGCCGGGGCGCGGCCCGCGCCGAGGGTGACGGCGCCGGTGGCGCCCGCCCCGCCGCCGCCGTCGGCGGAGCCGGCCGAGCCCGCTCCCCAACCGCCGGTCGCGCGGCAGCCCGTACCGCCGCCGCGGAGCACACCGTCGCCGTCGCCCTCACGGGCGGCGTCGGCCACGCCCTCGCCGTCCGCCACCCCGGAACCGAGCCCGACGCCGAAGCCCGGCCCGACGCCGAAGCCCACGCCAACGCCCACGCCGTCCACTCCGTCCACCCCGCCGCCGACGCGTCCGCCGGAGGTGCCGACGGCGTTCCAGCTGGCCGCACTGAAGCAGTCGGCCTGGGGCGACCACGGCCGGCCCGAGGTGCAGACCTGGACCAGCGGCTGGGTGTGGCAGCGCTGGGGCCTGCGGGTCGGCGGCCGCCACTACGGGCAGGGCATCACCGTGAACGCGCGCTCCTCCGTCGAGATCGGGCTCAACCGGCAGTGCGGCACCTTCTCGGCACGGGTCGGGGTGGACGACCTGTCGGTGCCGACGCGCGGCGAGGTGCGGTTCTCGGTGTACGGCGACGGCACACGGCTGTGGCAGTCCCAGGCCGTCGGCCACGGCGACCCGGCGGTCCCGGTCAGCGTCGCGATCGGTGGCCACAAGAAGCTGCGGCTCGTGGCGGAGCCCGTCGGCAGGCACGCCCCGCTGACCCTGGTCAGCTGGGCCGACGCGGTGATCAGCTGCCGGTGACGGCCGTGAGCATGGTCAGGACCGCGGCCGGGTCCAGGCCGGCCCCGGCCGACGCCTCCGCGCGCTGCCGGTCCGCGCCGAGGGCGGCGAGCGTACGGGCCGGCAGGGACCGTACGGCCCGCTCGTCCGGGACGGAGCGCGGGTGGCCGGCCCGCCAGGCGGTGGCCGCGGCCAGCGCCCGTACGGACTCGGCGGGCCGGCCGGCATCCGCCAGCAGCAGGGCGACGGCCTCGGTGAAGCGGGCCAGCACCGGTTCGGCGCAGCGCGCTTCGACCGCCGTCGCCAGACCGGTCCGGGCCTTGGCCAGGCCCGCCCCGGGCCCCTCCTCCCGGCCCAGCAGCGTGGCGTCGAGGGCGTCGATCCCGGCGTGGAACTGCGGCGGTACGACGGCCCGCCCGGTGTCGTTCTGAGCGGTGGTGACGGCCGCCCGGGCCTCCGTCACCGCGGCGCGGGCCCCCGCGTGGTCCCCCTGGTCCAGCCGCATGAAGCCCGTCAGCAACCGCCCGAAGGCGCGGACGTCACGGACGCCGTGCCGGTCCGCCTCCGCCTCCGCCTCGGCGAGGAGGTGCTCGGCGGCGGTGGTGTCCCCGGTGCTGTAGGCGGCCTCCGCGATCCGGGCCATGGCGAACGGCGCCTCCGTGTGCGCGCCGACCTCGCGCGCCAGGCGCAGGCACTCCTCGTACTCGGCACGGGCCCACTCGTACCGGCCGCGGGCGAGCGCCACCTCGCCGGCGGCGCTCGACACCTGGGCGCGGGTCCAGCGGTCGCCGACGCGGCGGGCGACCTCGTGGAGTTCGGCGAGGTCGGCGTCGACGGTGGCGAGCCCGCCGGTCAGGTCGATGGCGACGTGGGTGCGGAGCATGAGGGTGACGCCGAGTTCCCAGTCGCCGCCGTGGCGGCGGCAGTTCTCGACGCTCTCGTCGAGCGCGCCGTGGAAGTCGACCGCGTTGCCGGTGGCCATCGAGATCATCGGCCAGAGCATGCCGGGAAAACGGGCGCTCTCCGGGACGGGGCGACGGAACTCCTCCTGGAGCCGGCGCACTTCCGCCAGCCGCTCGGGGGTGCGGAAATCGTCGAGAGCGGTGCTCTCGGCGAGCAGGAAGAGGTGCAGGAGCTGGAGCCGGAGGCGGCTCCAGAAGGCGGGTGAACCGTGCGGCGGTTCCGGCCCGTCCGCATCGAGGGCGAGCACGGCGGTGATCCACGCGGCGCCCTCGGCACGGTAGTTGCGCAGCCACCAGAACCAGCCGAGGGCGAGGACCAGCCGGTGCGCGCTGCCGGCGTCCTGCGTGGTTTCGAGCGCGCTGCGGAAGTTGTCGAGCTCGGTCTCGATCCGCCGGATCCAGGGGAGCTGGGCGCCCGAGCGCAGCAGCGGTTCGGCCTCCTCGGCGAGGGCGAGGAAGTGGGCGAGGTGACGGGCGGCGGCCGCGGCGCGCTCGCCGGGGGCCTCGGCGGCGCGCTCGGTGGCGTACTCGTGGATCGTCTCCAGGAACCGGTAGCGCATCTCCCCCTCGGGCGTGGGGTCGGCCACGACGAGGGACTTGTCGACGAGCGAGCCGAGGGTGTCGGCGGTGTCGTACGCCGGGTCGGCGCACACCGCCTCGGCGGCATCGAGGTCCCAGCCGCCGGCGAAGACGGACAGCCGCCGCAGCACGGCGCGTTCGGGCGCGTCCAGGAGGTCCCAGGACCAGTCGACGACCGCGCGCAGGGTCTGCTGGCGGGGCAGTACGGTCCGGCTGCCGCTGGTCAGGAGCCGGAAGCGGTCGTCGAGGCGGTCGGCGATCTGGCGCGGGGCGAGCAGCCGCAGCCGGGCCGCCGCGAGCTCGATCGCCAGCGGCAGACCGTCGAGGCGGGCGCAGATCTCGGCGGCGGCTTCGGGGTCGTCGGCGACCGTGAACCCGGGGCGGGCGGCGGCGCCCCGGTCCGCGAAGAGCCGGAGCGCGGGGCCGGGCGGCAGCGGCTCCACCGGGCGCAGGAACTCCCCCGGCACGCCCAGGGGTTCGCGGCTGGTGGCCAGGATCCGGACGCCCGGGCAGTGCGTGAGGAGCTCCTCGGCGAGGCGGGCGGCGGCGCCGATGACGTGCTCGCAGTTGTCCAGGATCAGCAGCAGCCGGCGGTGCGCGCACTGTTCGACGATCCGGGTGGTCGGGTCGGCGGGCGCGGACGTCTCGCGGGCGACGAGGGTGTTCTCGCGCAGCCCCAGGGCGCTGAGGACGGCACCGGGGACGGCGGCGGGGTGGTCGAGCCGGGCGAGTTCGACCAGCCAGACGGGGTCGGGGTGGTGGGCGGCGGAGTGTTCGGCGAGACGGGTCTTGCCGGAGCCGCCGGGGCCGGTGAGGGTGACGAGACGGGAGCGGGTGAGGTCGGCGCGGAGGGCGGCGAGTTCGGGCTCGCGGCCGACGAAGGAGGTCAGGCGGGGCCGGAGGTTGCCGGTGGGCCGCCCGGGACGTTCGGGGCGTTCGAGGCGTTCGCGGCGTTCGGGTACGGGCGCCTGGAGCAGTTCGGCGTGCAGGGCCGCGAGTTCGGGGCCGGGGTCGGTGCCGAGCCCGTCGGCGAGGGTGCGGCGGACCTCCTCGTACGCCGCGAGGGCGTCGGCCGGGCGGCCGGCGGCGCGCAGGGCGCGCAGGTGCTGGGCGTGGAGGGGTTCGTCGTACGGGTGGGAGGCGACGAGCGCTTCGAGCTCGGGCAGCAGGGCGGTGGGGTCCTGGCCGCCGCGCAGGCCGGCCTCGATGCGGTCGCGGACGGCGGCCCCGCGGCGGGCCTCGGCGGCGCGTGCGTCGGCGGTGGCGGCGGGAAGGTCGGCGAGCGCGGGCCCGCGCCAGAGCTCCAGGGCCCGGCGCAGGGTGTCGGCGGCGCCGGCCGGGTCGGTGGCGAGGGTGTCGGCGCCCTGCCGGGCGAGGCGCCGGAAGACGTGCAGGTCGACGTCGTCGGGGGTGGCGTCGAGGCGGTAGCCGCTGGTGTCGGCGCGTACGGCGTCCTTGCCGCCCAGGGCCCGGCGCAGCCGGCTGACCAGCGCCTGGAGCGCGGCGGGGGCGTCCTGTGGCTCGTCGCCGCCCCATACGTCGTCGATGAGCTCCGTGACGGACACCGGTCGGCCGGCTCGCAGGGCGAGCGCGGCGAGCAGCGCGCGGAGGCGGGCGCCGCCGACGGGGAGGGGGGCGCCGGTCTCGTCACGCGCCTCGGTGACGCCGAGGATGAGATACCGCACCGCCCCATGTTGCCACTGGGTTCCCGTGGGGGCGGGGTACGGCCGCCGGCCGCCGGGTGCCCCTGGGGCCGCGGGCCCCTCCTCCGGACGCCGTCCGGGTTCCCTGCGCCTCAAACGCCGGCGGGGCTGGATGGTGCCCGGCGCCCTTCCCGCCGTGAGCGCCGGTGCGGCTTGAGTGCGGGGGCTCCGCCCCCGAACCCCCGCGCCTCAAACGCCGGCGAGGCTGAATGATGCCCGGCGGGGCAGACACGGCGCCCGGCGGGAAGGGCGCCCACCATAAGAGCCGGTCCGGCCTGACTGCGGGCACTCCGCCCCCGAACCCCCGCGCCTCAAACGCCGGCGAGGCTGAATGATGCCCGGCGGGGCAGACACGGCGCCCGGCGGGAAGGGCGCCCGCCATAAGAGCCGGTCCGGCCTGACTGCGGGCGCTCCGCCCCCGAACCCCCGCGCCTCAAACGCCGGCGAGGCTGAATGATGCCCGGCGGGAGCGGGAGGGACGCCCGGCAGGGCAGACCCGGGGCCCGGCAGGCGGACATGGCGGCTGGCGGGAGTGGGAGGGTGACCGGTGGGCTGGATCGGGGCCGGTCAGGGGAGGGGGAGGGCTGGGCGGCGGAGGGGGGTGCCCGTCGGGACCGCGCGGCGGCGGGGGGTGGAGGTGCCCGTCCAGCAGGTGCCGCGGCGGGCGAGCAGGCGGCGGAGCCAGAGTTCCATCGAGACGAGTTCGGCGAGCCCGTCCAGGGCGGTGGGCCGGCCCTCCGCCGCGTCGATCAGGGCCTGCTGGACGACGCGGGCCTCGATCAGGCCGGCGTCCGCGAGCAGCGGGGCGGTGAAGAGGGCCAGCAGTTCGTGCAGGGCGGCCCGCAGGCCCAGGCGGGTCGCCGTCTCGTGCGGGGTGTGGGCCACCGCGCCCCAGCCGGGCGGGAGTTCGCGGACCCCGGTCGAGGACAGCACCGTCCGCAGGATCGCCGCCCGCGCGCCCGGCTGCACGCGCAGGGATTCGGGGAGCGCGCGGGCGGCCCGTACGACCTGGTTGTCCAGGAACGGCGCGTGCAGCCGCTGGCTGCGGACCTCCACCGCCTGCTCGAAGACCCGGTGGTCCGCCGCCTGCCGGGCCAGCACCGACCGGGCCCGCGCCTCCCCCGGTCTCAGGGACAGCGGCGGCCGGCCCGCCGCGGCCAGCAGGCGGATCGATACTTCCGCCAGCGCCTCCCCGGTCAGCCAGGCCGCCGCCGGGCCCGGCCGGGCCCACGTCAGCGCGGCCAGCGAGGCGTCCACGGGGTCGGTGGGCGCGATGTCGAGCTGCCCCAGCCGCAGCCGGGCGGCCGTCGCCTCCAGCCCCGCGCGGTACGGCGTACGGGCCAGCCGGCGCGCCGCCCCGTACACGGTCAGCGGGACCAGCAGCGAGCCGCCGCCGTCGGCCGCCGAGCGGGCCAGCGCCGCCACGGGCCGCAGCAGGTGGCGGCGGCGCCGGTCCATCAGCAGGTCGGCCAGCCGCGCGGGGTGGGCGTCCAGGACCTGCCGGGCCCCGTGGCCGACGAAGTGGTCGGCGCTGCCGGCGGCCAGCCGGCGGCGCTCGCGGGCGGCGAAGACCAGCGAGGGGCCCGGTTCGTCGGTCAGCGGCCCGTCCAGTTCGGCGTACGGAAGGGCCTCTTCCGCGGCCGCGACCACCACGTGGTGCAGCCGGGGGTCCGCGGCGATGGCGCGGGCCCGTTCCAGTTCGGCCTCGCGGCCCTGCGGCACGGCCAGGTCGTTGAACGTGACGGCCAGCAGCCGGCTCCCGCTCCCCCGGACGCCCGCCGCCGTGCCCGGCACCGTCCCCGGCGCGCCCGGCAGCCCGGCCGCGAGCAGCGCCAGCGTGGCGGAGGCGCTGCCGCCGGAGAGGTCGGCGCCGACGCCGGGCGCCGGTGCGCCGCGCGCCGCGCGCCGGTCGGCCGGTCCCATGCCGGGCACCGGCCCGGGATCGTGGGGCAGGACGTCGGGAGCATGGCGCGGCGCCGTGAGCCGGGCGCGCACCGCGTCCACCAATGCTTCCCGTACGCCCTCCACCGCGCGCTCGGCCTCGATCTCCGGCGCGGCCACGGCGAGCGAGGCCACCGGCTCGTACCCGGTGATCTCTCTGGAGCCCTCGCGCAGGATGAGGGCATGGCCGGGCGGGATCCGCCGGACACCGGCGTACGGGGTGCCGTCGGCCAGGGCCTCCGGGCTGTCGGGGCAGGCCAGCAGCGCGGCCAGGTGCCCGATGTCGAGCTGGGCCTCGATGAGGTCGGCCAGCGGCAGGGCGGCGGTGGCGTACGCCGTGCCGCCCGCCCAGGGCGTGTAGAAGACGGGGCGCGCGCCGGCGAGGTCACCGAGGACCGTGATGCGGCGGCCGGCCTGGACGACGGCGGTGTAACTGCCGGACCAGGAGGTCAGGTGGCGCAGCGCACCGCCGCGGGCCGCGTACAGCGCCCGGCGCAGCTCGTCGTCGCCGGCGCCGCAGCAGCCGAGGACGGCGAGCCGGGTGAAGGGGTCGGCGGGGTCCGCGGTGACGGTGCGGATCTCGTCGGGGCGCCAGTCGCCGACCGCCCAGAGCGGGTCGGGGTCGCCCCACAGCAGCTGTGCGCCGACGGGGTGGAGGGTGCGTTCGGCGTCCGCGCCGGATCCGCCGGGGTCACGGGGGTCGGGGCCGGGGGCCGTGTCCGCGAGTCCGCCGCGCAGGCCGGTTCCGGCGTCGTGACCGACGCGGCCGGCCGTGCCGAAGCTCGCGGCGATACTGCTCCACCCCACCAACCAGCGCATCGCCGCCTCCCCAGCCTGTGGGCCATGTGGCTCGGGGTCCATGCTGCCACGAGACAGGCGTGCGAGAGCGACTCTGGGGGCGCACATGCAAACGAACACGCCTCCGCCACGCGGTATTTGGCGTTCCGTTCCTCCCTGCGGCGCGCCGCCCCATAGGTCGGTTTCGGCCATTCTTCGGCCGTACTGAGTGACGCACCGAGTGCCAGGGCACCGGCGGCGCGCCGACGTGGTCGCGCGCGGTCCGGGGGGCGGCCTGCGCCCCCCGGACCGTTCCGCCACCCGCGGGGATTGAGGCGGCGGTGTCCCCCGGCCCGCCGGATCCACGCAGCGGGCCGACCCACGCACCGCACATCGAATCGCCGGGCCACGGGACGGGCCAGAGCGCACGTACGGGCGCACGGCCACACGGGCGGAGCACGCAGTGACACGTGCGCCCCGGCGCCGCCCGCGCCTCCGGCCGTACGTACGGACAACAATCTCGCCATACGGAAGGCGGGGCCTTAACGCTTGGGAGGCGGGGAACTACGCTGGGTTTACGAAATGCCGGGAGCCTATGCCCCGGCTGCGTCTGCGTTCCGCGTGCGACGAGGGGTGGCGCATGTCCAGGGAGCTCCGCGAGCCCAACGAGAAGCTCGGCGCCGTCCTCGCCCTCGCGGGCATCAGCAACGCGGGGCTGGCCCGGCGGGTCAACGACCTGGGCGCCCAGCGCGGCCTGACGCTTCGTTACGACAAGACGTCGGTGGCCCGGTGGGTGTCGAAGGGCATGGTGCCGCAGGGCGCCGCACCGCATCTGATCGCGGCCGCGATCGGCGCGAAGCTGGGGCGGCCGGTGCCGCTGCACGAGATCGGGCTCGCGGACGCCGATCCGGCGCCCGAGGTCGGTCTCGGCTTCCCGCGCGACGTGGGCGCGGCGGTGCGCTCGGCCACCGACCTCTACCGCCTGGACCTCGCGGGCCGGCGCGGGGGCGGCGGCATCTGGCAGTCGCTGGCCGGTTCCTTCTCGGTCTCGGCGTACGCGACGCCCGCGTCGCGGTGGCTGATATCGCCGGCGGACAGTTCGGTCGCGCGCGGGGCCGCGGAGCCGCCCGCCGGCGCGCCGGTCGCCCCCGCGGCCCCGTCCCTCGCCCCGGCAGGGGCCGTACCCGTGCAGCCCGGCCCCGGGATGCCGCACGCGTCGGGTCCGGACGCGGTGGGCCCGGACGCGCCCGCAGCACCCGCCCGGGCCGGAGCACCCGCCCGGGCCGGAGCACCCGCCCGGGCCGGGGCCCCCGCACCGGGCGGACCCGCTCCGGCCGGAGCACCCGCGCCGGTGGGCGGGCCCGCGCTCGCCCCCGTCACCCTGCTCTCCGACGGCGGCGCCCCGCAGCGCGTCGGCCACAGCGACGTGACCAAGCTGCGCGAGGCGGCCGAGGACGCCCGCCGCTGGGACTCCAAGTACGGCGGCGGCGACTGGCGTTCGTCGATGGTGCCCGAGTGCCTGCGGGTGGACGCCGCGCCGCTGCTGCTGGGCTCGTACTCCGACGAGGTCGGCCGCGCGCTCTTCGGGGCGACCGCCGAACTGACCCGGCTGGCCGGGTGGATGGCCTTCGACACCGGCCAGCAGGAGGCCGCCCAGCGCTACTACATCCAGGCCCTGCGCCTGGCCCGCGCGGCGGCCGACGTACCGCTCGGCGGGTACGTGCTGGCCTCGATGTCCCTTCAGGCCACCTACCGCGACTTCGCCGACGAGGGCGTGGACCTCGCGCAGGCGGCCGTCGAGCGCAACCGGGGGCTGGCCACCGCCCGCACCATGAGTTTCTTCCGTCTCGTCGAGGCGCGGGCGCACGCGAAGGCGGGCGATTCGCAGGCGGCGGGCGCGGCCCTGCGCGCGGCGGAGGGCTGGCTGGAGCGGTCCCGGGACGGCGATCCCGACCCGACCTGGCTGGGTTTCTACTCGTACGACCGATTCGCGGCGGATGCGGCGGAATGCTACCGAGACCTCAAACTGCCCCGGCAGGTACGGCGCTTCACCGAGCAGGCGCTGTCCCGCCCGACGGAGGAGTACGTGCGCTCGCACGGCCTGCGCCTGGTGGTGAGCGCGGTCGCGGAGCTGGAGTCGGGCAATCTGGACGCCGCGTGCGCGGCCGGCACCCGGGCGGTGGAGGTCGCGGGGCGGATCTCCTCCGCGCGTACGACCGAGTACGTACGGGACCTGCTGCACCGGCTGGAGCCGTACGGGGACGAGCCGAGGGTGGCGGAGCTACGCGAACGGGCCCGTCCGCTGCTGGTGACACCGGCGTAGATCTGCCTTCGCAACCGGCAGTCGGCGGCCTGGCGTCCGCGCTGTCAGTGCCGGGGTGCAGTATGCAGGGGTGGGAGGTGGCAGCGTGGACTGCGATGTGCTGGTGATCGGCGGCGGGATCGTCGGCCTGTCGACAGCGCATGCCCTGTCCCGGCTCGCGCCGGGGACACGGGTGGTGGTGCTGGAGAAGGAGGCCGGCCCGGCCCGGCACCAGACCGGGCGCAACAGCGGAGTGATCCACAGCGGGATCTACTACCGGCCGGGGTCGTTGAAGGCGCAATTCGCCGTGCGCGGCGCCGCCGAGATGGTCAAGTTCTGCGCGGAACACGGGATCGCGCACGAGGTGACGGGCAAGCTGATCGTCGCCACCGACCGGACGGAGCTGCCGCGCCTGCACGCGCTGGTCCAGCGCGGCCGGGAGAACGGCATTCCGGTGCGCGAGCTGGGCCCGGCGCAGATCTCGGAGTACGAGCCGGAGGTCTCGGGGGTGGCGGCCATCCATGTCGGCACGACCGGGATCGTGGACTTCGGCGAGGTCGCGGCGCGGCTCGCGGAGTCCTCGGGCGCCGAGATCGTCTACGGCGCGGAAGTCGACCTGATCTCCCGGCGCGCCTCGGGCGTCGCGGTGCGCACCACGGCGGGCCTCGTGGTGCGCGCGAAGGCCCTGGTGAACTGCGCGGGGCTGCACTGCGACCGGGTGGCGCGGCTGGCCGGCGACGACCCGGGCATGCGGATCGTCCCGTTCCGCGGCGAGTACTACGACCTGGCCCGGCCCTCGCTGGTCCGCGGCCTGGTCTACCCCGTCCCGGACCCGGCCTTCCCCTTCCTCGGCGTCCATCTGACCCGGGGCATCGGCGGCGGGGTCCACGTGGGGCCCAACGCGGTGCCCGCACTGGCCCGCGAGGGGTACGGGTGGGGCACGGTGGCGCCGCGGGACCTCGCGGACGAGCTCCTGTGGCCCGGCACCTGGCGGATCGCCCGCCGTCACTGGCGGTACGGGGCGGGGGAGATCCGCAGGTCCCTGTCGAAGCGGGCGTTCACCGAGGCGGTACGCCGGCTGCTGCCGGCGGTCACGGAGGCGGACCTCGCGCCGGCCGGCGCGGGCGTCCGCGCGCAGGCCGTCCTGCGCGACGGCACCCTGGTGGACGACTTCCTCATCCGCGAGGCGCACCGCACGGTGCACGTGCTGAACGCCCCGTCCCCGGCGGCCACCGCCTCGCTGCCGATCGGCCGCGAGATCGCCCGCCGTGCGCTGTCGTCCCTGCGCGGGGCCTGACCCCGGGCCGTAGAATCAGGGCATTGTGTCTGAGTCCCTGAACCCGCAGCCCAGCGCCCCTGCCGCCGCCACCGCCACCTCGTCCGCGACCGCCACCGCCGACGAGAGCACCGCCCCCGCGACCGCCACCGCCGGCGAGGGCGGCGCCGCCACCGGCGAGGACGCTGCGTACGCGCCCCCGCGCTGGCGCACCGAGCCCCGCTTCCCCGACGGTCCGGCCCCCGACCCCGCCGGGTCGCACCACGAGCGGCGGATCCGCAGCTTCCAGCCGCGCCGGAGCCGGGTGACCACCGGGCAGGAGGACGCGCTGCGGCGGCTGTGGGGCACCTGGGGCCTCGACATCGACGGGCACCGGGTCCTGGACCTGGCCACGCTGTTCGACGGGCGGCCCGTCGTCCTCGAAATCGGGTTCGGCATGGGCGAGGCCACCGCGCAGATGGCCGCCGCCGACCCCGGCACAGGCATCCTCGCGGCGGACGTCCACACCCCCGGCCAGGGCAACCTGCTCGCGCTCGCCGAGCGGGGCGGGCTCGACAACATCCGCGTGGCCAACGGCGACGCGATCATCCTGCTGCGCGAGATGCTGCCGCCGGACTCCCTCGCGGGGCTGCGCGTGTACTTCCCGGACCCGTGGCCCAAGAAGCGCCACCACAAGCGGCGGCTGATCCAGCCCGACTTCCTCACGCTCGCCGCCACCCGGCTCGCGCCCGGCGCGGTACTGCACTGCGCGACCGACTGGGAGCCGTACGCCGAGCAGATGCTCGAAGTCCTCGAGGCGCACCCGGACTTCGAGAACACCCAGGACGGCGGCGGGTACGCCGACCGGCCCGACTTCCGGCCGCTGACGCGCTTCGAGGGGCAGGGCCTGGACAAGGGGCACGTCGTACACGACTTGTTGTTCCGCCGCAGGGAGAACTGACAACGTCACTGCGCGTGTCCGACCCACTCGCTAGGGTCATCACGTGTACCGAGCGCTCCTCCTCCCGCGGCTGTCGCCGGGAGGAGTCCCCAGGCTCGCACGTCCGTCGGGCACGGTCCGCGCGTGCGTTCTCCTCACCCTCCTCGCCGTCTCCGGCGCGGCCATCCTGGACCTCGTACGCCAGCAGACCGGCACCCCGGGGTTCTTCGTGGGCCTGGGCCTGGCCCTGCTGCCGGTGCCCGCGCTGCTGGCGGCCTTCCGGTGGCTGGGCCGGGCCGTGCCGGGGCCCCTGCGGCAGCTGATGTTCTGCTTCGGCTGGGGCGCCTGCGCCGCCGCGCTGATCGCCATACTGGCCAACAGCTTCGCGACCGAGTGGATAGCCGCGGCCACCGCCGATCCGTCCGACGCCGACCAGCTCGGCTCGGTCGCGATCGCGCCGGTGGTCGAGGAGAGCGCCAAGGCGGCCGCGCTGCTGCTCGTCTTCGTCTTCCGCGGACGTCATTTCACCGGCCCCGCCGACGGGTTCGTCGTCGCCGGGTTCACCGCGACCGGCTTCGCCTTCACCGAGAACATCCTCTACCTGGGCAACGCCTTCGGCGAGGACCTCCAGAACGGCACCGGCCTGCTCGACTCCATGACGGCCGCGACGTTCTTCGTACGGATCATGCTGTCGCCGTTCGCGCATCCGCTGTTCACCGTGTTCACCGGTCTCGGCTTCGGCGCGGCCGTGCTCGCCGGCCGGCGCGCCACGCGCGTCGGCCTGCCGCTGCTGGGCCTGCTCCTGGCGATGGGGACGCACGCGCTGTGGAACAGCTCCTCCGAGCTGGGCGAGTACGGCTTCTACGCCGTGTACGGCGGTGTGATGGTCCCGGTGTTCGCCACCCTGCTCTGGTCGGCGGTCCGGATGCAGCGGCGCCGGCTGCGGACCGTCGGCAACGAACTGGCGGTGTACGCGGCCGTGGGCTGGCTGGACCCGGCCGAGGTGCCGGCCCTGGCCTCGCTGCCCGCGCGTGCCACGGCCCGTGCGCTGGCCCGACGGGCCGGCGGCCGGCCCGCGGGGCGGGCGGTCGCCGACTACACGGCGGCCGCGGCGGCCCTCGCGCTGCTGCGGCACCGGGCGCGGCGCGGCGGGGCGGCACGGGAGCCGGACTTCGGCAGCCGGGAGCGGGAGCTGCTGCTGCGGATGTGGGGGCTGCGGGCGACGGCCGGCCCGGCGCTGGCACGCGCGGCCGTGCTGGAGGAGCTGTTCACCCCGCCGCCGCACACGGACCCGCGACCCGCGGACCCGCTGCCGGAGGCAGCCGGGCTGCCGCTGGGGTCCCCGCTGCCGGTGCCCGTACCCCGCCGGACGCCTCCTAGACGCTCAGGCCCTTGGACTGCAGCCACGCCATCGGGTCCACCGTCGAGCCGCCCTTGCGCACTTCGAGGTGGAGGTGCGGACCGGTGACGTTGCCCGTGGCGCCGACCCGGCCGATGGTGTCACCGGCGCCGACCGTGCCGGAGGTCACCGACATCGACGACAGGTGGCAGTACCAGATCTCGGTACCGTCGGGCAGCTTCAGCACGATCCGGTAGCCGTAGGAACCGGACCAGCCCGCGGAGGTGATCGTGCCGCCCGCCACCGCCTTGACGGGGGTACCGGTCGGGGCGGCGAGGTCGAGGCCGGTGTGCTGCCCGGAGGACCACATGGAACCGGAGGCGCCGTAGCGGGAGGTGATCGTGTACGAGGACGTGGGCAGCGCGTAACCGCCCGCCGACGCCTTCGAGCCGGAACCGGAGTCCGGGGCGGACGCCGGCTGCGCGGCCGCCGCGGCCTTCTCCTCCTCGGCCTTGGCCTTGGCGGCCGCCTCGGCCTTGGCGCGGGCCTCCTCGACCGCCTTCTCCTCGGCGGCGCGGGCGGCGTCCGCCCGCTGCTTGGCCTCCTGCGCGGCGGCGTCCTGGGCGGCGCGCTCGGCGTCCGCCTTGGCCCGGGCGTGGTCGGCGTCCGCCTGGGTCTCGGCCTGCTGGAGGATCCGGGTACGGAGCACCTCGCCCGCGTCCGTCTGCCGGTCCGCGGCCGCTGCCGCGGCGGCGCCGCCACCGCCGGCGTCGGCCTTCCGCGTCTTCTCGCCGCGCTCGCCGCCGGCGCCGCCGTCACGGTCGTGGCCGCCCATCAGGTCGGGCAACGAGGGCATGGATATGGAGACTTGGGGGCGGTCCTGCGCGGTGGCGATACCGCCCGCGCCGACGGCCGCGATCACACCGACGCCGAGCACGGTGGAGCTGCGGGCAAGTCCCCCGCGCTGCTTGGCCACACGGTGCCGGCCGCGTACCGGACGGACCGAGTCCTCGGTGGGGTTCCACTCTCCCCAGGCGCCCGCCCCCGCGGTGAGCGGTTCCGGGCTCTCGACGCCTTCAGGGGCAGGCACGTTGGACGCCACCGGGGCACACTCCTCATCCGCGCGCACACGCACGGCGCCGCCTTCGACGACGGCTGACACACCCGCGCTGCGTTATCGAAAGGTAATAGAAGCGGGGGAGTGATTCCAAGCTGTTGCGACGGATGTTCACCAAAACCAGCCACGCCGCGAGCATCTTTGGCCAGAGCTTTTCCGCCCATATCCCAGCCAACTCGGACAAAGAACTGGCTTGTTCCTCATCACTTCAGCCACACAGGCAACATGACCCTCCCTCACGATACTTGCGCAGTGCGGCCGTTCCGTCACTCCTCGTGACGCTGCACCACCGGTACGGTCCTGCGCCGCGCAGGCTCCCGCTCCCCCGGCCGCGCCACCGCCAGCAGCGCCATGTCGTCCGTCGCCCCGCCCCGCGTGTGCCGGCGCACGTCCGCGACGACCGCGCCGAGCACCGCGTCCGGTCCGGAGAAGATCCGCCCGCGCAGCCGCCCCGGCGGATCGTAGAAGACCCCGGCGGCGTCCCGCGCCTCGGTCACCCCGTCGGTGTACAGCAGCAGCGTGGCACCCGGTGGGAACGCCCACTCCTGCACCCGGTCCGGCCAGGCCCCCAGCTCCCCCATGCCCAGCGGCAGCGCCGCCTCCGCCGGAGCCAGCTCCTCCAGCACCCCGTCCGGGTGCAGCAGCAGCGGCTCGGGATGCCCCCGGTTGACCACCCGCAGCCGCCCCGACCCGCGCGGTACCTCGGCCAGCACACAGGTCGTGAACCCTTCCACCGCGTCCAGACTGTCGCGCCGGGTGCCCTCCCGGGCCAGCGCCCGCTCCAGCCGCTGCGCCACCCCCTCCAGGGTCGGCTCCAGCTCGGCGGCCTCCCGGAACGCCCCGAGCACCACCGCCACCGCCTCCACCGCGCCCAGCCCCTTGCCGCGTACGTCGCCCACGGCCAGCCGCACCCCGTACGGGGTGTCCTGGACCGCGTACAGATCGCCGCCGATGAACGCGTCGGCCTCCGCGGCCTCGTACCGGGCGGCGATGTGCAGGCCCCCGATCCGGTCGGCGGGCGTGGGCAGCAGGGCGCGCTGGGCCGCCTCCGCGATCCCGCGCGCCGAGGCCAGCCGGCGGCCGCTGCGCCGCACCACACGGTTGATGAGGAGCGCGAGGGCGGAGACGGTCAGCACGGTCACCAGCTCCGTCAGCGCCTCGACCTTCCAGGTGGTCCCGTTGCGCACGTGCAGCATGAGCACGGAGAGCGTGGCGACGCCGCCGGTCAGGAGCGTCGCACCGAGGGCGAAGAAGGGGGCGGCGACCAGCGGGGCCGCGGAGAAGAAGGGGGAGCCGGTGTAGCCGGACGGGGTGGACAGGTCGAAGATCAGCCCGGTCACGATCAGCACGGCCGGGAGCGCCCTCAGGAAGACCTGGGCCATGGCGGGCCGCCCGGCCCCGCCGTGCCCGCTGTCCTCGCCGTGGCCCAGCCCCGCCAAAGTGTCTCTCCTGCTCGCTGCCGCCCTCGCTCCTCACAGGCTGCGGCCGGCGGCGGCGGCACGGCGAGCGGGCCGGGACCGATCGGGTGAGGCGGGGCTGCGGCATGGACCGCGGTCCGGACACGCCGAAGGCCCGGATCCAGGAGGATCCGGGCCTTCGGTTTCAGTAGCGGGGACAGGATTTGAACCTGCGACCTCTGGGTTATGAGCCCAGCGAGCTACCGAGCTGCTCCACCCCGCGTCGGTGAACACCACCTTACGCTATCCGGGGAGCAGCCGCCGACCATTAAGGGGCGGGCCGGCTCAGAGCCTGGCCAGGAAGCCGCCCAGATTCCCGTTCAGCCGGTCGATCCGCTCCTCCAGGGTCAGGGACTCCTCCAGGCGCCCGCCCCCGCCGTCGGGCTGCTTGATCCCGCGCAGATAGAGGGAGCAGGCCAGGTCGGTGCACAGGTAGATCCCCACCGAGTTCCCCTCGCGCCCCTCCTTGCCCCGCTTGCGCGCGGTCATCAGCGAGACCCCGCTGCCCGCGTGCACGGTCAGGCACAGCCCGCACATGCTGCGGTGCAGCAGGCCGCGCTTGGCCGGCGGGAAGCGCAGCGCGACGCCGACCGGCCGGCCGTCGACCTCGGCCACGACGTACGTGCGGTCCGGCGCCGACAGATCGCGCCAGCCGAGGAAGTCCAGGTCGTCCCAAGGGCGTGCGGCCAGGTCGCGGGGCATCGGGAGCCGGGCGGCCTCGCCCTTGGTGCAGTTGACGAACGAGCCCCGGACGGCCTTCTCGGTGAGTGCCTTCATACGGCTCACGCTAAAGTTTCCTAGACACCCTAGGCAAATGATTAATACCCCTTGTCAGGAGCTGCCCCTTGCCCCGTGCAGGCCTCACCGCGGACCGCGTCGTCGACGCCGCAGCCGCCCTCGCGGACGAGATCGGTCTCGACCGTGTCACCGTCTCGGCCCTCGCGCGCGGCTTCGGCGTCAAGGACGCCAGCCTCTACGCGCACATCAAGAACCTCGCCGACCTGCGCGAGCGGCTGGCCCTGACGTGCACGGCCGAGTTCGCCGACCGGCTCGGCGCGGGGATCGCCGGCCGCTCGGGCCGGGACGCGCTGGCCGGGTTCGCCGACGCCTACCGCGACTACGCCGCCCAGCACCCCGGCCGGTACGCCGCCACCCAGCTCCAGCTGCCCGACGAGGTCACCGCCGGCTCGCCCGCGCACCGCCGCGTCATCGACTACACATACGCCGTCTTCCGCGCGTACGACCTCACCGAGCCGGACCTCACCGACGCGGTCCGCCTGGTGCGCAGCACCCTGTACGGATTCACCGCCCTGGAGGCGGACGCCGCCTTCCGCGCGCCCCGCGACCGCGATGCGTCGTGGGGGCGGATCCTCGCGGCCCTGCACACCCTGCTGAGCCAGTGGCCGAGGAGGCCGGACGAGGCCTAGCCGGGCCATCGTCTTCGCAGGTGAGGGGCATGATCACGCTGTTGCACAGCGGTGACACTCAAGAGATCGTTCCGGTACTGGCCGCCGGTGAAGATAGAGGCGTCGCAGCGGCCCGGGGGAGCAGGAAACCGGCCGGGCGGCCACCTCACTCACACCACCCGCGCTCGGCGCCGTCGCCGATGCACCTGTCGATTCCTTGGGGGGAGTCCACCATGTCCGTACGTACCGCAGCCGCCACCGCCGTCGTCGCCGGCGTCGTCACCACTCTGCTGCCGTTCTCGGCTACTGCCGCGTCCGCCGACGAGGCCACCAGCCCGCTGCGTACGGAGATGAGCACGCCGGCCCCCGCCGGGGCGCTGACCCGTGGTGGCACCGCCCAGACCTTCGAGCTGACGGTCAAGAACCCCAGCGGCAAGGCCGTGGAGTACCGGCCGTGGCTGACCGGCGAGGCCGCCGGCCCGAGCCCGCTCGGCAAGGGCGCCGTCGTCTTCAAGGTCGACGCGCTGAACGCGCCGGCCACCAAGTCCTTCGTGGGGCAGCAGGACGGCGGCTGGCAGGGCACCTTCCACCCGGCCGGCTCGGCGCAGGACGCCTTCTCCGTGCCCGCGGGCGGCAAGCTGACCTGGAAGGTCACCCTCGGCCTCGGCGCGAACTACCCCACCAACGACGGCGACTTCACCCTGACCGCGAACAACCTCTCGGACGGCGGGGTGCCCGGCTCCGTGCCCCGGCACGTGTTCAAGGTCAGCCCGCAGATCAAGACCGGCGAGCTCAAGACCTGGTTCGAGAAGGGCTCTGAGGCCCCGGGTCCCAACCGCCAGCTCCTGAACCTGAACTACAAGGCCACCGGCGACGGCAGCTTCGACACCGGGCTCGCCACCGTCCTCACCCTGGGCTCCGAGCCGTGGGTGGCCAAGCCCGACTTCTTCGTGCAGGCCATGATCGACGGCCGCTGGCAGGACGTGAAGCGCCTGGACTCCCACCGCTTCCAGCTGCCCGTGGTCCCCAAGGGCTTCGGCTCCGCCTCCGGCACGCGGACCCTGGAGCTGCGGATCGACGTGGGCCTGAACACCCAGTACAAGAAGGCCACCTCCATCACCGCCGAGGCCGAGACCGGTCTGGCCGCGGGCAACCGGACGCCGTTCATCCGCTCCGCCACGGAGTTCACGCTCACCCCGCCCCAGGACCGCGGCCCGGCCACCCCCACGGCGAAGCCGTCCCCGTCCGCCACCGCGACCACCGCCACCAAGGGCACCACGGTGAACCAGGCCGTCGCGACCACCACGCAGGCCACGACCGGGGCCACCACCGGCGCCACCGGCACCACCACGGGCACCACCACGGGCTCCGCGACGGGCACCCTCGCCTCGACCGGCTCGTCCTCCTCCACGGGCCTGTACGCGGGCCTGGCCGCCGCCCTGGTCGCCCTGGGCACCGCGGCCGCGTGGCTCGGCACCCGCCGCCGCCGCAACGTCTCCGCCTGACCCCACGACACCACGGAAACGACAGAGCGCCCCACCCGGCCGAAACCGGGTGGGGCGCTCTGCTGAGCTGTAGGCCATGTCGGACTCGAACCGACAACCAATGGATTAAAAGTCCACTGCTCTGCCAATTGAGCTAATGGCCCTCGGGAGCTCACCCCTGAGCATAGCCGGAGAGGGGCTCGAGGCCGATCGGGTATCGACCGGAGTGGCTTCGGTGGTTTCCCGCCAGGGTCCCGGAACGGGTCGGCCCCCGCGACACCAGGGTGTCGCGGGGGCCGAGTTCAAGCGCTGTGTCAGCCGTTGCGCTTCCAGCGCGGCTTGTCGTCGCGGCGGCCGCCGAAGGAGCCGGAGCCCGACGGGCGGTGGTCGTCGCGGCGGCCGTACGGGCGGTCGCCGCCGCCGGAGCGGAAGCCGCCCGACGGACGGTCGTCACGGCGGTCGCGGTTGAACGGGCGGTCGCTGCCACCGCGGTGGTCGCGGTTGAAGCCGCCGCCACGGTTGTCGTCGCGACGCTCGAAGCCACGGTCACCACGGTCACGGTTGAAACCGCCACCACGGTTGTCGTCAC
>NZ_JBIVFN010000032.1:27013-83186 GCF_044748145.1 Streptomyces sp. NPDC090022
CACGGTCACCACGGTCACGGTTGAAACCGCCACCACGGTTGTCGTCACGGCGGAAGCCACCACGGTCACCGCGGTCGTCGCGGCGCTCGAAGCCACGGTCGCGGTTGAAGCCGCCGCCACGGTTGTCGTCGCGACGCTCGAAGCCACGGTCACCACGGTCACGGTTGAAACCGCCACCACGGTTGTCGTCACGGCGCTCGAAGCCACGGTCACCACGGTCACGGTTGAAACCGCCACCACGGTTGTCGTCACGGCGGAAGCCACCACGGTCACCGCGGTCGTCGCGGCGCTCGAAGCCACGCTCGCCCCGGCGGTCGCGGCGCTCGAAGTTGCCCCGCTCGTCACGGCGCTCGTACGCCGGGCGCTCCTCGACGACCACCGCGGCGGCCGCGATCTCGGCGGCGACCTCGGCCTCGGCGGCCTCCGCGGCCTCGGCCACGGCGGTCTCCGGGTCCTCGCCACGCTCCCGGGCGGCACGGGCGACCAGGCGCTCGGCCTCCTCGCGCAGCTCGACGGCCCGGCGCTGGACGCGCTCCAGCTGCTTGGTCAGGTCGGCGACCTCACGCTCGGCCTGCTTGGCGGCGTTGTTCGCGGAGTCGGCCTGCACCTCGGTCAGGGACCGGGCGCCGGTGATCTCGGCGACCTCGGGGTCGAAGGCGCCGGCGCCGCCGACGATGTGGCGCGAGGCCTCGACGCCCGCGTCCTCCATCAGGCGGAAGATCTGGCGGCGCTGGTGCGGGAGTGCCAGCGAGACGACCACGCCGGAGCGGCCGGCACGGGCGGTGCGGCCCGAGCGGTGCAGGTAGTCCTTGTGGTCACCGGCCGGGTCCACGTTCAGGACCAGGTCGATGCCGTCGACGTGGATACCGCGGGCGGCGACGTCGGTGGCGACCAGGACGTTGACGTAGCCCTCCTTGAAGTCGGCCAGGGTCCGGGTACGGGCGCCCTGGGTCATGCCGCCGTGCAGCGCGTCCGCCTTCACACCGGACTCGCGCAGCTGCTCGGCCACGCGGTCGGCGCCCAGCTGGGTGCGGACGAAGATGATGGTGCGGCCCTTGCGGGCGGCGATGGCGGAGGTGACCGGAGCCTTGTCCTTCGGCTTCACGACCAGCACGTGGTGGGTCATGGTGGTGACCGCGCCGGCCGACGGGTCGACCTCGTGCGTGACCGGGTTCACCAGGTAGCGCTTGACCAGGCTGTCGATCTCGTTCTCCAGGGTGGCGGAGAACAGCAGGCGCTGGCCGCCGGCCGGAACCTGGTCGAGCAGCTCGGTGACCTCGGGCAGGAAGCCCAGGTCGGCCATCTGGTCAGCCTCGTCGAGGACGGCGACCTGGACCTGCTCCAGGGAGCAGGCGCCACGGTTGATGATGTCGCGCAGGCGGCCCGGGGTGGCGACGAGGATGTCGACGCCGCGCTCCAGGGCGTAGATCTGGTTGCCCATCGACGTACCGCCGCAGACGACCTTCATCTTCAGGCCGAGCACGTCGCCGTACGGCTGGAGGGCGTCCGCGACCTGCATCGCGAGCTCACGGGTCGGGGTGAGGATGACGCCGCGGGGCTTCTTCTTCTCGGTGTGGCCGCCGGCCAGGGTGGCGAGCAGCGGCAGGCCGAAGGAGAGGGTCTTGCCGGAGCCGGTGCGGCCGCGGCCCAGGATGTCCTTGCCGGCCAGGGCGTCCGGGATGGTCGCGGCCTGGATCGGGAAGGGGGTGGTGACGCCGTTCTGGGCGAGCTTGCGCACGACGCCCTCGGGCAGACCGAGGTCGCCGAAGGTGATGGTGGGCTCGGCGTCGGTCTCGACGTCGTCGGTCTGGTCGGCCGTCACGTCGGCCACATCAGCCTCGAAGGCCTCGAGAGTCTCGTCGACCACAAGGGTGTCGACGGCCTCGATCGAGTCGTTCTCGGGCATGACGGCACGGTCAGAACTGGAAATGGACATGCGAATGCGAAAACCTTCCGGAGTCTCGGCACGCGCCCAAACTCCGTGAATCGCAAATTCGACCGCCTCAATGCGGTCAGCCACGGCAAGGGAGAGTACGCGCCACGCGGCGCTCTTCGGGTTCGGCGCCGGGCAATGGGATCAAACGATCTATAACCATACGCACCCTTCCCCACCCATGGCAAGTCGACCCCCCTCACACTCCTCTGACCTGCGGCGATAGCGGAGAGGCGGGCCGGGGGTGCGGATGCCGGGGTGCGGATTCCGGCGCGCGGCGCGGCCCCGCTACGGCTGGGGGTCGGGCGCCGTCGTCGGCTGCGGCTCGCTCGGCGGGGTCGGCGTGGGCTCCGTCACGGGCGGCGGCGGTGTCGGCGACTGCACGGGCGGCGTCGGGACGGAACCACCGCCCCCGGAGCCGGACCCGCCACCTCCGGGCGCCGGCGGCTGCGGCCCCTGACCGCCGCCGGACCCGCCCCCTCCCGGACCGCCCGCGCCGCCGGAACCGCCGGGTCCGCCCGGCGCGGGCGAGGGCGGGCCGGCCGGGGCGCCGGCGCTCGGGCTCGCGCCCGGCTGCGTCCTGCCGTCCGACGCCTTGACGTCCTTGCCCTCGGCGCCGGCCTTCTTGCCGTGCCCGCCCCCCTGGCCGTGCGCGCCCCGGACGGAACCGCCGGCGCCGCCCCCCGCGGCGGCCGCGCCGTGCGGGCCCGCCGATGCGGAGGGGCCGGGCTTGGCGGAGTCGTCGCTGACGCTCATGCAGCCCGCGGTCGCCGCGACCGCGAGCGCGGTGACGGCCAGTCTGACGGGGGCGGGAATCTGGCGCACGGGAGGCCTCCGGGCGTGAGCAACGGTCCGCATGAGCGGGTCAATGTGCCCAACTCCCTTTACCCCGTAAGGGACACGCCTCTTGAAGAGACCTCTGCCCGCTCACCCCGCACAGCCCCGTACCCAGGAGCAGCCCCAGCCGGGCCGGGACCGCCCCGGCGAGCAGCGCCCCGGTCAGCGCGCCCAGCAGCACGCAGCCCACCGTGTTCACGGCGAACGTCCCCCACGGGAACAGCGAATCGTGGCGCAGCTGCACCGCACGGTCCGTCAGATACCGCAGCGGCGCGCCCAGGGCCCCGCCGACGATCACCAGCAGCCAGTTCACCCGCGCCCCCGTACGGCCCGCCGGGTCACCGCGGCCCCCAGCCACACCGCCGCCGACGCCCCGGCGAGCGTGAGGACGGCGTACCCGACGGCGCTTCGTCACCGCAGTGGCCCTCCTGACCGCCGAATCCCGACCGAACGCTCATCGCGTTCAAGGCCCGGGACGAGCGGCCCCTCTGAGGGGGAGAGCAGCCCGGAAGTTCCCGTGTGTGCCCGCCGGCGATCCCGGCCCCAGCTCGTAGGGCGTGCCCCGGGTGTGGCTCCGCTTTTTGGGCCCCGGGTGCTGTCCGACCTGGGAAAACCTCTCCCGCACCTGCTGAGAAAGTGGTCGTATGGTGTGGTTTGAAACCCCCTCAGCTTCACCAAAGCCCCCGATGGCCACCCGTACGGGGGCATCTGGGGCTTTCGAGTTTGCCAACTCTCCCTGCGGCCTCGAATCAGCAGGGTCCCCATGCGCTGACTTCCTACAGGCGGTGGGATCACATCCACGGAGACGTCCACGTATCCGTGCTCCATCGGGCCCCCGTGGGATGCAGGACGCCTGACAGCCGTAGCAACCCTCCACGGCGGGCCGCTGGGACATGGCGAACACTCCGCCGGGCTTCGATGTCGGGCCAGCGCTCACGGGCCTTGGCCAACTGCGCCGGCGACAGGTCGATGCCCACGGCTTCCATGCCGAGAGTGGCGAGATGAGCGACGTTGCCACCGGAACCGCACCCCAGGTCCAGCACCCTGCCTCCGGACGGCAGGGACAGCACTTCGGCCCCCGGTCCGTGGTCGGGGTGTTGGGTCCAGTTGAACCAGGTGGTCTCACCCTTGGCGTTGGTCTGCCGGCGCTGGGGCTTGCTCTGCGAGTAGGTGTCCCAGGCAGCGCTACGAATGTCGGTCACGGCGTCCGTCCCATGTCATGGCGACAGCCGCCCGGCGTGGGGACCGGGCGGCCGACGCGCTGAGGCGTGCTGCTTGTTGGCCGGGAAGTGGGTCGGCTTCGGCAAAGACTTCGCCGTGAACACCGGGCCGTGGGAGCTGCGGCTGGTGGACCGGTCCACCAGCAAGGCCGCTCTGGAGCGGTACGGCCAAGCGCCGGAGTGACCGTCCGGAGGCATCTCGCGCCTCTCCTCCGTGGAAGTGATGTCGCTCACGGAGAATGGCCGTGTGCTGGAGATGACGCGAGAAGCCTTCGAAGAGCTGGTGTCCGACGCCCTGGACACGATCCCGCCTGAGCTGACACGGATCATGGACAACGTCGCCGTGTTCGTGGAGGACGAGCCGCCGGCGGACGATCCGGAGCTTCTGGGGCTCTACGAGGGGACCCCACTGACCGATCGCGGCGAGTGGTACGCCGGGGTGCTGCCGGACCGCATCTCGATCTACATGGGGCCGACGCTGCGGATGTGCGAGACCCCGGCAGACGTGGTGGACGAAGTTGCCGTGACCGTCGTCCATGAGATCGCCCACCACTTCGGCATCGACGACGAGCGGCTTCACGAACTGGGCTGGGGTTGATCCAGGGCGGTCCGGTCAGGCCGCGATCAAGCCGCGAGACTCACCTGAACAGGGGATTCCTCACCCGAAGAGGTGTACGACGGGATATCGTGCACGACGGTGATCTCGGTCTCCTCGATCACGTCCTCGCGGGACTCGCAGATGCGAAGGGGGGGTTCCGGTAGATCGTGATCCGGTCGGGGAGCACCCCGGCGTACCCCTCGCCGCGATCGGTCAGCGGGGTCCCCTCGTAGAGGCGACGTTGTCCATCAGCCGCGTGAGCTCCGGCGGAATCCGGTCGAGGGACTCTGCGACGAGCTCCGAACTCCTCGCGCGTCATCTCCAGCACCCGGCCATTCTCCCTCCGGAGCAAACCGTTTTGGCGATAGCTCCCCGCATCCCATATGCTTCTCACGTCCCCGACGCGCTGCGAAGCGCCCAGGCGGGCCCTTAGCCCTCATCGTCTAGTGGCCCAGGACGCCGCCCTTTCAAGGCGGTAGCACGGGTTCGAATCCCGTTGGGGGCACGCACAACCCTGTGCGAGACTTGTCTCGCACACACATGGTCCTGTGGAGCAGTTGGTTAGCTCGCCACCCTGTCAAGGTGGAGGTCGCGGGTTCAAGTCCCGTCAGGATCGCTGAGGCTCGAAAGAGCTTCGTGGCTGGGTAGCTCAGTTGGTACGAGCGATCGCCTGAAAAGCGATAGGTCGCCGGTTCGACCCCGGCCCCAGCCACAACGGAAGGCCCCGTCCCTCGGACGGGGCCTTCGTCGTTCCCTCGTTACTCCTCCACGGTGTCCTGGCCGCGGGCGGCCCTGCGCCGCCACTGGACGGCGCCCACCGCGAGCGCGCCGACGGCGACCGCCCCCAGCAGTGCCCAGTCCGGCACCCCGTCGGCCGCCGACCGCACCCACTGCTCCACGGCGAACGAGTCGTCCACGTCCAGCAGCCCGGGCAGGGCGCTCGCCCCGTCGTACGCGAGGAAGAGCGCGCCCAGCGCGATGAAGAAGCCGCCCGACAGCAGCGAGGTGGTGTGCAGCCGGAGGCGGCCGAGCGTGAGGGCCCGCCCGCGCAGCCAGCGCCGCCGGCCCAGCTCGAACCGCTCCCACAGCAGGGCCAGGACGAAGAGCGGTACGGCCATGCCCAGCGCGTACACCGCCAGCAGCAGCCCGCCGTAGACCGGGTTGCCGCTCAGCCCGGCCACCGTCAGCACGCTGCCCAGGATCGGGCCCGCGCAGAAGCCGGCCAGCCCGTAGACGGCGCCCAGCGCGTACACCGACAGCGCGGTCGTCGGCCGGATCCGGCCCGACAGCTCCGCCAGCCGCTTCGAGGCGAAGCCCAGGCCGAGGATCTGTACGACGCCCAGCGCGATGATCAGCCAGCCGCCGGCCAGGACGAGCTCCTCGCGGTGGCCGTGGAAGAACCGCCCTGCGGTGGAGGAGGCCGCCCCCAGCGGCACCAGGGTGGTGGCCAGGCCGGCGTAGAAGATGCCGGTCCGCGCCAGCAGCCGGGAGGCGGAGTCGATCGAGTACGCGAAGAACGCCGGGAGCAGCAGGGCGCTGCACGGACTGAGCAGCGCGAGGAGGCCGCCCAGCAGGGCGGCCAGGTATCCGATCTCCATCACTTCGCCGCCTTCGCCCGCTCCACGGCCGCGGTGAAGGCGGACAGCGGCTGGGCGCCGGCGATCGGCTGCCCGTTGACCAGGAAGGACGGGGTGGAGCTGACGCCGATGCGGTAGCCCTCCTCCTGGTCCCTGCGGACGGCGGCGGCGGCCTGCTCGCCGGCCATGTCGGCCTTGAAGCGCTCCAGGTCGGGCACGCCGGCCTGCCCGGCCAGCTCCAGCAGCCGGTCGGCGCCGAAGCCCTTCTCCTTGGCGCCCTGGGCGTACGCGGCGGCGTGGAACTGCGCGAAGCGGTCCTGCTGGCCGGCGGCCCAGGCGGCCTTGGCGGCGGCCTCGGACCCGGCGCCGAAGATCGGGAAGTTGCGCCATTCGATGCGCAGGGTGCCGTCCTCGACGTACTTCTTGATCAGGGCGGGCTCGGTGTCCCGGGCGAACTTGCCGCAGTACCCGCACGTGAAGTCGGAGTACTCGATCAGGACGACGGGCGCGTCCGCGCGCCCGGTGGCCAGCTTGTCGCCGGCGTCGCGGCGGGCGAGCGCGAGCAGCTCGGCCATGGCGCCGGAATCGGCTCCGGTGGTCCCGGGGGCGGTCTTCGGGGCGGTCGGGGCGCCCGCCGGGCGCGCGCCGCGCTCCTCGGGGGCGGTGGCCTGCCAGGAGACGAGGCCGAGGGTGACGGCGGCGAGCGCGACGCCGGCCGAGATGAGCAGGGGCTTCTTCGCGGAGGACTTCGCGGGCGTCTTCGAGGAGGACGAGGGGGACATGGTGCTCCAGTGCTACGGGTGACGGGTGGACCTGCGCGGACGCGGGCCCTCCTAGACCCGCATCACGGACAGCTCCACCGGCCCGGGCGCCGGCTCGTCCGGTCCCCGTACGAGGGCCCGCGCCGGCGCGGTCCACGGCTCCCGGGCCCGCTCGGCCGCCGCCCGGCCCGCCGGGAGCGGGGCGTGGGCGTGCTCGCCCGCGCCGCGCGGCGGTACGGCGGGCGGCTGCCCGAGGTCGGCGGTGCCGGGGGCGCAGGAGGGTCCGGGCACGCCCGCGCCCGCGAAGGCGGCCGGCGCGGACGGCCCCGCCACCACGGACGGCACGGCCACCCCGGACGGCACGGACGCCACCCGCGGGGCGGACGCGGAACCGGAAGGCGGGGCAGAGGCCGCGCCGGGCCCCGGCGCCGCCGCGGCCGGGACCGCCGTCCCCAGGAGCACGGCCAGCACGGCGGCCAGCAGGCACCACACGGCGCGGCGCGGGCCGATGCGCATACGTGGGGCCTCTCACTGGTGGCGGACGGGGGACTCGTCCCGAAATGGTACGGCCCGCGCTCCGAAATGGGTTCGCCACCCGGAGGGCCCAGGTGAGATCCTCAATCAGGTATGTCTACTTCCTTCGCCGCCCTGCAGACGCTGCTCGGTGAGATCTCGCTCCGCGACGCTCACCGCCTCGGCCGACGCCTCGAAGGCGCCCGCCGCATCCGCAAGCCCGAGGCCAAGCAGGCCGTGCTCGACGAGATCGCCGCGGAGGCCGCGAAGGCCGCCGAGCGGCTGGCCGGGCGTGCCGCGCGCCGGCCCGAGGTCACGTATCCGGAATCCCTGCCGGTCAGCCAGAAGAAGGACGAGATCGCCGAGGCGATACGCGACCACCAGGTCGTGATCGTCGCGGGCGAGACCGGCTCCGGCAAGACCACCCAGATCCCCAAGATCTGCATGGAGCTGGGCCGCGGGGTCCGGGGCATGATCGGGCACACCCAGCCCCGCCGGATCGCCGCCCGGACCGTCGCCGAGCGGATCGCGGAGGAGCTGAAGTCCGAGATCGGGCAGACGGTCGGCTGGAAGGTCCGCTTCACCGACCAGGTGGACCAGGACGCGACCTTCGTGAAGCTGATGACGGACGGCATCCTGCTCGCCGAGATCCAGACGGACCGCGAGCTGCGCGCGTACGACACGATCATCATCGACGAGGCCCACGAGCGGAGCCTCAACATCGACTTCCTGCTCGGCTACCTGGCCCAGCTGCTGCCCAAGCGCCCCGACCTCAAGGTCGTCATCACCTCGGCGACCATCGACCCCGAACGCTTCTCCCGCCACTTCGGCGACGCGCCGATCGTCGAGGTCAGCGGCCGGACGTATCCGGTGGAAGTCCGGTACCGCCCCCTCCTGGAAGAGGATTCCGAGGACGCGGACCGGGACCAGATCACGGCCATCTGCGAGGCCGTCGACGAGCTCCAGTCCGAGGGCCCCGGCGACATCCTGGTCTTCCTCTCCGGCGAGCGCGAGATCCGCGACACCGCGGACGCCCTCAACAAGCGCAACCTGCGCTTCACCGAGGTCCTGCCCCTGTACGCGCGCCTGTCGCACGCCGAGCAGCACCGGGTCTTCCAGCAGCACACCGGGCGCCGGATCGTGCTGGCGACCAACGTCGCCGAGACCTCCCTGACCGTCCCGGGCATCAAGTACGTGATCGACCCGGGCACCGCCCGGATCTCCCGCTACAGCCACCGCACCAAGGTGCAGCGGCTGCCCATCGAGCGGATCAGCCAGGCCAGCGCCAACCAGCGCAAGGGCCGCTGCGGCCGTACCAGCGACGGCATCTGCATCCGGCTGTACTCCGAGGACGACTTCCTCACCCGGCCGGAGTTCACCGACGCCGAGATCCTCCGGACGAACCTGGCCTCCGTCATCCTCCAGATGACCGCCGCCGGCCTCGGCGAGATCGAGAAGTTCCCCTTCATCGACCCGCCGGACCACCGCAACATCCGCGACGGCGTCCAGCTCCTCCAGGAGCTCGGCGCGCTGGACCCGGCCGAGAAGGATCCCCGCAAGCGGCTGACGCCGATGGGACGACAGCTCTCCCAGCTGCCCGTCGACCCGCGCCTGGCCCGCATGGTCGTGGAGGCGGACAAGAACAACTGTGTCCGCGAGGTCATGGTCATCGCGGCGGCCCTGTCGATCCAGGACCCGCGCGAGCGGCCCTCGGACAAGCAGACCCAGGCCGACCAGCAGCACGCCCGCTTCAAGGACGAGACCTCCGACTTCCTCGCGTACCTGAACCTGTGGCGGTACGTGCGCGAGCAGCAGCGCGAGCGCGGCTCGTCCTCCTTCCGCCGGATGTGCAAGCAGGAGTACCTGAACTTCCTGCGGATCCGGGAGTGGCAGGACATCTACTCCCAGCTGCGCACGGTCGCCAAGACCATGGGCATCCACCTCAGCGACGCGGACGCGCCCGAGCAGCACATCCACGTCTCGCTGCTGGCGGGCCTGCTCTCGCACATCGGGCTGAAGGACACCGACAAGAACGAGTACCTCGGCGCCCGGTCCGCCAAGTTCGCGGTCTTCCCCGGCTCGGCGCTGTTCAAGAAGCAGCCGAGGTTCGTGATGTCGGCGGAGCTGGTGGAGACCTCGCGGCTGTGGGCCCGGGTCAACGCCAAGGTGGAGCCGGAGTGGGTCGAGCCGCTGGCCCAGCACCTGATCAAGCGCACGTACAGCGAGCCGCACTGGGAGAAGGACCAGGCGGCCGTGATGGCGTACGAGAAGGTCACGCTGTACGGCGTCCCGATCGTCGCCCAGCGGAAGATCAACTACGGCCGGATCGACCCCGAGGTCTCGCGCGAGCTGTTCATCCGCAACGCGCTGGTGGAGGGCGACTGGCGCACGCACCACAAGTTCTACGCCGACAACCGCAAGCTGCTCACCGAGGTCGAGGAGCTGGAGCACCGGGCCCGGCGCCGGGACATCGTCGTCGACGACGAGACCCTCTTCGACTTCTACGACCAGCGGATCCCCGAGCACGTCGTCTCCGGGGCGCACTTCGACTCGTGGTGGAAGCACAAGCGCCGCGACGAGCCGGAACTGCTCGACTTCGAGCGCGAGATGCTGCTCACCGAGAAGGCCAAGGGCGTCACGAAGGACGACTACCCGGACTCCTGGCGGCAGGGTCCGCTGAAGTTCCGGGTGACCTACCAGTTCGAGCCGGGTGCGGACGCGGACGGCGTGACCGTCCACATCCCGCTCCAGGTGCTCAACCAGGTCACCGACGAGGGCTTCGACTGGCAGATCCCGGGCCTGCGCGAGGAGGTCGTCACCGAGCTGATCCGGTCGCTGCCCAAGCCGATCCGCCGGCACTACGTGCCCGCGCCGAACTTCGCGGGCCGTTTCCTGGACACGGCCGTGCCCCGCCAGGAGGCGCTGACGGTCACCCTGGCGCGCGAGCTCCAGCGGATGGTCGGGGTCCCGGTGGCGGCCGAGGACTTCGACCTGACGCGGATCCCGGACCACCTCAAGATCACCTTCCGGATCGTCGACGAGCGCCGCAAGAAGATCGCGGAGGACAAGGACCTGGAGGCCCTGCGCCTGAAGCTCAGGCCCAAGGCCCGCCAGGCGCTGTCCAAGGCCGCCGCGGCCACCGCCGAGCGCGCGGGCGGGGAGTCCCTGGAGCGCAGCGGTCTGACCGACTGGACGATCGGCACGCTGACGAAGGTGTTCGAGACCCGGCGGGCCGGCCAGCCGGTCAAGGCGTACCCGGCGCTGGTGGACGCCGGTGAGAGCGTGTCCGTACGGCTCTTCGACAGCGAGGCCGAGCAGCAGCGGGCCATGTGGCTGGGCACCCGGAAGCTGATCATGCTGAACATCCCGGTGAACCCGGCGAAGTTCGCCTCGGACAAGCTGACCAACCAGCAGAAGCTCGCCCTGTCCGGCAATCCGCACGGCTCCGTCCAGGCGCTGTTCGAGGACTGCGCCACCGCCGCGGCCGACCGGCTGATCGCCGAGCACGGCGGGCCGGCCTGGGACGAGGCGGGGTTCCGCAAGCTGTACGACGCCGTGCGCGCCGATCTGGTGGACACCACCGTCCGCACGGTCGGCCAGGTCCAGCAGATCCTGGCCGCCTGGCAGGCCTGTGAGCGCCGTCTGAAGGCCACGAACAGCCTGGCGCTGCTGAACAACATCCAGGACGTCAGGAAGCAGCTGGCGGCCCTGATGCCGGCCGGCTTCGTGACGCTGACCGGGCTGAAGCGGCTGCCGGACCTGATGCGCTACCTGGTGGCCGTCGACCGCCGGCTCCAGCAGATGCCGACGGCCGTCCAGCGCGACACCACGCGCATGGAGAAGGTCCACGAGATGCAGGACGAGTACGCCTGGCTGCTGGAGCAGTTGCCCAAGGGGCGGCCGGTGCCCGAGGCGGTCACCGAGATCCGCTGGATGATCGAGGAGCTGCGGGTCAGCTACTTCGCGCACGCGCTCGGGACGGCGTACCCGATCTCGGACAAGCGCATCGTGAAGGCGGTCGACGCGCTCGCTCCGTAGCCTCCCCGCGGCCGGTTCGACCGCACCCCCTGACCTGCTGTACAGTCTGACTCGCAACCAAGGTCCTGTGGAGCAGTTGGTTAGCTCGCCACCCTGTCAAGGTGGAGGTCGCGGGTTCAAGTCCCGTCAGGATCGCCTCGATAACAGGCCCCGCATCCCCCGGATGCGGGGCCTGTTGCGTTCCCCGGTACGTACACCCCGGCCTGGCCTGCGCCGCGCCCGGCGGGACCAAAGTCCCTCGTCCGCGTGAAGGGCTTCTCCCCACCCGTCCCCTTTACGGGTGCATTGCCGGATGTACAAGAGTTGTCAGCTGTGACGGGAGTCACCGCACGAGTTTCCGAACCCTGCACTTTTATCGCACCCCTACGTGGGTTCGATTTAATATGTGCAATTGCACCCCTCTGGCACACCTCTGCGAAGGACATGCGTGCGGGCACAAAAAAGGTCGCGCTGGACCCGGCGGAGTCCAGCGCGACCGACGACGGAGGTACCTGTTGGGGCAGGTCCTGTCGTATGAAGCTATGTGGGTTTCATCGGATTGGGGGACCCGATATGCACCCGGTAATGCGGGGTGTTTGCGCGACCTCAGGCCTCGCTGCGCTGCTGCGGAATTCCCGCCAGCAGGGCGCGAACCTCGGCCTCGCGGTAACGACGGTGCCCACCCAGGGTGCGGATGGACGTGAGCTTGCCAGCCTTGGCCCAGCGGGTGACCGTCTTCGGGTCCACGCGGAACATCGTGGCAACCTCAGCCGGCGTCAGCAGCGGCTCGGCATCAGGGGTGCGAGCGGTCATGAGCGGCCTCCTCGGGAGAACCGAACCATCTCGGTTCTTTCCTCTAAATTCTGCACCTTGGCCCGCGTTGCCCGAAATGGACATACGCGGGCCGAGTCGGTTATAGGACGAACGGCTTGTCCTCGGCACTACAACTACACCATCTGTCCAGCCTCGTCGGCCAAACCGATGGAATTGCCCTCCGAGGTGTTCATCAGCGGCGGAAGCCGATGGACCGGCCCATAACGGACAGTCACCCCACTGTGACGATCAGTCACAGAGCGATCAGGAGTCACGAGGCCCCCCCATGGAGCGCAATGCCGAGCATTCCGCCCGTAGTTGGACGGAAGGAACCCTCCCCGGACTCCTTGTCCTATTTTGGCACGAGGGTAGGGGAAGGGCGCAAGGGTGTGGTTAGTGCGTTCCGTCACGCTTGGGCCAATGGCCCGTATCGGGACGTAGGTCCTGGCACTAAGACCCAAATGCTCGGATCAGCCCGTTGATCAGCAACTTATGCCCGTTCGGCCGATACCACCAGGCTCTGACGGGTTCGTGACCGGTTCGCGACCCTCCGGGCCCGCCGCGCCCGCGGCCCGCCGCGTTCAGTTCGCGAACAGACGCTCGCGCACCGCACGCCACCGCTCGGCGAGCCGGCCGTACGTCTCCGAGGCTGCGTCCGCGTCCCCGGCCCGCAGCGCCGCGAGCCCCGTCGCCAGGTCCCCGGCCGACCGGTCCGCCGCCAGCCGCTCCGGAGCCAGCGCGTGCACCAGCCCGCCGTAGTCCAGTTCCACCAGCGAGCGCGGGTGGAACTCCTCCAGCCAGCTGCCGACCTCCACCAGCCCCTCGGCCAGGGCACCGTACCCCTCGGCCTCGCGCAGGGTCCGCAGACCCCGCGCGAGCCGCCGCCTGGCCTGGAGCATGGGCGTGCGGTAGCGCAGCCGCTCCCCGGGCACATGGTCCCGCTCCTCGTCGGCCACCAGCACGAACCAGCGCAGTGGCACCTGCCACACCGCCGTGCGGATCCACGGGCGGGAGTGCGGGTTCCGCTCCCGCCAGCGCTCGTAGTCCGCGGCCGCCTGCCGGCGGACCACCGGGGGCAGCGCCGCGTCCAGCACCGGCCCCGGGAACTCGGCCACCAGCTCCTCCAGCGCCAGCCAGCCGCGCAGCCGGGTCCGCCAGGGGCAGACGAGCACCACCCCGTCCAGCTCCGCCGTGAACGCGTCCGCGCTCTCGTGGACCGGCACCCCGACCGGCGGGACCGCCACCAAATCCGCCAGTGACCTGCGCAGTTCGTCCTGCGCGGTCGGCGCCTCGCCGCGCCGGGCGTAGTCCGCCCAGTGCGTGCGCTCCGGCTCCGCGAACGCCGCCAGGGGCTCGTAGACTCGCAGGTAGGAGGCGTACGGCACGACCGGCGCGGAGCGCGCGGACGGCAACCGGGGATGCTCGGAGGATTCGCTCACCCTCCGGTCCTCCCCAGCGGGCCCACCCGGTACTCCGCGGGGCCCCTCAGGTCTTACTCTGCTCCCAACACGCCCTCCCCACCCGCAGGGGGGCGCCTTCCGCCGCATCTCTTCCATGGGAGTCACCACCGTGACCGAAATGACCGACGGCGTCCTGCACACCCTGTTCCGTACGGAGCAGGGCGGCCACGAGCAAGTCGTGCTGTGCCAGGACCGGGCCACGGGCCTCAAGGCCGTCATCGCCATCCACTCCACCGCGCTGGGCCCCGCCCTCGGCGGTACGCGCTTCCACGCGTACGCCTCCGACGAGGAGGCCGTCCTCGACGCCCTCAACCTCGCCCGCGGCATGTCGTACAAGAACGCCCTCGCCGGGCTCGACCACGGCGGCGGCAAGGCCGTGATCATCGGCG
The DNA here is from genome assembly GCF_044748145.1 of Streptomyces sp. NPDC090022. Lineage (NCBI taxonomy): Bacteria > Bacillati > Actinomycetota > Actinomycetes > Kitasatosporales > Streptomycetaceae > Streptomyces > Streptomyces sp. NPDC090022. The sequence continues at coordinate 41,132 of NZ_JBIVFN010000032.1, forward strand.
ACCCCGACGTGCTGAAGAGCGAGGAACTGCTGCTCGCCTACGGCCGGTTCGTGGAGTCCCTCGGCGGCCGCTACGTGACCGCCTGCGACGTCGGCACGTACGTCGCGGACATGGACGTCGTGGCCCGCGAGACCCGCTGGGCGACCGGCCGCTCCCCCGAGAACGGCGGCGCCGGCGACTCCTCGGTGCTCACCGCGTACGGCGTCTTCCAGGGCATGCGGGCGAGCGCGCAGGCGCTGTGGGGCGACCCGACGCTGCGCGGGCGCAAGGTCGGCGTCGTGGGCGTCGGCAAGGTCGGCCACTACCTGGTCGAGCACCTGCTGGAGGACGGCGCGGAGGTCGTGATCACGGACGTCCGCCAGGAGTCCGTCCAGCGCGTCCTGGACAAGCACCCGGGCAAGGTCACGGCGGTCGCCGACACCGACGCCCTCATCCGCGTCGAGGGCCTGGACATCTACGCCCCCTGCGCGCTGGGCGGTGCCCTCAACGACGACACCGTGCCGGTGCTCACCGCCAAGGTCGTCTGCGGTGCGGCCAACAACCAGCTCGCGCACCCGGGCGTCGAGAAGGACCTCGCGGACCGCGGGATCCTCTACGCGCCCGACTACGTGGTCAACGCGGGCGGGGTCATCCAGGTCGCCGACGAGCTGCACGGCTTCGACTTCGACCGGTGCAAGGTCAAGGCGACGAAGATCTTCGACACCACCCTGGAGATCTTCGCACGTGCGAAGGCGGACGGTATTCCGCCGGCCGCGGCCGCCGACCGGATCGCCGAGCAGCGGATGGCCGACGCGCGGGCCGCGCGGCACGCCTAGGGCCGTGGAACGGGCCCGCCGGGGTCGCGGGGAGACAAGACTCACTGCACTTCGGCGGGTCGCCCGCCAATAACGGGTTAAAATCGCAGCTGACCAGCGAGTACGGGGCGTCTCATGGTCACTGCGCCGGGGCGCGTCATGCGGGCGGCGTACCGTATGGCCGCGGAAGCAGGTACCGTTAAAGCCCTACGGACGGTCTCTCCAAGGAGAGCCCGCTCCGAACCATGAACGCGTGTCAAGACTCTGGGGCCGTCGAGCCCCGTCACCGAGGGGGTCGAGCCATGGGGCGCGGCCGGGCAAAGGCCAAGCAGACGAAGGTCGCCCGCCAGCTGAAGTACAGCAGCGGCGGGACTGACCTGACGCGTCTGGCCAGCGAGCTGGGCGCATCGACTTCGCAACCGATCTCACAGCAGCCGCCGAATGGCGAGCCGTTCGAGGACGACGACGAAGAAGACGACCCGTACGCCCGCTACGCGGATCTGTACAACGACGACGACGAGGACGAGGACGACGAGTCCGGTCCGTCGTCGCAACAGCGTCGCGGCGCTTGACGCTCTCCATGTCGTAGCCGGACACCGGCTTCGTGCACGGAGCCGGACACGTCCGAACACACAAACCCGGTCCAGGGCATCGCCCCGGACCGGGTTTTGGTGCTGCTCAGCCCGCGTAGGAACCAGTGAGGGCCGCGCCCTGGGTGTGCGCGCCACGCTCGACGATCTCGCCGGCGACCCAGGCGTCGACGCCCCGGTCGGCCAGCGTGGTCAGGGCCACGTCCACCGACTCCTGGGGGACGACGGCCATCATGCCGACGCCCATGTTCAGGGTCTTCTCCAGCTCCAGCTGCTCCACCCGGCCGGTCCTGCCGACCAGGTCGAACACCGCGCCCGGGGTCCAGGTGGTCCGGTCGACCGTGGCGTGCAGGTGGTCGGGGATGACCCGGGCCAGGTTGGCCGCGAGGCCGCCGCCGGTGATGTGCGAGAAGGCGTGGACCTCGGTGGTGCGGGTGAGGGCCATGCAGTCCAGCGAGTAGATCTTGGTGGGCTCCAGGAGCTCCTCGCCGAGGGTGCGGCCGAACTCCGCGACCTCCCGGTCCAGGGCGAGCCCGGCCCGGTCGAAGAGCACGTGCCGGACGAGTGAGTACCCGTTCGAGTGAAGGCCGGACGACGCCATCGCGATGACGGCGTCACCCGTACGGATGCGATCCGCGCCGAGCAGTCGGTCGTACTCGACGACGCCCGTGCCCGCGCCCGCCACGTCGAAGTCGTCCGGGCCCAGCAGGCCCGGGTGCTCGGCGGTCTCGCCGCCGACCAGGGCACAGCCGGCCAGGACGCAGCCCTCCGCGATGCCCTTGACGATGGCGGCGACGCGCTCGGGGTGGACCTTGCCGACGCAGATGTAGTCGGTCATGAAGAGCGGCTCGGCACCGCACACCACGATGTCGTCCATGACCATGGCGACCAGGTCGTGGCCGATGGTGTCGTACACGCCCATCTGGCGGGCGATGTCCACCTTGGTGCCGACCCCGTCGGTGGCGGAGGCCAGCAGCGGGCGCTCGTAGCGCTTGAGGGCGGAGGCGTCGAAGAGGCCGGCGAAACCGCCGAGGCCGCCGAGGACCTCGGGGCGCTGCGTCTTCTTCACCCACTCCTTCATGAGCTCGACGGCGCGGTCGCCCGCTTCGATGTCCACACCCGCGGCCGCGTAGCTGGCACCGGTGGTCTTCTCTGTCATGACAGGAGAGAGCTTTCGTGTCGTTACTGCAGGGTGGTGCGAGGCGTCGCGGGAGGTCACGGGCGGCGGAGCGCGTCGGCCGCGTCCGTACCGCCTGCCAGCTCGGTCTCCAGCAGCTGCTTGCCGAGGAGCTCCGGGTCCGGCAGCTCCATCGGGTACTCGCCGTCGAAGCAGGCACGGCAGAGGTTCGGCTTCTGGATGGTGGTCGCCTCGATCATGGAATCGAGCGAGATGTACGCCAGGGAGTCCGCGCCGAGCGACTTGCCGATCTCCTCGACCGTCATGCCGTTGGCGATCAGCTCGGCCCGGGTGGCGAAGTCGATGCCGAAGAAGCACGGCCACTTCACCGGCGGCGAGGAGATCCGGATGTGGACCTCGGCCGCGCCGGCCTCGCGGAGCATGCGCACCAGCGCGCGCTGGGTGTTGCCGCGGACGATCGAGTCGTCGACGACCACCAGGCGCTTGCCGCGGATGACTTCCTTGAGGGGGTTGAGCTTCAGGCGGATGCCCAGCTGGCGGATCGTCTGCGAGGGCTGGATGAAGGTCCGGCCGACGTAGGCGTTCTTGACCAGGCCGGAGCCGTACGGGATACCGCTGGCCTCGGCGTACCCGACGGCGGCGGGGGTGCCGGACTCCGGGGTCGCTATCACCAGGTCGGCGTCGGCCGGGGCTTCCTTGGCCAGCCGCCGGCCCATCTCCACGCGGGAGAGGTAGACGTTCCGGCCGGCGATGTCGGTGTCCGGGCGCGCCAGGTAGACGTACTCGAAGACACAGCCCTTCGGCTTTGCTTCCGCGAAACGAGAGGTGCGCAGACCGTTCTCGTCGATCGCGATGAGCTCGCCCGGCTCGACCTCGCGGACGAAGCTGGCGCCGCAGATGTCCAGGGCGGCGGTCTCACTCGCGACCACCCAGCCGCGCTCCAGGCGGCCGAGGACCAGCGGGCGGATGCCCTGCGGGTCACGGGCGGTGTAGAGGGTTCCCTCGTCCATGAACACGAGCGAGAAGGCGCCCTTGACCTGCGGGAGGACCTTGGCGGCCGACTCCTCGATGGTCAGGGGCCTGCCGTCGTCGTCGGTCTGGCCGGCCAGCAGGGCCGTGACGAGGTCGGTGTCGTTGGTGGCGGCCACCTGGGTGGCTCGGCCGTCCTGCCGAGGAAGGTCGGCGACCATTTCCGCGAGTTCGGCGGTGTTCACCAGGTTGCCGTTGTGTCCCAGGGCGATCGAGCCGTGGGCGGTCGCGCGGAAGGTGGGCTGCGCGTTCTCCCACACCGAGGCACCGGTGGTGGAGTAACGGGCGTGACCGACCGCGATGTGGCCCTGGAGAGAGCCGAGGGAGGTTTCGTCGAAGACCTGGGAAACGAGGCCCATGTCCTTGAAGACGAGGATCTGGGAACCGTTGCTCACAGCGATTCCCGCGGACTCCTGTCCACGGTGCTGCAGTGCATACAGTCCGAAGTAGGTGAGCTTGGCGACCTCTTCACCCGGAGCCCAGACACCGAAGACGCCGCAAGCGTCCTGGGGGCCCTTCTCGCCGGGGAGCAGGTCGTGGTTGAGTCGTCCATCACCACGAGGCACGCCACCGAGTGTAGGCGAGATCGACCACTGGTCCGAATTGGGGACGCCCGGGAAATGTCACAGCACGGAGGGTGACGGGACCCTTGCGTCTCGCCATCCGGTGCGTTGTCGATACGTACGAGGAAATGCGTGGCGGCTCCCGCCCCGCGCACTGATCGATTTCACCCTTTCCGCCTGCCCGTTCACGGACCGGCGCGGGCGGCTATTCCACCGCGACCGTGCCCTGGGCGGTCACGCCCGTGCCGGCGGGGGTCGTCAGGGTCATCGTCTGGCCGGTGACCGCGTACGTGAGGGGACCGGCGGCCAGGAGGGTGCTCAGGGCGCGCTCGACCTCGCCCGTCGGGCCGCCGCACGCCATGCGGGTCGCGGAGACGGGGCCGAATGTGACCGTACCGGCGTCGGTGGTGACGCGGCCGGTGAAGCGGTTGCAGCCCAGGCTGCCGCGGACCGAGCCGTCCGCGTCGATGGTGAAGTGGGCCCGCGCGGCCGCCTCGGCCGGTACGTCGGTGGCCCCGGCGGCGTCGACCAGGGCGGTCACCGTCCACCGGGTGCCGACGAGGGGCGCCGCGGGGGCCGGGGTCGGTTCGGTCACGGAGACCGTGTCGCCGCCGGGCACCGATGCTGCGGGGCCGGGCCCGCTCTGGCCGCAGGCGCCCGCCGCCAGGGCGAGGACGGCGGCCAGGGCCGCGGCCGGGACGGTCGTACGCGTGTGCCTGCCGTGGGTTCGCATACCGGTCCGACGTACGCCCCGCCGGTCCGGTTCCGCGCCCGTCCCCCGCTCAGCCCATCCGCCGCTCAGCCCATGAGCCGCTCAGCCCATCAGCGGCAGCAGCGCGGACAGGTCCGCCCGCTCCCCGCTGGCCCGCACCCGGGCGTCCTCGACCTCCTGCGCCCATCCGGTACGGCCGGTGGCCAGCCGGATCCAGGTCAGCGGGTCGGTCTCCACGACGTTGGGCGGGGTCCCCCGGGTGTGCCGGGGCCCCTCGACGCACTGGACCACGGCGAACGGGGGCACGCGTACCTCCACCGAGCCGCCGGGCGCCTTGTACGCGAGGGCGTCGGCGAGCAGCCGGGTGCAGGCGGCGAGGGCCTGCCGTTCGAGGGGGATCGCCAACCCCGCCGCCCGGTTGAGGTCGTCGGTGTGGACCACCAGTTCCACGGTGCGCGTGACCAGGAAGTCCCCCAGCGTCATGGCACCGATCCACAGGTCCAGCACCCGGCCGTCGCGGTGCTCGGCCAGCGCCCGCGCCATCCGGTCCCCGGCCCGTTCGTACAGCTCGGGCAGCGGGCCGCCGCGCAGGGTCTCACCGGCGGCGTCCGCGATCCGGCCGGCCATCGGGGCGGTGGCGAAGGGCCACTCGACCGCGCTCAGCGTGGCCTTCTCCACCGGTGGCCGCTCCAGGCCGCCGGCGAGGGAGTCGGCGATCCACGCGATGTGCGCGGCCAGTTCGCCGACCGTCCACACGCCCAGCCCGGCGGGCCGCGCCAGCTGTTCGGGGGTCAGCTCCCCCACCGCGTCGGTGACATGGCCGAACTGGGTGGTGACGGCGGCACGGATGCGCTGCGCGTCGTAGGCGCGCGGCTTCTTCCTGGCGGGCGGCATGGCCCGACCCTACCCACTCCTCCCGGCGGGCCCGGGAAGCTTCAGCCCGGTGCAGCCCCGCCGCTGCGCGGTCTCGGTGGCGTACGCGGTGAACAGCTCCGACAGCCGGGCCTCGCCGAGCACCGCGCCGTAGCCGGGCGGCACGTGCAGGGTGAGGGCGGCGGGCCGGCCGGCGCAGGTCGCGGAGCCGAAGAGGACCTCTCCGTCCTGCGAGCGCCCCGCACCCAGCACGGGTATCGGGCGGACCTGGAAGTCGGTCATCACCAGGGCCCCGTCGGCGTCGTCGCCGAAGGCGGAGTACGTCCTGATCCACCACGGCCGGTCGTCCAGGACCCGCTCGACGTCCTGGCCCTGGCGTTCCTCGGGGGTGAGCCCCGACAGCACCCGGCGCGCCCCGTCCGGGCTCACCGCCAGGACACAGGACTCCACCCGGCTGTGTGCGCCGGCGGGCGCACCGGCCGCCCGGTCGGGCAACCGGTCCCGCCCGGCACCTTCGGCGGCGGCGGCACCGGCACCGGCACCGGCACCGGCCGGACCGCCGGACCGTATGGCCGCGAACCAGGCACAGGTGCCGCGGCCGGATTCCGCCGGTCCCAGATCGGGGGCGGGCAGCGGCAGCCGGGCCGGAAGCGCGGGGAGTTCTGCCTCGCAGCCCAGCCGCCGCGCGGCCGAGACCGCCGCGTCCCGGGCGAGCCGGCCCACCGACCCCAGGTCCGCCTCGGTGGCCCCGACGGCCTCCCCGGAGGACGCGGTGACCAGGATCGAGGTGGTCCCGGCGGCGGTGGGCGTACGGCACGGGGCGACGACGGAGACGCTGCGCCGCCCGTGGTCCCCCAGCGTGCCGTCACCCAGCGGGACGCGGTCGGGCAGGTCGAGCCGGGCGGTGGCGTCGTCCCGCTCGCGTATCCCGTCGGACGTGAACGGCTTCGTGTCCCCCACCTGTTCCGCCCCGGGCCCGTCCGTGCGGGGCGCACGGGAACGGACATCGACCGTGAGCGTGAAGTGCCGCGTCGTACGGGAGCGCTCGGCCACGTCACGGACCGTGTCCAGCAGGCAGCTGCTCGACCGACGGGTGAGGTCCACCCCCGGCCGGTGAGGTCTGCCGGGCTCCACCCGGTCCACCCCGCCGCTCAGCCGCAGCACGGCGGAGGCGTCGACCAGGCCCGCACAGGACTCCTCGATGGCGGCACGGCTCTCCTGGCGGACCTGCCGGCGCCCGTACGAGTCGTACAACGACCAGCCGCCCACGAGCACCCCGAGCACGGCCAGCGTGCACAGCAGCGCGTTGACCCTGTTCCACGACCGCCCCCGGTCGGGCAGGACGCGCTGCTCCCCGCCCGGCCGGTCCCGGTCGCCGCCGCTCGCCGGTGGTCGCGGCTCCGGCATGCCCAACGTCGGATCGAACACGACCCCACCCCCGTTCGCCCGTGCTTCCCCCGATGTCCCCAGCACCGTAGCAACGGAGAACGACAGGGGCCGGGGCCTGTCCACACCCTGTGGACAGGCCCCGGCCCCTGTTCCGTACCGGTTCCGGCCGACCCTGACCCGTGTCAGGCCAGCAGCGCCGGGATCGTGGCCTCGTGGGCCTCGCGGAGCTCGGCCAGCGGGATGCCGAACTCGCCCTGGATCTCGATCTCGTCGCCGTCGACCACGCCGATGCGGGTGGCCGGCAGGCCGCGCGCGCCGCACATGTCGGTGAAGCGGAGCTCCTCGCTGCGCGGGACGGCCACGATCGCGCGGCCCGCGGACTCCGAGAAGAGGAACGTGAACGCGTCCAGCGTCTCCGGTACCACGATCCGCGCGCCGTTGCCGCCGCGCAGGCAGGACTCGGTGAGCGCCTGGATCACGCCGCCGTCCGACAGGTCGTGCGCCGCGTCGATCATGCCGTCGCGGGACGCCGAGATGAGGATCTCGCCCAGCAGCTTCTCGCGTCCCAGGTCCACCTTCGGCGGCAGGCCGCCCAGGTGGCCGTGGACGACCTCGGACCACGCCGAACCGCCGAACTCCTCGGCGGTGTCGCCGAGCAGGTAGAGCAGCTGGCCCGGCTCCGCGAACGCCATCGGCGTACGGCGGTTGACGTCGTCGATCACACCGAGGACCGCCACGACCGGGGTCGGGTGGATCGCGATGTCACCGGTCTGGTTGTACAGCGAGACGTTGCCGCCGGTCACCGGGGTGCCCAGCTCCAGGCAGCCGTCCGCGAGACCACGGGTGGCCTCGGCGAACTGCCACATGACGCCCGGGTCCTCGGGCGAGCCGAAGTTCAGGCAGTCGGAGATCGCCAGCGGCTTGGCGCCGGTCGCGGCGACGTTGCGGTAGGCCTCCGCCAGGGCCAGCTGCGCACCCGCGTACGGGTCGAGCTTGGCGTACCGGCCGTTGCCGTCGGTCGCCATGGCCACGCCGAGGTTGGTGTCCGCGTCGATGCGGACCATGCCGGCGTCCTCGGGCTGCGCGAGGACGGTGTTGCCCTGCACGAAGCGGTCGTACTGGTCGGTGACCCAGGACTTCGAGGCCTGGTTCGGGGACGAGACCAGGGCCAGGACCTGCGCGCGCAGCTCCTCGGAGGTCTGCGGCCGCGCCAGCCTGCCCGCGTCGTCGGCCTGGAGGGCGTCCTGCCACTCGGGGCGGGCGTACGGGCGGTGGTAGACCGGGCCCTCGTGGGCGACGGTGCCCGGGGGCACGTCCACGATCTGCTCGCCGTGCCAGAAGATCTCCAGGCGCTCGCCGTCGGTCACCTCACCGATGACGGTGGCGATGACGTCCCACTTCTCGCAGATCTCCATGAAGCGGTCGACGTGCTGCGGCTCGACGATCGCGCACATGCGCTCCTGCGACTCGCTCATGAGGATCTCCTCGGGCGAGAGCGTCGCGTCGCGCAGCGGGACGGTGTCCAGCTCGACGCGCATGCCGCCGGAGCCGGCCGAGGCCAGCTCGCTGGTGGCGCAGGAGAGCCCGGCGCCGCCGAGGTCCTGGATGCCGGCGACCAGCTTCTCCTTGAAGATCTCCAGGGTGCACTCGATGAGGAGCTTCTCCTGGAACGGGTCGCCGACCTGGACGGCGGGGCGCTTGGTGGGCTTGCTGTCGTCGAAGGTCTCCGAGGCCAGCACGGACACGCCGCCGATGCCGTCGCCGCCGGTACGGGCGCCGTAGAGGATGACCTTGTTGCCGGGGCCGGAGGCCTTGGCCAGGTGGATGTCCTCGTGCTTCATCACGCCGATGCAGCCGGCGTTGACCAGCGGGTTGCCCTGGTAGCAGGAGTCGAAGACGACCTCGCCGCCGATGTTGGGCAGGCCCAGGCAGTTGCCGTAGCCGCCGATGCCCGCGACGACGCCCGGCAGGACGCGCTTGGTGTCGGGGTGGTCGGCCGCGCCGAAGCGCAGCGGGTCGACGACGGCGACCGGGCGGGCGCCCATGGCGAGGATGTCGCGGACGATGCCGCCGACGCCGGTCGCCGCGCCCTGGTAGGGCTCGATGTACGAGGGGTGGTTGTGCGACTCGACCTTGAAGGTGACCGCGTAGCCCTGGCCGACGTCGACGACGCCGGCGTTCTCACCGATGCCGACGAGCAGGGCGGTGTTCTCGGGGGCCTTCTCGCCGAACTGCTTCAGGTGCACCTTGCTGCTCTTGTAGGAGCAGTGCTCGGACCACATGACGGAGTACATGGCGAGCTCGGCGCCGGTGGGGCGGCGGCCGAGGATCTCGCGGATGCGGGCGTACTCGTCCGCCTTGAGGCCGAGTTCCTTCCAGGGCTGGGAGGCGTCCGGGGTTTCGGTGGCGTTCTTGACGGTGTCGAGGCTCATGCGCTGACCAGCTTCTTCAGGACCGAGGTGAAGAACGGGAGACCGTCGGTGCGGCCCGTCCCGATCAGCGGCTCGACCGCGTGCTCGGGGTGCGGCATGAGGCCGACGACGTTGCCCGCGGCGTTGGTGATGCCGGCGATGTCGCGCAGCGAACCGTTCGGGTTCATGTCCACGTACCGGAAGGCCACGCGGCCCTCGGCCTCCAGCTCGTCGAGCGTGCGCTCGTCGGCGACGTACCGGCCGTCCATGTTCTTGAGCGGGACCGAGATCTCCTGGCCCTGCTCGTAGTCGCCGGTCCAGGCGGTGCCGGCGTTCTCGACGCGCAGCTTCTGGTCGCGGCAGATGAAGTGCAGGTGGTTGTTGCGGAGCATCGCACCCGGCAGCAGGTGGGCCTCGGTGAGGATCTGGAAGCCGTTGCAGATGCCGAGGACGGGCATGCCCGCCCGCGCCTGGTCGATGATCGTCTCCATCACCGGCGAGAAGCGGGAGATGGCGCCGGCGCGCAGGTAGTCGCCGTACGAGAAGCCGCCCGCGAGGACGACCGCGTCGACCTGGTGCAGGTCCTTGTCGCGGTGCCACAGCGAGACCGGCTCGGCGCCCGCGATGCGCACGGCGCGCAGCGAGTCCTGGTCGTCGAGCGTCCCGGGGAACGTCACGACTCCGATGCGAGTGGTCACCGTCAGTCCTCGACCTTCACGGTGAAGTCCTCGATGACGGTGTTGGCGAGGAACGTTTCGGCCATCTTGTGGATGCGGTCGAGGGCGGCCTGGTCGACCGGGCCCTCCACTTCCAGTTCGAAGCGCTTCCCCTGGCGGACGTCGGCGATGCCCTCGAAGCCCAGGCGCGGCAGTGCACGCTGCACCGCCTGGCCCTGGGGGTCGAGGATCTCCGGCTTGAGCATGACGTCGACTACGACGCGTGCCACTGGCACTCCCGAGTGGTGGTTGGTGCGAAGGCGGTTCCCTCAGCGTACCCGTCCAAAATTTCTACGCGGGTAGATATCGGACAGCCCCGATCGGCGGCCGGTTTCGGCTTCACCAACGCTTCGCAAAATCCACCGGAAAACCACGCGCTCGGGATTGCGGCGGGACACGCGGAGACAATTAACTGGACTTCACCATGCGCGGGAAATCGCGGTACAAAGGAATCCACCAGGATTCCTGGTGAAACAAGCATTGCCCCGAAACATCCACACAGGCGACATCACCGCACGTCACGCGGGCGGAGATGTCCCCGCGAAGGGACCGATATCCGTGGCGCAGCGCGTAGTAGTCACGATCTCCGACGACCTCGAAGGCGGGGAAGCGGCGGAAACGGTCGCCTTCGGGCTGGACGGTAAGTCGTACGAGATCGACCTCAATCTCGCCAACGCAAAGAAACTGCGGAAGAGCCTGGAGCCGTACGTGGCCGCCGGCCGCCGCCAGGCGCGCTCGGGGAAGGCCTACAAGCACACGGCGCTGGCACCCGACCCGGCGGTCGTACGGGCCTGGGCCCGCTCGCACGACTTCGACGTGCCGCCCCGGGGCCGGATCCCGAAGCGGGTCTACGAGGCCTACAACGCGGCCCACTGACCCCCGATCTGATCCCGATTTGCCAACCACCCCCCGGCATCCGCTAGTGTGTGGATCACGCCGAGGGGCCAAGACCGCAGGTCAGAACCCCGAAGGTCGTGCGGGTGTAGTTCAGTAGCAGAACATCCCCCTTCCAGGGGGAAGGCGCAGTGTGCGATTCCTGTCACCCGCTCTGCATAAAGCTTTACCGACCACTGCTGTGGATCAGGTAGAGTGGTGCACGCACCGATCAGTGAAAGCTGATCGGCAGCATGCGGACGTGGCTCAGTTGGTAGAGCATCACCTTGCCAAGGTGAGGGTCGCGAGTTCGAATCTCGTCGTCCGCTCGTGAAGGAAAGGCCCCGGTCATCAGACCGGGGCCTTTCTCGTGTACCGACTGCCCGATGACATTTGTCATCGGGGGTGATGACAGCCCGCACTGCTGCCGTCACCGGTCCGCGGCGAGTCTGGAGTCATGACTGACACCGACCAGACAGTGATCGAAGTCGAGGGACTGCGCCGCGGCTACTCCGGAGGATTCGAGGCCGTCCGCGGGATCTCCTTCTCCGTCGCCCGCGGCGAGATCTTCGCCCTCCTCGGCACCAACGGGGCCGGCAAGACCTCCACCGTCGAGCTGCTGGAAGGGCTGGCCGCGCCCGGCGGCGGCCGGGTCAGGGTCTTCGGGCTCGACCCGTACAAGCAGCGTGCCGCGGTACGGCCGCGTACCGGGGTCATGCTCCAGGAGGGCGGCTTCCCCTCCGACCTGTCCGTCACCGAGACCGTGCGGATGTGGGCCGGGGTCACCACCGGGGCCCGGCCGGGGGCCGAGGTGCTGGAGCTGGTCGGGCTGGCCGCGCGCGGCGACGTACGGGTCAAGCAGCTGTCCGGCGGCGAGCGGCGGCGCCTGGACCTGGCGCTGGCCCTGCTGGGGCGGCCCGAGGTGCTGTTCCTGGACGAGCCCACCACCGGGATGGACCCCGAGGGCCGCCGGGACACCTGGGCGCTGGTGTGGGCGCTGCGGGACGAGGGCACCACGGTCGTGCTGACCACGCACTACCTGGAGGAGGCCGAGGAGCTCGCGGACCGCCTCGCGATCCTGCACGAGGGCGAGATCGTGCTCTCCGGCACCCCGGCCGAGGTCACCGCGACCCGCCCGTCCCGGATCCGCTTCACCCTGCCCGAGGGCGTCGCCCCGGCCCGGCTGCCGCTGTCGCTGCGGGCCGCGGCCGAGGGCCGGCGGGTGGAGATCCGTACCGATCAGCTCCAGGCCGCGCTGGGCGAACTGCTGCGCTGGGCCGACGAGGCCGACGTGCAGCTCGCCGGGCTGGACGCCCGGTCCGCCTCGCTGGAGGAGGCGTTCCTGGAGATCGCGCAGAGCCGCCGGGCCGGCGCCGCGGACGGCCCGCGGACCACCGACCGGAGCACGGACCGGAGCACGGACCGGAGCACGGACCGGACGACGGCGCAGGCCACCGCGCAGACCACCGACCGTACCGAGAAGATGGCAGGCACCCGATGAACACGCTGACCCTCGACCCCGGGCGGCTCTTCGCGCTCGGCCGCTCCGAACTCACCCTGCTGGTGCGCAACCGCGCCACGCTGTCGGTGGCGCTGCTGATGCCGCTGGTGATGGTCTACGTGCTGCACTCCTCGCTCGGCGAGTTCGACCTGGAGGGCGGCACGGCGGCGATCGGCGAGGCCACCCTGACCGGCGGCATCGGCATGGTGCTGATCCTCGTCGTCTACATGAACCTCGTCTCCGCGTACGTCGCCCGGCGCGAGGAGCTGGTCCTCAAGCGGCTGCGCACGGGCGAGGCCGGCGACCTCGAGATCCTGGCGGGCACCGCGCTGCCCTCCGCCGTCCTGGCGCTCCTCCAGGTCGTGGTGCTGGCGGTGGCCGGGGCGGCCGCCCTGGACGCGACGGCCCCCGACAACCCGCTGCTGGTGGCGGCCGCTGTGCTGGCGGGCATCGTGATGCTGGCCGGGATGTCGGCCGTGACCAGCTCCTTCACCCGCAACGTGGAGAGCGCCGGTATCACCACGCTGCCGCTGTTCCTGGTGACCACGGTGGGCTCGGGGCTGTTCGTCCCGACGGACACGATGCCCGAGAAGCTGGCCTCGGTGTGCGAACTGCTGCCGCTGAGCGGTGTGATGACCCTGGTGCGCGCGGGCTGGACCGGGACGGAAGCGGGTACCGACCTGGCGCGCGCCGCCCTGGTCACGCTGGCCTGGATCGTGATCACGGTGTTTGCTGTCCAGAAGTGGTTCCGCTGGGAGCCGCGCCGCTGATCAGCGGAAACGAGGGGGGACGGGGAACGTGTCGAAACTGACCGGGTGGTGGAAGAACCGCAGTCAGGCCGCGAAGGTCGAGGTGTACACCCGCTGGTCCTTCCACTTCTTCGTCCTGATCGAGATCGTCTCGATCTCCCTGACGCCCCTGCCCAACGCGGGGAAGGGACCGGGCCCGTTGGAGTGGGCCCTGTGCCTGATGGTGTGCGCGCACGCGGTGTTGTGCGGAATGCTCTCCTCCAAGGCCCTGGACTGGGTGGTGGAACGGCGGGACCGGCCGGTGCGGATGCTGGGCGTCCTGCTCGGCGCCACGGGCGGCGCGGTGCTGTGCGTCCTCGTCCTGGAGAGTTCCGGGCGGCTGCCGACCGGGGTCGGCGCGACGCTCGTGGTGGGGATGACCTGCTGGTCGAGCGGCTCGGTGGTGCTGTGCCTGAAGAAGGTCCGGCACATGCGGTACGTCGCGCCGGCCGTCGCCCTCGCCACGGGCCTGGCGGCCCTGGCCCTCGGTCTGCCCGGCGCCGACGTCCTCGGCTACACGATCGGCGTCCTGATCGCCGCCGTGTTCCTCTCCTTCACCTGCGGGTTCTCGTCCTGGCTGCTGACGACCGTGTGGGAGCTGGACCGATCGCGCGAGCTGGAGGCCCAGCTGGCGGTGGCCGAGGAACGGCTGCGGTTCGGCCGCGACCTGCACGACGTGATGGGCCGCAACCTCGCGGTGATCGCCCTCAAGAGCGAGCTGGCGGTGCAGCTGGCGCGGCGCGAACGCCCCGAGGCGGTGGAGCAGATGATCGAGGTCCAGCGGATCGCGCGGGAGTCGCAGCGCGAGGTGCGCGACGTGGTGCGCGGCTACCGCCAGGCCGATCTCACGGTGGAGCTCGAAGGCGCCCGCGGGGTGCTGAGCGCCGCCGGGATCGACTGCCGCGTGGAGCGGCGGGAGCGGCGTACGCTGCCGCCGGCGGTGCAGTCGGCGCTGGGCTGGGTGGTGCGCGAGGCCACCACCAACGTGCTGCGGCATGGGGACGCCCACCGCTGCGTGATCCGGCTCACGGCGGGAACGGGGGACTCGCTGGAGCTGGTGGTGGAGAACGACGGCGTCCCGGCGGAGCCCGCCGGGCGCCCCGGCTCCGGACTCGCCGGGCTGCGCGAGCGGCTCGCCTCGGTGGACGGGACGCTGGAGGCGGGACGGATCGCAGGCGGCCGGTTCCGGCTGACCGCGCGGATCCCGGAGCACGAGCTGCGGGTGGAGAGCCCCGAGGTTGCCGAGATCTCTGAACAGGAGGTGCGGGCGTGAGCCCCGTACGTGTACTGCTGGCCGACGACGAACACCTGATCCGGGCCGCGGTCGCCGCGCTCCTGGCGCTGGAGGACGACCTGCTGGTCGTGGCCGAGGCGGCGTCGGGGCCGGAGGCGCTGGCGATGGCGCGGGCGCACCGGCCGGACGTGGCCGTGCTCGACATGCAGATGCCGGGGGCGGACGGTGTGAGTGTCGCCACATCGCTGCGGGCCGAACTCCCGGACTGCAAGACCATGATCGTGACCAGTCACGGCCGTCCCGGGCACCTGAAGCGGGCGCTGGCGGCGGGGGTGCGGGCCTTCGCGCCCAAGACCGTCTCGGCGCAGAAGCTCGCCGAGATCATCCGGACCGTGCACGGCGGAGGCCGCTACGTGGACCCGGAGTTGGCGGCCGACGCGATCAGCGCCGGGGACTCGCCGCTGACCGCGCGGGAGGCCGAGGTGCTGGAACTCGCGGCGGACGGGGCGCCGATCGCGGAGATCGCGGAGCGGGCCGTGCTGTCGCAGGGGACGGTACGGAACTACCTCTCGTCGGCGGCCTCGAAGCTGGGTGCGGAGAACCGGCACACGGCGGTACGTCTCGCACGCGAGCGAGGTTGGGTATAGTGGGTCTCGCGCTACGGCGCATGCGGACGTGGCTCAGTTGGTAGAGCATCACCTTGCCAAGGTGAGGGTCGCGAGTTCGAATCTCGTCGTCCGCTCGTGAAGCGAAGGCCCCGGTCATCAGACCGGGGCCTTCGTCGTGTCCGGAGCCCCGCCCGGGAGCCCGTTTCCGGGCCCCGGGGCCGGGGGCTGCCGTACGCGGTTACGACCAGGCCTGGCCGGTGATCCGCTCGTACGCCTCGATGTACTTGGCGCGGGTCGCCTCGACGATCTCCTGCGGCAGGGCCGGCGGGGGCGTCTCGCCGTGCCGGTCCCAGCCGGAAGCGGGCGAGGTCAGCCAGTCGCGCACGAACTGCTTGTCGTAGCTCGGCTGGGCGTGGCCCGGCTCCCACGCGTCGGCCGGCCAGAAGCGGGACGAGTCCGGGGTCAGCACCTCGTCGGCGATCACCAGTTCCCCGTCGGCGAAGCCGAACTCGAACTTGGTGTCCGCGAGGATCACGCCGCGCTCGCGGGCGATGTCGCGGGCCCGGCCGTAGACGGCGAGGGTGGTCTGGCGGAGTACGGCGGCGGTCTCGGCGCCGACCTGGCGGGCGACCTCCTCGTACGAGACGTTCTCGTCGTGCTCGCCGACGGCGGCCTTGGCGGCCGGGGTGAAGATCGGCGCGGGCAGCTCGGAGCCGTCCACCAGGCCCTCGGGGAGGGCGAGTCCGCAGACGGTGCGGGTCTGCTCGTACTCGGCGAGGCCGGAGCCGGTGAGGTAGCCGCGGGCCACGCACTCCACCGGGATCATCTCCAGGTTCCTGCACACGAGGGTGCGGCCGGCCCAGTCGGCGGGGGCGCCGGCGGGCAGGTCGGTGCCCAGGACGTGGTTCGGGACGAGGTCGGCGAGCTGGTCGAACCACCACAGGGACAGCTGGGTCAGGACGCGGCCCTTGTCCGGGATCTCGGTGGGGAGCACCCAGTCGTACGCGGACATGCGGTCGCTGGCGACCATGACGAGATCGCCGGCCTCGTTCCGGTAGAGGTCGCGCACCTTGCCGGTGTGGAGGTGGACGAGGCCGGGCACCTGCACCGGCTCGGGCTTTTCGACGAATCCGGACACGGGGTCTCCCTGTGGTTCTGTACGAGCGCGGTCCCATTCTCCCGTACGGGTGCGCGCCCGCGGGCACGGGGCCCCTCGTCCGCCCGTCAGTCGCGCTTGCAGATCCGGTCGAGGAGGTTGGCCGTGGCCCGCTGGATCCGCTCGTCGACATGGCCCGGGCGGTCGAGGGCCGGGGACCAGGCGAAGGTGCCGGAGGCGAAGACGAGGGCGCCGCTGGGGGCGCGGTACAGCGAGGTCTCCTGGTGCCGGCGGTGGCCGTCGCCGTCCTCGTACGGGGAGTGGGCGAGCAGGATCCGGTCCCGGTGCTCGGGGAGCTGGGTGCGGGGGAAGTAGCGGTCGGCCTCGCCCGCGACCAGGCCGTCGAGCTCGTCGCCGTCGGCGGCGCCGGTGGAGTCCCACAGCCAGTGCGTGGCGTTGCGGACGATCAGCGGGGCCGGTTCGGGGACGCGGCCGGCGTACTGGATGCCCAGGAGCTGCTGTTCGGGTCGGTCGACCTCGCGCCAGAGGGTGGGGCGGCCCGGCCCGCGGCGTTTTCGGCACGTGAGCAGGCGGTCGGGGACCCCGGAGGGGGAGGGGCTCAACTCGACCTGCCAGTACATGGTGTTGGCGGAGAGGAAGACCAGCGAGGTGCCGTGTTCGCGGGCGGCCTCGGCGGTCCGGCGCATGGGCGCCGACCAGTACTCGTCGTGGCCGGGGAAGACCAGGCCCCGGTAGCGGGCCGGGTCGACGCGGCCGGAGTGCAGGTCGCGGGTGTCGGCGTAGGCGAGGTCGTAGCCGTAGCGCTCGGCCCAGCGGATGAAGTCGTAGGCGTGCCCGACGTGCAGGGGGAGGCCGGCGCCGGCGTAGGGGCGGTCGAAGGACACGGTGATGGCCGCGTCCTTCTCGCCGAGGAGCCGGCCGTCCTCGTCCCAGGCGTGGTACAGGCTGGCGCCGGTGCGGCCGTCCTCGGGATAGAGGTTGTACGCCTGCCAGGTGATGTCGGGCAGGAGGAGCAGGAGGTCGGCGGGGTGGTCGTCGCGGACCGTGAAGGGGATGTGCGAGCGGTAGCCGTCGGCGGTGGTGAGGACGGCGACGTAGGCGCCGAGGTTCCAGTACGAGGGGACCTGGAGCCGCCAGGACAGCCACCAGTGGTGGCAGGAGACGGTCCGGTCGGCGGTGAGGGGGGCGGGCTGGACGATGCCGCTGAGCCGGGGACTGGAGTGGATCTTGCTGGCGCCGTCGCCGCCGTAGTGGCCGATGCGGTAGACGTCGACGGAGAACTGCTGGGGCGGGTCGACGGTGACGTGGAAGTCGATGGCCTCGCCGGGGGCCACGGCGCCGGTGGAGGCGAAGCCCTTGATCTGGCGGTGCACGTCGTCGGCGGTCCGCGGGCCGCCGGAGCTGCGGTCGGCGCGGGGGCCGGGGATGTCGACGTACCAGGGCACGACCTGGCCGGTGTCGTCGAAGTACAGCTCGCTGCCCCGGAACCACGGCAGGGGGCCCTGCCCGAAGGGATCGCTCACCGCGTGGGCGAGCGCGCCCGACTCCCACCGCCGGATCTGGTCGGCACCCATACCGCTCTCCCCTCCCTGTCCCGGGCTCCCCCGAACGCGGCCCGTCCGCGACCGGTCCCAGCACATCACATAACGCACGCAGTCCGTCACCGTTCGTCGCGAATTGACGCGACCGGCTCTGCGGGGGCGGGGGCACGGGGCACGTCCCGCGGGGCGTGGGGCGGGCGGCGGCCCGGGACGGGGCCGGCCGGCTGGACGGCTCGCCCGGGCGCCGCGGGGGCACGGGCTCCCGCCCCGCGGTGGCCGCGCGGGGCGGGGGGGGGCAGGTGGCCGGGCGGGCGCGTATCGGTGGGGAGGGGGAGGGCCCGGGCGGGGGCGGTCAGACCAGGCGGACCGGTTTTTCCGGGCGGACGCCGATTTCGGTCAGCCAGTCGCGCAGGGGGCCCGCGTCGCCGTCCTCGACCAGGGACAGGACGCGCGGGGCGAGGTCGGCGCGGCGTTCGCCGGCGACCAGGAGGACCGGGCCGTCCAGCCAGTCAAGGCCCGGCGCGGCGCCCGCCGAGTCGACCGCGGCACAGCACACCATCGCCGTGACGTGGTCGGCCAGCAGGTCCCGGCCGCTCCTGGGCGGCTGGAGGGGGAACAGCGGCACCGCGTCCGCCCCGCGCGCGTGCGCCTGCCCGGCACCGCCGGACCGCTCCTCACGCGCCAGGTCACCGCTCAGCAGGCCGGCGAGCGCGTCGCACTCCCCGCTCGTGGCCAGGTAGTCCAGCACCCGCTCCAGCGTCGGCCCCGCGAACCCGTCCGCCGACGGCGGCGGCGCCGGCACCGGCGCGGCACCCGCCGGCACGGCCATTGCGTCCAGCGCGTGGTGCAGCCGCGCCGCCTCCGTGCGCCACTTGCGGTCCACGACCTCCTCCGGGTACGCCGACCAGGCCACCGGCGACCAGCCCGGCCCCGGCTGGGCCGGGCCGCCGTGGAAGAGCCGGGCCGCCAGCAGCGACGCCGCCTCGTCCACCACGCCCGGTTCCTCCAGCAGGTCGCACGCCGGCCGCTCGCCGAGCCGGGAGGTGAACCCCTCGGCCAGGCGGTCCCGCCGGGACAGCTCGGTCAGCGCCGAGACCACGCCCGCGTCCAGGTGGGCCGGCCAGCGGCCCATCCGCCACGCGGGCAGCGCGACCCGGGTCAGCAGCCGGTCCCAGCCCGCGTAGGCCAGGCCCACCTGCTCCTGGGCGACGATGCGCAGCCCGTAGTCCACGCTCTGCGCCCGCTCCGAGGCGGCCGCGGCCACACCGCGCTCCATCTCGGCGGCGTCCGCGCGGCACAGCCGCAGCAGCAGCCGGGCCGGCCGGGCGATCCAGCCCAGCCCCCGCCCGTTGCCCACGTCCACCGCGGCGTCGAGCCCGCGGACGAAGCGCCGCGCATCGGCTATGTCGGGGTGCGCGGAAGGACCCGTACCGGCGACGACCGGGGCGAGGACCGCCCGCAGCTCGCCGACCCGCATCCACCACAGGAACGGGGAGCCGATGACCAGCACCGGCGCGGCTCCCGGGTCCGCGGCATCCGATATGCCCCGGCGCCGGTGCGCGGCGTGCGTACGGTCCTCCAGCCAGCTGTCGCAGTCGGGCGTCAGCGCTATCGCGGACGGCGCCGGGACCTCCAGCCGCTCGGCCAGGTCCCGCACCAGGCGGTAGAGGTCGGGGGCGGCGGCCTCGGACAGCGGCACCGTGGGTGTCACGGCCGGGCTCGCCCGCAGCACCACCGCGGCGAAGATCCCGCCGGTCAGCAGCACCACGGCGGCGACGGCGCAGACCACCAGGGTCACGACCGGCCAGGGATCCCCGGTCAGCCGTCCCGTCATACGCGCGGTGACCAGCACCACCGCGACGGCGGCCGGCAGCAGCACGACGGCCAGCGCCGTACTGCGCACCCGCAGCACGGCGAGGGCCCGCGAGCGCGCGGACCACGCGCCCGCCTCCATGAACGAACCGGTTCCGGACACGACCGGACCTCACCCCCTCTGCCCTGCGGCGGCTTTGCTCACTCCCCCACTGTGACACCCGCCACCGACATCGCAATGCCGGTGGGCCAAGTGCCGGAATGCTTGCGCCGCACCCTAGTTGGGGTGTGCCCGGCCGTCAGGCGGACCGTGCATCGATCACCCGATGGAATGGCTTTGGGTAAAGCTGACCGCGGCCGGGCGTACTCGCCCGAGTGCTCGCCCGAGCACTCGCCCGAGCACGCACGCGCGCGGGCCCGGGCGCGCTGTCGGCGCTCCGGGCCCGCGGGGCTCGATCCTGCTCGTTCGTCCGGACCGGCCGCTCGCACGGCCGGTCCCGCGGCCGCTCACACGGCCGCCGCTCAGCGGCCGCCGGCCGCCCGCGCCGCCTGGGCGGCGATGTCGGTGCGGTGCTGCGAGCCGGCCAGCCGGATCCGCGCGACCGCCTTATACGCCCTCTCCCGCGCCTGTGCCAGGTCCGGACCGGTCGCCGTCACCGACAGCACCCGTCCGCCCGCACTGACGACGGCGTCACCCTCGCGCCGGGTCCCGGCGTGCAGGACGTACGCGTCGGGGGCGTCCTGCGCCGCGATCGCGTCCAGGCCCTCGATCGGGTCGCCGGTGCGCGGCGTACCGGGGTAGTTGTGGCTGGCCACGACCACCGTGACGGCCGCGTCGTCGCGCCAGTTCAGCGGCGGCTCGGCGTCCAGCGTGCCGTTGGCGGCGTTCAGCAGGACGCTGGCCAGCGGGGTGCGCAGCCGGGCGAGGACGACCTGGGTCTCGGGGTCGCCGAAGCGCGCGTTGAACTCGATCACGCGCACGCCGCGCGAGGTGATCGCCAGCCCGGCGTAGAGCAGGCCGGAGAACGGCGTGCCGCGGCGGCGCAGCTCGTCGACGGTGGGCTGCAGGACGGTGGCCATGACCTCGTCGACCAGCTTCGGGTCCGCCCACGGCAGCGGCGAGTACGCGCCCATGCCGCCGGTGTTGGGGCCCTGGTCCCCGTCGAGCGCGCGCTTGAAGTCCTGGGCGGGCTGGAGGGGCAGGACGGTGACGCCGTCGGTGATGGCGAAGAGGGAGACCTCGGGGCCGTCGAGGTACTCCTCGATGACGACGCGGTCGCAGGCCAGCGCGTGCGCACGGGCCGCCTCGCGGTCCTCGGTCACCACGACGCCCTTGCCCGCGGCCAGGCCGTCGTCCTTGACGACGAACGGGGCGCCGAAGGCGTCGAGGGCCTCGTCGACCTCCTCGGGGGTGGTGCAGACGTACGAGCGGGCCGTCGGGACGCCGGCCGCCGCCATGACGTCCTTGGCGAAGGCCTTGGAGCCCTCCAGCCGGGCCGCCTCGGCGGACGGGCCGAAGACGGGTACGCCGGCCGCACGGACGGCGTCGGCGACCCCGGCGACCAGCGGCGCCTCCGGGCCGACGACGACCAGGCCGGCGCCGAGCCCGGTGGCCAGGCGCGCGACGGCGTCGCCGTCGAGCTGGTCGACCTCCCGCAGCTCGGCCACGTCCGCGATCCCGGCGTTACCGGGGGCGCAGTACAGCGCGGTGACGTCGGGATCGAGGGACAGAGAGCGGCACAGGGCGTGTTCGCGGGCGCCGCCGCCGATGACGAGGACCTTCACGCCGCTCAGCCTAGCCCGCGCCGCAGGGTTCCCTTCGTGCGGGCACCCAACTCGGCACCGCTACTCGTTCGTATATTCCTCCACCACCGTGGCTCCGAGCTCGCGCACGATCAGGTCGTGACCGCTGAGCGCGCTCTCGACCAGGTCCGGGTCGTCGTCCTCCGGTACGTCGTCCTCGGGGGCGACGGGCGGCGGGGCCGCGGCCTGCGGCGGCGGGGTCCGGTCGGGGGCGGGGGCCGCCTGCGGGGCCGGGGGCGCCGGCGTGTGCGCCGGGGTGGCCGGCGCGGGGGCGGGGGCCGGCGGGGGCGTGTGGGCGGGGGCCGCGGGGGCGCCGTACGCGGGCGCCCCGCCGTACGCGGACGGGGCGGCGGGCGCGGGGCCGCCACCGCCCACGACGGCGTCGATCTTCCAGTTGACCTGGAACTGCTCGGCCAGGACCGCCTTCAGCACGTCCTCGCTGCCGCTGCTGGAGAAGTTGTCCCGGGCGCCGGGGTTGGGGAAGCCCAGCTGGAGGGTCGTGCCGTCGAAGCCGGTGACCTGGGCGTTCTGGCTGAGCAGGATCCAGGTGAAACGGCGGCGGTTCTTGACGGCCTCCAGGATCCCGGGCCACATGGCCTGCACCTGGCCGGCCCCGGCGGCCATGCCGGGGGACGCGGCCGCGGCGGGCCGGTCGGGCGCGGGAGCCGCCGGCTGCGGCGCCGGGGCAGGGGCGGCGGGGGCGGGGGCGGACCCGGGCGCGGCGGCGCTCGGCCACGCACCGGCCGCGGCGGGAGCGGCGGGAGCGGCGGCCCCGGGCTTCGCCGCCCCCGGCCAGGCGCCAGGGGCAGGCGCGGGTGCGGCCCCGGGCTGAGCGGCACCGGGCCAGGAGCCAGGGGCGGGCGCAGCCGGGGCGGCGGGCGCGGCGGCGACCGGCTCGTCCCGGACGGGGACGGGCGCGGGCGCGGGCGCGGGCGCCGGAGCGGGCGGGGCGACGGGCGCACCGGGGGCCCCGGCCCCCCGTACGGCGGCACGCGCCCCGGCCGGACCCTCAGCGGCCGGAACAGACGCAACGGACGGAACGGACGGAACGGGACCGGCGGGCGCGACGGGAGCCATGCCGTGGGCCTCCGGCCCCGGGACGTACCCCATGACGGGCGCGCCCTGCGCAGCCATCACCACACCGCTGCGCTCCAGCCGGTCGAGGCGGGCCTGGAAGGACCGCTCGTCGTCGAAGGCGGCCGGCAGCAGCACCCGCGCACAGATCAGTTCGAGCTGGAGCCGGGGCGAGGTCGCCCCGCGCATCTCCGTGAGACCGGCGTTGACGAGGTCGGCCGCCCGCGACAGCTCGGCGGCGCCGAACACCGAGGCCTGCGCCTGCATCCGTTCGACCACGTCGGCCGGGGCGTCGATCAGGCCCTTCTCCCCGGCATCGGGCACGGCGGCCAGGATCACCAGGTCGCGCAGCCGCTCCAGCAGGTCGGCGACGAAGCGGCGCGGGTCGTTGCCGCCCTCGACGACGCGGTCCACGACCTCGAAGGCGGCCGCGCCGTCCCCGGCGGCGAACGCGTCCACGACGGAGTCGAGCAGCGAGCCGTCCGTGTACCCGAGGAGGGAGGTGGCCATGGCATACGTCACACCGTCGTCGGCCGCGCCCGCCAGCAGCTGGTCCATGACGGACATCGAGTCACGCACGGACCCGGCGCCGGCCCGCACGACCAGCGGCAGCACCCCGTCCTCGACGGGGATGCCCTCGCGGCCGCAGACCTCACCGAGGTACTCGCGCAGCGTGCCGGGGGGCACCAGCCGGAACGGGTAGTGGTGCGTGCGGGACCGGATGGTCCCGATGACCTTCTCCGGCTCGGTCGTGGCGAAGATGAACTTGAGGTGCTCCGGCGGCTCCTCGACGACCTTCAGCAGGGCGTTGAACCCCGCCGAGGTGACCATGTGGGCCTCGTCGATGATGTAGATCTTGTACCGGCTGCTCGCCGGGCCGAAGAACGCCTTCTCGCGCAGGTCACGGGCATCGTCCACGCCACCGTGCGACGCGGCGTCGATCTCGATGACGTCGATGGAACCCGGCCCGTTGCGCGCGAGGTCCCGGCAGGACTGGCACTCCCCGCAGGGCGTGGGGGTGGGACCTTGCTCACAGTTCAGGCAGCGGGCGAGGATGCGCGCACTCGTGGTCTTGCCGCATCCGCGCGGGCCACTGAACAGGTACGCGTGATTGACCCGGTTGTTACGCAGGGCCTGCATGAGCGGAGCGGTGACATGCTCCTGCCCGATGACCTCGGCGAACGACTCAGGGCGGTAGCGGCGGTACAGCGCAAGGGACGACACGCTTACGAGCGTATCCGGGCCCACCGACAACGACGGCCACCGAACGCAAAGCGCCCCCCACGCACCCGCCAGAGCCCACTTACCCTTGCTGCCTTCCGGCCCTGGGGGAGTTGGGTGAGATAGCGCCACGTGAGGGGCTGGCCCCAGCGTAGCCGATGGACGCCCCCGGAATCGACCCGCTCCCCCACCCTGCGGATCACGTTCGCGAGCACCCCTCAGCGTCTTGTATTGTTTGCGGCGGAGGATTCGCCTAGAGGCCTAGGGCGCACGCTTGGAAAGCGTGTTGGGGGCAACCCCTCACGAGTTCGAATCTCGTATCCTCCGCCATCAGACCCCTGATCTGCGACTTCGCGGATCAGGGGTCTTGTGTTTGGTGCTGCGACTCATCGTCCACCGCCTGTTAGGCAAGACGCTTCGGCGATCAGAACTTGTCTAGCGGCAGACCACGAGAGGTCTCCACCGTGGCAGCACGCAATCCACTGCGAGCACAGCAGCGCGTCTCGGCGCCTGTGAGCACGACGACGACACAGAGCACGCACACGCTCTCACCGGCGCCAGTACACGCGCTCAGGAGCGCCGAGGACGTACGCACAGCGCTGATCGTAGAGCTTGAGTTGCACCTGAGCACCACGACGAACAAGAAGGGTCGCCCCTTCCAGCGCCGGACGGTCAACGCCTACAAGTACGCGGCGACCCAGCTTCACCACTGGCTCACCGCCTCTCCGCAGATCAACGCGGTGGGTGTGGGAGTCGAGTCGTTCACCGACGTGGACACCGCCGTCCTGAACCGGTACTTCCGCTGGTACTACGAGGCGCACGACGTGCCCAAGAGCCAGGACGGCAAGGGCGGGTACACCGGCGGGACGAACACGACCCAGCGCAACCTGCGGGCGATGTTCGCCTACCTCGCCGAGGAGTACGAGCACCCCGACCCGTACGCGGACCCCAAGCTCCAGCGCTACGCCACGCCGCCCATGGGCAAGCCCAAGACGCTCTCCGAGGAGTTCGTGAACGACACCCTCGCCGTCACCGCCTGGGGTCCTGAGCCACGGCGCAAGGAGTTCCACTGCGTCCGTGATCACGCACTCCTCCGCGTACTGACCGAGGGCCTTCGGTCGGACGAGCTGCTGAACCTGCGGGTCCAGGACCTCGACCTGCGCGCCGGCACTCTGGTCGTGCTCCCGATCAAGATGGACCGCAACAGCCTGGACGGCCGAGTGATCCCTCTCCAGCCGAAGACAGTGAAGGCACTGACCCGGTACCTCCGCCTCCGCGCCCTCCACAAGCGAGCGGCCGATGCCTGGCTCTGGCTCGGGACACGGAACCGCTCGCGGCTCCTGTACGCCGGGCTGCACCGCATGGTGAAGAGGAGGGCCGAGGAGGCGGGCTACGACCCGTCGGTCGTCTCTCCCCACTCCTTCTGTCACACGTGGGCCGACGACCTGAAAGCGCGGGGAGTCAGCGGCGAGCACATCATGGCTGTGCGCGGCTGGAAGTCTCCCGCGATGCTCCGGCGGTACGGAGCGGACATGGCGAGCACCCGAGCAGTGAACGCGGTCCAGGCCCTGGGCGACAGGTACTAACCACGGCCCGGGACACAGCACTCCCCGTGCTGATCACTCGGCACTGATCCACGGCTGAGCCCAGACACACGAGCGGTGGGTGTGGAACGTCCCATGTCCCACACCCACCGTGATCACTGACCGAGGTACTGGCGGAGGGCCTTGAGCCTGATTTGTCGCTCGCCAGGCTTATCGGCTTGGTGGAACTGGAAGCAGGCCGCGCCGTCGCAGCAGACCACGGACGCCTTCAAGCCTCGCGTCCGGGCATGCGCCCTCACCGCCTTGGCGAAGGCTTCGGGCTCGACGGAGAAGTCTCGGCCTTGCTCGACCCTCCACATCTTCCCGTCGGTCCACTCGCTCCAGGGGTAGCTCGACCCGGGTTCTGACACGGCACCTTCTGTCATGGGATCCACTTCACTAGGTGGCCACCTGCGCACTCGGGGCAGGGGACCTTGAATCTGTAGCGGCAGGCCACTCAGCCAGTGGCCTTGTCGGCCCTGGTGACCCTCGCGTGGTCGGTGAAGACCCGACGGAAGATGTCGTGCCCCGTTCGACCCGTGTGCTCCAGCGCCCAGTCCTGGGCGGCGGTCTGCTCCTCGTAGGTGGTGGAGTGCTCGCCACATCCGGGGGCGACACAGAACGTCTCGTAGGTAACACCGCCATCAGCGATATGGCGGATCGTGTGCTCCACGAAGCGGTACGTGGCCCGGGTGCTCATGAGTGACCGACCGGGTGACGGCGGATGATCACGTTGCAGTCCGTGACCGTGGTCAGGTCGCCGCCCGCGTACGCACGGGTCCGGACGTTGGCGACCTCGTTGCAACCCGCGCACCCTTCGACGGGCGTCGGGTCGTTGCAGACGCCCCACTCGCGGAGCGGCAGCTCCTCGTCCTTCGCCTGGTAGGTCCTGGGTTCCGTCCTCGACTCGGCCATGCCAGCTCCTCGCGTCGTCTGCGTGGTGACAACGCTAGGAATTGATCATGATTGGGCCCAACCAAGTTCTACAGAGTTCTACGCCAGTTTTTAGCCCAGCGCGTCGAGGGCGTTGGTGATCAGAGCACGAGCCCCAGCCCCGTAGACAGCCATCTTGTGCAGCTCCGTGAACGCCTTGAGGTAGAGGGCGATCTCACTGGGCGCGGTGACTGTGATCTTGGCCGACAGGAGTTCCACCAAGACTTGCCGGTCGTCGTACAGGTTGAAGGACTCCAAGGTCCACATGCCGGTCCTGGGGCGCCCGAAGGGGATGATCCCGAGAGAGACGGACGGCAGCGACATGACCGAGAGCAGGTGCCCGAGCTGTCCGGCCATGCATTCGGCATCTCCCACCTGGTACCGAAGGACAGACTCCTCCAGAAGCATGGTGAAGCGGTGGTCTCCCTCGTAGAGGACGCGGGCGCGCTTCATGCGGCTGTCCACGGCCGCTTCAAGGTCGTCGGGGATCTCGTGGAACTGACCGACGGTACGCAACAGAGCGGAGGCGTATGCCGGCGTCTGGAACAGGCCGGGTACCAGGAAGGACGCGTACGCACGTCGGCGTCTGGTGCGGTCGTTCAGCTTGCGGGAGGCTTCCTGCATGGGCAGGAGACCCCCGCGCTGGAGTCGCTTCCACTCCACGTACGCGGCCTCAGCAGTCCGCGAGCGTGCGATGAGATCGGGGGCCTGACCTTCGGCGCCGCACGCCTCGCACCATGCCCGGATGTCCTGGTCCGAGGGCGCGGTGACGCCGTTCTCCAGCCGAGACACCTTGGACTTGTGCCAGCCACACCGAACAGCCAATTCGTGGCCGTGGAGGCTGGCATCCTTCCGAAGCTCCTTAAGCCGCTCAGCCACGGCGGTACGTGCCTGAGCGGCGCTGGAGGACTGGGGCATAGGCATGGGCTACGTCGCCGTGGTCAGATCACGAACTCCTCGTGGGGTGTGGCACGTTCCCAGACGGCTGCGAAGGCGTTGGAGCAGAGCCGCACAGTGGCCGGGTCGTCGTTCATCTCGTGCCCGATCACAGCTCCGTCCCCGGCGAAGTGCCCGAAGCGGATCAGCCGGTCATCGAACAGCCAGAAGTCCGTTCCTGGAAGGGCCAGGTCGGTAGCCAGCCGACGAGGGAGCCAGCGCACCTCTTCGCCAGCCGCCAGGTTCACGAAGGTGCTGGCGTGCTCGAACCGGATGTACTCGGAGGCCGGGAGCGAGACGATTCGGGCCCGCTGAACCCGGACACCACGCCGAACTGCTCCCTGGATCATCTCCACCCAAGGACGCGCGGTCTCCAGGGCATCGGGCGCGATAGTGCGGTGCTTCCGCCACTCAGCGAATTCCGCGGCTTCCGACTCCACCCCGTAGTGATCCCGCATCTCCACGCGGACCACGGAGTGACGGGCCTCCGCCAAGAGGTCAGAGAACGCGGGCGCGCTCCTCAGCGACATCGAGGGCCTTCCTGATCTGATCCACCATGCTCGCCGGGATGCGGAACACGCCCTCGTGGTCGGGGATGCTGCCGACCTTGAGACATTCCGCTTCCGTGGCCTTGTCGGCTTTCCAGCCCTGGAAGACGAGATCGGCCGTCGCGTCGTCCACCCATACGCTCGGGCAGTCTTCCAGCTTGCTGTTCGGGTCCTTGCCGAAGAAGGTTAGGTCCATGACGTGCACTCCTGACTAGTCAGTTGCGTCTGGTTGCACGAGCGTCGCCCTCTCAGCTGAGCGTCGTCAAGAGCGCGTCAGAGCACACCGGCCGACACCAACACGGCTTCATTACCTGCTCGTTCGCTCCGGGAACCTAGTCCGACATCTGCAAGTTGCGGCGTGCGTTGGCAGCCCAGTCCTTGATGCCTGCCGTCAAGGCGCTCCGAGATGCCTCGGCCCGATCTTGGGGCGGACCCACGTTGCGGTCGGTGAAGATCGCGTTCACAACGTCGCCGATGTCAGCCATAGCCTGCCAAGCCAGCTTCATCAGGGCCTCGGCTGCATCCGCTTCCGCAGGATCCGCAGCCAGACGGAGAGCCGACTCCCGGAACCACAAGCTCTTGAAGCTCTCGGTCAGTTCCGTCCTGGCTCCGTCCAGATCGGGCTGCTCACCATTCGCTCCGCCAAGATTGTCGATGGCGACAGCGCAGAGGGCAGCCAGGTGCATGATCTGCATATGCACCGCGTCAACCTGCCCCAGGAACGCGGCATACGCTTCACGCCGAACCTGCCAGACCGATTCTTGACGCTGCCCCGATAGCTGCGCTCGTACGCCAGCCAGGGCCGCATCAACCTGCGCAGCTGCCTGCTCACGGGCTCCTGCGATCTGCGCAGCCGCCGTCTCTTTGGCCCCTGCGATCTGAGCAGTCGCCGTCTTGTGCGCCGCCCACAGAGCACCGCCAGCAGTTGCCACCACGCCGACTACCCCGATACTCGCAGCCCATATGGCTGCTACCCCTTGATCCATGCTGCGCGATTATGCCGACGGCCAGGGGTGTACGGCACGGAGTTCGAGCACTCGTCTCGCACTGCGCACTGACGCTCTCGCGTGCGCTTGCCCGTTAGGAGCGCAGAACGACGCCTCTCGGGAGCTGTGAGCGCTCGCGCGTCTCTCACTGCGTCTGCGCGCGCCGATCTCTCCAGACGAGCGCACAGCGTTTCGGCAGGTCAGCGCGTGCCGGCGAGTCCACCGAGATGCCCCCGACTCAGTGAGCCGAGGGCATCTCTGCTGGGTGTGGGACGTCAGACGGTGACGCGCTCAACCGTGCTGGCGGGGATGCGCTGGCGCTTGCCCTCGGCGTCGGTGAACTGGAGGAACTTGATGGAGTAGCCGGTGATGCACTGGGCCTCGAAGGGCTCTTCCACACCCGCCACGTAGATGCTCGCGGGCTTGTCCTTGTGGTCGCGCCACGTCTCGGGGGTGATCTCGACGGCAGCGCCGGACAGGGCGGCGACGCAGGGGTCGCAGAGCGGGTCAACGTCGATGCTCTCGGCGGCAGTCGTCACGTACGCCTCACCGCACTTGCCGCACGTCTCCTCGCGGGCAACGGCGACGGGAGCCGGAGCGGTCTCGGCAGCAGCCGCTACGACGGCAACGGGCGACTTCTCGGCCTTCGCCTTGCTCGCGGTGTCGGCCGGTGCAGCGGCGGCGCGCAGAGCTGCCCGGCACTTCGCACGGGCGACCTTCGTGGACGGGTGGGGGCACTGGGCGTGAGAGAAGCGGGCCTTCGTCATCGTCTGCTCCTTGGGTCGTCGTGTCGTGGTGACACGGCTGACGCTCCCAAGCGAGAGACGGCCGTCCGTAGGGGTACAGCGGCTCTCCGTGGCAAAGCGTTATGAAGGCATGGCCTCGGGCTCACTCAGCGGCTGGTGTGGCACGACGCCGCTTATGAGCAACCCGCCTGCTGGCTCGGCGTTCAGCAGCGCGCCGACGGATGCACGGGCGGCACTTGGCGAACCCCTTCGGGCTCACGTAGGCGTTCGTCTCGTTGAGCTCGTGCCCGCTAGGGCAGTGGGTTCGTCCACCCATCCGACGGAGCAGGATGGTGACGATCGGGTGCATGGGTTCGGGGTCCCAGGATCTCGCCGCTGCCCGACACTTCTCGCGCTCATTCTTGCTCGTCGGGTGGTCGCAGTTCGCGTGCGCTCGTAGAGCCATCGCTACCTCGGCGCTACGTTCGCGAGGCTCGTGGCGATGCTGGCCAGCGAGATGAAGACGGAGCCGCCCACGGCGTACCGCCACTTCTCCAGGGAGCCGAGCCGCTTCTCCGTCATGGCATTAGTGCCGGCGTGCTGCTGGAGATCGGCAGTCTGGGCGAGCAGGGTGTCCAGCTTGGCTTCGATGCGAGCCATGTGCTCCAAGTGCTCGCGGGGTATCTCGCTCACAGGTTCGGCTCCTGCCATGACAGCCAGTTGATCTCGGTGTCCACATCGTTGGTGCGGTAGATGTAGATGGTCACGCCGGTCGTGCTGGAGAAGCGGGTGCCGAGTTCCTTGATCTTGGTCCACGGGTCCTGGCTCACCGCGGTCAGCATGACGTTCGGGACGGGCTGGGTCAGGGGGGGACCGCATCCCACGGGGACCGCTGTACGTGGTTGAACTTCACATCCACGGAGGCCGGGGTGTTCGCCTCGGGGCTCATCACGACGGAGCCCATCAGGATGTTCCCGGCCGTTACGGCTCCAGTGACGATCAGGTCGTCATTGATGACGGTGGTCATGATCAGCTCCCTTCGGTGTGGGGGGCGGCACGTATGCCCAGCCCGGACGGGATCGAGCCAACAGACCCTCGTATTGCAGCCGACCGATGTACAGGGCGGCCGTCGCGTGGTCACCCTCGAAGAACTCGTGAGCGGCGGTGTGAAGGCTGACTGGCCCACCGTCTCCGGGACCAGTTCCCCACGGCTTCGAGCACTCGGCCTCGATGAAGTCGAGGAGCCAGCCCTTCAACTCTGGGTCAATCTCGGTCGTCATGGTCAGCTCCCTTCGGTGGGGGGTGTGGGCGATCCCGCGTACATCTCCCACACCCCCGGTCTGAGTGCCGCTACGAACCGACCAGGTAGACCCGACGCATGGTCTTCTCCCGGCCCACGAGCTTCACGCGGCCTTGCTCGTGCAGGCGGTCTAGGGCGGCTTCGATCTCCCGCCCGTCGATGCCGAGGAACCCCCCGACGACGCGGGTCCAGTAGATCCCGCCGTCTTCCTTACGGGTTCGCTCGATGTAGCGGACGACCCTGTCTTCCAGATCCGCGGGGCTCATGCGTTCAGGTCGGCCTGGATGCCGGCGAGCGCCGGACCAGTGACGGCGGGCTGGTGGTTCGTGCAGTACGAGCGGTCCGGGAACGCAGCCTTGCCGTTCTCCACGCGGAGCATGTTCAGGAGCTTGAACGCGACGGCGCGGTCACGGATGCCCGCTTCGATCACGGTCTCCAGCTCGGTCGTCTCTAGTGCGATGGCAGCCATTTGCTTTGCCTCCTTGGGCGGTTTGGTTTGCTGGCTGGCGGGTGTGGAACAGGCGTCAGTCGAGGGTCCGGCGGGCCCGGAGCATGAGCTTGGCTAGGACGCGGTCCTGGGTGATCGGGACGCTGTTCGGGTCCACGTACGGGTCGCCGGGCTTGGGCTCGCGGCGCTCGGCCGTGGCCGCCTGCTCCAGCCGCTTCCGCTCCCGCTCGGCTCCCGCAGCGTTCAGCCGGGGCATGTCCTCATGCAGGGCACGGCGGCGCTCCTGGTCCTGGAGGTGCTCGATCTCGCGGAGGATCTGGGCTCGGGCTGCTGCCTGGCTGATCCCACGCTCCTCGGCCCGCCTCGTAACCTCGGAGTTGAGGGCCAGGACGTACTTCTGCGGCGGCTGGCCGGGCAAAGCCGAGCCGGAACCGTACGCCCGGATGCGCTCCGCGATCTCCGCAGAGGCACCAGTGAGCTTGGCACTCTCAGGCTTGCCGGGACGCTGTACCGGCTCGGGCTCCTCGGGACTCTCTCCCCGAAGGATGGCCAGAATGTCGTAAGCACGCTTGTCGGGCATGGCTATGCCTCCTCGTAGTCGGGGACGGCATCGCCGTAGCCCTCTCGAACGTCTTGGGTGTGGTGCTGCTGGCGCCACGCGTCGAACTCACGAACCCATTGGGCGTGGCGGG
This sequence comes from Streptomyces sp. NPDC090022, assembly GCF_044748145.1. Taxonomy (NCBI): domain Bacteria; kingdom Bacillati; phylum Actinomycetota; class Actinomycetes; order Kitasatosporales; family Streptomycetaceae; genus Streptomyces; species Streptomyces sp. NPDC090022. The sequence goes on from NZ_JBIVFN010000032.1 coordinate 73,070, forward strand.
CATCGTGACGCTGTTGCCTGTCCAGGCGTTCCGTCTCGTCCAGTCCGTCAGGAAGCCAGCTCGACGGTCGGCGGGGCGGGAACATAACCGCCAGTTCCGCATCACGCGGGTCGGGTCGGGTGATGAGCCCGTTCCGTCGTGCGTACTCCTGCCGGGCCTGCTCCTTGGCCAAGGACGCCGTCCGGCGCTTCACCTCGGCTTCGGGGATCTCCACGACCTCGCACGGGAGAGAGGCCCGGTAACGGGAGATCTCCTCCATGTTCATTGCGCCGCCTCCGCCCGGGACTTCCCGGATACAGCGGGCGAGCGCTTCGGTGGGCAGCTCGGTTCGGGCCGCCCAGATCATGTCGCCGAGGTCAGACCAGATCGTCTTGGGGCGGTAGCGGCATCCACCGTCATGAGCGGCGCACGTGACCACGCGGCCTTGCTCATCTACCACACCACCGACAGCTAGCAACTTCTGCCGGCGTTCGAACTGGCCCACCGCTGCGAGAGGCATTACGGCTCACTCCAGACCGGGTCAGCCTGGTCGTGGATGAGGTTCAGCGACTCCATCTCCACCGTCAGCTTCGACGGCATCTCCAGACCGAGGAGCTTGGACTTCTTCATCACCAGGTCGGCGATCGTGCGGTGAACGCTGTTCTTCTCCGCGACCGTCTCAGCGCCCTTGAGGGCCTGGTACGAGCGACGGATCATCTCGTTCAGGCTCGACTCCACGTCGGTCCTCATGTCGTTGAGGGAGTCCTCACCGAGGATGCGGCGGGCCCGAGCGAGACGACGGTTCACGACCTCGCCGGTCACTCCGAAGTGGCGGGCCAGGGCGGCCTTGGTGTTGCCCTCCAGAAACAGCCGGTAGACCTTCTCGGCCTCGCGGTCCAGTTCCTCATTGGAGAGATGCCCCGCACCCATTGCCTTTCCACTCACGATTACCCCCTCCCAACCAACCGAATTCCAAGCGATATCCGAGCGATTCGCTTTCTCGATATTCGCACAGCACTTGAATTCTGGCAATAGCTCTGATATTGGACCGGCGGGTAAAGCGAGCGCACCATTTTGGAGCATGGGAAATCGGCGCGCTAAGCTGAAAGGGTCTGCCCCGATCAACTAACGAACTGGCCGGCGGCGGAGAAGTAAGGAAACCCTCGGCCCACTCATCCGAGGGCTTTCCTTTGGAGCGTGGGAATTCAGCGCGCTACGCTTCTCGCGTCTCCACTGTCATGGGACGTTCTCCTCAAGTAACGCCAGAAGCCTCGGGTGTCGGACCGAGGCTTCCGGGTGGTGTGGCGCATATCACGTGGAGCAGGAATGCGCAGGTCCGCGCGTTACATGCACCTGCCATGTATCAGGCGTGACACTTGCGAAATTACCCAGCGTGATCAACGCGGATTGCGCGGTCAAGCCCACTCGTGGGATCTTCCACACCAGCCGAGGCGTTCTCGGCACCGCGAAGGAGGACCCATCACCCAGACCCCGAACTCCCAGCCTGCGCCCACCTATCTCGACTTCTCGGTACCCCTGCCCGTCCACGACGAGGACACGGGCGAATACCTGGGCTACTGGATGACGCCTAACGCGTGAGTGCCCGTCTGGCGCTCTCGTAGATCTCGCTCGTCTCGTTCATCACGCGCACGCTGCTGACGCCCTAGAGGCGCCTCTCTGCGCTCCGTACGCGTACGCACGACGCACACGCGCTCATCTCGACACAGCGCACTCGCCGGCAGAGACAGAAAACCCCGCATTGGATTACCGGTGCGGGGTTTCTCTATGCGTGGGCTCGTTTATAACGATTCGCCGACAGTGAAAGCCCACACCACACGTCGGCTCTTTGGGGTGCGGATTACCGCTTGCGATCATAGAGCTACGGAATACCGCACGCGAGAAAGGAATTCGAGCATGACCCCGGACAAGAAGGTTCGCCGCTTCACGAGTCACGCCGATTGCGTCCACGAGAACACCAAGGCTGCACGCCACGAGTGCAGGTCAGCCGCCCGTCACGCCGAATGTGATCACGGTGATTCGAACCACGAACGCGGCTGGTGCACCCGACTACGGACCCAGCAGGAAAGCGAATAGGGCGAGACCCAGGAATCTCGCCCTACCCGTACCGCCCGAACTCACCACAACCCTTGAACGGAGCACTTCATGAACGACGTTAGCGCACTCGAAAACGGCACGGAAAACATTGAACTCGGCGGACAGCTGTACATGTTCCCGGACGCCACCACGACGCCCGGCTGGACACTCATCACCCAACGGGAGATCGAAGAGGCTCACGAGGAGGCTCTAGAGCTGGAGGTGTGGTTCAAGACGGAGTGGAAGCGGTACCGGGAGGAGCGCATAGCTCGGCGTCGCGTCGCGGAGGCTGACCCGTTCCCGGTCTTCGCGGAGCCGTGGGTGTTCGCCTTCATCCGGGAGGGCGTTCTACAGCCGCCCTCGTTCGAGAAGCCCATCCGTGGCATGGGCGAGTACGAAACTGTCACCCCAGAGAGGTTCACCCGGGCCGAACTGCTGGAGGGTCTACGTCGGCACTTCCAACTACCAGACTCCTTCGAGATCGGGGACTGGTCAGAGTTCACCGACAAGGAGCGCGAGATGGCCGAGGTCCTACGGGAGAACGGCTTCCTCCAGCTCGTTCGTCTCCCGCACACCGGCATCGCGGACGGCATCACCCTCCCGCCGACTCGTGCGGCGTTCCGTGAAGCCCTGCGGGAGTACAACCCGAGCGTGGACCTGGGCACGGTGGAGAACCCGGTCAGGGGCGACCGGATCTTGCTCTTGGACTCGGCACACCACCTGACGTGCCCCGAGTTCGGCGAGTGCATGGAATGTGAGGAGGAGTTCGACCGTCACGAGTTTGGGCGTGGCCTGGGCACCGCCGGGAAGACTCAGACGGTCTTCGGCCCGAAGGAGGGCGGCAAGACCTGGTACGAGGTACTGGCGGCGATGGAGACCATCCAGTGGGGTCACAACGTCCTGCACTACGAGGCCGACGACTCCCGGGAAGCTCTACCCAAGCGGCTGGTCCTAGCGGGCGTCGATCCATTGGACGTGGCGCGGTACGTGAAGGTGATCACGGCTGATGAGATCCAGCTCTCGACGGACAGCAGTGGAAAGCGCCGGCCTGTGACCCCGGCTCTGTCTCCGGCCTTCACCCGGAACATCGGACTCGTGACTCTCGACGCGGTCGTCTCGATGGCTGCGGAGCTCCGCCTCGACTCCTCTTCGGCCACGCTCACCAAAACCCTTATGAGCAGCCTGATGGAGCCCTTCTACCGCCTCAGCACGTACGGAGCGCACGGCATCGTCGTGGACCACTCGGGCCACGACAACCCCGATCGCCCGATGGACTCGGCCCAGAAGCTCGCGGCGGTCCGCATCGCCTACCAGGCACGCGTCACCAAGCCGCTTGGTGTGGGACGTCTCGGGTGCGTGGAACTGATTCTCCGCAAGGACAGCCACTCGATCCACCCGGGCAAGAGGAACGGTGATGTGGTCGCCTACCTGGAGGTGGACAGCCAGGGTGACACCACGCGCGTCGGGGTCTACGGCCAGCACCCGGACAAGCGTTCTGCCACACCCGCGAAGCGCGGGAAGACGGCGGTCTCGTCCCTCGGCGAGATCAAAGCCGCGGTCCACCTGTGGCTGTCCAAGCTGGACGAGCGCACGGCAGAAAAGGAGGAGATCGTCCGTGGCCTCGTAGGCACGACCAAGCGCGACGGCTCGGCCATGGAGGCGAAGGAGGTTCGGGTGAACCTGGGACGGATCAACCCTGACAAGGAGCCGTTCGCCAAGCTCTCTGGCGACCGCTTCCGGGCGCTGTGACGGCCATATGGAACTAAGCCGCAAAGTGGAGCGTACTGTGCGAATCACAGTCACAATCGCAAGGGTTAGCGAGGAGCACTACGTGGCCGCCATCATGCAGCACCCCCTGTGGATGACGTGGGTCCAGTCCTGCCGGGAGGCAGGGATCGTTCAAACCCCACAACAGCTGATCCGCTCGTTCCGCCGCTTCCTGCGGGACGCCGAACGCGGACAACAGATCGCCGCCTGACGTACCACACCAGCCAGCGCGCACCAGAGCCTCGGCCCTCTCAACGGGCTGGGGCTTTCTGGTGGTTGCGCCACGAGGGACGCTGAACGACACAAGACGCTGTGCGCGCCTGTCGGCGCCTGTCAGAGCGTGCGCGCACAGACTGACGCGCGCGTACTGCTGGCGCCCGAGAGGAGCGTCTGAGCGCTCCGAGCGATGCTGTCTGCGCTGTGTGCTCGCGCTCGTCTCGTTCGTCGCGCTGCACTCGCCGGCACAGCCGTTGACCGCCTCGCGCGACTGGACCGGTCAAGAGGACAGTCCTTCTCGTGCGCGCGTTGCGCGCGCTACGACTACACATCTCGACAACAACCGACACGACAACACACACGAGTCTCTATAGAGACTCTGTGCTGTAGATGTCGCTGTAGTCGTGTTACCGCAGATCAGGGGATGACAACACGACGACAACAGACGCTCGCCAACATGTTGTCGCGTGTAGTCGTGTTGTCACGTTTCCGCAGCTCAGAGGCTATTTCTAGCGACAACACCAACAGACGACGATGTGTTGGAAATGATCTTGTTGGCGAAAAGGGTCGGGCTGCCTGAACGATCTTGACGCGGCGTGCGCCGATCACCCTTCTTGCACGCGCGAGTGGGCTTCGCGAACGGGGCACCGAGCCGCAGAATCGCCGACAGACTGAGCGGACACGACGCGTTGACATGATGACGCGTGATGGGCTCGGACAGTCAAAGGGTGGGTGTGGATCATGGGGAACCCTGGCGCCGCGAAGTACGGGCGGTACTACTGGCGGATCGACCTGACCAGCGGGGAGGTGGTGCACGCCAACGCCGAAGAGGTCGAGATCATGCCGAGCGGGGTCCTGATACTGCGGGGCGGGGTCGATAAGGACAACCCGAGCATCCTGCTGGCGTTCGCCTCGGGTGAGTGGAAGAACGTGAGGGCCGCGAGCGTCATGGACGGGCACACCGTCTGCGTGGACCACTGGGAGAAGCCTGGGCAGTCTGACGAGTAGCGGTGGCGGCTGTGCTCGTCTGCCCTGTGCGGCTTGGCGCTCGTGAGCCTGGAGATGCGCGGAGGATTCGCCTGGTGGTCTAGGCCGCACTCTTGCAGAACTGTGGAGCGAAGCGACACGGGGCTGATCTTGCAGGCCATGGGCCGGTACGGCCTGGGCTTGACCCGGCACGGCACACGGGGGTGTGGTACGTGGGGACAGAGTCCTGGGGGAAGGGAATGTGGGCCCGGTCGGGTGTGCGTGAGACGGAGGTGCACATCCCCCCGGAGAAGCCGCCAGGTAGGCCGTTGGAGGCCGTGGCTGCGTCTCTACACGCTCGACTTCTGGCCGTTCGAGAACGACGCCCAGACCCGTGCCTGTGGCTCGCTAAGCAAGACGATGCAATAGCCGCAAACGCCTGACAGAGTGCATAACCGCAGGTCAGACTGTACGTGTCGCAGCACTTGGACGATACGCTTGGAAAGCGTGTTGGGGGCAACCCCTCACGAGTTCGAATCTCGTATCCTCCGCCAGTGCCTCACCGGGCACTTGAAGGCCCCGACCGGGAAACCGGCCGGGGCCTTCTGCGTTCCGTGGTTGCAGTTCTGGTTGCATTCGTATCGAACATTTCACCCATTTCACCTAGATGCGCGCTGGTCTCTGGGCTGGTAGGCCACCCGACCAGACTCCCCGGCGTAGGCGCGCGGCGCCTCTCCCGCCCGCGGGAGCCATAGAGGAGAGCTGATCCTCTCCCGGGCCCCACAAGGCCCCAGCGGCGGGACAGTGGGAGCCACAAGGCCGAGCCTGGAGGCCGCCATGTGTCCTCAGTCACCGCCGCAGTGGGGCCCTTCCCGCCACGCCCGCCGAACCGTCGTAGGTGGTTCGCCCGGCATCGCTGCTGACGGTGCTGCTCGCCATCACCGCCGCTTGTGGCCTTCGGGATCGCCGGATCACTGACCGGCAGAGAGTCAGCCCGGGGTAGGCGATGTCGGGGGTCCGTACGGTCGGGATGCGCAAGGCCAGATCTTCCTCGTCCACATGACCGTGAGGAACATCGGGGACAGGGCTCAGACCTTCGACGGCGCCGACCAGAAGCTCATCGACCACAACAGCAGCAATTACAGCGCGGACACCACCGCAGCGCTCTACCTCGACAAGAGCGAGTCGTTCCTCAACCAGATCAACCCCGGCAACACGGTCGACGGCATCGTCGTCTTCGACATCCCGAGGACCACGCCCCCCGTGCGGATCGAGCTGCACGACTCGCCGTTCGGCGGCGGTACCACCATCGATCTCACCGCCCGACGCTAATGCGCGCCTTGCCTACCGGACTCGGCGGCCCTCCAGAGGCGCCGCCCAAATGACGCAGTGGCCTGTGTGGGCCAGGTGCGAACGCCGCTCGTCGCATCACGTGCCGTCTGTCCAGTACTGCTGGAGACGCGCCACGGCAGCCTCCTTGGTCAGCTCGGAGACCGCCCCTTCCGAGAGGCCGACACGGTGGATCAGCAGATAGACCAGATCCGCCGGCAGCGATTCCTTCGGCACGGGCAGTGCTCCCCGGTCGGGAAGCCTGCCGTCGATCACGCAGTCCCAGAACTCGTTTTCGGTGACAACCAACTGATCGCGAAGGATGTGGCTCCACATCGCGGCACCGTAGACGGTGCGATCGACCGGGTGTGAGATGCGGGTCCGCAGGATCCGTCCGTCGTGCAGGTTCAGCTCGTAGGTGACGTGATGCGTACCTGTACGCCCACGAGCGTCCCGCACCCGCTCCCACCCCTCGACGACACAGAACCGGTCATGACGCTCACGGTCTGGCTGCGGTCGACTCACCGCTGCGCTCCCACCAGCCAGTCAGCCAGCTGACGGTCGTCGCTCAAGGCAATCAGCTGCACCAGGCCCCAGTTGTCCTGGTGATTAGGGGCCAACCGCAACCGCTCCTGCCAGTCGTCGGCATACTCCCGCAGAGCGTCGACCATCTCGTTCACGGCTTCGTCGAGGTTGGCTCCATCGGCCGCGACAGGGAGCCCCGGGATGAAGATCGCCCACCCGCCCGCTTCCGCAACGACCTCAGCCTTGGAAGGGCATGCCGAGGACAGGTACCGGCGGAGTCGTTCAACATCCACGACCGCAGCGCACCCGGCCGCGCGACGCACGGTCGCGACCCGCCCCTCGCCTGCGGCGTCGAGGAGCTCTTTCAGGTGCGTACGCGCTTCGGTGTAGTTCTCGTAGTGCACTGCGGACATGGCGACCTCCTTCGGGGCTCCAGAGGACCAGAGTGCTCCCACGCGATAAGTACGTCAAGTACGTGAAGTACTTATTTGCCTGGCTCGCACCTATGAGCAGCGACGAAGCAGACCTCCCGCGATCAGTTCCCAGAGGTGTCCTAATCGCGGCCACGGAGACGGCGGGGATACACCGTTGCTGACCCGACCACGGTGGACACCCCCGCCGCGCTCCGTTTCACGCACATCATCGGCTCACATCGCCGTCAAGCTATGCCGAAGTGCCGGGAGATCTCGTCGATCGTGAAGCGGGCGCGGAGCTTGCAGGCGGAGTTCTGGTTGGCGAAGAAGCCGGTCCGCCACAACGCCTTCTCACGTGGCACGGCCTGCTCCCAGTCGACCGAAACAACCCATTCGCGACGGTCCTCCCCGTCGTTCTCCTCTGCCGTACCACCGTGCGGTCGGTAGCTGCCCTTGAGTGGAAGGTCAGCCATCCGTCGGCTCTCGCCGTCAACGGTGAGTACGGCGTCTTCGAAGGGCTGCGGCTCGCCGGACACTGTGCCCACACCCACGTACCCCACCTTGGGGATGTGGGTGAACACCCGCGCCCCTGAGGGCAGAGAACGGAGCGTACGGGAGAACCAATCCCCGCCTCCGGCCGACACGAAGCCGTACCGAAGCGCGTCCTCCCAGCTCCGCCCGCCGGGCTCATCACCGAAGGAGACGTACCAATCCGTGCCGTTCCACGGCTCCTGCTTCCCGCGTCCCTTCGTTCCCGCAGCCGGCGCTACTACCTCGGCTTCGTCCATCAGCCAGGTGCGCGCCAGGTAGGAGCGACCCTCGTCCTCGAAGTAGCGGAAGAACAGCACGTTGACGGGAACCTGGTAGCCGGACGCCAGGTAGGTGACGATCCGCTCGGTCGCCGCGTCGATCTCACTCGCGACCACGGTGAGGGTGTGGCTACTGTTCAGCGCCTCCGGCGGGCTGCCGCCGAACCGCAGCGCGAATGCCTCGTCCAGCTCCTCCACCAGCCCCCGGCTCCGGGCGTACGTTGTGTAGATCTCGCGCACCTGCTCGTTGGTGCACTCCTGGACCCACGAGCCGTAGTCGAGAAGCTGTGCGACTACCTCCCGGGGAGTGCGGTCCCGTTTGAGCTCCAGAACATGCAGGCCCCCCTCAACATCCATGCCGAGCAAGTCGACGAACTTGCCGTGGTCCGTCTGCACCTGCCGGCCGATCAGCAGGAGCGGCCTCCCCAGGATTTCCGGATCGGCCTCTATCAGCTGCTCCAGCCTCGACTCCAGAGGCATCGGCCGCGTAGCGACCCGCACCGGTTTGTCGTCCACCCGCCACAACCCGAACTCCAGCGGCATTACGCGCTCCCCCGCCCGATCCGACATGCCCGACCGAGTCAAGCAGATCCAGGAGACAACGAGGCCCTGCATGTCAACACGAAAGGGAGAAGACAGCGGCCAGTGGGGGGACGATGGTTGCAGTTTCGGTTGCATTCACCAGCGTTCATCCGCGTCAGGAGGCCCCTCCGCTGACCGTTTCACCGCAGGTCAGGACGTTCCTGCTCCCACCCGAACCCGCAGACGAACATGTGGAAAGCGTGTTGGGGGCAACCCCTCACGAGTTCGAATCTCGTATCCTCCGCAGCCGCCTGAACAGGCGAAACGAAGACCCCGACCGCGATGCGGCCGGGGTCTTCGGCATGTGCCCGGTCTCAGTTTTGGTCTCATTTACTTCAGACATTTGCCTACGAACCGAACAGAACCCCGTCGGTGAGACTTCAGGAGCATGTGGGTGCACGTCCGGGGGTGCCGGTCACTACGATCGCCGATCATGGACTGGCTGGAGCGGACCGCGACGTTGCGGCAGTGGACCAAGGGCGGGGCGCGCGCCCCACACAAACCGCTGCTGCTCCTGTACGCCCTCAGCCGGTTTCAGCAGGATGCCGACGGTGAGCTGCTCTACAGCGCCGTGGAGGAGGACCTGAAGCAGCTGCTGGCCGAGTACGGCCCACCCAACAAGACGACGCCCGCCTACCCCTTCCACCACCTGGTCGGCGATGGGGTGTGGGAAGTGCACACCAACCGCGGACCCGGCAGTCCCGGAAGCGCGGTGCGGGAGCTGCGGGCGGCCGGGGCAGCCGGGCGGCTTGCCTCGGAGCTGCGGGCAACCCTGCGGCGGGAGCCGTCGCTGCTGGGCCGGATGGCGCGGGTCCTGCTCGACCTGCACTTTCCGCCCTCCCTCCACGGCGAACTGTGCGAGGCGATCGGCCTGGAACTGGAGCCGGCGGAGACCGGGCGGCTTTCGTCCGCGCGTAGGCAGAGGGACCGGCGGATGCGGGAGCTGGTGCTGACGGCGTACGAGTACCAGTGCGCCTTCTGCGGTTACGACGGGCGGATCGGGGCGTCGCCTGTCGGGCTGGAGGCCGCGCACGTCCGGTGGTGGGCGTTCGGCGGCCCGGACGACGTCGACAACGGCCTTTGCCTGTGCTCGCTCCACCACAAACTCTTCGACAAAGGCGTGCTCGGCGTCGGTGACGGACACCGCATCCTCGTCTCGCAGCAGTTCGTCGGCCGCAGCCCCGTGGCCCGCGAACACGTCATAGCTCTCGCGGGCCGCCCGCTCATCGGCCCGCAGCCGGGCGTCCGCCCCGTGGCGGCGGACCACCGCTCCTGGCACACCAGCCAGGTCTTTCACGGCACCCCACGCCCCGGCGCGGATCTTCCCCGAGCCAGACCTCAAGAGGCAAGGCCGCGTAGTTAAGGGTTTTGCTGGGCGGTCAAGGGGTGGGTGGGGTCAGTTGGTAGGCGCCGTATGTCGGGGATGTGAGGGTGCCG
>NZ_JBIVFN010000033.1:0-82342 GCF_044748145.1 Streptomyces sp. NPDC090022
CGGCGTTTGAGCGCACGGGCGCGAAGCGCACGTACGGGGCCCGGGGCGGAGCCCCGCCCACCCAGCCGCGTCCGGCGATTGAGGCGCACCCACCCAGCCCCGCCGGCGATTGAGGCGCACCCACCCCAGCCGCACCGGCGTTTGAGGCGCACCCACCCCAGCCCCGCCGGCGTTTGAGGCGCTGGGCCCGCCGGACGGGGTCAGGGGCGGCAGGGGCCGACGGGTGTTAGAGCCAGCCCTTGTCGCGGGCTACGTGGGTCGCCTCCTGGCGGTTGCGGGCGGCCAGTTTCTGGATCGCCGTCGAGAGGTGGTTGCGGACCGTGCCCTGCGACAGGTGCAGCCGCGCCGCCAGTTCCGCGTTGGTCGCGCCCGACTCCGCCGCCCGCAGTACCTCCCGCTCCCGGTCGGTCAGCGGGTTCGCGCCCTCCGCCAGGGCCGCCGCCGCCAGCGTCGGGTCGATCACCCGTTCCCCCGCCAGCACGACCCTGCGGATCGCGTCCGCGAGCTGCGCGGCGGGCGCGTCCTTGACCAGGAACGCCGAGGCGCCCGCCTCCATCGCGCCCCGCAGGTAGCCGGGCCTGCCGAAGGTCGTCAGGATGACGATCTTCAGGCCGGGGCACGCGGTGCGCAGCGCCGCCGCGGCCGCTATGCCGGTCATGCCCGGCATCTCGATGTCCAGCAGGGCCACGTCCAGCTCGTGGGAGAGCGCCGCCGGCACCACCTCGTCGCCCCGTGCGACCTGCGCGACGACCTCCAGGTCCGGCTCCAGGCCGAGCAGCGCCGCCAGGGCCTCGCGCACCATCGACTGGTCCTCGGCGAGCAGGATACGGATCATGATCCCGATCCTAGGGGGACGTGGGCCGTCAGCCGGAAGCCCCGTCCGCGCTCCGGACCCGCCGTGAGCGAGCCGCCGACCGCCGCCAGGCGTTCGGCCAGGCCGGTCAGGCCGTTGCCCCTCGGCGGCTGCGCGCCCGTACCGGCGGCCGCCCCGTCGTCGGTCACCGTCAGCTCGGCCACCGGCCCGGCGAGCGTCTGGCGTACCCCCAGCGTCACCTCGCACCGCCTGGCCCCGCTGTGCCGCACCACGTTCGTCACCGACTCCCGCAGCGACCAGGCGAGCGCCTCCTCCGCCGCCCGCGGCAGGTCCGGCGGCGCCTCCAGCGGCAGTTCGGCCGCCACCCCGGCCGCGGCCAGCGCGGTGCGCGCCCCGGCGAGCTCGCCGGGCAGCGTGGCCCGCCGGTAGCCGGTGACGGCTTCCCGGACGTCCACCAGCGCCTGCCGGCCGACCCGCTCGATGTCGGCGATCTGCTGGGCCGCCTGGTCCGGCCGGCCGGGCAGCATCCGCCCGGCCAGTTCGCTCTTGAGCGTGATCAGGGACAGCGAGTGCCCCAGCAGGTCGTGCAGGTCCCGGGCCATCCGCAGGCGTTCCTCGTTGGCGGCCAGCTGGGCCACCGTCGCCCGCGCCTGCCGCAGCTGCGCGGTCGTACGGATCATCGCCTGTACGCCGATCATCGCGAAGCCGCCGAGCAGCGCCGGGACGACCAGGCCGATCAGGTACGCGTCGCCGCCCGGTACGGCCAGCCCCACCCCGACGAGCAGCGCCGTCGCCGCCGGCACCGTCCAGCGGGCGATCTCGCCGGGGAGCGTGGCGCCGGAGGCGATGGAGACGTAGACGAACAGGACCAGCCACTCCCTGCCGAGGGCCAGGGACAGGACGGTCGCCTGCGCCGCCAGCACGGCCACGCTGAGCAGCAGCCGCCGCAGCGGGGTCCGTCCGGTCGCCCGGAAGATCAGGACGAGGTACCAGGCGACGAAGGCGGCCAGGCCGAGCGCGCCGAGCAGCCGGGCCCCCGTGGAGTGGCCGCCGCCGATCAGGTCCATGACCGGGGCGCCCAGGTAGAAGAGCCAGATGCCCGTCCACACGGCCTTGGTGGCCCGCTGGCGGCGCGTCCCGGGCGTCAGCCCGAGCTGCACCACCGTCTCGTCCCGTGTCGTCGCGGTCACCGGTTCCACCGTCCCCCGCCTCCTCACGCCTTGAGGGAGTCCTTGCGGTACAGCCATGCGGCGGCACCGGCGAACAGGACGAAGTATCCGGTGAGCAGGGCGACGTCCGAGACCTGGGGGGCGTGGCCGAGTTCGATGGCCTGGCCCAGGGCCGCGTAGGCGTGCGTCGGCAGCCATGCGGCGAGCGACCGGAGCCACTGCGGGTAGACGGTGGTCGGCATCCACAGGCCGCCCAGCAGCGACAGCCCGAAGTAGACGATCATCGTGACGGGGCGTGCGGCATCGCCGCTGACGAGGTAGCCCAGCGCCACGCCGAGCGCCGCGAAGACCAGGCTGCCGGCCCAGATGGCGCCGGTCAGGGCGGCCCACTGCCAGGCGTCGAGGCGTACGTCCTTCACGACGGCCGCGACGACGAACACCACGACGATGGACGGCAGCGCGATGACGCCCGCGCTGGCCGTCTTGGCCAGGACGTAGCCGCGGCCGGGCAGGGCGGTCAGCCGCAGCTGACGGACCCAGCCCTTCTCCCGTTCCTTGGCGATGCGTTCGCTGTTGCCCATCAGGGCGGCGGTCAGCGCGCCGAACGAGGCCATGGCGACCATGTAGAAGGCGGCCAGGGTGAGTTCGGTGCCCAGGACCGGCGTGGTGCCGTTCCGGGTGCCGCCGATCAGCAGGAAGAGGGCGGTGGGGTGGACGACGGAGAAGAACAGGAACTTCTTGTTGCGCAGGGCGCGCCGGACTTCGAGCCTGACGAGCTGGTGCATGGCGGTTCAGGCCTCCTCGGTGAGGGCGATGAAGGCCTGTTCCAGGCCGAGGCCCGCGACCTCCAGGTTGCGGGGGTGGAGGCCGAGCGCGTACACGGCGTGCACGGTGGCGTCGGCGTCGCGCGACTGCAGGCGTACGGTCGCGCCGTGGCGTTCGTAGCGGCTGAGCGCCGGCAGGGCGCGCAGCACCGACTCGTCCACGTCGAGGTCGGCGCCGGTCAGGTCGAAGGAGACCTTGCGCGCCCCGGCGCTCGCCTTGATCTCGGCGGCGGTGCCGTCGGCGATCAGCCGGCCCTTGTGGAGCACGAGCACCCGGTCGGCGATCGCGTCCGCCTCCTCCAGGTAGTGGGTGGCGAAGAGGATCGTGCGGCCCTGGCCGGCCTGTTCGCGCAGGGTGGCCCAGAAGGACTGCCGGGAGGTGACGTCCATGCCGGTGGTCGGCTCGTCGAGCACGATCAGGTCGTTCGCGCCGGCGGTGGCGAGCGCGAAGCGCACGCGCTGCTCCTGGCCGCCGGAGAGCTTGTCGACCCTGCGGTCGGCGATGTCCGCGACGCCGGCGCGGCGCAGGACCTCGTCGACGGGGTGGGCGCGCGGGTGCAGGGCGCAGCCGAGGGTGACGATCTCGCGGACGCTCACGTCCTCCATCAGGCCGCCGCTCTGCAGCATCGCGCCGACCCGGCCGGCGGCGACCGCCTCGCGGGGGGTGGTGCCGAAGAGCCGGACGGTGCCGGAGTCGGCGGGGCGCAGGCCCAGCAGCAGGTCGAGGGTGGAGGACTTGCCGGCGCCGTTGGGGCCCAGGAGCGCCACGGTCTCGCCCGGGTGCAGTGCGAGGGTGAGGCCGTCGACCGCCCGGACCGCGCCGTAGCTCTTGGTCACGTGTCCGAAGCTCACCACGGTGGCGGAGGCGGTGTCCGGCCGTGTCGGGGTCGTCGTCTTCATGGCTCCACCCTCGCCGGGCGGGGGTGGCGGCGGCAGTGTCCGCGGTCGTGGAAGCCGGATGACAGATGTCATGCGCCGCGGGTGACACGTGCGCCGGGAACGCGCCGGGCACCGGGAACGCGGCGGCCCCCGCCCGGGTCCGGGTCCGGGTCCGGGCGGGGGCCGTGCGTGACGGCGGGGCGGTCCCGCGCCTACGAGGGGTTGGTGTCGATGACGACCGTCCGCTCGGCGGGGGTCTTGCCGCGCAGCGCCTTGCCGAGGGCGCCGGCGACGTCCTGCGGGGTGACGGCGGTCTTCTCGCCGTTGCCGCGCTCGATCAGGATCCCGTCGAAGGTGTTGCCGTAGAGCTCCTTGAGGGCGTCCAGGTCGTACTTCTCGACGAGCTTGCCGTCGACGGCCTTCATGCTCAGCACCTTGGGCAGGGACTTGCCGGGGCCGAACGCGATGGACTTGGCGCCCGCCTTGACGGTGGCGTTGCCCGACATGGCGGGGGTGGCGAACTCCCGCATGGCCCGGTCGATCTCGGCCTGGTCGACGGTGGGTTCCCGGTTGGTGACCGGGAGCTCGACGGGCTCGGCCTTGCCGGTCTCGACCTGGGTCTTGAAGGCCTCCTTGACCTTCTCGGCGGAGGCGGCGACGTCCAGGGTGCTGCCCGCCTTGCCGGGGACCGCGACTGCCTTGTTCGGCTCGAACTTGATGGTTCCCTCGGAGGCGCTGCCGGCGGTGCCCGCCAGCTCCTGCAGGGCGACCTGGAGCTTCTCGTCGTCGAAGGGCATCACGGCGGTGGCGGCACGTTCCTGGCCGAGCAGCGAGCCGATGACCGTGACGGGGTTGTAGTCGCTGCCCGCCGCACCGCGCACGGTCGCCTGGGCGTCCAGGGTCAGGCCGGCCTTGTCGGGCTTCAGCTCGACCTGCTTGTCGCCGACCTTGAGCTGGACCGGGGCGGCGCTGCGCTCGCCGAAGGCGTTCTGGAGCTTGGCGACGGCCTCGTCGCGGGTGCCGCTGATGTCCACGCCGAGGACGGTGGTGCCCTTGGGCACGTCGGAGTGGTTGAGGAGCAGTCCGGCGCCGTAGGCGACGCCGGCCAGCACGATCACTGCGCCGACGAGCAGGACCAGCTTGGAGCGGCCCTTCTTCTTCGCGGGGGCGGCCTTCGGGGCGGGCTTGGCGCCCGCGGGCACCAGCAGTTCCGGTTCGGGGGCCGGGCGCACCTGCGTGGGCACGGGCCGGGGGCCGGGCGGCGGGACGACGGGCAGCGCGGTGGTGGCCTCGCCGCCGTCCACCTCGGGGCCGGGCCAGCTCGGCGTGAAGCCGGCCGTGTCGTCGTCGCGCGGCGGGTTGACGGGCATGGTGCCGGTGACGGGGCCGGTGGTCGGGCCGCCGGGCGCGTGGCCGCCCTGGGGGCCGAAGCCGGCGCCGGGGGCCGGCGGGGCGAAGCCGTCGGGGCCCGCGCCGTAGCCCTGCGGGCCGGCGCCGTGCGGGCCGGCGCCCACACCGGGGCCGCCGGACGGGAAGCCGGGGCCGCCGGAGCCCACGCCGGGGCCGCGGGGGCCCGGGCCGGGCGGGGCGAAGCCGTCGGAGCCGGCGCCGTACGTGGCCGCGGGCGCGGGCACGGGCGCGGGCGCACCGCCGGGACGGCCGGCGGGCCCGCCCTGGGGGTAGCCGGCGGACGGGCGGGTCGGCAGGCCGGGACGCGCCGGGGGCTGGGCGGCGGCGGGGGCCGCGGGCGCTGCGGCACCGGGACCGGGACCGGCCGCGGCGGCGGGCGGGGCGGCCTTGCGCGGGGCGAACCAGTTGCTGGCGGGCTCGGCGGCCGGTTCGGCCGCCGGCGCCGGCGCGGCGGCCACGGGGGCGGCCGGGGCGGGGGCCGGCGGCGGGGGTTCCGCCGCGGCCCGGGCGTCCCGCTCCGGCTCGCCGGAGGCGACCGGCTTGCGCACGACCACGGGCGGGATCGGGCGCGAACCCGGGATGTTGATCCGGATCCGCGTCGTCAGCGTGGTCTCGGTCTTGGGTCCATCGGCGTCCCCGGCAGGGGTGGACGGCTTCGTCACAGCGTTCTCCTCCGGCCCGTTCGACTGGCCGGTTCCGTACGGCGGCGTACCCGAGGGGTACACGGCTCCACCGCGGCCCTGGGGCCCGGAGGACGAACTGTCAGTTTCACGACTCAAGGCAGGCTCTCCCGGTTGGCTCCGCCGCCCGTCATACCGTGCGCGGGCAGCTCGGCGGCCCGTCCACCATACTGGCCGCCGCCGGGGAGCAACTGTCCCCCGGGAGTCAGGGGTTCTTTCCGGCGCCCGGCGGACGCCGTGCGCCGGGCGTGCACAACCCCGCGCGCGCTTCCCGCCGTAGACCCGAACGGCACGTCACCTGCCGGGCCGCGCGGCCGAAACCGGCCGGTCACCCAGGCCGCGCATCGTGGCACACATCACAGCGACCACAGTTCCGGCCAAAAGGTAGACATACATCCCGATTCCGGCCGAGCTCATCAGGAAGTCGCCCTCGGGCCGCGGGATGCTCAGCAGGACGTACGCCAGGAACCAGCCGGCGGCCGCGGCGCCCACGCCGAGCGCGGTGCCCAGCGCGATCCGGCCCGCCAGGAAGACCCCGGCGACGGCGAGCAGCGCCAGCAACAGCCCGCCGGGGAACCACAGGTCCACCACGAGCCAGCCGGCCGCCCCGGCCAGCAGTCCGGCGACGAACAGGGCGGTGTACACGGCGACGCGGCCCACGGCCGGGACGCCGCTCACACGCCCACCCCGGCGAACAGGTCGCTCTCGCGCTCACCGGCGGGCGCGCCGGAGCGGCCGACGGCCAACTCGTAGTACTCGCGCGTGAACAGGGGCTGCCCGAGGTCGTTGGAGAGCGCGAAGAAGGGGCCGTCGACGGCGATCTGCGTGACGTGCGCGCGCATGGCGGCGGCCTTGGCGGCCGCGTACCTCTCGCCCTCGCCCGCGCCGATCTCGGCGGTGACGCGCTCGTCGGGCACCACGCCGGGCACGTCGTCCGGGGTGGCGACACCGGGGAAGGCGGGGGCGCCGGCGGCGCGCAGGCGGGCGAAGCCCTCCTCGACCACCGAGCGGGGCACCCGGTTCCAGTAGACCTTCGCGATGGTGTGCGGCTCGCCGAGGTCGCGCCGGTACGGCTGTTCGGCGGCGAGTTCGGCGGCGCGCATGGCGACCCGGTGGGCCTGGATGTGGTCGGGGTGCCCGTACCCGCCCTGCGGGTCGTAGGTGACCAGGACCTGCGGGCGCAGCCGGCGGATCACCTCGACGAGGTGGGCGGCGGCCTCGTCCACGTCGGCGTCCCAGAAGGCGCCGGCGCGGTGGTTCTGCGGGACGCCCATCATCCCGGAGTCCCGGAACCGCCCCGGTCCGCCGAGGAAGCGGTGGTCGGTGACACCGAGGGCGGCCATGGCGTCGGCCAGCTCCCCGGCGCGGTGCGCGCCGAGCGTGTCGTCGCGGTCGGCGGCCAGATGGGCGAGACCGGCCGGGATGACCTCGCCCTCCTCGCCGAGGGTGCAGGTCACCAGTGCGACGTGGGCGCCCTCGGCCGCGTACTTGGCCATCGTGACGCCATTGTTGATCGACTCGTCGTCCGGGTGCGCGTGCACGAGAAGGAGACGACGGGCGGGAAGACCGTTCATGGGGCCAAGCCTACGAGGCGCCCCTACAGCTTCAGGCCACTGATCATGCCCGCCACGTTGGAGGTGAGCTGGCTGAGGGTGGGCGCGATCGAGGAACTGGAGAGGTAGAAGCCGAGCAGGACGCAGACCAGCGCGTGTCCCGCCTTCAGTCCGGCCTTGCGGACCAGCAGGAAGACGACGATCGCCAGCAGCACCACGGCCGAGATCGAGAGTGCCACGGCGGTTCACCTCCACATCGGTACGGACATCGGTTCGCGCACACGACGGAGTCATACCCACCGTGCGCTACGGATCATAACTATCCGTACCAGCGCATCCATCGATATCCGGAAGCGCGGGGGGTCGCACGCCGCGCACGGAGGGGGGCACACGGAGGCCGGGCGCCGGGGAACCCGCCCCCGACGCCCGACCGACGGCACCCGCACGGCCGTACGTCCTCCACGTTGCCGGGGTCGCGTATCGCGACAGAGACGGCCAAATTACCGCCCTGTAAACCCAGTTGGGAGAGGGGGCGACCGGTTCCCGCAAAGTTGGCCGGATCATTTCGGGTCGGACGGCGGCGCCGGCGGGACGACCCGCTTCTCCGCCGCGAAGTGACAGGCCGACGGATGGGAGGCCGGCGTCACCGGAAGGCGGAACTCCGGCGGGACGTGCAGCGGCGGGACCTCGGTCGCGCAGCGCTCCTGGGCCTTCCAGCAGCGGGTGCGGAAGCGGCAGCCCGAGGGCGGGTCGGCCGGCGAGGGCACGTCGCCGGAGAGGATGATCCGCTCGCGGCGCAGCCGCGCCCCGGGGTCGGGCACGGGGACGGCGGAGAGCAGGGCCTGGGTGTACGGGTGGGTGGGGTGGTCGTAGATCTGGGCGTCGGTGCCCGTCTCGACGATCCTGCCCAGGTACATCACGCCCACGCGGTCCGAGATGTGCCGCACGATCGACAGGTCGTGCGCGATGAAGACGTAGGCGAGCCCGAACTCGTCCTGGAGCTTCTCCAGCAGGTTGACCACCTGGGCCTGGACCGAGACGTCCAGGGCCGAGACCGGCTCGTCCGCCACGATGATCTCCGGGCGCAGCGCGAGGCCGCGGGCGATGCCGATGCGCTGGCGCTGGCCGCCGGAGAACTGGTGCGGGTAGCGGTTGACGTACTCCGGGTTCAGGCCGACGACGTCGAGCAGTTCCTGGACCCGGCGCCGCCGGTCGCCCTTGGGGGCCACCTCGGGATGGATCTCGTACGGCTCGCCGATGATGTCGCCCACCGTCATCCGGGGGTTGAGCGAGGTGTACGGGTCCTGGAAGACCATCTGGATGTTGCGGCGCACGGCCCTGAGCGCCTTCGGCGAGAGCCGGGTGACGTCCTCGCCCCGGTACGTGATCGAACCCGCCGTCGGGCGCTCCAGGCTGACCAGCAGCCGGGCCACCGTCGACTTGCCGCAGCCCGATTCGCCGACGATGCCGAGGGTCTCGCCCTGCCCGAGGGAGAAGGAGACCCCGTCGACCGCCTTGACCGCGCCGACCTGCTTCTTGAAGACGATGCCCTGGGTGAGCGGGTAGTGCTTGACCAGGTCCGTGACCTCCAGGATGGCGTCAGGCACCGAGGCACTCCTTCCAGAAGTGGCAGGCGCTGGCGCGGGGCGCCGGCGCCGGCGTGACCGGGTACAGCGGCGGCTCGTCGGTGCGGCAGACCGCCTGCGCCATGGGGCAGCGCGGGTGGAAGGCGCAGCCGGCCGGGATCGCCAGCAGGCTGGGCGGCAGCCCCTTGATCGCGTAGAGCTCCTGGCCCTTCTGGTCCAGGCGCGGGATCGAGTCCAGCAGGCCGCGCGTGTACGGGTGGGCGGGCCGCTGGTAGATCTCGTGCACCGGGGCGGTCTCGACGATCCGGCCGGCGTACATGACCGCGATCCGGTCCGCGACGTCCGCCACCACGCCCAGGTCGTGCGTGATGAGCACGAGGCCCATGTCGAGCTCCCGCTGGAGCTCGGCGAGCAGGTCCATGACCTGGGCCTGGACGGTCACGTCGAGGGCGGTCGTGGGCTCGTCCGCGATGATGAGGGAGGGCTCCAGGGCGAGCGCCATGGCGATCATGATGCGCTGGCGCATCCCGCCGGAGAACTGGTGCGGGTAGTCCCCCACCCGCTGCTTCGCGGCCGGGATCCGCACCCGGTCCATCAGCTCCACGGCCCTGGCCCGGGAGTCCTTGCGGGACATGCCGCGATGGACCTCGAACATCTCGCCGAGCTGTGCGCCCACGGTCAGCACGGGGTTGAGGGAGGACAGCGCGTCCTGGAAGATCATCGCCATCTCGGCCCCGCGGATCCTCCGGCGGTCCTCCTCCTTCATCGTCAGCAGGTTCCGGCCCTTGAAGAGGATCTCGCCGCCCGTGATCCGGCCCGGGGGCGTGTCCAGGATCCCCATCACGGCCTGCGCGGTCACGGACTTGCCGGAGCCGGACTCGCCGAGGACCGCGAGCGTCTGTCCCTCGTCCACCGCGTAGGTGACGCCGTTGACGGCCCTGGCGACCCCGTCCCGGGTCCTGAATTCCACGTGGAGGTCGCGGACTTCGAGCAGCATGGCCGGGCTCCTCAGCGCAGCTTGGGGTCGAGGGCGTCGCGCACGGCGTCGCCGAGCATGATGAAGGCGAGCACGGTCACGCTGAGCGCGCCCGCCGGCCAGAGCAGCATGTGCGGGGCGTTGCGGATCTGCGGGGCGGCGTTGGAGATGTCGATGCCCCAGGAGACCGTCGGGGGGCGCAGGCCCACGCCGAGGAAGGACAGCGTGGCCTCCAGCGCGATGTACGTGCCCAGGGCGATGGTGGCGACGACGATGACCGGGGCGACGGCGTTGGGGGCCACGTGGCGCAGCAGCATCCGGCCGTTGCTCGCGCCGAGCGCCCGCGCGGCCTGGACGTAGTCGTTCTGTTTGGCGGTGATGACCGAGCCGCGGCCGATGCGGGCGATCTGGGGCCAGCCGAGCAGCACGATGAACCCGACGACGGGCCACACGGTGGTGCTGGTGACCACGGAGAGGAAGACCAGGCCGCCGAGGACGACGGGGATGCCGAAGAAGATGTCGGCGACCCGGGAGAGCAGCGAGTCGCTCCAGCCGCCGAAGAACCCGGCGAGTCCGCCGAGCGCCGAGCCGAGGAGGGCGGCGCCCAGGGTGGCGCACACGCCGACGGTGATGGAGGCGCGGGCGCCGTACACGGTGCGGGTGTAGACGTCGCAGCCCTGGGTGTCGTACCCGAAGGGGTGGCCGGGGGCGGAGCCCTCCTGCGACTTGGACAGGTCGCAGGAGAGCGGGTCGCCACTGGCGATCAGCTGCGGCCAGATCGCGATGATCACGAGGAAGAGGATCAGCAGCGAGGAGACGACGAAGACGGGGTTGCGGCGCAGCTGGTGCCAGGCGTCGGACCACAGTGAGCGCGCCTTCTCGGCGGGGCCGGGACCGGCGGGCAGGTTCCCGGGCGGGTTCTCCAGGCTCTCGGCCTCGTCCAGCGCGAGGTCCATCGGGCCGCCCTGGCCGGTGGGAGCGATGGCTTCCCCCTTTCCGGGCTCCAGCGGGTCGTAGGCGGGGGGCTCGGGCTCAGACATACCGGATCCTCGGGTCCAGGACCGCGTAGAGCAGGTCGATGAGCAGGTTCGCGAGCAGGAAGACGATGACGAGGATGGTCACGAAGCCGACGACGGTGGGGGCGTTGTTGCGCAGGATGCCCTGGTAGAGCTGGTAGCCGACGCCGTGGATGTTGAAGATCCGCTCGGTGACGATGGCGCCGCCCATCAGGGCGCCGATGTCGGTGCCGATGAAGGTGACCACGGGGATCAGCGAGTTGCGCAGCAGGTGGCGGGTGACGACGCGGCGGCGCGGCAGGCCCTTGGCGGTCGCGGTGCGGACGTAGTCGGCCTTGGCGTTCTCGGCGATGGAGGTCCGCGAGAGCCGGGTGACGTACGCGAGGGAGACCAGCGCGAGGACGATGCCCGGCAGGATCAGCTCGCCGAAGGTCGCCTCGCCGGAGACGGTGGGCCGCACCCAGCCCCACTTGACGCCGAAGAGGTACTGGAGCAGGTAGCCGGTCACGAACGTCGGTACGGAGATGACGACCAGGGTGGCCACCAGCAGGGTGGTGTCGATGGCCCGGCCCCGGCGCAATCCGCTGATCACGCCGAGGGTGATGCCGACGAGGACCTCGATGACGATGGCCACGATCGTCAGCCGCAGGGTGACGGGGAAGGCGGAGGCCATCAGCTCGGTGACGGGCTGGCCGTTGAAGGCCGTGCCGAAGTCGCCCTGGAAGATCTGGCCCATGTAGTGCAGGTACTGCCGCCACAGCGGCTGGTCGAGGTGGAGGTCCTTGCGGATGCGCGCCGCGGTGGCGGGGTCGGGGGCCTTGTCCCCGAAGAGGGCCGCGACCGGGTCGCCGAGCGCGTACACCATGAAGAAGATCAGGAACGTGCTGCCGATGAACACGGGGATCATCTGGAGCAGCCGCCGGATCACATAACGTCCCATGGGGTTCTCCGGGGTGGGGGTGGGTCGAGGGGGGCCTGCCCGGAGGTTCAGCCGACCTTGATGCGGTCGTAGACGGGGACGCTGAACTGGTTCAGCTCGACGGCGGAGAGGCGCTCGGCGTAGCCGGCGCTGCCGTTCTGGTACCAGAGCGGGATGGCGGGCATCTGCGCGGCGAGGATCTGCTCCGCCTGCTGGAAGGTGGCGACGGCCTTGGCGTTGTCGGTCTCGCGGTTCGCGGCGTCGACGAGCTGGTCGAACCGGGCGTTGGAGAACTTGCCGTAGTTGGAGGAGGCGCCGGTGTAGTAGAGCGGCTCCAGGAAGTTCTGGATCAGGGGGTAGTCGCCCTGCCAGCCGGAGCGGAACGGCCCGGTCAGCTTGAAGGCGGTCTGCTGGTTGCGGAAGTCGGCGAAGGTCCCGATGGGGTTGACCGTGCAGACCGGGCCCTGGCCGAGGGCGTTGTTGATGCTGTTGCAGACGGCGTCCATCCACACGCGGTGCGATCCGGTGTCGACGTTCGAGGTGAGGGTCATCTTCCCGCCGGGCAGGCCGCCGCCGGCCTCGATGAGCGCTTTGGCCGCCGCCGGGTCGTACGTGCACAGCTCGCCGCAGACGTCCTTGTAGCCGCCCTGGGAGCCGAGGGCGGAGGAGGTCCAGTCCTTGGCGGGGCTGCGGGTGTTCTGGAAGATCTGCTGGGTGATCTCTTCGCGGTTGATGGCGCGCGAGATGCCCTGGCGGACCTTCTCCATGCCCGGCTTGCCCCAGGCGGGGTCGTACATCGGGAAGGTGAGGGTCTGGATGATGAGGGCGGGCTGGTTGATGTAGCGGTCGCCGAGGTCGTTGCCGACGTTCTTGAGCTGCGAGGCCGGCACGTCGTCGACGAGGTCGAGGTTGCCGGCGATCAGGTCGGTGTAGGCGGTGTTGTTGTCGGTGTAGACCTTCAGGTCCACGCCGCCGTTCTGCGCCTTGTCCGGGCCCGGGTAGCCGTCCCAGGCGCGCAGCTGCATCGCGCTGCCCTTGCTGTACGACTGCACCGTGTACGGGCCGTTGCCGACCGGCTTGGCCAGCCAGCCGGAGTGGTCGGTGAAGAAGGCCCGGGGCAGCGGCGAGAAGGCCTGGTAGCCGAGGGTGTCGGGCCAGGTGGAGAACTTCTCCTTCAGGGCGACGGTGAAGGTCTTGGCGTCCTTGACCACCAGGCCGGACATGGTCTTGGCCGTGGGCTCGCCCTTGGCCGGGTGCACGTCCGCGTAGCCGACGATGTTGTCGAAGAAGGTGGCGTTGTTCTGCTTGTTGCCGACGTCGGCCGCGTAGTTCCAGGCGTCGACGAAGGACTGGGCCGTCACCGGCTCGCCGTTGCTGAACGTCCAGCCGTCCTTCAGGGTGACGGTGAAGTTCTGGTTGTCGGTCGTCTCGATCTTCTCGGCGACCATGTTCTCGGCCGCGCCGGTCTTGGGGTCGTAGCGCTTGAGGCCGCGGAAGAGCATGTCGAGGACCTTGCCGCCCTGCACCTCGTTGGTGTTGGCCGGCTCCAGCGGGTTCTGCGGGTCACCCCAGGAGGAGCTGACGATGTCGGCACCGCCACCGCTGTCGCTGCCGCCGCCGCACGCCGTCGCCGCGAGGGCGAGGACGAGGGCACCTGCGGCCCACGTGGTGCGGGTGGCTCCGCGCATGGAGTGCCTCCTTGGCTCCCAGGACTGACCTGGGGCCCAATGTCACCCCATGCGCGGGGCCTCGCACCGTCGGTTCGCCCGATTGCACCCTCCCGCCACACGGCTGTCACTCCTGGGAGTGGACCGTGATCTCCCAGGTGTCGACGGCGTAGTGCGGGGACATGCCGTGCGCCTCGTAGAGGGCCAGTGCGCCACTGGCGTTGAGGGTGTCCACGCCCAGGCCCATGGTGTCCCGGCCGCGCCCGGCGTACACGGCGAAGCAGTGGCGCAGCAGGTATCCGCCGATGCCCCGGCCGCGGGCCTCCTTGGTGACGCCCAGGGTGCGGATCCAGCCCATGGTGGCCCGGTTGTCGCGGGTCACGGCCACCGCGACGTCGCCCTGGCCCGCCAGGGTGGCGATCCACACGAGGGACCAGTCGAAGCCCGCTTCGAGGCCGAGGTCGTCGAGCCACTGCTGGTAGCTGCGGGGCGTGTGGTCGAAGTGCTCGGCCATCGCCTCCTCCACCAGGGCGTGGGCCAGGCGCCGGTCGGCCTCCTCGCGGCAGTCGCGCAGGGTGAGTCCGGGCAGCGGGGCCGGGGCCGGGTCGGCCTCGGGGGTCAGGGCGCGGGTCATCACGTTGAACCGGCGTACCCGGCGCCAGCCGCGGGCGGCGAGCCGGTCGGTGTCGACGGTGGGGTCGGTGTTGAGGTTGAGGTGGACGACGGCCTTGTCGGCGCCGCCCTCGCGGGCGCGGTCGAAGGCCCGCCGCTCCAGCAGCCCGAGCACGTGCGCGCCGGCGTCCTGGTGCTCGGGCAGCACGTAGTGGTCGGCGTCGATCCGCTCGGGCTCGCCGTCGCACCACAGGCAGGCGTACACGACGAGCCGGTCTCCCTCGAAGGCGAGCCAGGAGTCGTGGGCGAGGTCCATCTCGGGATGGCGCAGTTCCGTCTCGAGCTCGGCGAGGTCGGTCTCCTCCCGGCCGATCTCGATGACGTCGACGGCGTTCATCAGCGCGCAGATGGCGGGTGCGTCCGCCGCGGTCGCGGGCCGCACGGTGAGCGTGTCCATACGGGCCACTGTCCGGTCGTACGCCCGTACGGCGCAAACGATTTAGCCGGACGCGGCGCCGGACGCGCGAGGAGGGCGCAGCCGTGGTGGCTGCGCCCTCCTCACCTCACGCGGTACGCCGGATCAGACGGCCAGGATCGCCTTCTCCTCGGCGAAGTGGCAGGCGGACTCGTGCGCGGCGGGGGTGTCCTTGCCCTTGAAGCGCTCCGGGATCGCCAGCAGCGGCTCCTCGGTGGCGCACTTGTCCTCGGCCTTCCAGCAGCGGGTGCGGAAGCGGCAGCCCGAGGGCGGGTTGGCCGGCGAGGGCACGTCCCCGGTCAGGATGATCCGCTCGCGCGACTCCCGCACCTCCGGGTCCGGGACCGGGACGGCGGAGAGCAGGGCCTGGGTGTACGGGTGGGTGGGGTGGTCGTAGATCTGCGCGTCGGTGCCGATCTCCGCCATCTTGCCCAGGTACATCACGCCCACGCGGTCCGAGATGTGCCGCACGATCGACAGGTCGTGCGCGATGAAGACGTAGGACAGGTCGAACTCGTCCTGGAGCTTCTCCATCAGGTTGATGACCTGGGCCTGCACCGAGACGTCCAGCGCCGAGACCGGCTCGTCGCAGATGATGATCTCCGGGTTCAGCGCGAGGCCGCGGGCGATGCCGATGCGCTGGCGCTGACCGCCGGAGAACTGGTGCGGGTAGCGGTTGATGTACTCCGGGTTCAGACCGACGACGTCCAGGAGCTCCTGGACCTTGCGCCGGCGGTCGCCCTTGGGAGCCACCTCGGGGTGGATCTCGTACGGCTCGGCGATGATGTCACCGACCGTCATCCGCGGGTTCAGCGAGGTGTACGGGTCCTGGAAGACCATCTGGATGTTGCGGCGCACGGCCTTCAGCGCGGCCCCGGACAGCTTGGTGATGTCCTGGCCCTTGTAGAAGACCTCGCCCGAGCTCGCCCGCTCCAGGTTCATCAGCAGCTTGGCGACGGTGGACTTGCCACAGCCGGACTCGCCGACGATGCCCAGGGTCTCGCCCTGGTAGAGGTCGAAGGAGATCCCGTCGACCGCCTTGACCGCACCGACCTGCTTCTTGAACAGGATGCCCTGGGTCAGCGGGAAGTGCTTGACCAGGTTGCGGACCTGGAGGATCGGCTCGCGCTCGGTGGCGTTCTTGGTGAGCTCAGCCATGGATCGTCTCCTTCCAGAAGTGGCACGCGCTGCCGCGGCCGGGCAGTTCGGTGCCGTCCTGCTCCGTGACCGGGTGCAGGGCCGGGATCTCCGTGCGGCAGATGTCCTGCGCCTTGGGGCAGCGCGGGTTGAAGGCGCAGCCGCTGGGGATCTTGAGCAGGTTGGGCGGCAGACCCTTGATCGCGTAGAGCTCCTGGCCCTTCTGGTCCAGGCGCGGGATCGAGTCCAGCAGGCCGCGGGTGTACGGGTGCGACGGGCGCTTGTAGATCTCGTGGACCGGGGCGGTCTCGACGATCCGGCCGGCGTACATGACCGCGATCTTGTCCGCGACGTCGGCGACGACGCCGAGGTCGTGGGTGATCAGGATCATGCCCATGTTCATCTCGCTCTGGAGCTCCGCGAGGAGGTCCATGACCTGGGCCTGGACGGTCACGTCGAGGGCCGTGGTCGGCTCGTCGGCGATGATCAGGTCCGGCTCCAGGGCGAGCGCCATGGCGATCATGATGCGCTGGCGCATACCGCCGGAGAACTGGTGCGGGTAGTCCCCCACGCGCGCCTTGGCGGCGGGGATCTTCACGCGCTCCATGAGCTCGACGGCCTTGACCCGGGCGTCCTTCTTGGACATGCCGCGGTGCACGGTGAACATCTCGCCGAGCTGGTCGCCGACGGAGAAGACCGGGTTCAGGGACGACAGCGCGTCCTGGAAGATCATCGCCATCTTGGCGCCCCGGAGCTTGCGGCGCTCCTCCTCGGGCATGGCCAGGATGTTCTGTCCGTGGAAGCGGACCTCGCCCCCGGAGACGCGTCCGGGCGGGCTGTCGAGGATGCCCATGATCGCCTGCGCGGTCACGGACTTGCCCGAGCCCGACTCGCCGAGCACGGCGAGGGTCTCGCCGGCGCTGACGCTGTAGCTCACGCCGTTGACGGCCTTGGCGACCCCGTCACGGGTCTTGAACTCGACATGGAGGTTGTCGACCTCCAGCAGCGGGGTGCCGGGCTTGGCGCCGGCCTCCGTCCCGCTGAGAATCTCCGACGTCGTCACGCCGCCACCTTCGTCCTGCTTGCTGATGTTGTCTCGGGCCATCGCGGGGACCTACCGCAGCTTCGGGTCGAGCGCGTCACGCAGGCCGTCGCCGACGAAGGCGAAGCCGAGCACGGTGACGACGACGAACAGGCTGGGGAAGATCCACAGGTGGTCCTCGACGCCGATGAACTGCTGGCCGTCGGCGAGCATGTTGCCCCACTCGGGGACGTCGACGGGGACGCCGGCGCCGAGGAAGGACAGCGAGGCCACACCGATGATCGCGGTGCCGACGTTGAACGTCGCGTACACCAGGACCGCGGTCAGCGAGTTGGGCAGGATGTGCTTGCGCACGATCCGGGGACCGCTGGCGCCGAGCGCCTTGGCCGCGTGGACGTAGTCCATCTCACGGACCGACAGGATCGAGCTGCGCAGCAGTCG
Source organism: Streptomyces sp. NPDC090022 (assembly GCF_044748145.1). NCBI lineage: Bacteria > Bacillati > Actinomycetota > Actinomycetes > Kitasatosporales > Streptomycetaceae > Streptomyces > Streptomyces sp. NPDC090022. Next base: position 17,201 of record NZ_JBIVFN010000033.1, read on the forward strand.
GGCGACGGTGGCCCACGAGAAGATGGCCAGCGAGATGATGACCGGGGTGACGCCGCGGCCGGTCACCAGGATGATGACCATGGCGCCGATGAGCAGCGGGAACGCCAGGAAGACGTCGACCGCGCGCATGATGATCGTGTCGGCGAACCGGGCGAAGTAACCGGCGATCGCGCCCATGAAGACACCGATCAGCACGGCGAAGAAGATCGACGCGAGACCGACGATGACGGCGATGCGGGCACCGGCCAGCAGGCGCGAGAACACGTCGCGGCCGAGCGAGTCGGTGCCCATCCAGTGCTCGGAGCCCGGCGAGGCCAGGGTGTTCATCAGGTTCTGGGCCTGCGGGTCGTACGGGGTGACCAGGTTGCCGAACGCGGCGGTCAGGAAGAGCACCGAGACGATGCCCAGACCGACGACGGCCAGCTTGTTCTGGAAGAAGCGGTGGCGGATCTCGCCCCACTGGGTGACCTGCTTGGGTGCGGCTTCGGTGGTCGTCGCCGGCGCGGGGGCCTCGTCACCCACCGCCGGGCTCTTGACGAGCTCAGACATAGGAATCTTCTCCTTGGGGGACGGTCAGCTGAGGCGGATGCGCGGGTCGAGGGCTGCGTAGAGCAGGTCCACGACCAGGCTGAGGATGATGAAGATGCCGACGCTGTACGTCACCACACCGACCACGATCGGGTTGTTCTGCTGCTGCACGGCCTGGACCATGGCCAGACCGACGCCGTCCCAGTTGAAGATGGTCTCGGTGATGAGCGCGCCACCGAGCAGACCGCCGAAGGCGATGCCCAGGTAGGTGACGACCGGGATGACGGAGTTGCGCAGGACGTGCTTGAACAGCACACGGCGGCGCGGGAGTCCCTTGGCCACGGCCGTCTTGACGTAGTCGGCGCGCAGCACCTCCAGCATCGTGCCGCGGGTGAGGCGGGCCACGAACGCCACATCGACGATGGCGAGGGTGACCGCGGGAAGGATCAGCGCCTGGAAGTCGTCACCGCCGATCGGCAGGAGTTCCAGCTCGATGGCGAGGAACCGCTTGAGCAGGAAGCCGATGACGAAGGTCGGGAAGCCGACCAGCATGGTCGTCATGAATGTCGTGGTGACATCCAGCATGCTGTATCTCTTCAGCGCGGCGATGATGCCGACGGCCATGCCGAGCGCCGAGACCAGGATGATGGCGAAGACGGCCAGCTTGGCCGTGTTGACCAGCTTCGGGCCGAGGATCTCGCTGACCTCGCGCCGCTGGACGTAGTCCTCGCCGAGGTCACCGGTCGCGACCTTCGAGACGTAGTTGACGTACTGCTCGGGCAGCGACTTGTCCAGTCCGTACCGCTTGTGGAGCTCCGCGACCACGGCGGGGTCGCGTGCCTTGTCGCTGCCCGCGATCGAACCCACGGGGTCGCCGGGGAGGACGAACAGACAAGCGAACAGAACCATGGTCGCGCCGATGAGCGTGATGACCATCTGCCCGAGGCGACGGGCGACGTACCTTCCCATGTTTTGCCTCTCTACCTGGCCGCTTCTGGGAGCAGCGGCCTCCGGTCCTGGTGACGGACCGGCTCTCGGCGGGCGGGGGAGCCCGCGAATGTGAGGGGTGCCGAAGTGGAAACGGCCCTGGCGAGCGGGGCCGCGGCCCACCGGGTCACCCGGGGGCCGCGGCGCGTGCGCTCGTGACGGATCTCCCGTCAGGAACCGCTTACTTCTTGAGCGAGATCTTCTCGAGGATCGGGTCCTCGTTGAAGTTGATGTCGTCCAGACCGTTGAACTTGTCGGTCGCCATCAGGCGGTGCTGGGTACGGTTGAAGGTCGGGATGAGGGCCATGTCGTCCATCGCCATCTTCTCGGCCTGCTGGTACATCTTGATGCGGGCGGCCTCGTCCTTGGTGGCGCGCGCGTCGTCGATCAGCTTGTCGAACGCGGGGTTGTTGTAACGGGCGCGGTTGTCACCCGTGACGTTGCCCTCCGCGTCCTTGGCCATCGAGGTCGAGTGCAGGAGCGGGAAGAGGAAGTTCTCCGGCGTCGGGTAGTCGGCGCCCCACGCGAAGCGGTACAGGCCGGAGGCCGAGGAGCTCTGCTGCTCCTTCAGCATGCCCGGGAAGTCCTTGCCGTCCAGCTTGACCTTGACGCCCAGGACGTCCTCGAGCTGCTTGGCGATGGCCTGGACCCACTCTTCGTGGCCCGCACCGGAGTTGAAGGAGAAGCGGATCTCGGTGCCCGGCTTCAGGCCGCCCTTCTCCGCGTGCTCCTTGGCCTTGGCGACGTCCTGCTTGACGCAGGAACCGCAGATGCCCTTCTGGTACGAGCTCGGGAACGACGGCGGCACGATGGAGGACGACGGGTTCTGGAAGCCCTGGAAGACGCCCTTGGCGATGGCCTCGCGGTCGATCGCGTAGGAGACGGCCAGACGGGCGTCCACGTTGTTCAGCGGAGCGGTGTCGCCGACCGGCAGAACGAAGTTCATGCCGCTGGTGTCCTTGGTCAGCCACTTGCCCTGCGGCTTGTACTTCGCCTCGGCGACCTTCAGCTGCGGGGTCGGGATGTGGGCGTAGTCGAACTTGCCGGCCTGGAAGCCCTCGTACTCGAGCTGCTGGGCGGTCTTGGTGTTGAGGATCTCGATCTCGACCTTGCCGAGCTTCGCCTTCTCCAGGCCGTAGTCGTCGTTGCGGACGAGCTTGATGGCCTTGTTGTGCTCCCAGGCGCCGTCCATCTTGAACGGACCGTTGCCGATGGGGGCCTCGCCGAACGCCTTGTCCTCCTCGCCGACCTTGGCGACCTTCGGGACCGGGCTGTAGGCGTTGTGCGCCGTCTTGAGCGTGAACTCGCAGTCCGGGGCGCTCAGGTCGACCTTGATGGTCGACGCGTCCGGCGTGGTGACACCGGAGAAGGTGGTGGTGGTGCCCTCCTTCAGCTCCTTGTAGCCCTTGATGCCGGCGAAGTGGTACGCGACATCGGAGGCGGCGGCCTTGTGGGCGACACGGGCCCAGCCGCGGGCGAAGGACTCGGCCTCGACCGGCTCGCCGTTCGAGAACTTCGTGCCCTGCTTGACCTTGAAGGTGAAGCTGGTGCAGGACTCGTCCGGGGTGGCCGACTCGGCCAGCATGGGCTCGATCTTGCCGTCCGGCGTGTTTCCGTACAGGCCGGTGAAGAGAGCGTTGGCCACCGTGATACCGGTGGACTCGTGCGCACGGCCCGGGTCGATGGTGTCCGGCTCGGTGCTGCCGAAGCGGAACGTGCCGCCATTGGCACTGCCCGCGTCATCCTTCTTGTCCCCGCCACCACAGGCAGTCGCCGCAAGGGCGACGACGATCGCGCCCGCGACCCACTTGGCGCTCTTGGCACCACGCATGGGTTTCCTCCTCATGAGTCCACTGATCGACTTGAGGGGCACAGGTACGTTTCGCCGACACCCCTGACGGCGATAGGAACAGTGCCCCGAGTGTGCTCGTGAGTCGGCGCTCCCCACAGCGCGTGACCCATTGACCCGAGCTCAATGGAGCCATCCTCAGGGACGCCCAGACCGTAAACCACACTTAAGTGGTCTCGTTTTCACAACATCGATCCCCGCCAGAAACCCGAAATCCGGACAAAGGGATCAGAGACAGACACACGCGAAACGGACGGTTAGCACACCTTCCGGAGTGTGACGGTCGGTATCCGGACATCAGATCGACATAATCCGCTTGACACAAGCGAACAGCCCGGCCCCGCACGAAACCGTGCGGGGCCGGGCTGGGTGACCCTTTGTGAGGTCAGTTACCCCTGGCGACAGGCTACTTGGCGGCCTTGGCGCGGGAGGCGGTGCGCGAGCGCTCCTTCTGGTCCAGGACGACCTTGCGGATGCGCACGGCCTCCGGGGTCACCTCGACGCACTCGTCGTCGCGGCAGAACTCCAGGGACTGCTCCAGGGAGAGCTTGCGCGGCGGGACGATCGCCTCGAAGGAGTCGGCGGAGGAGGAGCGCATGTTGGTGAGCTTCTTCTCCTTGGTGATGTTCACGTCCATGTCGTCGGCGCGCGAGTTCTCGCCGACGATCATGCCCTCGTACACCTCGGTGCCGGGGTCGGTGAACAGCACGCCGCGCTCCTGGAGGTTCGTCATCGCGAACGCGGTGACCGCACCGGCGCGGTCGGCGACCAGGGAGCCGTTGTTACGGGTCTGGAGGGTGCCGAACCACGGCTCGTGGCCCTCGTGGATCGAGTGCGCGATACCGGTGCCGCGGGTCTGGGTCAGGAACTCCGTACGGAAGCCGATCAGGCCGCGGGACGGGACGACGAACTCCATGCGGACCCAGCCGGAGCCGTGGTTGGACATGTTGTCCATGCGGCCCTTGCGGACACCCATGAGCTGGGTGACGGCGCCCATGTGCTCCTCGGGCACGTCGATGGTCATGCGCTCGACGGGCTCGTAGGTCTTGCCGTCGACGTCCTTGGTGACGACCTGCGGCTTGCCGATGGTCAGCTCGAAGCCCTCGCGGCGCATCTGCTCGACCAGGATGGCGAGCGCGAGCTCACCACGGCCCTGGACCTCCCAGGCGTCGGGGCGCTCGGTGTCCAGCACGCGCAGCGAGACGTTACCGATCAGCTCGCGGTCGAGGCGGTCCTTGACCTGGCGGGCGGTGACCTTGCGGTCCTTGACCGCGGCCTTGGCGTCCGCGCCCTTGCCGGTGCCGCCGCGGCCGACCAGCGGGGAGGTGTTGGTGCCGATGACCATGGAGATCGCCGGCTCGTCCACCGTGATCAGCGGCAGCGCGACCGGGTTCTCCGGGTCGGCCAGGGTCTCGCCGATCATGATCTCGGGGATACCGGCGACGGCGCAGATGTCACCGGGGCCGGCGACCTCGGCCGGCTTGCGGGTGAGGGCCTCGGTCATCATCAGCTCGGTGATGCGGACGTTGGAGACGCTGCCGTCCCGCTTGATCCACGCGACCGTCTGGCCCTTGCGCAGCTCGCCCTGCTCGACGCGCAGGAGCGCGATACGGCCGAGGAAGTTGTCGGCGTCGAGGTTGGTGACGTGGGCCTGGAGCGGCGCCTCCTCCTCGTACGTCGGGGCGGGGACGTGCTCGAGGATGGTGGAGAAGAACGGCTCCAGGTTGGTGGAGTCCGCCGGGACGGTGCCGTCCTCCGGCTTGGTCAGCGAGGCGATGCCGTCACGGCCGCAGGCGTAGACGATCGGGAACTCGATCTGGTCCTCGTCCGCGTCCAGGTCCAGGAACAGGTCGTAGGTCTCGTTGACGACCTCGTCGATCCGGGAGTCCGGGCGGTCCGTCTTGTTGATGCAGAGGATGACGGGCATCCGGGCCTGGAGGGCCTTGCGCAGGACGAAGCGGGTCTGGGGCAGCGGACCCTCGGAGGCGTCCACCAGCAGGACGACGGCGTCGACCATCGACAGACCGCGCTCGACCTCGCCACCGAAGTCGGCGTGGCCGGGGGTGTCGATGATGTTGATCGTGATCGGGGCCCCGCCGTCCTTGGGGTGATACTTCACCGCCGTGTTCTTGGCGAGGATCGTGATGCCCTTCTCACGCTCCAGGTCGTTCGAGTCCATCATGCGGTCGTCGAGCTGCTGGTGGGCGGCGAAGGCACCGGCCTGCTTGAGCATGGCGTCGACGATGGTCGTCTTGCCGTGGTCGACGTGGGCGACGATGGCGACGTTTCGGATGTCGTGGCGCGTGGGCACTGCGGCGCTTCTCCCGGGATCGTGGATGGCGTCGCGTACGGTCCGGCACGCGAGCCTCGCCGGGCGGGAAACCTGCCACGGCCTTACCCCATGGTACGTCGCGTGGCGGGAAGCGCCTGCCGGGGGGCTGTCAAGAGGCCGGACGGCTGAGTGCGGGGGTGGCCGTCCGGCGCGGGTCCATCGGGTCAATGGGCAGGTACGACCTTGCCCGCCGGGAATCCGGCGGGCAAGGGAATTGAGTCAGTTCTGAGCTTGCGGCCCGTACGTCACCGGGATGTCGTCACTTGTTCTTCTTGCCCTTCGCGGGGGCGGGCTTCTTCCATCCGATGTCCTGGTAGCGGGGCGCCGCCAGGCCGAAGGCGCCGGCGTTGACCACGCCCGGCTTCGCCGCGACCAGCTCGGGGCGCTGGTAGAGCGGGATGGAGCCGGCGGCGGCCCAGATCCGGGCGTCCGCCTTGCGCATCAGCTCGCGGGACTGCTTCTCGTCGAGCTCGCCGAGCGCCTGGTCGAACAGCTGATCGATGTGGTCGGTGCCGACCCGCGTGTAGTTCTGCTCCACCAGGAGCGAGCCGTCTGCCGCGGGCTCGGGCTTGGCGAAGATCGGGCGGGCGTCGGTGGCCGGGAAGGCCGTCGCGGGCCAGGAGTACAGGGCCAGGTCGTACTGGCCCGAGGCGATGTGGTCCTTGAAGAAACTGTCGTCGGAGACCTTGGTCACCTCGGTGGCGATGCCGATCTTCTTGAGCATCTGGGCGATCCGGTCGCCGACCGCGCGCAGCGACTCCGAGCCGGGGCCCGAGGGCAGGACGAACCGCAGGGCGAGCGGCTTGCCGTCCTTGGCCAGCATGGCCCCGGAGGTCTTGTTGGCCTGCTTGGCGGGCGCCGCCGGCGGGGTGCTGGCGCCGTCGCGGGCCGGGTTGCGCTTGGCGTCGTCGGCGGTGTCGGCGGCGCCGTCGGCGGAGTCGGCCGTGGTACCGGCCCGCAGGGCCTCGGACTGCGCCAGCAGCGCGGCCTCCTGCTCGGCGAAGGGCGCGGGGGCGACCAGGTTCGTCGCGTCCCTGTCCTGCGGGGCGCCCTGGGTGCCCGGCTCGGCGCCCGGGGCGCCCTGGGTCCCCTCGGCGAACGCGTCGGCGTCGACGATCTCGCCGTCGGGCCCGTACGCGAGCCCCTCCGGCAGTTCGCCCTCCGCCGGGCGGACGACGTCGTCACCGGGCAGCCGGTGCACCCCGGCGGGCACGGCGCCGGTGGCCGGCCGGCCCGAGAGCTGGGCGAAGAGCGCCGCGACCCCACCGGACTCCGCGGCCTTCTTGGCCCGCGCGGCCGCCGCCCGCCGCTCGGCCGCCGTGCCCGGGACCGCCCCGGGCGCGTCCGCCGCCGCCCGCGCCGCGGCCCCGACCGCCGAGAGGTCGCCGTTGCGCTCGTCGTCCTGGCCCACGATGTAGAGGCCGTCGTTGCCGGTGCCCGGCCCCGCCGCCCGCTTGGCGTCGTCGCTCCCGGACCGCGGCGCGCCCGCCTTGGTGCCGGCGGGCACGTTGAGCTTGCCGCCCTGGCGCCAGCCGGCGTCGGCGAGCAGCGCCAGGGCCGCCTTGGTGTCCTGGGAGCCGAGGGCGCCGCTGTTGTCGGCGTACGCGTGCTGCCCCGCCAGGGCCAGGTGGCTGCCCACCGGCTTCGCGGGCAGGCCCAGCGGCTTCAGGACGACCTCGGCCAGCGCCTGCCGGTCCAGCGCCCGGGCCACGGCGCGGCGCACCCGCTCGTCGGCCAGCGGTCCGGTGGCCCCGTTCAGTGCGAGCTGCGTGTAGGCGGGCTCCAGGGACTTGCGGACGGTGAAGCCGACCAGCGCCCGCTGCTCCTCGGCGTACGTACGGACGGCCTCCGCCCGCTTCGCCCGCGCCGTCATCTCGGCCTGGACGACCTCCTCGTCCGCGCTGTGGGCGTTCGCCCAGGCCAGCGTCGCCTGGTCCGGGGTGAGCTCGGTGGAGGGCCCGTGCGCCCCCTGGGCCGCCGGGTCCTTGCGCTTGGCCAGCGCGATCCGGTCCGCGGCCGCCCGGTCGATCTCCGCGAGGTCCAGCTTCCCGGCGGCCAGCGCCGCCGGGCGCTGCGCCCGGGGCACGGCGGTGAGGACCAGGGTGTCCAGCTTGGCGGGCCGGCCCCACCAGCGCGGGTTGCGCGAGAGGGCCGCCGTGCCGGTCTTCTTGTCGATCGTGCCGAGGTTGAAGGGGCCGGCGGTCACCTTCAGGGTGCCGCGCGCCCCCTCGTTGAAGGCCTCCGGCGTACCGGTGACCTGCTTGGGGTAGAGCGGGGTGAACAGCGAGCGCCAGTCGGCGTAGGGCTTGGCGAAGGTGACCTTGACCTCCAGGTCGTTCGCCCCGCGCTCGATCTTCTCGATGCGGTCGTAGCCGGCGTTGCGGGCCGTCCAGTACGCCGAGTCCTTGCCGTTCAGGGCGCGCCACTGGGCCACGAAGTCCGGTGCGCCGATCTCGCGCCCGTCGCTCCACACCGCCTGCTGGTTGAGCTTGTACAGGACGACCTGCTTCGGCTCGCGCGCGACGACCTCGGCCTTCTCCAGGTAGTCGGGATCGGCCACCGGCCGGCCCTTGGCGTCCATCACGAACAGCTGGGGCAGCACCGCCCCCGCGATCCGGGACGTGGTGGCGTCGGCGTCGGCCTGGAAGGCGTTCAGGGTCTCGGGCAGGGTGTCCACGGCCCACCGCAGCACACCGCCGTCCTTCACCTGCTCCCGGGCCGTCGCGGCGATGTCCGGCCCGGCGGCGGGCGAGCCTCCCTCGTCGTCGGCCCCGCAGCCCGCGAGCAGCGGCAGCGCGAGGACGCCCGAGGTCAGCAGCGCCAAGGAGCTGCGCCTTCTCTGGGACATGGGTGGTACCTCCGGGGCGGGGCGAGCGGGTCGCGTACTCGATCGCGCACGTCGCGTACGTGATCACGAATGGCGGTATTTGGAGCTGATCACACTGATGTCGAAACCCACTGAAATCGACGCCCCGGCGCGCCCCGCGCACCCGCCGCGCGCCACGCCGCGAACCCCACCCGTGCGGACCAATCCCGCCCGCCCGCGGACGCGCGTTCCCTCGGACGAGGGATGAAAATGGAAGCAGGGAGGGGCGCACAGATCGCGCCTGCGCGCCCGCAATCGCTGCACGTCCCTTCACAACCGGGGACGCGAGGCGCGACACTCGCAGGCGCACATGAGCGTTGCCACCGCAACCTGCGGAAGTGAGGGCAAGTCATGTCCCTGCAGGACGATTTGAACGCCGTACGGCGCAACCTGGACGAGCTGACGCGCAAGGTCGAGCAGCTGGAGCGGAAGGCCGCGCGGCAGAAACCGGCGGGCGGCCCCGGCGCCGCACCGGACCCGTCCCGGATGGTGACCATCCCGGACGCCCCGTACGACAACGCGCTGTGGACCGACACCGACGACGAGGGACTCGGAGCCCGCGACCGTCGGGCACCCTGAGCCCACAAGCCGTACCCCCGCCACCCCATCAGGCCCAGCCGCGCGCCGTGCGCGGCTGGGCCTCCTGGGCCACCCCTGACCACTCCACCCGGAGTTCCCCTTGGCCACAGGCACCGAACCACCGCGACCCCGGCAGCTGACCGGCGTCCACGACATCTCCCGGGCCGCGATCGCGGCCCGGCACCTGCGTACCGACCGCTGGTGGCTGTCCCCCGCGGTCACCGCGGCAGGGCTGTTCGCCTTCATCGTCTATTCGACGTGGCGGGCCTTCGCCAACGCCGACTACTACGCGGCGCCGTACGTCTCGCCCTTCTACTCCCCCTGCCTGGCGGAGAACTGCGTCCCGATGAAGGACGGCCCCAACTGGGAGGTCTTCGGCAGCTGGTGGGGTCTGTCCCCCGCGCTGCTGATCCTGATCTTCCCGCTCGGCTTCCGGCTGACCTGCTACTACTACCGCAAGGCCTACTACCGCGGCTTCTGGGCCTCGCCGCCCGCCTGCGCGGTCGCCGAGCCGCACGCGACGTACACCGGCGAGACCCGCTTCCCGCTGATCCTCCAGAACATGCACCGCTACTTCTTCTACGCGGCGGTGCCGGTCGCGGGCATCCTCACGTACGACACCGTCCTCACCTTCCGGGACGAGACGTACGCGTGGGGCCACATGGGTCTGGGCACCCTGATCTTCCTCGTCAACATCGGACTGATCTGGGCCTACACCCTTTCGTGCCATTCCTGCCGGCACATCATCGGCGGCCGGCTCAAGCACTTCTCCAAGCACCCGGTGCGCTACCGGCTGTGGGGCTGGGTCGGGAAGCTCAACTCCCGTCACATGCAGCTGGCGTGGGCGTCGCTGATCAGCGTGGCGCTGTGCGACTTCTACGTGTACCTGCTCGCGACCGGCACCATCACCGACCCGAGGATCTTCTGACATGGCTCAAGTCGACCGGCAGCAGTGGGACGTGGTCGTGGTCGGCGCGGGCGGCGCCGGACTGCGGGCCGCGATCGAGGCCCGCGAGCGGGGCGCCCGTACGGCCGTGATCTGCAAGTCCCTGTTCGGCAAGGCCCACACGGTGATGGCCGAGGGCGGCATCGCCGCCTCGATGGGCAACGTCAACGAGGGCGACAACTGGCAGGTGCACTTCCGCGACACCATGCGCGGCGGCAAGTTCCTCAACCAGTGGCGGATGGCCGAGCTGCACGCGCAGGAGGCCCCGGACCGGGTCTGGGAGCTGGAGACCTGGGGCGCGCTGTTCGACCGTACGTCCGACGGGCGGATCTCGCAGCGCAACTTCGGCGGGCACGAGTACCCCCGGCTCGCCCACGTCGGCGACCGTACGGGCCTGGAGCTCATCCGCACCCTCCAGCAGAAGATCGTTTCTCTCCAGCAGGAGGACTTCAAGGAGACCGGGGACTACGAGTCCCGTCTGAAGGTCTTCCAGGAGTGCACGGTCACCCGCGTCCTGAAGGACGGGAGCGGCGGCGGCGACGGCAACGGCGCCGACGGCGGCCGGGTCAGCGGCGTCTTCGCCTACGAGCGCGAGTCCGGCCGGTTCTTCGTGCTGGAGGCGCCGGCCGTGGTGCTCGCCACCGGCGGCATCGGCAAGTCGTTCAAGACGACCTCCAACTCCTGGGAGTACACCGGCGACGGGCACGCGCTGGCCCTGCTGGCCGGCGCGCCGCTGCTGAACATGGAGTTCGTGCAGTTCCACCCGACCGGCATGGTCTGGCCCCCGTCGGTGAAGGGCATCCTCGTCACCGAGTCGGTGCGCGGCGACGGCGGCGTGCTGCGCAACAGCGAGGGCAAGCGGTTCATGTTCGACTACGTCCCGGACGTCTTCAAGGAGAAGTACGCCGAGACGGAGGCCGAGGGCGACCGCTGGTACGAGGACCCGGACCACAACCGGCGTCCCCCCGAGCTGCTGCCCCGCGACGAGGTGGCCCGCGCGATCAACTCCGAGGTCAAGGCGGGCCGCGGCTCCCCGCACGGCGGCGTGTTCCTCGACGTCTCCACCCGGATGCCGGCGGAGCGCATCAAGCGGCGGCTGCCGTCGATGTACCACCAGTTCAAGGAGCTGGCGGACGTCGACATCACCGCCGAGCCGATGGAGGTCGGCCCGACCTGCCACTACGTGATGGGCGGCATCGCTGTCGAGTCCGACACCGCGGCCACGGTCGGCGTGCCCGGCCTGTTCGCGGCGGGCGAGGTCGCGGGCGGCATGCACGGCTCGAACCGGCTCGGCGGCAACTCGCTGTCCGACCTGCTGGTCTTCGGCCGCCGCGCGGGTCTGCACGCGGCCCGGTACGCCGAGGAGCTGGCCGCGCGCCCGGCCGTCGCCCAGGAGGAGATCGACGTGGCGGCCGCGGAGGCCCTGGCCCCGTTCCGCGCCGAGGACGGGGCGGAGAACCCGTACACGCTCCACCAGGAGCTCCAGCAGACGATGAACGACCTGGTCGGCATCATCCGGCGGGAGGGCGAGATGCAGCAGGCCCTCGGCAGGCTGCGCGCCCTGCGGGTGCGGGCCTCGCGGGCCGGGGTCGAGGGGCACCGCCAGTTCAACCCGGGCTGGCACCTGGCGCTGGACCTGCGCAACATGCTGCTGGTCAGCGAGTGCGTGGCGCGCGCCGCGCTGGAGCGCACCGAGAGCCGCGGCGGCCACACCCGCGAGGACTGCCCGTCGATGGAGCGGGACTGGCGGCCGGTGAACCTGGTGTGCCACCCGGTGGACCCGCCCCCGGCGGATCCGGCGGCCGACCGGATCCGACTCGTCCGTACCCGTACGGAACCCATCCGACCCGACCTGCTCGCACTCTTCGAGAAGGAAGAGCTGGTCAAGTACCTCGCCGAAGAGGAGCTCTACGAGTGACGACCTACGACGCACGCTTCCGGATCTGGCGGGGCGACGCGGACGGCGGCGAGCTGCGGGACTTCACCGTCGAGGTGCACGACGGCGAGGTGGTGCTGGACATCGTCCACCGGCTGCAGGCCACCCAGGCCTCGGACCTCGCGGTCCGCTGGAACTGCAAGGCGGGCAAGTGCGGTTCGTGCAGCGCGGAGATCAACGGCCGGCCGCGGCTGATGTGCATGACGCGGATGTCGACCTTCACCCGTGAGGAAACGATCACGGTGACCCCGCTGCGGGCCTTTCCCGTCGTCCGGGACCTGGTCACGGACGTGTCGTTCAACTACGCCAAGGCGCGGGAGGTGCCGGCCTTCGTGCCCCCGCAGGGGGTGGCGGCGGGCGACTACCGGATGCAGCAGGTGGACGTCGACCGCTCGCAGGAGTTCCGCAAGTGCATCGAGTGCTTCCTGTGCCAGGACACCTGTCATGTGGTGCGTGACCACGAGGAGAACAAGAAGGCCTTCGCGGGCCCGCGCTTCCTGATGCGGGTGGCGGAGCTCGACATGCACCCGCTGGACGCGGCCGCCGAGGCGGGCCTGGACCGCAAGGCCACGGCACAGGACGAGCACGGTCTGGGCTACTGCAACATCACCAAGTGCTGTACGGAGGTGTGCCCCGAGGGCATCAAGATCACCGACAATGCGCTGATCCCGCTGAAGGAACGGGCCGTGGACCGCAAGTACGACCCGCTGGTCTGGCTGGGAAGCAAGATCGGGCGTCGGCGTTCCGACCCCCGTTAGCGCGATCACGGTACACAATGCCCCCTGGGAGAACGCCGGGTGCCGACCGGTGTGATGTCAGGGGGCTTCGCGTGCGGGTGGGGGACGAGCTGGCCGGCCGGTACCGGCTGGACCAGCGGCTCGGCCAGGGCGGCATGGGCGAGGTGTGGCGCGGGTACGACCTGACGCTGGACCGGTCGGTCGCCGTCAAGGTGCTGCTGGAGGCGGCGTCGGAGAACGACGAGGTGGTCAGCCGGTTCCGGCGCGAGGCCACCATCGGGGCACGGTTGCAGCACCCGGGCATCACGGTGGTGCACGATGTCGGCCGGCACGCCGGGCGGCTGTTCATCGTCATGGAGCTGCTGGCGGGCGAGGACCTGCGCACGCTGCTGGGCCGCTCGGCGGGCGGGCTGCCGGAGGCCCTCGCGGTGGACCTGGCGGCGCAGACGGCGGAGGCGCTGGCCGCCGCGCACGAGCAGGCGGTGGTGCACCGCGACCTGAAACCCGCCAACCTCTTCGTCCTGCCCGGCAACCGGGTCAAGATCTGCGACTTCGGCATCGCGCACTCCTCGGACGCGACGGCGGGCTGGACGGTCACGGGCCGCTGGTTCGGCTCGCCGCCGTACATGGCGCCGGAGCAGTGGCACGGCGCGCACGTGGACGCGCGGTGCGATCTGTACGCGCTGGGGTGCGTGCTGCGCGAGATGCTCAGCGGCGAGCCGCCGTTCGGGGCCGCCGAGTCGCCGTACGTCCTGCTGCGCCGGCACGTCGAGGAGGTGCCGATGCCGCTGCGGGAGGCCGGGTTCCCGGTGGCGCCGGAGCTGGAGCGGCTGGTGCAGACGCTGCTGGCGAAGGACCGGGCGGACCGGCCGGAGTCGGCGGCGGTGGTGGCCAAGGCCCTGCGGGGCCTGACGGGGGCGGGCGGTCCCGGTCCTGCGGATCCGGCGGGGGCGGCGGGGGCTGCGGGGGCGGCTGATCCGGCGGGGGCGGCTGATCCGGCGGGGGCTGCCGGGGCGGCTGGCGGGCAGGCCGCCCCGGTGGCCGATCCGCGCGTGCCGGCCGGTACGGACGGCCGCGGGACGGAGGGCACCGGCGGAACCGGGGTGGCCGGGCCGCCGGATCAGGCGGCCGGGGGCACGGACGGGGACCCGGCGGACGGCAGCGGCGGCCCGCACACGGCCGGCGGCACGACCGCGACCGCGGACGGGACCACGGACCGGAGCGGGACCGGGGCCGTGGACGGGACCACGGACCGGAGCGGGACCGGGGCCGTGGACGGGACCACGGACCGGGGCGCGACCGGGAGCACCGACGGGACCGCGGACCGGAACGCGACCGGGAACGCGGACCCGAACGCCGCCGGGAACGCCGCCGGGAGCGCGACCGGGAGTGTGGCCGCGGACCCTGGCCCGGAGCCCGCCGAGGGGGCCGCGGGCGACGTGGTTCCCGACGCCGTACGGGAGTTCGCCCGCGAGCTGGTGCTGGAGGCCGAGGAGGCGTTGCGGGCCGCGGTGCCCGACAGGGAGAACCTGCGCGTCGAGGCGCTCGCCGCCGCGGCCGACGCGGCGGCCCACTTCGACGCCGCCCTCGCGGGCCGGCTGCTGGAGGGCGCCGAGCGGTACGCGTGGACCGACGGGCAGGGCAACGGGGTCCGGGTCGCCGAACTGCTGACCTTCCTGGCCCGCCGGACCTCGCGGCACGCGCCCGCCCGCAGCGAGCGGCTGCTCACCGACGCCCAGCAGGCGCTGTTCACGGTCTTCGGGTCCAACCGGCCGGCGCCGCTGCGCCTGGTCGCCGAGGAGCTGGCCCGCGTCTCGCCCGCCCGCGGCGCCGCGCTCGCCCGGCGGTACTTCGAGGAGGGGTCGGCTGCCGCGGACCGGATCTGGGCCCGGGTGGCCGTGGCCACCGCCGAGACCGACTTCGAGCCGGCCCTGGCGCACCAGGCCCGGATCGGCGACGTCTTCCTGCGCGTCAGCACGCACGCGGACATGATCGTGGTGCTCAGCCGCCGGGACCTGCCCGCCGCGCTGCTGCTGGCCGGTCGGATCCAGGACGGCGCGGCCCGGATCGAGCTGCTGTGCCGGATGGCCGGCGAACTCGACGCCGCCGGGGACCGGGGCGGCGCCGCCGAGGCGCTCGGCGCGGCGGAGCGGGCGTACGCGCGCTGGGTGCCGGAGTACGCCGCCTGGCTGCGCGAGCACGCGGCCGAGCACGCCGAGGCCGGCCGCCTCGTCGAGGCAGAACGCCTCCGCAACAAGGCGGAGGCCGTCCTGCGTCAGGACGGCAGCGCCTCCGACGACGAGCGGGGGGACCGGGTCCGGGCGGCCCTGGCCTGGGCGCGCGGACTGGGCGCGGCGCGACAGCGGCCGGTCTTCCTCGGCCTGGCGGCGGCCCGGGAGCGCGCAGCCGCGGCCCGTGATCTGCCCGACGCCCCCGAGCGGGCGCGTGAGCTGGCCCGGCTCGCGCAGGAGTGCGTGGGCGCGCGGCGCACACCGTGGCTCCCGGAGGCGGCCGCCGACCCCGGGGCCCGGCCCCGTCAGGGCGCGGTGCTCTCGGTCAACGCCGAAGCGGCCGCCCCCGTACCGGCCGCGGACACCTCCCCCGGCGCACGCCAGTGGTACACCGGCGCGCGCCCGGAGGCCGTGTGCGCCGCCGGGGACGGCGTGGCCTGGACGGCGGGCGAGGAGGTGGGCGCCGTACGCGGCGACGGCCGCGGCACCCGGTGGACGGCGGCCGCCGACGAGGGCGTGCCCGCGCCACCGCTGGACGAGCGCCAGCGGGTGCTGTGCGCGGCCGACGCCGACACGGTGGCCGTCGCCGTGGAGCAGGCCGAGGGCACCGGCGTACGGCTGCTGGCCCGCGAACCCCGGGACGGCCGCGTGCGGTGGTGGCGGGACCTGCCCGAGGCGGGCCCGGCCCGGCGGGACCAGTCGCCCCTGACGGTGACGGGCGGGCTGGTCCTGTACGCGGGCGAGCGGGAGCTGACCGCGCTGGCCGCGGACACCGGGGAGGTCCGCTGGCGGCGGCCCGGGCGCTACCACCCCTCGCTGCGGACGGCCGTGGGCGGGGACTGCCTGGTGCTGGCGAGCCGCGACACGCTGCTGGGCCTGCACCTGGACGGCGGCGCTCTGCTGTGGACGTGGCAGCGCGGTGCGGGCCGGGTGCTGGTGCCCCCGGGCGCGCCGCCGGTCTCCGAGGGCGTGGTCGCGGTCCGCGACGGCACGGCGCTGCGCGCGCTGGACCGGCGGCGGGGCGCGGAGCTGTGGTCCGTGGAACTGGGCACGCCGTCGGCGGTCCTGCCGGCCGGCCCGGTGGTGTACGCGGCGGGCCGGCGGCCGCAGGACAAGGGCGACCTGGTGTTCGCGTTCGACCCGGCCACGGGGCGGGAGCGGTGGCGCCAGCGGATGGCGCAGCACGACGGCGGCTGCGCGCTCCAGCTGGTGGGGGTGCGCGGGGGGCTGCTGTACGTGAAGTCGGCGCGCGGCAGCCGGGGCCGGTTCGGCCGGGTGCCGCAGGGCCCCTTCCTGTCCGCGCTGGACGTGACGACGGGCAAGCCCCGGTGGTTCTGGGAACACCCGGGCATCGGCCACGCCGACGCCGTCCTCGTCGACACCACCGCGGTCCTCGCCCTGCCCGCCCTCACGGCGATCGCCCTGCCCTGACCCCGTCGGCCGGCGCGCGCCTTCCGGGTGCGGGGGTGGGCAAGCGCCCCTAACCTCCGAACTGTGACGCCGCCGAAGAAACGTACCGTCGTGCGGGCCGGGCTGGCGCTGGGGTCCGTGCTGCTGGGCCTCGGCGGGGTCGCGGCAGTCCACGGCGTCCACGCGCCCGCCGCGCGGGCCGAGGACCCGGTCGACCTGTCGAAGCAGGGCCAGGTCACCGACCGGGTGGGCGCCCTCGGCGACCGGGCGCCGGCCGTCGCCGCCGCGCTCGGCCGGCTCTACGACCGCCACAAGGTCCAGCTCTTCGTGACGTACGTACGGGACTTCTCCGGGCGCTCCGCGCAGAGCTGGGCCGACGCCACCGCGCAGCGCAACGGGCTCGGCCGGGACGACCTGCTGCTGGCGGTGGCGACCGGGGCCCGGCGCTACGCCTATTCGGCCGACGTCGACTCCGGTTTCACCGAGGCGCAGCTGGCGCAGGTCGCCCGTACCGCGATCGAGCCGGCGCTGCGGCAGAGCGACTGGGCGGGCGCGGCGATCGGCGCGGCCGACGGCTACGACGCGGTGCTGGCCGGCCGGCCCGTGACCGCGCCCGCGATCACCCCGGGCCCGGCCGACCCGGGCGGCGGGTCCACCGGTACGGACGGCGCCGGGGACTACGTCCTGCCGGTGGTGGCGGTCGGCGCGGCGGGCGCGCTGGCCGCGTACGCCTACCGGCGCACCAGGCGCCGCGGGGGCGGCGGTCCGCGCACGGCGGGCACGCGGGCCCATCCCGGCTGGGGGGAGGGCGCCGCGGCGCAACTGCCGCTGCCCGAACTGGACGCCCGGGCGAGGGCCCTGCTGGTGGAGGCCGACGACGCGGTGCGCACCAGCACCGAGGAACTCGGCTTCGCCGTGGCGCAGTTCGGCGAGGAGGCCGCGCAGCCGTTCACGGACGCCGTCGCGTACGCCCAGGACGAGCTGACGCACGCGTTCCGGCTGCGCCAGCAGCTCGACGACGCCTACCCCGAGGACGACGCGACCCGGCGCCGGATGCTCGACGAGATCGTGGCGCGGTGCACGGAGGCCGGCCGGCGCCTGGACGCGGAGGCCGCGGCGTTCGACCGGCTGCGCGCGCTGGAGAAGAACGCCCCGCAGGCGCTGGCCGCGGTCGAGACCCGGTTCCGGGAGCTGACCGGCCGGGCCACGACCGCCCGGGCGACCCTGACGGCGCTGGCCGGGCGGTACGCCGACTCGGCGGCCGCTCCGGTGGCCTCGCACGCCGAACGGGCCGAGGACCGGCTGCTGTTCGCCACCGGTCAGCTCGGCGAGGCGCGGGCCGCGCTCGCGGCGGGCGAGGCCGGCCGGGCGGCGGTGCACGTACGGGCGGCGGAGGGCGCGGTGGACCAGGCGGGCACGCTGGTGGAGGCGGTGGACCGGCGGGCGCAGGAGCTGGCGGAGGCGGCGGGGAAGCTGGACGGGGCGCTGACGGAGACCGAGACCGACCTGGCGGACGCCCGGGGTCTGCTGACCGGCACCCCGGAGGGGGTCTCGACGGCGGATCTGCGCGGCCGGATCGCACGGGCGGAGTCGGTGCTGGGCGATGTCCGCGGGGAGGTGGCGGCCGGCCGCTACGACCCCATCGACGCGCTGCGGCGGGTGGAGGAGGCCGACGCGGCGCTCGACGAGGCGCTGGCGGGGGCGCGGGAGCGGGAGAGCGCCGACCGGCGGGCGCGGAACCTGCTGGACCAGGCGCTGCTCTCGGCGCGCAGCGCGATCGGCGCGGCCACGGCCTCCATCACGACCAGCCGCGGCGCGGTCGGCAGCCAGGCCCGGACCCGCCTGGCGGAGTCCCAGCGCCACCTGGAGCGTTCGCTGGCGCTGGCCGGCTCGGACGCGGCGGGCGCGCTGGCGGAGGCGCAGCGGGCGGACGCGCTGGCCCGCGAGGCGCAGCGGCTGGCGGAGGAGGACGTGCGCGGCTACCGCGATCCGTACGCCGGGCGCACCGGCGGTGGCACGGGCGGCGCGGTGCTGGGCGGGATCATCCTGGGCGAGCTGCTGCGGGGCGGGCGCGGGAGCGGGGGGTTCGGCGGCGGGGGCGGCTTCGGTGGTGGTTTCGGGGGCGGGGGCGGCGGCGGGTTCGGGGACGGGGGCGGGTTCGGGGGCGGTTCCGGCCCGGGCCCCGGCTCGTTCGGGGGTGGTGGCACGCGCGGCCGGATGGGCGGCGGCGGCCGTTTCTGACAACCCGACATCCCGATGGAAGAAGGACGTCCATGAGCAAGCAGACCATCCTCGGCCGGGTCACCCAGCTCGCGAAGGCGAACATCAACGCACTGCTGGACCAGGCGGAGGACCCGCAGAAGATGCTGGACCAGCTGATCCGCGACTACTCCGACAACATCTCGGAGGCGGAGCAGGCGGTGGCGACGACGATCGGCAACCTGCGGATGCTGGAGCAGGACCACCGGGAGGACGTGGACGCGGCAGCGGAATGGGGGAACAAGGCCCTGGCGGCGAGCCGCAAGGCCGACGAGCTGCGGGCGGCGGGCTCGACGGCGGAGGCCGACACCTTCGACAACCTGGCCAAGGTGGCGCTGGGCCGGCAGCTGGGGTCGGAGCAGGAGGCATCGGCGGCGGAGCCGACGATCGCGGCGCAGACGCAGGTCGTGGACTCGCTGAAGGCGGGGCTGACGTCGATGAAGGAGAAGCTGGCGCAGCTCCAGGCGAAGCGGGACGAGCTGGTGGCGCGGGCGAAGTCGGCGCAGGCGCAGAACACGATGCTGGACGCGGTGAAGAACATCGACGTACTGGACCCGACGAGCGAGCTGCACCGTTTCGAGGAGAAGGTCCGCCGGGAGGAGGCGCGGGCGCTGGGCAAGGGGGAGCTGGCGGCGTCGTCCCTGGACGCGCAGTTCGAGGCCCTGGACGACCTCGACCGCCGCTCGGAGATCGACGCCCGCCTGGCGGCCCTGAAGGGCCGGGCAGCCTGACGGGGCCACCGACCGCGGGGGCTCCGCCCCCGCACCCCCGCACCCCCGCGCCCCCGCGCCTCACACGCCGGCGAGGCTCGATCAGCCCGGCTAGCCGCGGCTAGCCGTACAGCTTCAGCAGTTCCTCCGCCGACAGCTCCGAGGCCGGCTCCGCCGCCACCCCCGGCAGCGGGAGTTCGAACCACACCGTCTTCCCGCGGTGCGTGCGCCGCGTCCCCCATCCGGCCGACAGCAGCCCCACCAGTTGCAGCCCGCGGCCGCCTTCGTCGGTGTCGCGCGCCCGCCGCCGCCGCGGCTGCGCCAGGTTCGCGTCCCAGACCTCGCACACCAGTGTCCGGTCCAGCAGCAGCCGCATCCGGATCTCGCCCTGCCCGTACCGCAGGGCGTTCGTGACCAGCTCGCTGACCAGGAGCTCCGTGGTGTCGAGCAGGTCTTCCAGGCCCCATGCGGGCAGTTGGGTCCGGGCCAGTTCGCGGGCCCGGCCCACCGAGCGGGCCTCGCGCGGCAGCTGCCAGTCGCCGACCGCCTCCCTCGGCAGCCCCTGGACCCGTGCCATCAGCAGGGCGATGTCGTCCTCGCCGTGCCGGGTGTCCAGGGTCGCCAGCACGTGGTCGCAGACGTCCTCCAGCGGCCGGACCGGGTCGGCGAGGGCCTCGCGCAGACCGCGCAGGCCCTCCTCCAGCGGGTGGTCGCGCGACTCGACCAGGCCGTCGGTGTAGAGCGCCAGCAGCGCGCCCTCGGGCAGTTCGACCTCGACCTCCTCGAACGGCTCGCCCCCGACGCCCAGCGGCATCCCGGGCGGGACCTCCAGCATCAGCGCCGGCTCGCCGTTCTCGACGAGGACCGGCGGCATGTGGCCGGCGTTGGCGATGGTGCACCGCCGGGTCACCGGGTCGTAGACGGCGTACACGCAGGTCGCGAGGTAGACCTCCGCCAGGTCCTCCGCCCCGCCCCGCGCCCGCGACGGGGACGTGCCGCCGCGGGCGCCGAGCCCCCGCGCCACCTCGTCCAGCGCGGTGAGGACCTCCGCCGGTTCCAGGTCCAGCAGGGCCAGCGTACGGACGGCCGTGCGCAGCTCGCCCATCGCGACGGCCGCCCGCAGGCCGCGGCCCATGACGTCGCCGACGACCAGCGCGGTGCGGTGCCCGGGCAGTTCGATCACGTCGAACCAGTCGCCGCCGACCTCGGTCGCCGCGTTGCCCGGCAGGTAGCGGCAGGCGATGTCCAGGCCCGCCGCCTCCGGGTCGCCGGGCGGCAGCAGACTGCGCTGCAGTATCAGCGCCCGCTCGTGCTCGCGCCGGTACAGCCGCGCGTTGTCGATGCATACGGCCGCCCGCGCCGCCAGCTCCACGGCCACCGCCCGGTCCCGTTCCCCGAAGGGCTCGCTGCCCTTGGTCCGGGAGAACTGCGCGAGGCCGACCACCGTGTCGTGCGCGACCATCGGCACGACCAGCGTCGACTGGACCAGGTCCTCGGGTCCGCCGCCCTCGATCAGCCGCGGCCGGGCCGTCCGCAGGGCGAGCGCGGCCGGTGAGGCGGCCGGGTAGCGGTGGACCTCGCCGACGGCGACCAGCGGGCCCCACAGCGGGGCGTCGGAGACGGCGCTGGAGAAGGCGACCCGCCGCAGCTCGGCCGAGGGCACCCGGGCCGCGCCCTGGTCCGGCAGGGTCGGCACCCCCGGGCCCTGCGGCCGCGCGGGGCGGTCGTCGTCGCCGAGCAGCAGCCCCTGGTAGAGGTCGACGGCGGCCAGGTCGCAGAATCCGGGGACGGTCACGTCGAGCAGCTCGCGGGCGGTGGTCTCCAGGTCCAGGGAGTTGCCGATGCGGTGGCCCGCCTCGTTCAGCAGGGCGAGGTTGCGCCGTACACCGGCGGCCTCGCGCGCGGCCAGGTGGCGGCGCGTGACGTCGGTGCCGAGCCCGGCGACGCCGATGGGCCGGCCGGTGCCGCCGTGCACCCGGTAGAGGTTGATGGACCAGTGCCGGTGCTCGCGGCTGCCGGGGGCGGCGCCGGTGATCTGCAGGTCGGTGACGGACACGCCGGTCTCCAGCACCCGCCGCAGGGCGTCGGTCATCCGGTCCGCCTCGTGCGGGGCGAGGTAGTCGTGGACGGTGCGGCCGCGGTGCTCCTCCGCGGTGCCGCCGAAGACGGTCGCGAAGCGCCGGTTGGCGCGCCGCACGGTCAGGTCCGTACCGAACAGCAGAAATCCGAAGGGAGATTGTCCGAAAATGGCTTGGGACGCCGCGAGATCGGACTCGATCCTGCGCAGCGCGCGGACGTCGACCACGACGCAGAGCGCGGCCCGCTCGGCGGTCTCGGTCTCGGTGGGCATCACATAGATCTCGGCCACGCCGTGCCGGCCGTCGCCGCCGGGGATCCGGAAGGGGACCAGCCCG
Organism: Streptomyces sp. NPDC090022; assembly: GCF_044748145.1. Taxonomy (NCBI): domain Bacteria; kingdom Bacillati; phylum Actinomycetota; class Actinomycetes; order Kitasatosporales; family Streptomycetaceae; genus Streptomyces; species Streptomyces sp. NPDC090022. The sequence continues at coordinate 38,985 of NZ_JBIVFN010000033.1, forward strand.
GTCCATTCGTTGCCGTCGAGGATCTCGGCGACCTTGCGGTGGCCGCCGTCGCGCAGTTCCGGCGGCATGAACGCCTCGACGGGGTCGCGCCCCACCGTCCGATCGGCGCTCAGGCCGAAAAGTTCCTGGGCGCGCAGGCTCCACTGGTCGATGAGACCGTCGGGCCCGATCGAGAAGGACGCGACCTTGATGTAGTCATATATCGAGCCAGGCGGACTGCTGTGCCAGAGGGCGTCGTGCCACGCCTCCCCGGGCACCCGCGTCTGATGTGCCTGCGCAGGTATTTCGCTCACGCGACCGTCCCCTCCAGCTCACCGCAACCGGACCGGCCATGACCGAAGTATTCAGCACCACGGCCCCGGACGGCACGGCGTTCACGATCACAGCAAGGTCTCAGTCATTTCCAGCCAGGCCGGCCGGGCGTCAGCCAACCGTCACTTTGTTACTCACCGGGCAGGGCCAGCTCGAACCACACAGTCTTGCCCGATTTTCCGTGTCGGGTCCCCCAGCGCTGTGCCGAGACGGCCACCAGGTGCAGTCCCCGGCCACCTTCGTCGTCGGGGGTGGCGACCCGTTCGCGGGGCGGATCCGGAAGCGGATCGGAAACCTCCACGAGCAGCGCGGGGCCGCTCGCGGGGCTCCCGGTGGCCTGTTTACGCCGCTCCAGCCGGACCCCGATCGGGCCGGAGGCGTACCGGAGCGAATTGGTGACCAGCTCGCTGACCAGCAGGACGGTGACGTCGCCGACGGCTTCGAGACCCCACGCGTGCAGGGCCCCGCGTACGGCGTGCCGGGCGGTGCGGACGGCGCCGGGTTCGGCGGGGAAGGCCCACTCGGCGCATTCACCGTCTGTGTCGATCACGCCGATCACTTCCCGGGCCAGCAGCGGACCCCGATCCGTTCGTCAGCGACGAGAGAGGGACGAGATAGGGATTAATAGCGACATACCCGGTTATTAAGGCGTCGTACCACCCGATCCGCCGACCACCGGCGCACTGTGGCACGTACGGCCTACAGCGCGAGCCCTACGCGCCCCCGGGCCCGGCCCCGGCCCCGCCGGAGCCGCCGGAGCCGCCGGCCGCGACCACGTTCCCGGCCGCGGCGGCGCGCAGCCTGCGCCCCACCTCGGCGACCGCGGGGCGGTCCTGGTCGAGCCAGTCCACCGAGTCCAGCTCGTCGGGGCCGAGCCAGCGCAGTTCGTCGTGGTCCTCCAGCGGCGCGGGCGTGCCGGACAGCAGCCGTACGGACCACACGTGCAGGACCAGGCCCGGCCGCACGGGCCACGCGCCCGGGATGCGGTCCACGGGCGCGGTCTCGACCCCGAGCTCCTCGCGCAGTTCGCGGACCAGGGCGTCGGGGACGCTCTCCCCCGGCTCGGTCTTGCCGCCCGGCAGCTCCCAGCGGCCGGCGACCTCGGGCGGTGCGCTCCGGCGGGCGGCCAGCAGGCGCCCCTCATGACAAAGGGCCCCGCCCACGACCACTCGTTCAGTCATGGACGGAGCCTATGCCACCGCATCGCGGGGAGTTCCGTGCGGTTCAGTTCGCCGTGGCGGTCTGGTCGATCCGCTCGACCCAGTAGAGCTGCTTGTGTCCGCGGTCGTCGAGGCTGTCGGCGACCTTCTGGGCCTCGGACCGGGTGGCGTAGCGCCCGACCCGGTAGCGGTTGCCGTTGTCGTCCTGCCGTATGACCAGCCACGGAAGCAAGGCACCGCTGTCGTTCATCGCGCTCCACCCTCCGCCGCCGTACCTGCCCAGGAAACCGCATTGCGCATATGCCCGAGCTTACGCCCGACCTTTACTGAGCGGATACGGTTTTTTACGAAGAGGTACCTGGCAGGCGTACGCATCCGGCCATGCGTACGAGCGGGCCGCGCGCGCCGGTTCAGCACCGGCGCACGGACGGCCGGAACCGGGCCGGGCCAGGCCGTACGCACCCTGGGCCCGGCGGGCGGGCCGACCGGGGAGGCCGTACGCGGGAGGCGGACACCGGAGGTGGGGGCGTTCGGCATCACGCCGAAACCCGCCGTTCACCCCCGGGCGGCGGCGGGCCGGGGCGGGGCGGCGCCGGCGCGGAAAGCCGGGGCGGCGGCGCCGGCGTGGAAGGCCCGCGCAAGCCCACGGGAGCCCGTGGGCCCCCGCGTCAGCGGACCGGCATGTGGTACGCCAGCCGGTAGCGGTCGGCCGGGACGACCACGTCGGCGGTCTCCACCGCGCGGCCCGACGCGAAGTACGTACGGCTGATCACCAGGACCACGTGGCCCGGGACCCCGCCGAGCGCCAGGATCTCCTCCGCCAGTCCCGGGCGGGCGCCGACCTCCTCGACCACGTTGTCGACGACCACGTCGATCGCGGCCATCCGGTCGACCACGCCGCAGCCGCCCAGCGGCCCCTCCTCCGGCAGCATGACCGGGGTGCGGCCGGTCACGGCGAGCGGCTCCCAGGAGGTGGAGAGCATCATCGCCTCGCCCGCGTCCCGGAACACGTACCGCGTGCGCATCACGCGCTCGCCCACCTCGATGCCGAGCCTCTCGGCGATCCCGGCCGGGGCGTCGGTCTGCTCACTGCCGGAGTCCCAGGTGCCGCGGGCCGTGGGGTCCGCCTGCTCCTGGCGGAAGGGGGTCGACAGGCCGGCCTCGCGGTAGCCGGAGCGGGCGACGCGGCGCGGCACCGGCTGTTCCCGTACGTACGTACCGGAACCGGAGCGGCCTTCGACCAGCCCTTCCGCCATGAGCACCTTGCGGGCCTCCAGCGCGACGGTGTCCGAGACGCCGTACTCCTCCCGGATGCGGGCCTGCGAGGGCAGCCGGGTATGCGGGGGCAGGGACCCATCGACGATCTTCCGCCGCAGATCCCCGGCGACGCGAAGATAGGCCGGCTGCTCACCGAAAGTCACTGGCCACTCCCATCAGGTTGACAGACAGCAACAGCCTGGCAACCAGTGGTTGATGACCGCAAGCAAGGGCCAGGGTTTCACCCGATGTGATGAAGCCTGGTCCCCAAACCCGTTACCGTGCGTTACGCCGCCTCGCGCGACGGCGTCCGGCCCGCGCCGGGGGCCCCGCTCCCGCCCTCGCCGCGCTCCGACAGCCACTTCGGGACCGTCGTCGACAGCCCCAGCGCCCCGCGCAGGTTCTTCTCCGCCTCGATGCCGACCGCGTCCGTCGCGTCCGCCCACGCGTCCTCGAACGCCGCCGCGTCCTTGGCCTCGGACGCCTTGCGCCAGGCCGCCCTCGCCCGGTCCACCTCCGCGCGCAGCGCGTCGGCGGGCCGCTTCGCCGCCTTGTTGCCGCTGACCGTCAGCAGGGCGGTGGTCTCGGAGGCCAGCGCGCCCTCGACCTGGCGCGCCCACGCCCGGTACTCGGGCAGCGCCACGGCCACGTCCTCCTCGTCCGGCACCTCGCTGAGCTGGAACTCGACGTCGTTGGCGGCCTTGAGGAAGATCGCCTGCTCCGACGTCACCCCGGCCTGCTCCAGGCTGCCGCTGTGCTGCTCGCGCGTCGTCCCGATCACGCACATGATCCGGCGGTCGCCCAGGACCCAGGACTCCTTGCTGGGGGTGAAGTAGTACATCTCGGCGTACTCGGGCAGCGCCCAGGAGTCCGGGGCGTAGTCGTCCTGGGCCTTCCAGCAGGCGTCCTCGGCCTGCCGGTCCATGGCGTCGTAACCGGGGAAGCCGCCCTTCGTCTCCACCGTGACCTCCGCCGAGGTGACCTCGGCGTGGTGCGGCTCGGTGCACGGGACGACGAAGACGAAGACGGTACGCCGCTCCATGTCGCCGCCGGGCACGTTGTAGCACTGGCCGTGGCGCACGCGCTCGATGTCGGTGCGCCGGCCCTCCGCGGTCCCGCCGCCCCCGGAACGCTCGGCCATCCCCTCGCGGACGCCCTTCATGAACTCGGGGCCGACCGCCTGGACGAAGAACACCATCACGACGCTCATCACCACCGACACGGCCAGGCCCGCGATGGCCAGCGGCTTCCCGCGCTGCCCCTTGGACCCGATCTGGACCAGCGCCACGATCGCGAACACGAGGCCCAGCGGCGGCAGGCAGACCAGCCCGACCACGAGCGAGGCGACCGCGAAGCCGTTGAGCGTCCGCTGCTGCTGGAAGCCGGGCGGCGGGGCCCACGGGTTCTGCGGGTGCGGCGGGGCCCACGGGCTCTGCGGGGGCTGCGAGTTCTGCGGGGGCTGCGAGTTCTGCGGGGACTGCGGGTTCTGCGGGGACTGCGGTGGCGGCCAGTGGGGGGAGGACGGCGGAGTCGGCGGCGGGAAGCTCACGGGGCAGGTGCTCCAACGGAAGGCGCGAACGAATGCGCGAATAGTACGCAGCGGGGGCGACCGTCGACCGGTCGCCCCCGCCACGCCGTCCGTTCAGGTCAGAACTGCAGCGACCAGGCGTCGATCTTGCCGGTGTCGATGTTGGCGTTGTCGTTCACCCGCAGCTTCCAGCTGCCGTTGGCCACCTCGGAGGAGGCGTTCACGGTGTAGGTCTGGAGGATGTTGTCCGCGCTGCCGCCACCGCGGTTGTGCAGGGTGTACACGCTGCCGTCGGGGGCGATCAGGTCGACCTTCAGGTCACCGATGTACGTGTGCTTGATGTCCACGTTGACCTTGAGGGCGGCCGGGGCGTTGCCCGCGACCCCGCTGACGGTCACCGGGGACTCCACCGTGGAGTTGTCGTTGATCGCGTAGTCCGCGGTGTTCTCGAACTTCGGCCCGGGCGGGTTGGTGGTGCCGCCGCCGACCTTCAGCAGGAGGTTCGGCGAGCCGGTGCCCGGGCTGGTCACCACGTTGGGCGTGGCCGCGCCGACCAGACCGGCGCTCACCTGGGCCGGGGTGCTGGCGGGGTTCTGCGAGAGGTAGACGGCGGCCGCGCCCGCGACGTGCGGCGAGGCCATCGACGTACCGGAGATGGTGTTGGTGGCGCTGTCCCCGGTGTTCCAGGCCGAGGTGATGCTCGAGCCCGGCGCGAAGAGGTCCAGGATCGCCCCGTAGTTGGAGTAGCTGGCGCGGGCGTCTGTGCTGGTCGTCGCGCCGACCGTGATGGCCTCGGCCACGCGGGCCGGGGACTTGGTGTTGGCGTTGGTGTTCTCGTTGCCCGCCGCGACCGCGTAGGTGATGCCGGCGGCTATGGAGTTGCGCACCGCGGTGTCGAGGGCGGTGTCGGCGCCGCCGCCGAGGGACATGTTCGCCACGGCCGGCTTCACCGCGTTCTGGGTCACCCAGTCGATGCCCGCGACCACCTGGGCGGTGGTGCCGGAGCCCTGGTTGTTGAGCACCCGGACGCCGACGATCTTCGCCTTCTTGGCCACGCCGTAGGCGTTGCCGCCGACGGTGCCGGCCACGTGGGTGCCGTGGCCGTGGCCGTCCTGCGCCACGTTGTCGTTGTCGATGGCGTCGTAGCCGTTGAAGGCGCGGCCGCCGAAGTCGGAGTGGCTGATCCGGACACCGGTGTCGATGACGTAGGCGGTGACGCCCTCGCCGGCCTTGTCCGGGTAGGTGTAGCTCTGGTTGAGCGGCAGCGCGGCCTGGTCGATACGGTCGAGCCCCCACGACGGCGGGTTGGGCTGGGTGGCGCTGACGGTGAACGTCCGGTTCTGCACGACGGACGCGACCGCCGGGTCGGCGGCGATCTTCTTGGCCTGCGCCTCGGAGGCCTCGATCGAGTAACCGTTGAGCGCGGCGGTGTAGACCTTGTCGATCTTCGCACCGTGCTTCTCGGCGACGGACTTGCCCGCGGCGGCGGTGGAGCGGGCCGCGGAGTCCTTCAGGATCACGATGTAGCTGCCGGCGACCGTGCCGGCCGCGCCGGCGTTCTCGATCCGGCCTTCCGCGGCGGATCCGCCGGCGGCCGCGGCCGGGAGTGCGGACGCGGCGCCGAGCACGAGGGCGACGACGGCGGTCGCACTGACGCCGACGAGCCTGCGACGGGTATGACGCATCACGGACATGTGAGGGGTCCTCCTCATAGGTGGTGCGCTGCGGGGGGTGAAGCGACATGCCCATGACAAACGCCGTTGCCTGACGGGCCGTCGCCTCCAAGAGGTTGGCCCACGTTCTCGCCATCCGACAAGAGGACGACGGATGCGTAACACGCGCGCCACACAACGGCCACGATCGGCCAAAGGCTCCACGCACAGGACCGCCCGGGGCCCAATACCGGTTCCGGCCAGCCCGCCCCCGTCCACCCCGTCTCGACCGCCCCGCGCGCCACAGGCGCGGGCGCCGGCTCCTCCCGAGACCACCGCCGGTGCCCCCGGCCGGAGCCACCCCCTCCGCCCGGCACCGCGGCGGATCGTTTTTTCGCCACCGGCCGCCCGGTGCGGCGGGCCGGGGGTGGCGCCGGACCCGCCGGACTCGTTTGTGAAGCTTTCGTGCAGGCCGCGCACGGAGTCCGCGGCCGGCCGCGGTACCGGCATGGTTCGGCTTCCGGCAGGTGTCGGAAATCCGCCGGACCCGGCGCCGCCGGTCTGATGGACTGCCCCCATGACCACGCATCGTGACAGCTCCCGTGCCCGCGCCGAGGCCTTCGCCGCGCTCCACACCCCCGCCGCCCCGCTCGCCCTCGCCAACGTGTGGGACGTCGCCGGGGCCCGGCTCGTCGAGGCCGCCGGGGCGCCCGCCGTCGCCACCACCAGTGCCGGCGTCGCCTGGTCGCTCGGCGCGGCCGACGGCAACGCCCTCGCGCGCGAGCGCGCCGTCGACCTCGTGGCCCGGGTCGCCGGGGCGGTCGGCGTACCGGTGACCGCCGACATCGAGAGCGGCTTCGGCGCGGACCCCGCCGAGGTCGGCGAGACGGTCGCCGCCGTCATCGCGGCCGGCGCCGTCGGGATCAACCTCGAGGACGGCGCCCACGAGCCCGCCGCGTACGTCGAGCGGCTCGCCGCCGCCCGGGCCGCCGCCGACGCCGCCGGGATCCCGCTCTACATCAACGCCCGCATCGACACCTACCTCCGGGGGCTCGGCGAGCCCGGCCCGGTCCGCCTCGCCGAGACCCTGGCCCGCGCCGCCGCGTACCGGGAGGCCGGGGCCAGCGGGATCTTCGTACCGGGCGTGCACGAGCCGGCCGCCGTCGCCGAGCTCGCGGCCGGGATCGACGCGCCGCTGAACGTCCTGGCCGGCCCCGGCGCCCCGAGCGTCGCCGAGCTCGGTGCGCTCGGCGCGGCCCGCGTCAGCCTCGGCTCGTGGGTCGCGGAGGCGGCGTACGCCCTGGTGCGGCGGGCCACCGAGGAACTGCTCGCCAAGGGGACGTACGACGCGCTCGCCGGCTCCCTGGGCTACGGGGAATTGAACGGCCTGTTCCCGCGCTGAACCCTTCCGTGCGGCCGCGGCCGCCGCCGGACGTGGTCCGGGCCGGCCCGCACACCGGATGCCGTACCAGCCGACCGCCCCTAGGATCCGGCCGTGCACACCACGAAGCCCGTCGCGGGCACCACCGGGAAGTCATCGTCCGCCGCCTCTCCCGCGAAGCGGGTCACCGGCGCCGTCTGGGTGGCCCTGACCATCGTCTACGTGGTGTGGGGCTCGACCTACCTCGCCATCCGGGTCGTGGTCGAGACGCTGCCGCCGTTCCTTTCCGCCGGCGCCCGCTTCGTGACCGCCGGGCTGCTGCTGACCGCGCTCGTGGCGTGGCGGCAGGGCCCGGCGGCCCTGAAGGTCACCCGGGCCCAGCTCGGTTCGGCCCTGCTGGTCGGCCTGCTGCTGATCCTCGGCGGCAACGGCCTGGTCGTGCTCGCCGAGACCTCGATCCCCTCGGGGCTGGCCGCGCTGCTGGTGGCCGCCGTCCCCATGTGGGTGGTACTGCTGCGCGCGGGCGGCGGGGACCGCCCCTCGCCGCGCACCCTGGGCGGCGTACTGGTGGGGCTGGCGGGGCTCGCGGTGCTGACCTCGTCCGGGCTGAGCGGCTCGGTGGCGCTGTGGGGCGTGGGCCTGGTGCTGGCCGCGTCCGTGCTGTGGTCGCTGGGCTCGTTCTCCTCCGGCAGGCTGCCGATGCCGAAGAATCCTTTCACCGCGAGCGCGTACGAGATGATCGTGGGCGGTGTCGGCGCGGTGGCCGTGGGCCTCCTGCGCGGGGAGCAGCGGGGGCTGGACCTGGCCGAGGTGTCCACCGGCTCGTGGGTGGCGCTCGGCTATCTCGTCGTGTTCGGCTCGCTGGTCGCCTTCACCGCGTACGCCTGGCTGCTGCAGTCGGCGCCGCTGTCGCTGACCGCGACCTACGCGTACGTCAATCCGGTCGTCGCCGTGATCCTGGGGGCCCTGATCCTCGACGAGGCGCTGACCTGGCCGATCGTGGCCGGTGGCGCGATCGTGGTACTGGCGGTCGGTGTGATCGTCTCCACCGAGCGCAAGGGCTGACCGGTATACCCCGGACGCCGGGGCGGTCAGCCGGGACGGTCAGCCGGGGCGGTCAGCCGCGGCCCCTCCAGCCGTCGGCGTCAGCCGTGGGCGGCCTTCTCGTAGAGGGCCTTCGCCCGTCCGTCGAAGAGGGCGGCGGTGGAGTCCACGTCCGTGTCCCCGCCGCTGAGGACCCCGATCAGCCGGCCCGGCAGGCCCGGGCCGCCGCGGTCGGCGACCCAGGGGCTGCCGCTGGTGCCCGTCCAGAAGCCGGCGCAGCTGATGTACAGCATGTCGGGCTCGTCCTCGTCGTGGTCGGTCCGTGTGGTGCACGAGACCGGCTTGTTCTCCGGGTTGTGGTCGGACTCCGGGTACCCGACGACGGTCACGTCGCGCTGGTACCCCGAGGTCCAGTCGGGTATCGGGGCCTCGCCCCGGCCGCCCACCGCGTCCTGGAGGCTGCGGCCGTCCTCGTCGGGCTCGACCGTGAGGAAGGCGTAATCGGCGGTGTCCTCGCCCCACCGCGTCCAGCGCTCGTCGACGTGGATCGCGCGGACTTTCCACAGGCCCAGCGGATGGCTGCCCGAACTGCCGGAGAAGGCGGGGGCGAAGGACAGCTCACCGATGGCGAGGCCGTCGTGCGCGAGCTCCCCCGGCTGCCCGTCGGCCCCCTCGGGGGCCACGCAGTGCGCGGCGGTGGCGACGACGTTCCCCTTCGGGCTGTCGACCACGCTCGCCGTGCACCAGTGTTCCCCGTTGGCCATCAGCACGCCCACGGCCGGGAACGGGGAGGCGGGTATGTCCTCGTGCGTCGTCGTCCTGACGAAGGCCACGGCCGCCAGCGCCGCGATGCCGGCGGCCGCGGCGGATGCGCCCTTGACCGCTGTGCTCACCGCGCGCCGGGATCGGGGGTGGGGGGCGACATCACCTTGCTGATCCACTCCAGCGATCCCTCCCTCATTCCTCGTACGTACGACTTTCCGTTGTGCTCCCCATCCTGGATCACCTGGAGCCGGGTGTGCACGGGGCCCTTGGTGTAATCCCGCATGAACTTCTCGGCCTTGTCGCGGCCGGACTCGGCGGTGCCGATCTGGAAGTTGATGTAGACGTCCGGGCCGCCCTTGGCGATCAGCTTCTGGGCCAGCTTCTCCGGGTTGTTCGCGTCCATGGCCTGCGTGTTCCCCTTCCACAGCGGGGAATCGGGCACGATGTCCACACCGCTGGCGATCACGGCCTTGAACCGGTCCGGGTGCTTCAGGACGTGCTTGAGCGCGCCGAAGCCGCCCGAGGAGGAGCCCATGAAGGCCCAGCCGTCGCGGGAGGTGAAGGTGCGGAAATTGGCCCTCACGAAATCCGGGACGTCATCGGCCATCCAGGTGCCCATCTTGGGCTGACCGGGGATGTCCGAGCCGTCGAAGTGGTTCTTGGTGTCGGCGTTGATCACCGGCATGACGAGGATGAAGGGCAGGCTCTTGCCCTCCTTCGCGCCGTCGATCACGGCCTGCTGGAGGCCCAGGCCCGGGCCGGTGCCCCAGTAGTTCTTGGGGTAGCCGCGGCCGCCGGGCAGCGAGATCAGGACGGGGAAGGCGCTCTTGGCGTACTGCTTGTCGTAGTACTCCTTGGGGACCCACACCCACACGTCGCCGGTGAAGCCGGACTTCGCGCCCTTGAGGGTGGTCTGCGCGATCTGCGTGCCGTCGGGCATCTTGTTGGTGCGGATGAACTCTGCCTGCGGCCCCGTCGGCAGCCGTACGCCGGCCCGCGCGTCGCCGTTCGCGGCGGCCTCCTGGACCTTGCCGAACGACGTGGGGTCCCCTATGTCGGAGAAGAGGCCGAACTTGTACGCCGCACCGCCCCCGACGGCCACGGTGAGCACGAGCGCGCCGCCGATCAGGAGCGTACGGCGCGAGGGGCGGCGCCGGGAGCGGGCCCCGGGCTCCGGCCCGGCCTCCGGCGCCCCCGGACCCGGCTGCTGATGGCTGCGCTGTTCCAGCTGGTCTTGCTGCACAGAAGTGTCCCGTTTCTGGTTGATCCCCCTTGCCCCCTTACAGAGGCAGGAACGAGCGATTGGGTTGCCCGGAGACCGCCGGAGGATCAACGGGAACGGCCCGGGGAGCACACCCGGGAACACCCGGGAACACCCGGGAACACCCGGGGACCAGCTGGGGACCGGCCGGTGCCGGGCCGGCGATCGGCGGGCGACCGGCCGGTGCCGGGCCGGTGGGCGACCGGCGTGTGCCGGGCCGGGGATCAGCCGGTGCTGGGCTTGGGGCCCTTCATCACCTTGCTGATCGTCTCCAGGCCATTCTCCTTCATACCCCGGACGTAGTCCCAGCCGTTGTGGTCGCCGCCCTGGATCTCGTAGATCGTGACCTTGACCGGCCCCTTGCCGTAGCTCTGCTGGAACTTCTCCAGCCGGGCCCGGCCGCCCTCCTTGGTGCCGTACTGGAAGGCGACGGTCACCTCGGGGCCCTTGCTGTCGATCAGCTTCTGGGCGAGCTTCTCGGGGTTGTTCGCGTCCATCTCCCTCTGGAAGCCCTTCCAGAGCGGGGAGTCGGGCACGACCTCGCCACCATTGGCGATCACGGCCTTGAACTTGTCCGGGTGCTGCATGAGCTGCTTGAGGCCGACGAAGGCGCCGGAGGAGTTGCCCATGAAGGCCCAGCCGTCACGGGACTTGTAGGTGCGGAAGTTGGCCTTGGCGAAGTCCGGGACGTCCTCGGACATCCACGTGCCCATCTTGGGCTGGTTGGGTATGTCCGAGCCGTCGTAGTAGTACTTGGCGTCCGGGTTGAGGACCGGCATGATCACGACGAAGGGCAGGCTCTTGCCCTTCTCGGCCTGCTCGGCGATCGCCTTCTGCAGGCCGAGGCTGCGGTCGGCCCAGTAGTTGGCCGGGAAGCCGTTGCCGCCGGGGAGCGCGATGAGGACCGGGAAGCCGGACTTGGCGTACTTCGGGTCGTCGTACTCCTTGGGCGTCCACACCCAGACGTCGCTCTCGAAGCCGGACTTGGCGCCCTTGAGGCGGGTCTTGGCTATGCGCGTGCCGTCGTCGAGCTTGGTGGTCTGCTTGAACGCCGCCGCGGGGCCGGTGGGCAGGGACACGTCCGGGTCGCCGGTGGGCTTGGCCGGGGCACCGGAGCCGGCGCCGCCGCCCCCGCCCGCGGCCGGCGGGGTCTTGCCGTACGAGACGGCCTCGCCGTTGCCGTCGAACCAGTCGGTCTTGAAGTACGCCCAGCCGCCACCGCCGGCGAGCAGCGCGCAGACGACGAGCGCGCTGATCCAGATCTTCTTCTTCGACTTCTTGGGCGGCCGGACCGGCTCGGGGGCCTCGTAGTACTCCTGCTGCTGGGGCTCGTACCCGTACTGCGGCGGCTGCTGCTGCGGCGGCTGCTGGCGGTCGTACGGGTACTGCTGGCGGGGCGGCGGCGGGTACGCGGGGAACTCCTGGGTGGCCTGACCGTCGTGCCCATAGGGCTGCTGCGGCCGGTGTCCCGGGTACGGCTGGTCATCGGGCCGCGGGCGCTGCGGGTACTGATGCACGGACTTCGCTCCGAACGGTCATGACTGCCCCCACGGGACAGAAACGGCTAGGGATTCCCTCTACTCCTGATGCGCGAACCCCGCGCCGGGTTTCACATCCCGGCCAAAACATGAGGTGAATCTCATCTCACCGAGGCACGCGCGGGCGCGCCCACCAGCGCCGACCGGCGCACGCACCAGCCCACCCACCGGCGCACGCACCAGCCCACTCACCAGCCCACTCACCGCTGCGCGTCGAGCGCCTCGGTCACCCGCTCCAGCATCGCGATGAGCTGCTCGCGCTCGCCGGCCGAGAACGCGGCGGCCAGCGCCCGCTCCACCCGTACGGCGGCGGCGTCGGCGACGTCCATCACGGCCCGGCCCTCGTCGGTGAGCCGGGTCTCCAGCACGTTGCGGTGCCACTCGTGCGGGGTCCGCTCGATGAAGCCGCGCTCCTGGAGGTTCTTCAGCACGGTGGTCATGGTCGGCGGGGTGACCCCGCACTCGCGGGCGAGCGCGGCGGCGGAGATGCCGGGCTTCTCGGAGAGGACGAACAGCGCGGCGTACTGCGGAACCGTTACTCCGGCCGGCTTCAGCGCGGCGTGCTTCGTGGCGAGCAGGGCCTGCTCGGCGCGCTTGAGGTAGGCGCCGATGCGCTCCTCGGCGGGCATGGAGGTCATCCCAGCATCCTAAGGCTCTTGCGTTCATTAGAGCTCTAATCTAGCTTCAACCACACACGATCAAGAGAGGTCTCACAGAATGAAGCGCACGAAGAACGCCACGGCAGCCACCGCCGCCACCCTGGTCGCACTGGCCCTGACCGCGACCCTCACCACCGGCGTCACCGCCCCCTCCGCCCACGCCGCGGAGCGGATATCCACCGCGTTCGTCCTGCCCGGCGCCAAGGTCTACCCGGAGGGCATCACCACCGACCGGCGCACCGGCGACGTGTACGTCGGCTCGTACGCGGACGGCACCGTCTACCGCGCCCGCCCGGGCAGCCGGCGGGCGGAGGTGTTCCTGGCGGCGGGCACGGACGGACGCGACACGGCCAACGGCCTGACCGTCGACCCCCAGGGCCGCCTGTGGGTGACGGACTCGACGACGGGCGTGGCGGTCTACGACACCCGTACCGGCGCCCGCCTGGCCCACTTCGAGGCCACGGGCACGACACCGTTCTTCATCAACGACCTGACGATCACCCCGGACGGCACCGCCTACCTGACGGACAGCCTGCGCGGCGTGATCCACCGCGTCACCCCGGAGCTGCTCGCGGCGGGCACGGGCACCCTGGAGACGGCGTACGACCTGCACACCGCGCCCGGCGGCCTGACCCTCAACGGCATCGTCTCGGACCCGGGCGGCCGCTTCCTGCTCGCGGTGGACATGACGGCGGGCGTCCTGCACCGCGTCGACCTGCGCACGGGCGCCGTCAGCCGGGTCACGCTGCACGGCGGCGACCTCACCCACGCCGACGGGCTGGCCCTCTCCACCGACGGCGCCACCCTGCGCGTGGCCCACAACACCACGAACACCCTGACCCGGTGGCACCTCTCCCGCGACGGCCGCCACGCCCACCTGGTCCGCACCCTCACCGACCCGTCGCTCCAGATCCCGACCACCCTGACCCACACGCGGGGCCGCACCCTGGTGGTCCGCAGCCAGTTCGACAAGGACGGCCCGATGACCCCGTCGACGGGCCGCCCGACCACCTTCACGGTGGCCGCACTCCACACCCTCTGACGCCCCCCAACCCCCCGGCCCTTCCCCACCCACCCCGGAAAACCGAAGGGCCGGGCCCACCCCACCACAGGACCGTCCCAGCACCCCGGGACCCCACAAACCGATGGCAGCACCCTCACTGCGCAGCCGACACTGCTCTCCGTGCACCACGACCTCGTCCAGCAGCTCGACGGCGACGACGACGCCTCGTACGCCGCCCGCGTACGGCTGATCGCCATCGGTCCCGAGGCGGTCCCCGCGATCGCCGACGCACTGCCCGGCCTGGGCAGTTACGGCCGCCTGACCGCCATCGAGGTCTTCGAAGAGGTGGCCGACCCGCGCTGCGGGCCCGCCCTGATCGCCCTCCTGGACGATGACGATCCCGTGGTCAGGTCGTGGGCGGCGACGGCCCTGGCACACCTGGGGCTCACGGACGCAGCGGAACCCGTGCGCCGGGCCTACCGTGCCTGCCTGGACCGCAGGACGCCCCCGGACTGGCACGAGCCGGTCGCCCTCCGCCAGGCCCTGACCGACCTCGGCGCCCGTACCCCCGTCGTCCCGCCCCTCACCGCGAGCCTGCGCGCCGCCCCGGCGGACGACTCCCCCGGCTGGCCCTCGGCCCGCTTCGCAGACGTGATCAACGACCTCGCCGACCACGGCCAGGTGATCCTCTGCTCCGAGTTCGTGCAATGGGTGGGCGGGCGACGGTACTTCCCCTCCTGGACCCGGCCGGACTGGCAGCCCGACTGGTACGCCCCCTGGGCGGACCTGGTCGAGGAGACGCGCACGCAGTCCCTGCTGGAAGCCACCGAAACCCCCGTGGGCGACGACATCTTCGTCGACATCACCTGGATGAACCGCACCGACCTGTACCCCCTGTGAGCTGCGCCACAGCCAAAGGCCCACTGGCGAGGATCTCCCCCACACCGCGCTCCCTCCCCGGCCCTCGCGAGCAGCAAGATCTCCGCACGACTTTCGCGCAGCCTCGCTGCGCAGCTCTCCATCGGGCGATACGCGACGCCGTCCGCACCCCGGCACCAACCGGCGTGCCCTGCTACGTTGGTGACGTCTCCTCAGAGCACGCCGAGAGAGGATCCGGAGGATCCTGGAGGACCCCTGAGGACGAAGTCCGGGCAGAAAACTGCGCAGGGCACCTGCGCACGGCCAGTTCCGATAGGAGTTCCCCATGGAGAGCACGGGCGCGAACGGCCCCGCCGCGGTGGCCGTGGACCGGCTGTGGCGGACGTACGTACCCTTTCAGCGGGGCCGCAGCACGGACCGCGACCTCACCGCCATGCTCGCCATCCTGGTGCTCGCCAGGTTCATCGACCCGGCGAACGACCCGGGCGAGGAACTCACGAAGCGGTGGTCCCGAGCCCTTGCGGAGGCACAGACCGGCTCCCCCCCGCTGAGGGACCTGAACGACGCGCTGCTCCTCGCTTCCCGGCACGACCGGTTTCCCGTACTCACACCCTGGAATCCGCAGAGCGTGTTCGCAGACAGGGGCGAGGCGGACGACCTGCCCTGGGTGGCGGCCTTCCTCACCGCGCTCCAGCAGCCTCCCGCGGCCGCCGAGGCCGGACTCGAAGAAGTCGGTGACCTGCTCCTGGAACGGTTCGCCGCGGAGAGCACGGCCCGGACGGGCGAGTACCACACCCCTCGCTCGCTGGCACGGCTGCTCGTGGAGGCCCTCTCCCCCCAGCCCGGCGACCGGGTGCTCGACCCCGCCTGCGGCACCGGCGGGTTCCTCACCGCCGCGGCCCAGTACGTCGCGCAACAGGGTCACGGTGGCGCAGCCTCGTTCGAGGGCTACGCCCTGGATCACCGCAACCCCCAACTGGCCATGCTGAACCTGTCCCTGCACGGCGTCGAGCGGCCCTTCGTGGGTGCCTCCGACCCCGGGTCGCTGTTCCGGGGTCCGGGCAGCGGCATGGCCGAGTTCGTCATGTGCAATCCGCCGTTCAACCAGCGTGTCCAGGGACTGGAGAACCTCGACTGGCCCTTCGGAACGCCGCCCGAGTCGAGCGCGAACTTCGCCTGGATCCAACTCGCGTGGACCCGGCTCAGCGAGACGGGGAAGGCGGCCCTGATCATGCCGACGGGCGCTGCCTCCGTACGCGATCGAGCGCAGGAGAACCGCCGGGGCCTGCTGGCCCGAAGGGCGCTGCTCGCCGTCGTCGCGCTACCGGAGGGGATGTTCTCGCCCCACACGACCGTTCCTGTGCACCTCTGGATACTGGCTCGTGACGCCTCTCGCCATCTCCCCGACGGGGAGACCGGGTCCGTCCTCTTCATCGACGCGAGCCGGCTCGGCACGCAGGGTCCGCGCCAGGCGCGCGCACTCGGTCCGGCGGACCGGCGCCGCATCAGCGACAGGTTCCACGCCTGGCTGCGCTCTCCCCTCGCGACCCCCGAAGAACCCGGATTCTCCCGCTCGGTCCCGTACGACGAGATCCTGGAGAACGAAGGATGCCCCCTCGACCCCAAGCTGTACGTGGCGCCTGCCCTCGAGCAACCGACCGCGGCACTGGACGTACGCCGCCGGCTCGACCACCTGGTGGAGCAGGCCGCATCGGCGACCGGATCGACGGCGCGCCTCCACCAGAGCTTCGACCGGAGCGAGCGGGTGGCGCGCACCGGGACCGGCACCCCGCGCGTGCCGCTCCGGCGGGTGCTGGCGGACACCGGGGAAGGGGGGCTCGACGCTCCGGGCCAGCTGCTCGCCGGACCGTCGGGAAGCCTGATCCGCGCCGACGACTACGTCGACGCCGGCGGCGTCCCCGTCGTGATGCCCAAGGACCTGACCGGCAGCGGCTTCAGCACGGCGAGCATCCGGCACATCAGCGAACGGCACGCCGGCCGACTGGAACGCTTCCGCCTCCGCCCCGGCGACGTCGTGCTGGCACGCCGCGGGGAACTCGGGCGGGCCGCCGTCGTCCGCGAGGAACAGCGCGGCTGGGTGTGCGGCACCGGGTGCTTCCTGCTGCGCCCGCCTGCCGGGCTCGACGCCGACTACTTCGCCGCGTACCTGCGCGGTCCAGAGGCGCGTACGTGGCTGGAGGCCCATTCCACGGGAAGCATGAAGATGAAGACGATCTCCCTCGACGTGCTCGGTGAGCTGCCCGTGGTCCTGCCCGGCCTGACGACCCAGCAGGCGATCGCCGACACGATGAAGCGGCTGGACGAACATGAGCGCCTGCTGCGCGAACAGCTCGCCCTGACGCAACACATCCGTCGGGACGCGCTGGACGGCGGCATCGTCCCCACGCGGTAGGCCCCCGTAGCAGGGCGGGGGGGCCGGGGCTACAGGAGCACCCGGCCCGCTGCGGCCCCAGCCGCTACCGTGAAGCCATGACCGCACTGCCCGACTGGATGCGCCCGCCCCGCGCGGAAGGCTGGTTCGCGGAGGACCTGGACCACCTCCCCGAGGCCCCGCGCCACACCGAGCTGATCGACGGAGTCCTCGTATTCATGATGTCGCCCCAGCGGTCCTGGCACGGTCGTCTCCTCACCGCGCTGACCACCACGCTCATGGCGCAGGCACCGGCCGGCGTCGAGGTCGAGCGGGAGATGACGATCCGCCTCGATGCCCGCAACCGCCCCGAGCCGGACCTCCTGCTGACGAACCTGCCCTACGACCCCGACCGCACCTGCTACGCCCCCGATGACGTGCTGCTCGTCGCGGAGGTCGTCTCCCCCGAGTCCGCCCACCGGGACCGCACGGTCAAGCTCCGCAAGTACGCGGAGGCCGGCATCCCGCACTACTGGTGCATCGACGACGTGGACGGCGCGCCCGTCGTCCACGTCTACGAGCTCGACGAACCGACCGGCTCCTACGCACCCGCCGGCATCTTCCGGGGCACCCTGCACCGCCCGGTGCCCTTCGAGATCAGCCTGGACCTCGACACGCTCACACCCCCGCGCAGCAGCTGAACGCTGCTGTGCAGGCCCACCCGGGCAGTCAGTAGCGGTATCTGGCTGCGAGGATGATGATCTCCTTGTCCGTCACCAGATAGACGAGACGGTGTTCGTCGTCGATCCGCCGCGACCATGCCCCCGGCAGGTGGTACTTCAGCGGCTCGGGCTTACCGATGCCGGCGAACGGGTCGCGCCTGACGTCCTCGATCAGCCTGTTGATCCGGGCGAGGATCTTGCGGTCGTTCTTGAGCCAGGACGTGTAGTCGTCCCAGCCCTGATCCTCGAAGACGAGCCTCACGCGGCACCCGCACCCGCGTCCGTCGAATCCGGATCGATCAGCTCCCGCTCGGACACGTTGACGTGCGCCAGGGCGTTCTCGTACGCCTTGAGCAGCCGACGGGCGTTCGCCGGCGAGCGCAGCAGGTACGAGCCCTCGCGCAGGGCCGCATAGTCCTCGGCCGAGACGAGTACGGCGTTGCCGTGCTTGGAGACGATCTCGATGGCCTCGTGATCGTCGTTGACCTTCTTGATCAGAGGAAAGAGAGCCTTGCGGGCTTCGCTCGCGGTGATCGACCCATAGAGTCCATCCGCGACGTGCGCGCCCACCTGGCGGAAGTCGTGGAACGCGCGGACCGCGACGACGTGCCCACGATCATCACGCGCCGAGGCAAGGAAGTCGCCGCCGTCGTCTCCATCGAGGTACTGCGCAAGTACCAGGAGTGGGAAGAGCGCGAGATCAACCGGATCATCGACGAACGCATGACCAACCCTGCCCCCGGCATCCCGATCGAGGACATCATGAGGGAGACCCTGGCACGCGGTGAGTGAGTACCGGACCGTCTTCCACCCCGAGGCACAGGCCGAGCTTCGGAAGATCCCTCGCGACACGGCACTGCGCATCCTGGCCGAGCTGACCGAGCTGGAGACCGACCCCCTCGGCTTCAACACGACCGCACTCGTATCGCAGCCCGAACGCCGTCGCCTGCGAGTCGGCGACTGTCTGCGGACTGATCCTGACCTGCGGCGGAGCCCGGTCCAGGGCCCTGACCTGGGCTTTCCTTGTTGGGATGCGTGGGTTCCCGACGGCTGCTTACGGGTGTCCTGCGGACTGGCTGCGGACCGCGCCCAGCCGAGCCCGCTCTTCCTCGATGATGCGGCGGGTCAGGGCAATGTCCGAGACGTCAACGGCATCCGGCATCGACTCGGCGACCGCGCTGCGGCACGCGTACGCGTCGAACAGGCGCGACTTGTTCTCCGGCATCCTCACCATCCGCTCGCCCACCCCACCCGTGGGGAGCAGGCGGTGCACCTGGACCGAGCGGACCTGCACCATGCGGTGGGCCCGGACCGCCGCATGGTGCTCGATGGTCGGCTTGATCTGCGGCTCGCAGATGACCACGACAGAGGCTGCCTGCGCGTTGAGGCCGACCCCACCCGCTTCGATCTGCGTCAGCAGCACCACATGACCGGGCGGGCGGCGCACTCGCCGACGAGCTGCCGCCGACGTGCCGACGCGCGGCCACGCCCCCGAGAACGGACCGGACATCCACCGCGCCCTTCAGGCCTCGCACATCCGCAAGCGCCTGCTGCACCACACCCGGCACATCCCGGGTGTCGGAGAACACGACGACCCTTTCGACACACAGCCAGACGCCCGTGGACAGTTGTCGGCACGCAACACCAAACGTACAATTTCCTGTACCTAGAAGGAGCTGACCATGAAGACGATGACCTATTCGGAGTCCCGCGCACGGTACGCCGAAGTACTCAACGCGGTCACGGACGACCGCGAGGAGATAGTGATCACTCGCGCCGGACGCGAGCCGGTGGTCATCGTCTCCCTGGAAGACTACGAATCCCTCAAGGAGACCGCCTACCTCCTCCGCAGCCCCGGGAACGCGCGCCGCCTCCTCGCCTCGATCGAGGAACTGGAGAATGGCGGCGGGACCGTACGCGAACTGACGGACCCGGAGTGAAGATCACCTTTGCCTCCCGAGCCTGGGAGGACTACCTGTGGTGGCAGGTCCAGGACCGCAAGATCCTCAAGCGGATCAACACACTCATCGCCGATGTCATGCGCAACGGAAACGAAGGGATCGGCAAGCCGGAGCCGCTCAAACACGGATTCCAGGGCTACTGGTCACGCCGAATCAATGACGAGCACCGACTCATCTACAAGGTCACAGACGACTCGGCCCTGATCGCCCAGTGCCGCTACCACTACGAGAGTTGACCGGGCGATGCGAGTCGCCGACCGTGGCCCGAGAGCCGGATCCCCGTGCCCGGCGACCGGGGGGGATCCGCCTCTTGCGTTACTCGAGGGCGGAGCACAGTCGGGGGGGTGCCGCCCTGGACTCCTCGCCGGCCGTCGCTGCTATGGCGAGCACGTCGCCGGGCGAATGCGCCGTGCCTCCAACCGCGCCCGGCACGCACGGCCCCGAACCATGTACCGCGCCTGCCGGACGACGATCGCCTACCGGAGGGAATCCTCTTCGGGAACGACCTCGGATAGGGGCATGCCCCTACGGCGGGGCCCCTCGGCGCCAGAGCAAGGTCCTGCGGACTGTTGCGGACAGCAGAACGACCCGACCCGCATATCAGCAGGTCAGGCCGTCTCTGGGCGGGCGATCAGACGTTGAAGCGGAATGCCTGAGCCCCGGCCCTGACCTGCGACGGAGCCGCACGCAACGCCCTGACCAGGCATTTCCCCGTTGACGTTCGTTGGGTCCCGACGGTCGCTTACGGGTGTCCTGCGGACTCTTTGCGGACCGCTCCCAGCCGCGCCTGCTCCTCCTCGACGATCTGGCGGGCCATCGACGTATCCGAAACGTCAACCGCGTCCGGCGTCGACTCGGCGACCGCGCTGCGACGTGCGTACGCGTCGAACAGACGGGTCTTGTTCTTCAGCATCTCCACCATCCGCTCGTCCACCCCGCGGGTGGCGAGCAGCCGGTGCACCCGTACCGAGCGCACCTGCCCCATGCGGTGGGCCCGCGCCACCGCCTGGTGCTCGATGGTCGGTTTGATCTGAGGCTCACAGATGATCACGACGGACGCGGCCTGCATGTTGAGCCCCACCCCCGCCGCCTCGATCTGCGCCACCAGCACCGCGTGCCCCGGCACGGCGGCGAACTCGTCCACCAGCTGCTGACGGCGCGCGGGCGGCACGCTTCCCGAGATCGGACCGAACACCTGACCGCCGCCATCGCTCCACGCGCCCTCCAGCGTGCCCTTCACCGTTCCAAGGACGTCTCTGAAGTTGGAGAACACCACCACCTTCAACCCGTTCTCGGCGGCGTCCTCGACGATCTCGCGCAGCCGGTTCAGCTTGGCCGACTTCTCGGGGCGCGCGTACGCCGCTCTGCGCATCGCCATGAAGTTGCCGGCGCGCACGGCCTCGCGGTAGGCGTCTTCGTCCGAGGCGCTCAGCTCCTCCCACTCGTCCGTGTGCTGGAGCGCGGGCAGTTCGGTCAGAACGTCCTGCTGGTTTCGGCGCAGATAGACCGGGGCGACGGCCTTCCGAAATGCCTTGGAACCGGCCACTCCGTCACGGTCACCGACAGCCCCTGCCAGGTGCGGCTGGAGAATCTGCACAAGGCTGCGAAACTCGGCCACTCGGTTCTCCATGGGCGTGCCGGTCATGAAGAGAACGCGTTCGCAGTGCCCGGACCATTCGGTCACGGCCTGGGAGCGGCGGGTCTTCGGATTCTTCACGTAGTGTGCCTCGTCCACGACCAGCATCCCCACCTCGCCGCCTTCGGGGGCCGGGAAACCACGCAAGGCGTCGAAGGTGGTCACACCTACGCCGCCCCGGCCCTTCCAGTCTGCGAACGCTTCCTGCCTGTCGGGGCCGTGAAGAGGCATCACGCGCAGCTTGCTGCGGGCCTCGATCTCCCGTGTCCAGTTGATCAGAACGCTGGCCGGACAGACGACCATGAAGTGGCTGTTCCCCTCGGCTGCGAGATGAGCCAGAGCGGCGATGGCCTGAATGGTCTTGCCGAGCCCCATCTCGTCACCGAGGATCACCTTGCGTTGCGCCAGGGCGAAGCGAGCCCCGAAGGCTTGATAGCCCCGCAGCGACACCCGCCGGTGAGTGTCATCAAGCATCTGGTCGCGGACCCGCTCGGCAACTTCGTCAGGCAGGAACCCCTCGGCGGCGGCCGCATCAGGTCTGCGGCCGGAGATCTCCGCGAGCAGGCTGTAGTACTCGGCGGAACGCAGCTCGAAGTCGACCCAGGCCGCAACCTCGGTAGGGGTACCGCGCAGCAGATCGACCGATGCCTGTGCGAGCAGCTCCGGCACACCGCCCCGCGTTGCTTCCTCGGTCAGCCTGCGGACCTCTGCGACGGCCTCCAGCGCCCGAACTCGTTTGGGCTGCCCCACCAGCAGCATCCGCAGCCGCCCGGCGGCCGGCTTGGCCTCGGCCAGCAGCGGACCGAGCCGCTCCGTGAGAGCCACGGCCGTGTCGGCGGCTCGCCGCGCATCGGGGCCCGCTTCCACCAGCACATGCAGGGCCATGACGAGTGCGGTGGTTCGCGGCTCCGGCCGATCCACGTCGATGTGGACGGCGATGGTCTCCCGAACGGCGTCGGCTATCTGGCGTGCCGCCGCGATGACTTGATCAGCGGTCCGCTGTCCCACGCCGGGAATCTGCCGCAAACGGTAGGACCCGGCGTCAAGCACCTGCCGGACCGACCGCAGCCCGCTCCTCTCGACCTCCCCGAGCCTCAGCCGCCCCTCGGTAATCTCCTTCAGCCGGGCCACTGGGATGGCGTCGAGCGCCTGTTCCGCTGCCATATCGCAGATCGGCTTCAGCGCCGCCCGGACTACCTCGACAGCCCGCCCGTGGTCACCGGCCACCGCCTGCGCCGCCTCGTACAGCCGCGCTCCCGCGGCAACCGCCTCCCGCTCACTGCGCCCCATCCCGCCCCGGCCCCTCTCGCTGTGTCCCCGCATACTGCCACCGGTGCCCCTGGCACCGACCGGGACCGCAGACATTGTGTACACATGGCACACTCGGTACCCTTGGGTCATGACTCAGCCGCTGCCCATAGAGTCCATCCGCGACGTACGCGCTCACTTGGCCGAAGTCGTCGAACGGGCCGACCGCGACGACGTGCCCACTGTCATCACCCGCCGCGGCAAGCAGGTAGCCGCAGTGGTCTCGATCGAGGTGCTGCGCAAGTACCAGGAGTGGGAAGAGCGCGAGATCAACCGCATCATCGACGAGCGCATGGCAAACCCGGCCGTCGGCGTCCCGATCGAGGACGTGATGAGGGAGACGCTGGCACGCAGTGAGTGACTACCGCACGGTGTTCCGGCCCGAGGCCCAGGCGGAGCTGCGCAAGATCCCGCGTGACATGGCGCTTCGTATCCTGGCCAAACTGACAGAGCTGGAGAGCGACCCCTTCGGCTTCAACACCACCGCACTCGTATCCCAGCCCGAGCGCCGCCGCCTACGGGTCGGCGACTGCCGTGTCGTCTACACGATCGACAACGGGGAGCTGGTGGTGTGGGTCGTACACGTCGGACACCGTTCCACGGTCTACGGCACGCAGCCGCTCCAGGTTCTGCGGACTACTGCGGACAGCACAACGGCCTGACCTGCATCGCCACAGGTCAGGCCGCCTCCAGGTACGCGATCAGACGTTGAAGCGGAATGCCTGCAGCCTGATCCTGACCTGCGGCGGAGCCCCATCCAGGGCCCTGACCAGCTTTTTCTCCGATGGCCTGCGTTGGCTCCCGATGACCTTTCACGAGTGCCCTGCGGACTGGCTGCGGACTGGGCCGGGTGCGCCGAAGCAGAGAAATCCATGGCGCACCGGCGGGGCGGAGCCAGGCACCGCGCCCAGCACGCGGTGCCCGCAGCACGGGCAGAGGTAGGAGTCGCGCATGCCGCGACTGCACCCATTCCACACCGCCATCGCGACTGACTCGGCAGTTGGCGAGATGCTCTCAGCGCGTGTACGGATCAGCCAGCGACAGCGGCGTCCGAGCCGCTTCCAGAGCCGACGCAGGAAAGGCGGGTCCGGCAGTGTAGAAGCGGGCACGGGTGCGGCCGACCGGTGTCAGGACCTCGCCCGCGACCAGGTCCCGCAGGTCGCGTTGGGCCCGCTGCAGATTCAGGCCCTCTGTTCGTTCGTAGCGTGTACGACGTACCCGCCCGGACATCGCCACGTCGTGCAGGGCGGAAACCACCCTCTCGTCCAGCCCCCGGTCCTCCGCGAACTCACCTAGCAGGAGCCACACCCGACTCGAACGATCCAGGCGATTGCGTACGGTCTGTGCCTGCTGGTGGTACGCGGTGAGGTTGAAACGGATCCAATCGGAGACGTCCTGGTCGGGGCGGTAGGTGGCCCCCCGACGCTGCAACTCGCGGTAGTACTCCCAGGTATTGCCGGGGCGCCCCAGCCAAGCCTCGATCGAGGAGAACTCGGGGGCCAGTTCTCCCTGTCTCGCGATCATGAGCGTTTGAAGGGATCGGGACATTCGGCCGTTGCCATCCGCCCATGGGTGGATGGCAACAAGGTGCAGATGCGCCATAGCGGCCCGCACCAGCGGGTGCGGGCCGTCGTCCGTGTTCAGCCACTCGACCAGTTCACCCGTCAATGCAGGCACCTCGGCCGCGTCCGGTGCCGTATATGCCGCGATGCTGGGGTCGCGGGCGTCCGTCACGTACACCGCTCCACGGCGCCACTGCCCCGCCGGCTTCCGCGGGGTGTGCCGGTGTCCCTGCAGCATCCAGTGGAGCGCGTTGAGCAGCTCCTTGCTGTACCGGAAGTCCGCAACACCGTGCAGCGTCTGGATGTAGGTCATCATCCGCTGATAAGCCAGCGTCTCCTCGCGATCCTCCTCGGAGACGTCGACATCCCGCTCGCCCTCCAGAAGGTCCTCGACGTCGACCGTGGACACTTTGAAGCCCTCGATCGAGTTGGAGGCCGCCACCGCATCCGCGGTCAAGAACTTGCGCAGCCCCTCGGTCCACTTCGTCGGAGTGGACCGGACCTGGAGGCGCAACGAGCGACGAAGATCTTCGATCTCACCGAGAACACGCTGATCCTCGGCGTTGAGAGCAGGCGTGGGGAAGAGCATGCCCCCACCATAGATTGACGCAAACATTACGTCAATGCGTCACCGCTCATCGACAGCTCGACGCCGAGCCTCCACCGGAACGAAGCCGAGCCTCCACCGGAACGAAGAGGAAGTCGAGCCCGCGAGAAGGGCAGGGGCGGCGGCAGCCTGCGCCTCGATGGCGGTACGGCCGACGGGAGACGGGGCCCAGGCCGCGGTCATGGCGCCCATGCGCGTCGCGCGCCATGCGAACGTCGAGGCGACCGAAAGAGCATTTACCATCAACCAGGACCCGAGTGTTGCGACGGCCGGCTGAGTCCGGGACGCCGCCTCAGCCCGAATGCGCGATGCAGCCGGGCCAGGTCGAACCGTTCTGCGGACTGTTGCGGACAGCGCAACGGCCCGACCTGCTTTCTCGCAGGTCAGGCCGCCTTTGTCAATGCGATCAGACGTTGAAGCGGAACTCCACCACGTCGCCGTCCTGCATCACGTAGTCCTTGCCCTCCATGCGGGCCTTGCCCTTCGCGCGGGCCTCCGCCACCGAGCCGCATGCGACCAGGTCCGCGAACGAGATGACCTCGGCCTTGATGAAGCCGCGCTGGAAGTCGGTGTGGATGACGCCGGCGGCCTCGGGGGCCGTGGCGCCCTTCTTGATGGTCCAGGCGCGGGTTTCCTTCGGGCCGGCCGTCAGGTACGTCTGCAGGCCCAGCGTGTCGAAGCCGACGCGGCCCAGGGTGGCCAGGCCCGGCTCGTCCTGGCCGACGGACTGGAGGAGCTCCAGGGCCTCCTCGTCGTCCAGCTCGGCGAGGTCCGCCTCCAGCTTGGCGTTGAGGAAGATCGCCTCGGCCGGGGCGACCAGGGCGGACTGCTCGGCCTTGAAGGCGTCGTCCGTCAGCTCGTCCTCGTCCACGTTGAAGACGTAGAGGAACGGCTTCGTGGTGAGCAGGTGCAGCTCGTGCAGCAGGTCGCCCTGCTCCGTGCCCTTGGTGATGCCCTGGGAGAAGAGGGTGTCGCCCGCCTCGAGGATGGCCTGGGCCTTCTCGACGGCGGCGAGGACGGCGACCTTGTCCTTCTGGAGGCGGGACTCCTTCGTCAGGCGGGGGATCGCCTTCTCGATGGACTGGAGGTCGGCGAGGATCAGCTCGGTGTTGATCGTCTCGATGTCGTCCTTCGGCGAGACCTTGCCGTCGACGTGCACGACGTTCTCGTCCTTGAAGGCGCGGATGACCTGGCAGATCGCGTCCGACTCGCGGATGTTCGCCAGGAACTTGTTGCCCAGGCCCTCACCCTCCGACGCGCCGCGCACGATGCCCGCGATGTCGACGAAGTCGACCGTCGCCGGGAGGAGCTTCTGCGAGTTGAAGATGCCGGCCAGGACCGCCAGACGGGGGTCCGGTACGCCGACCACGCCGACGTTCGGCTCGATGGTGGCGAACGGGTAGTTGGCCGCCAGCACGTCGTTCTTGGTCAGGGCGTTGAACAGGGTCGACTTGCCGACATTCGGCAGACCGACGATTCCGATCGTGAGCGACACGTTGGCGACTTCCCGTAGCTGCTGGAGGGTACGGCCCGGGCACGGGCCGTCAGACAGTTTACGCGTGTCCCACGGGGCTCCGAGGGGGTGCGGCGCCTAGCCTCGTGGGGTGGAGCAATACAGGACGCGGTCGGATCATCACCCCGCGCAGCGACAGCGGCCCCCGGCACAGCGCGGGCCGGCCGCCGGCGGCCGTGGCGTGAGCGGGCTGCCCGGGCCCCGGCCGACGGCGCGGCCCCGCCCGGGCTCCGGTCCCGGCGCCGGGACCGCCCGGCGGTTGCCGCGGCCCCTGCTGACCGGCCTCGGCGGCGGGCTGTTCGCCTGCGTCGCCATGGCGCTGGCCGCCGGCATCGACTGGCTGATCTTCGATTCGTCCATGCTCGGGTACGGGCTGCTCTTCCTGCCCGCGGCCGCCGCCACCGCCCTCTGGGTCCGCCCCGCCGACCTGATCACCGCGCCCATCGCCGTCCCGATCGCCTTCGCGGTCGGGGTGTGGCCCCTCGCGGGCGGGTCGGGCGGCTTCGGGGGCCAGCTGATGGGCGTGGTCACGGCGCTGTCGCTGAACGCCGGATGGCTGTACGCCGGGACGCTCCTGGCCGCCCTGATCGTCGTCGTCCGGAAGGCCGCGCTCATCGGGCGGCGCCGCGTCCCCCGCCGGGCCTAGAGGTCGAGGGGGCTAGGGGGCTAGGGCTAGGGGGCTAGGGGGCCAGGGGGCCGGCCAGGGGCTGGCGGCCCGGGGCGGGGTCACCTCTGTGCCGCCTGTGCCGCCATCGCCGCGCCCACGATGCCCGCGTTGTTCTGCAGCGCCGCCGGGACGATCTCGGCGCGCACGCCCTCGATCAGCGGCAGGAACTTCTCCGGCCGCCGGCTGACGCCGCCGCCGAGGATGAACAGGTCGGGCGAGAAGAGCATCTCCACGTGCTCCAGGTACCGCGACAGCCGCCGGGCCCACCGCTCCCAGCTGAGGTCGCCGTCGTCCTTGGCCTTCACCGACGCCCGCTTCTCCGCGTCGTGGCCCTTGAGCTCCAGGTGCCCGAGCTCGCTGTTGCTCACCAGCCGCCCGTCCGTGAAGAGCGCGCTGCCGATGCCCGTGCCCAGGGTCAGCAGGATGACCGTGCCGCCGCGGCCGCGCCCGGCGCCGTACGTCATCTCGGCGATCCCCGCCGCGTCCGCGTCGTTGAGGACGGTGACCGGGCTCCCGTCGAGCTCGCGCGAGAGCAGCGCGGCGGCGTCCGTGCCGACCCAGCCCGGGTCGACGTTCGCCGCCGTTCGGGTGACGCCGTGCGTGACCACGCCCGGGAAGGTGACGCCGACCGGCCCGGTCCACCCGAAGTGCCGGACGACCTCGGCGACGCAGCCGGCGACCCCCTCGGGGGTGGCCGGCTGCGGCGTCAGTACTTTGTGGCGCTCCCGCGCCAGGTCTCCGCGCTCCAGGTCGACCGGAGCGCCCTTGATACCGGATCCGCCGATGTCCACACCCATGATCTGCGTCTGCATGGACATACGGTACGAAAACTACTCCTGACCGGCGACCAGTTCCGCCGCTTCGGCACGCAGGTCCCGGCGCAGCTCCTTGGGCAGCGAGAAGGTGATCGACTCCTCGGCCGTCTTGACCAGCTCGACGTCCGCGTAACCGCGCTCCGCCAGCCACCCCAGGACCTCCTCGACCAGGACCTCCGGCACGGAGGCGCCCGAGGTCAGGCCGACCGTGGTGACGCCCTCCAGCCAGGCCTCGTCGATCTCGCTGGCGAAGTCCACCAGGTACGCGGCGCGGGCGCCGGCGTCCTTGGCGACCTCGACCAGCCGGATGGAGTTCGAGGAGTTCTTCGAGCCGACCACGATGACCAGGTCAGAGTCGGCGCCCATCACCTTCACCGCCGCCTGGCGGTTGGAGGTGGCGTAGCAGATGTCGTCGCTCGGCGGCGAGACCAGCAGCGGGAACTTGGTCTTCAGCGCGTCGACCGTCTCCATCGTCTCGTCGACCGACAGGGTGGTCTGGGAGAGCCAGACGACCTTGGACTCGTCGCGGACGGTGACCTTCTCGACGTCGTGCGGGCCGTCCACGATCGTGATGTGGTCCGGGGCCTCGCCGGAGGTGCCGATGACCTCCTCGTGGCCCTCGTGGCCGATGAGGAGGATGTCGAAGTCCTCGTTGGCGTACCGGATCGCTTCCTTGTGCACCTTGGTGACCAGCGGGCAGGTCGCGTCGATCGTGGCGAGCCTGCCGCGCGCGGCCTCCTCGTGGACGACCGGGGCGACGCCGTGCGCGGAGAACATCACGATGTTGCCCGGGGGCACCTCCTCCGTCCGCTCGACGAAGATCGCGCCCTTTTTCTCCAGCGTCTGGACCACGTACTTGTTGTGCACGATCTCGTGACGGACGTAGACCGGCGCACCGTACTGCTCGAGAGCCTTCTCGACAGCGATCACGGCTCGGTCGACGCCCGCGCAGTAGCCGCGAGGCGCGGCGAGCAGGACACGGCGGGAAGCGGGAGCAGTCATGTGCTCCATCGTACGGGGGTCCTCAGCAGGCAGATCGTCGCCCGGTCGGCGCACACTTGATCGCAAACCTGTCCGCAGCGTCGCTCGGAGGACGGATGGCGTCCGGCACCGAATCCCCCACGGCCGCCCGGGCCCCCGACGGGCGGCTCTCGCGGAGTCTGGGCTTCCGCGACCTGGTGGTCTACGGGCTGCTGTTCATCGCCCCGATGGCCCCGGTCGGGATCTTCGGCACCCTGGACGCCCGGTCGCACGGCGCGGTCGCGCTCGTGTACGTCGTGGCGACCGTCGCGATGGCGTGCACCGCCTTCTCGTACGCCCAGATGGTGCGGGTGGCTCCGCAGGCCGGCTCGGTGTTCACGTACGCGCGCAAGGGCCTGGGCGAGGGGCCGGGGCTGATCGCCGGGTGGATGGCGATGCTGGACTACCTGCTGATCCCGGCCGTGGCGTACCTCTTCTCGGGCATCGCGATGAACGCGCTGGTCCCCGGGGTCTCGCGGTGGGTGTGGACGGCGCTGGCGGTGCTGGTGACGACCCTGCTCAACCTCTGGGGCGTACGGGTGGCGGCGCGCGTCGGCTTCGCGGTGCTGGCGATGGAGATCGCGGTCCTGGTGGTGTTCGTGGTCGCGGCGGTGACCGTGCTGGCGGGCGGCGGCGCGCGGCGCGGCTGGCTGTCGCCGCTGACCGGGGACGGCTCGCTCGGGTTCTCCGTGGCGGCGGTGCTGGGCGCGGTGTCGGTGGCGGTGCTGTCGTACCTGGGCTTCGACGCGATCGCCTCCTTCGCCGAGGAGGTCACCGGCGGTTCGGCGAAGGTGGCGCGGGCGGTGCTGTTCTGCCTGGGCCTGACCGGGGTGCTGTTCTTCGCGCAGACCTACCTGGCGGCGCTGCTCGCGCCGGTGACGGCGGCGGAGCTGGCGGCCGACCCGGGCGCCCAGGGGCCGGCGTTCTACGACACGGTGGACGCGGCGGTCGGCGGCTGGCTGCACGACCTGGTGGCGGTCAGCAAGGCGATCGGGGCGGCGTTCGCGGCGCTGGCCGGGCAGGCGGCGGCCGGCCGGCTGCTGTTCGCGATGGCGCGCGAGGGCCGGCTGCCGCGGGCGCTGGCGCACACCTCGGGCGGCACGCCGCGCCGGGCGCTGCTGGTGGCGGCCGCGGTGACGCTGGTGGCCGCGGTGTGGGCGGCGCGGCGCGACGACGGGCTGGACCACCTGGTGTCGGTGGTGGACATCGGTGCGCTGGTGGCGTTCACGCTGCTGCACGCCTCGGTGGTGG
Organism: Streptomyces sp. NPDC090022; assembly: GCF_044748145.1. Classification (NCBI taxonomy): domain Bacteria; kingdom Bacillati; phylum Actinomycetota; class Actinomycetes; order Kitasatosporales; family Streptomycetaceae; genus Streptomyces; species Streptomyces sp. NPDC090022. The sequence goes on from NZ_JBIVFN010000033.1 coordinate 68,857, forward strand.
GCTGGTTCGTGGTCCGCCGGGCGGCGGGCCCGCCCGTCTGGTGGCGGCACCTGCTGGTCCCGGTGCTGGGAGCGGCCGTCACGGTCGCGGTGATCGTCGAGGCCGCGCCCGCCGCGCAGCTGGTGGGGGCGATCTGGCTGGCCGTGGGGCTGGTGGTGCTGGTGGCACAGCGGGGGCGACGCGCGGGGCCGCCTCCCGCCGATCCCAAGGGGACTGTCGGTGCGGGCGGTTAGCCTGCCTGCATGGGTCTGAATACGTCGGCCGAGGCGCCGCTGCCCGTCGGCCAGGTGTCCCGGCTCATCGGGGGCTGGATCGAGCGGCTCGGTCAGGTGTGGGTGGAGGGGCAGATCACGCAGCTGTCGCGGCGGCCGGGCGCGGGGGTGGTCTTCCTGACGCTGCGCGATCCGTCGCACGACATCTCGGTGAGCGTGACCTGCTACCGGCAGGTGTACGACGAGGTCGCGGACGCGGTCTCGGAGGGCGCGCGGGTGATCATGCTGGCCAAGCCGGAGTGGTACGCGCCGCGCGGGCAGCTGTCGCTGCGGGCCACCGAGATACGGCCGGTGGGCATCGGTGAGCTGCTGGCGCGCCTGGAGCGGCTGAAGCGGTCCCTGGCGGCGGAGGGGCTGTTCGCCCTGGACCGCAAGAAGCCGCTGCCGTTCCTGCCGCAGCTGATCGGGCTGGTGGTCGGGCGGGCGTCGGCGGCCGAGCGGGACGTGCTGGAGAACGCCCGGCGCCGCTGGCCGGCGGTCCGCTTCGAGGTGCGCAACGTGGCGGTGCAGGGGGTCCACGCGGTGCCGCAGGTGGTGCAGGCCGTCAAGGAGCTGGACGCGCTCGACGAGGTCGACGTGATCATCGTGGCGCGCGGCGGCGGCAGCGTGGAGGACCTGCTGCCGTTCTCCGACGAGCAGGTGGTCCGTACGGTCGCCGAGGCCCGTACGCCGGTGGTCTCCGCGATCGGCCACGAGCCGGACTCGCCGCTGCTGGACCTGGTGGCGGACCTGCGGGCCTCGACCCCGACGGACGCCGCGAAGAAGGTGGTCCCGGACGTCGGGGAGGAGCTGGAGCGGGTGGAGCAGCTGCGGGGCCGCGCGCTGCGCGCCGTACGGGGGCTGCTGGACCGGGAGGAGCGGGGGCTGGCGCACGCGCTGGCACGGCCGGTGTTCACGCATCCGCAGCGGATGACCGAGGCCCGCGAGGACGAGCTGGCGGCGCTGCTGGCGCGCAGCCGGCGCACGCTGGGGCACCTGCTGGACCGGGCCGACTCCGAGCTCGCGCACACCCTGGCCCGGGTGGTGGCGCTGTCCCCCGCGGCGACCCTGGAGCGGGGGTACGCGGTGCTCCAGCGGGCGGACGGGCACGTGGTGCGCTCGCCGGAGGAGGCCGGGCCCGACGAGGTGCTGCGGGCACGGGTGGCGCAGGGCGAGTTCACGGTGCGGGTCACCGGGTAGCGGCCGGGCGGGCGGGGCGGACGGCGGGACTGCGCCGGCCCGCGCGCTTTCACACGCACGCAACAAATTGATTGCACTACACACATAAGGTGGCAGGAATGGCCGAGTCGGATACGGCGCTGGGGTACGAGCAGGCCCGGGACGAGCTCATCGAGGTCGTGCGGCGCCTGGAGGCGGGCGGCACCTCGCTGGAGGAGTCGCTGGCGCTCTGGGAGCGCGGCGAGGAGCTCGCGAAGGTCTGCCGGCACTGGCTGGAGGGGGCCCGGGCCCGGCTGGACTCCGCGCTGGCGGCCCGGGAGGCGGAGGAGGCCGGCCCCACCGGCGGCGACCGGAAGGGCAGCGGGCCGGGGACGCCCCTGTGATCCGGGTCACGAACCACGGGATTTAGTTGAATTTTCATCTATTTGGCTCGTAGAGTCGGGGACATCGCTTGACCCACCCGTTTTGGAAGAAGGCTTTCCGATGTCCCTCGTTCTCGACGCCGCCGCCCAGGACCTCCTGTTCCGCGAGGCCCGCACCGCCAACTCGTTCTCCGACGAGCCGGTGACCGACGAGCAGGTCCAGGCCATCTACGACCTGGTCAAGTACGGCCCGACCGCCTTCAACCAGACGCCGCTGCGCATCACCCTGGTCCGTTCGGCCGAGGCCCGCGAGCGCCTGGTGAAGCACATGGCCGAAGGCAACCAGGCCAAGACCGCCGCCGCCCCGCTGGTCGCGATCCTCGCCGCGGACAACGAGTTCCACGAGGAGCTCCCGGCCCTGCTGCCGCACTTCCCGCAGGCCAAGGACCTGTTCTTCACCGAGCGCCCGGCCCGTGAGCACTCCGCGCTGGTGAACGCCGCCCTCCAGGCCGCGTACTTCATCGTGGGCGTGCGCGCCGCCGGCCTGGCCGCGGGCCCCATGACCGGCCTGGACTTCGCCGGCCTCCAGAAGGAGTTCCTGGACGACGACCACACCCCGCTGATGGTGATCAACATCGGCAAGCCGGGCGAGAACGCCTGGTTCCCGCGCTCCCCGCGCCTGGACTTCGACCAGGTCGTCACGACCGTCTGAGCCCTCGCGCGCACTCTGCACGCACGCAGGTACCACAGGTACGGCGAAGGCCCGCCCCCACCAGGGGGGCGGGCCTTCGCCGTACCTGCGGTACCTGCCTACCTCAGCCCTTCTTGAACTCCAGCGCCGCCGCCAGCTTCCCCAGCTGCTCGAAGCCCGCGGTGCCGGTGACCACGGTGACGTGGTCCTGCTCCTTGCGCACCAGCGCGTCGTACTTCTCGCCGTCCCAGCGCTGCCACACCAGATCGCCGACCGCCTGCGTCTGCCCGGTGTCGGTGGCCTGCTGGGTGACCTTCGCCAGGTACTTCGGCGAGAGGTCCGTGGACTGCTCGACCGCCGCGTACTGGTCGCCCGGGTCCAGGAAGCCCAGGTGCCACGCGTTGGCGTTCTTGCGCTGGTACGTGACGGAGGTCGCCCGCCACTCCTGCGGCAGGCCCACGGGGGCGGCCACGGGGTACGGCGCCGCACGCCGCGCGGTGAGGGTCTCGACGCGGTAGTCCACGACGCGCGTCGGGTCGGCGTCCTCGTCGTGCGGGACGAAGATGTAGATCCCCGCGACGACGACCAGGATCACCGCCAGCGACCGGACCATGTCCCAGATCGTCTGCTTGCCTTTCATACCTGCCACGCCCCCATCGTCCCGCATGCCCCCCGGCGATCGTGGGCAGGGGTCCGTACCCGGCCGTTCGATGACCGATACGGCGCTCATACGTGACCCCCTCTGCTCAATATGTCGACCTACCGATAGAGTTCCAGCACCCTCACATCTCCGGCCGTCGTCGTACAGAAAGGTGCGCTCCGATGACCGAGCACAACCTGCCGCCCCAGCTCGAAGTCTCGCCCGAAGCCCCCGACCGCAACCTCGCCCTGGAACTGGTCCGGGTGACCGAGGCCGCCGCCATGGCGGCCGGCCGCTGGGTCGGGCGCGGCGACAAGATCGGCGCGGACGGGGCCGCGGTCAACGCCATGCGGACCCTGATCTCCACCGTCTCGATGAACGGCGTCGTCGTCATCGGCGAGGGCGAGAAGGACGAAGCCCCGATGCTGTACAACGGCGAGCGGGTCGGCGACGGCACCGGCGCCGAGGTCGACATCGCCGTCGACCCGATCGACGGCACCACCCTGAACGCCAAGGGCATGCCGAACGCCATCGCCGTCCTGGCCGCCGCGGACCGCGGCACCATGTTCGACCCGTCCGCGGTCTTCTACATGGACAAGCTGGTCACCGGCCCCGAGGCCGCCGACTTCGTCGACATCACCGCCCCCGTCTCGGTCAACATCCGCCGGGTCGCCAAGGCCAAGGGCATGGCCGCCGAGGACGTCACCGTCGTCATCCTGGACCGCCCGCGCCACGAGGGCATCGTCAAGGAGATCCGCGAGACCGGCGCGCGCATCAAGTTCATCTCCGACGGCGACGTCGCCGGCTCCATCATGGCCGCCCGCGAGGGCACCGGTGTGGACCTGCTGCTCGGCATCGGCGGCACCCCCGAGGGCATCATCTCGGCCTGCGCCATCAAGTGCCTCGGCGGCACGATCCAGGGCAGGCTGTGGCCGAAGGACGACGCCGAGCGCCAGAGGGCCCTCGACGCCGGCCACGACCTGGACCGGGTCCTGCACACCAACGACCTGGTGTCCGGCGAGAACGTCTTCTTCGTCGCCACCGGCATCACGGACGGCGAGCTGCTGCGCGGTGTCCACTACCGCTCGGAGACCGCGACCACGTCGTCGCTGGTCATGCGCTCGAAGTCGGGCACGATCCGCAAGATCGACTCCACCCACCGGCTCTCGAAGCTGCGCGCCTACAGCGCGGTCGACTTCGACCGCGCCCAGTAGGACACCCCCGGGCCGCCCACCGCGGCGGCCGCGGCGCGCGCGAGCGGCAGGGCGCGCGCCGCACGACGAGAGGGGCGGTTCCCGTGTGCGGCGGGACCGCCCCTCCTCGTCTGCGCGGACTCGGACTCCGCCCCGGCCTGAGGCGCCGGTACGGGGGCTCAGCCCGCGGCGGCGACCGGCCCCGCGGCCTGGCCCTGGCGCAGCTCGGCCGCCCGGCGGCGGCGGCGCGCCAGCACCACGCGGCGTTCGGCGGCCGTCAGGCCGCCCCAGACGCCGTAGGGCTCGGGCTGGAGCAGGGCGTGCTCGCGGCAGGCCACCATCACCGGGCAGCGCGCGCAGACCCGCTTGGCGGCCTCCTCACGGGAGAGCCGGGCCGCGGTCGGCTCCTTGGAGGGGGCGAAGAAGAGCCCCGCCTCGTCCCTGCGGCACACCGCCTCCGCGTGCCATGGGCCGTCCTCCTCCCTGGCCGGCACCCGCGGCTTTGGCAGAGCCTCAAGACCCTGAACGCGCTGTACGGCGGCTACCTGCAGGGACTGATGCGGCGGATGCTGCACGGTCTACTCCTGACGACGTATTCGCGAGCGAGAGACGATGCACCTGTCTCTACCCGCTGCATGCGGCCCTATGCACTGCGTGCCGCTCCGGGGAAGTTCGACCGAAACACAACCGTCCGCAACACGTCCGCCCCGCCGGGCCACCCGACCGGGCCACCCCTCCCGGCCGGCCGTCCGCTCAGCCCTCGCCGCGCCCCCGCAGCCGCCGCGCGAGGTCGACCAGGCGGGCGCCGAGCTTGGGCCGGGCCTCGATGTTGCCCAGCAGTGCGAAGCCGCGGACGATCACGACGGGGGCCTGCGGATCGACCTCGGCGTGCCCCTCGGAGCCCCCTTCGCCGCGCCCCTCGCCCCGGCCCTCGCCGCGCCCGCCGCCCCGCACCTCGAAGTTGCCGAGGACGCCGCTGCCGTACCCCCGGAGGGTGACGTTCTCCGGTACGAGGATCTCGACGTTGCCCAGCAGGCACGTCACGTCGATCTCGATGACCTGCTGCTCGAAGACGGCCTCGGTGAGGTCGATGGAGACGTCGCCCAGGACGGATACGGCCCGGGTCCGGGCGGAGGGCCGCCAGCGGCCCTTTCGGGCGGCGCCGCTGCACACCGCGACCACGTTGTCGACGTACCCGGAGCCGGGCGGAGCGGCGACGGGCGGGACGGGGGCCGCGCCGACCGCGGCCGGGGCGCCACCGGGCGCGGGCAGGTCCCGTACCAGCAGGTCCAGCTCGCCGACGGTCTTGACGGCATAGAGCGAGTCGAGGCGCTCGGAGTGCTCCTCGGCGGTCAGCCGGCCCTCGGCGACGGCGTCGCCCAGGATCTGCGCGATCCGGTCGCGGTCGGCGTCCGAGGCCCGCAGTGCGGCGGGTTCGGCGGCGGCGGTGGGTGCTGCGGCGGGGTGCTTTTCCAGGTCCACGCCGCCCAGCATAGCCAAACACGATAGATCGCGATACTGCTGGGTGAGCCTTACCTCACAGACACGACCCGGGTGACAGGTCCTACGCTGGACAGCCGCGCTGCCAATTGGTCGCCAGCGCCGTCTGCCGAGTGAGGAATGGCCACATGCCGGAGTTCGCGTACACCGACCTGCTCCCCCTGGGGGAGGACCGGACCCCCTACCGCCTGGTGACGTCCGAGGGCGTCTCCACGTTCGAGGCGGACGGCCGTACGTTCCTCAAGGTCGAACCCGAGGCGCTGCGCAAGCTCGCCGAGGAGGCCATCCACGACATCCAGCACTTCCTGCGCCCGGCCCACCTCGCGCAGCTGCGCCGGATCATCGACGACCCCGAGGCCTCGTCGAACGACAAGTTCGTCGCCCTCGACCTCCTGAAGAACGCGAACATCGCGGCGGCCGGCGTCCTGCCGATGTGCCAGGACACGGGCACGGCGATCGTCATGGGCAAGCGCGGCCAGAACGTCCTCACCGAGGGCGGCGACGAGGCGGCGCTCTCGCGCGGCGTCTACGACGCGTACACGCGCCTGAACCTGCGCTACTCGCAGATGGCCCCCCTCACGATGTGGGAGGAGAAGAACACCGGCTCGAACCTGCCCGCGCAGATCGAGCTGTACGCGACCGACGGCGGGGCGTACAAGTTCCTCTTCATGGCCAAGGGCGGTGGCAGCGCCAACAAGTCCTTCCTCTACCAGGAGACGAAGGCGGTCCTCAACGAGGCCTCGATGATGAAGTTCCTGGAGGAGAAGATCCGCTCGCTGGGTACGGCGGCCTGCCCGCCGTACCACCTGGCGATCGTGGTCGGCGGCACGTCCGCCGAGCATGCCCTGAAGACCGCGAAGTACGCCTCGGCCCACTACCTGGACGAGCTGCCGCGCGAGGGCTCCGAGCTGGGCCACGGCTTCCGCGACGAGGCCCTGGAGCAGAAGGTCTTCGAGCTCACCCAGAAGATCGGCATCGGCGCGCAGTTCGGCGGCAAGTACTTCTGCCACGACGTGCGCGTCGTCCGTCTCCCCCGGCACGGCGCGTCCCTGCCGGTCGCGATCGCGGTGTCCTGCTCGGCGGACCGCCAGGCGACCGCGAAGATCACCGCAGAGGGCGTCTTCCTGGAGCAGCTGGAGCGGGACCCGGCGCGGTTCCTGCCCGACACCACGGACGAGCACCTCGCGCAGTCCTCGGACGTGGTCTCGATCGACCTGAACCAGCCGATGGACGACATCCTGGCGACCCTGACCGAGCACCCGGTCAAGACCCGGCTGTCGCTGACCGGTCCGCTGGTGGTGGCGCGGGACATCGCGCACGCGAAGATCAAGGAGCGGCTGGACGCGGGCGAGGACATGCCGCAGTACCTCAAGGACCACCCGGTGTACTACGCCGGCCCGGCCAAGACCCCCGAGGGCTACGCCTCGGGCTCCTTCGGCCCGACCACGGCCGGCCGCATGGACTCGTACGTCGAGCAGTTCCAGGCGGCGGGCGGCTCGAAGGTGATGCTGGCCAAGGGCAACCGCTCGCAGCAGGTGACGGACGCGTGCGGCACCCACGGCGGCTTCTACCTGGGCTCGATCGGCGGCCCGGCCGCCCGTCTCGCCCAGGACTGCATCAAGAAGGTCGAGGTCGTCGAGTACGAGGAGCTCGGCATGGAGGCTGTCTGGAAGATCGAGGTCGAGGACTTCCCGGCGTTCATCGTCGTGGACGACAAGGGCAACGACTTCTTCACCTCGCGTGAACCTGAGCAGCCGACGTTCACCAGCATCCCGGTGCGCGGCCCGGGTCTGGCGTAGCCCAGCACTCCCCCCGCCCCCAGAGAGCCCCTGGCGCCAACCGCCGGGGGCTCTTGCTGTGCCGCCCCTCCCCAGCCCGCAGGGGGCCGCCCTGGGCCGCGCGAGCGCTGACGTAGATCGTCTACCCGACAACGCGAATATTGGCGATGCCGCATAGACGCCCGTGAGCAACCCTCGTAGCGTCGTTCCCCGAGGCCCCAACCGGGGCCAGGACAAGGGGGTTTCGCATGGCCCGCGAGGAACTGACCCGGCTCACCGGCAACGGAAACGGCACCTGCGGCAAGGACGACTGCCCGAACATCTACCGCACCGCCAGCGGCTCGTTCGTCGTCCAGGGCGACGTAACCAGCATCTTCCAGCCGCCGCAGGGGGAAGGGCTTGTGGAGATCCCGGAAAGCGTGCTGCGGGAGGCCGTTCGTGCTCTTGGATGGTGATGCCTGGCAGGCGAAGTTCCGAGACTTCCAACAGGAAGCCTGGAGGCTTGAGACGCTGCCCCAGTACCTCATGCCGCAAGAAGCAGAAGAGTTCGCGGCGTTCAAGGCTGGGGCCCGCATTGACCCCGAGAGCGTCTCAAACGAGTACACCGACCGCCTAGCGCGACAGGTGACCGAAGGACGCTCACAGGGGCGTGTGCACATCGTGACCCGCCCACTCTCGGATTACCTGCGATTCGAGTTCTCTCAGTACTACGCACCGCACGCCCTGGCCGGTGAGGAGATCCGTATTCTCGATGTGACCAACCGAGAGAATCCCTTGCGAGGGATTCAGGATTTCTGGTTGTTCGACCGCTCCGAGGTTGTGCTGATGAACTACTACGCAGATGGGCGTCAGATCAGCCGCGAGGCATTCGAAGGGGACGTGTCCCCGTTCATCGAGTACCAACGAATCGCGGTCAGCGAGTCGGTGCCCTTCGAGGAGTACGTGAAGGGCCTTGACGCTTGAGCCTGACCGGCTAGGCCAGTCCAGGTCAGACCTAGCCGAAGCTATGCGTACGCTGCGGAAGCGAGCCGGGAAGACACAGACCTGGCTCGCCCGCCGCTGCAACATGTCGCAAACAAAGATCAGCAACATCGAGAGTGGAAAGCTCACGCCTGCAATTGTCGATGTGGAGCTGATCCTAGAAGCGCTCGAAGCCGGCGGACCGATAGCCGAAGAGCTGCTGTCTCTAGCCCGCTCGGCAAACACTGAGTGGCAAGACCATTGGTCTTCGCGTCGCCGAGGGCTCGATAAGAAGCAGAACGAGTTGGCGCGACTTGAAGCAGCGTCGACGGAGTTTCGGTTCTTCCTGCTCTCCATGATTACCGGTTTGCTAGCCACACCCGAGTACGTACGCGCAAGCATCGCAGATGTTTCCGGCGACCAGTCCAAGATTGTGGCAAAGAAGCTCGAACGCCAAAGCATCCTACGGGACTCGTCAAAGTTCTTTACGTTCCTACTAACGGAACAGGCCATTAGGTGGCCGCTACTCCCGCCCCTTGGCATGGCAATGCAACTTGACTGGCTAGCTTCTATCTCACGCATTCCGAACGTACGGCTAGGCGTGATCCCGCTGGATGGCTACATTCCCGAGCGACCCTTGAACACCTTCACGGTCTATGACCGGAGACTGGCCACTGTGGAAACTGGCACTGGCGCCCTCATCCTGCGCGACCAAAGGGACGTGGAAGCGTACCGACAAGACTTCGAAAGGTACGAGGCGCACGCCGTGTTCGGGGATGACTTCCGGCGACTGCTCTCCGACTGGTCGACGCTCTTTACCCGACAACGCGAATAAGTCTCGGTTCGCTACGCGCTCCACGGGATCATTTGCTGTCGGTTCCCGGAGACAGCGGCGAAGGGGTGCGCAATGGCAACCAAGACGGACGAGTGGGAGTACGTGACCTACGCACCCCCGGGACAAAAGTGTTCGGCCTGCCTGCGGGGCGTCAAGCCTCTCGACCCCGTCCGCCGAGGAACCATCGAGCGGGCTTCGGGCCCGCCTGTGGTGATCTACCGGCACGCTGCGGAGTGCCCCGGTCAGAGAGTGGCCGCGTGATGGAGATGCAGGCCTGGAGAGACGCGTGGGACCGGGCCGAGAACGCCTCAGAGTCCATCCGCGCAGCCCTCGCCGCCCTCGGTCTCCCTGAGTCCGCGTGGTGCGGCGTCAGGCCCTCCGTCACCAGCACCGGACGCGCGTACGTGGACTTCGGGAAGCTTCCGACCGACGCGGTTGAGCAGATCGCCGCAGCTCTTCGGTTGCCCTCGGCGCACTGAGGCGCCGACAGAACTCCTGTCTCCGTCCCCACCTCCCGACGTGAGACAGGTAAGCCCCCGACCGGACAAGGCTTGAACAGGGACAGGGCGTGTCCCGTCTGAGTTGACGTGCTCAGGTTCTCCCCCCGGTCCGCCCCCTTGGCTGGGGTGCCGCCCTGGGCGGTGAGGGCATCGCTCCGGACCCGGGGAAGCCGGGGCACCCACTCCCAGGCCTTCCGCCCGCTGCTGGCGGGCAGCAAGACGCACAGCCGAAAGGAGGTGCACGCATGCGCAACGACCCCGGAGACAAGTCGGGAGACGGAGGGACCGGCGGAGGCCAGTTCCCGCCCCCGCCCGCCGCGTAGCGGCGGCGGGCCCGACGCCCCTCACCCCCAATCGCCGAGAGAGGAAATCTCACGATGACGATCACGGTTGAGAGCCCCGTCGCCTTACGGCACGGGCGGGACCTTGTCAGTCCCGAGCTGTTCGAGAAGGTGTCCGAGTTCTGCGCCGAGGAGTACGGACACGAACTGTCCGTCGCCCGCGCGATCGTGGACCAGGCCCTGGCCTTCCTCAAGGTCATGGGTGAAACCCGCGCGTTCGACATGACCCCTTCGACCACCGTCGATCCCGGATGGCACTCGTTTGCGCTCCACACCACGGCCTACGCCGCGTGGTGTCAGGAACAGTTCGGCTACTTCCTGCACCACGAACCGAAGGCCACGGTCCGCACCCGTCCCCTGATCGGCTCCGTGGTGGAGCGGATCGAGGCGGCCGGCTTCTACGTCGACAACCGGCTGTGGGGCTCCGCGAAGGACTGCAACCCCCCGGCCTGCTGCGGCGACGGCGACGGCTGCTGAACCCCTCGAACGAAGGAGAACCCGGGCACGTCACAAGTGCCCGGGACCTCCCCTGAGCGAAGGTACCGCCCATGACATCCGACGAGGGGCTGACCGGGAGCGGCAGGGTCACGGTGTTCGCCCTGTTCGGCGTGGTCTTCGGCTACGCCACACACCACCTCGACGAGCGGCAGATCGGAGACGTGGCCGTCGTCGGCCCGCTGACTCCAGGCGTCGAGTGGGGACGGCTGTGGCAGATGGCCCGCAACTGCGGACGGGCCACGGCCGACGAGACCGAGCACGCCCAATGGGTGCTCACCCAGGCCACGCGGGCGTTCGTGTGCGGCAGCGACCGCATCGCGCAGTTCCAGGACCAGGGCTGGAAGCTGGAACCCGGCGGCAAGCGCGTCCTGTTCGAGACGACGTACGCCAACCGCGACCAGCTCTGGACGGGCAACCTCACCGTGGAAGGGCTCACCCCGGACCAGGTGGCGGAGCGCCCTGCGCTCTACACCGCGTGACCACCACCCCGCCCGTTCCGTCGGAACGTCGGAACGTCGGAACGTCGGAACACGGAAAACTCCCGCGTCCTTGCCGGACACGGGGGCGCGCGGCTCGCTGCCCCTCGTCGCCAGCCGGTCGTCGTGGAACGTCACCGGTTGTTCGGCCGGGCGTGTGGCACGCTGCACCCGGGGTGGCGGCGGGCCGGTTACCGTCGGGGCATGAGTTTTCTCGCCACCGCCCGCGCCACCCGCGTGATCGCCCACCGTGGGGCCTCCCACGAGCACCCCGAGCACACCCTCGCCGCGTACCGCCAGGCCATCGCCGACGGGGCCGACGCGCTGGAGTGCGACGTGCGGCTCAGTGCCGACGGGCGGCTGGTGTGCGTGCACGACCGGCGGGTGGAGCGGACCTCCGACGGGCGGGGCGTCGTATCGGCGATGACGTACGACCAGCTGGCCGCGCTCGACTTCGGCGGCTGGAAGGGCGAGGCGCACCGCGGGTCGCGGGTGCTGCTCTTCGAGGACCTGCTCCGGGAGGCGCTGGCCGCCGACCGGCCCGTCGGGCTGGCCGTCGAGACCAAGCACCCCACGCGGGCCGGCGGCCGGCTGGAGGCCGAGCTGGTGCGGGTGCTCAAGGAGTACGGGCTCGCCGACGGCGCGGGCGGCCGCGTCGAGGTGATGAGCTTCTCGCGCACCGCGCTGACCCGCCTGCACCGGCTCGCGCCGGGCCTGCCCGCCGTCTACCTGATCGAGCGCCGGGCCCGGCCGCCGCGGCCGCCGTTCGCCGGGCACGCGGGTCCCGGCATCGACCTCGTGCGCAAGGACCCGGGCCTGGTGGCGCGGCTGCACGCCAAGGGGCTGCGGGTGCGGGTGTGGACGGTGGACGCGTTCGAGGACGTGGAGCTGTGCCTGCGGCTGGGCGTGGACACGCTGATCACCAACCGGCCCCGTGAGGTGCGCGCGTACCTGCGCACCCGCTGACCCCCGGCTCCGCTCCGCCGATCGGCGTACGGGCCGGGCCCGGCGGGCCCGGGGTCCGGCCGATCGGCAGATGGTGGGCCGGGCGGCGTCCGGCGAGGCTGTTGCCGTAACCGAACAGCCGAGCCGGAAACAGGAGTTCACCGGATTTCTTCCAGGAGGCTCCGCCCTTGAGGGCGGGGAGGAATGGATCCCTGGCGCGGAGCCGCGAAGCGGCGGAGTTCTCTGCACATCTGTCCTGACCTGCACTTTCTTCCGTTGTCAGTGGGGCCTTATAGGTTGATCAGCATGACGGCATCAGCGGTGGGCGACGAGGTGGCCGGGCACGCCCGGTACACCTACCGGCTGCGCATGTCGTCCACCGCGCTCAGCCGGCTCGAGGACGAGTGGGCGCGGTGTCGTTGGGTGTGGAACGAGTGCGTGGCGATGTCCCGCAAGGTCCACGGCCTGAACAGGACCGCGGAGCAGAAGGCGACGTGCGGCCCGGCTCAGCTGGACAGGATGCTGACCGAGGCCCGGCGGTCGATGGTGTGGCTGCGCGAGGGGTCCAGCGTTCCGCAGCAGCAGATCATCCGGGACTTCGCCAGGGCCCGGGCCAAGGCGCTCAAGGACATCAAGGCGAAGCTGCCGGTGCGGCAGCGGGCCGGGATGCCCCGCGTCAAGAAGAAGCGTGAGGCGCTGCCCACGCTGAACTACACGCAGCGCGGCTTCCGGGTCAAGGACGGCCGTCTGCACCTGGCGGGCGGGATCGCCTTGACGGTGGTGTGGTCGCGGGACCTTCCCCAGCCCCCGTCCAGCGTGCGGGTGTACCGCGACAGCCTCGGGCACTGGTACTGCTCGTTCGTGGTCGCCACGGTGACCGACGCCCTGCCGCAGACCGGCCGCGCCATCGGTATCGACTGGGGCATCAAGGAGACCGCCACCACCACCTCCGACGCCCACGACCTCCCGCACGCCCAGCACGGCAGGACGGCCGCGCAGAACCTCGCCCGCCACCAGCGGATGATGGCCCGCCGCGCGACGCCGAAGAACCGGCCCGACACGGGCGGCTACCGCAAGGCCCGCAAGGCCGCGGCGAAGGTGTCGAAGAAGATCGCCCGCCAGCGGCAGGACACCGGCCGTAAATGGGCCAAGCGCGTCGTCCGGGACTTCGACCACCTGGCGGTGGAGGACTTCAAGCCGGCCTTCCTCGCGAAGTCCACCATGGCGCGCAAAGCGGCGGACGCCGCGATCGGTGCCACCAGGACGGCTCTGATCGAGATGGCCCGCAAGCACGGCAGGACCGTGCACCTGGTCAACCCCGCGCACACCACCATGGA
>NZ_JBIVFN010000034.1:0-81635 GCF_044748145.1 Streptomyces sp. NPDC090022
CCGTCCTTGGTCAGGACCGGCAGGCCGGCGTTCGGCATGCAGGACAGCGGGATCCGGGCGTTGCGCGCCAGATACCGCAGGTGCTCGCTCATCTCGGCGGGGCCGGTGGCGCAGTTCAGGCCGATCATGTCGATGCCCAGCGGCTCCAGCGCGGTGAGGGCCGCGCCGATCTCGGAGCCGAGCAGCATGGTGCCGGTGGTCTCGACGGTGACCGAGCAGATCAGCGGGACGCTGACGCCCAGGGCGTCCATGGCGCGGCGGGCGCCGATGATGGAGGACTTGGTCTGGAGGAGGTCCTGGGTGGTCTCCACGAGCAGGGCGTCGGCGCCGCCGGCGAGCAGGCCCTCGGCGTTGATCTGGTAGGCGTCACGGATCGTCGCGTAGTCGACGTGCCCCAGCGTGGGCAGCTTGGTGCCCGGGCCCATGGAGCCGAGCACCCAGCGCTGCTGCCCGGTCTCGGCGGTGAACCGGTCGGCGACCTCCCGGGCGATCCGCGCCCCGGCCTCGGCCAGCTCGAAGTTGCGTTCGACGATCTCGTACTCGGCGAGCGCGGCGTAGTTGGTGCCGAAGGTGTTGGTCTCCACGCAGTCCACGCCGGCCCCGAAGTAGGCCTCGTGCACCGAGCGGACGATGTCGGGACGGGTGACGTTGAGGATCTCGTTGCAGCCCTCGAGCTGCTGGAAGTCCTCCAGCGTGGGGTCCTGCGCCTGGAGCATCGTTCCCATGGCTCCGTCGGCGACCACCACGCGGGTGGCGAGTGCCTGCCGGAGGGCATCGGCCCGGGTCTGGGTGTCAGCGGGCGGGTTCGGCGACGAGGCCATGGTTGAGCTCCCTGGTGTGCGACGGCTGTCGGCTTTACGCCCTTCTCCAAGGACGTACGCGGTCAGGGTAACCGCGCAGGCTGCGGCCCGGTGAGGGCGTCCCACGGGCCGGACGGCATCCTGTGCTCGGGGGGTGGCCGGATCGGCGTGGTCTTGACAGACTTTCCCCACCATGCACGAAGTCGGCATGGACCGATAGAGTTCGGCATTGTCGAACCCGATTTGTATGAGCAGGCTTCACAGGAGGCTGTCGATGGCACGGAACATCCAGTCGCTCGAGAGAGCTGCTGCGATGCTGCGACTGCTGGCCGGCGGTGAGCGCCGGCTGGGCCTCTCCGACGTGGCCTCCTCCCTGGGCCTGGCGAAGGGAACCGCGCACGGCATCCTGCGGACCCTCCAGGCCGAGGGCTTCGTGGAGCAGGACCCGGTCTCGGGGCGGTACCAGCTCGGCGCGGAGCTGCTGCGCCTGGGCAACAGCTATCTGGACGTGCACGAGCTGCGCGCCCGCGCGCTGGTGTGGACCGACGACCTGGCCCGGGCCAGCGGCGAGAGCGTGTACGTGGGCGTCCTGCACCAGCAGGGGGTGCTGATCATGCACCACGTGTTCCGGCCGGACGACAGCCGTCAGGTGCTGGAGGTGGGGGCCATGCAGCCGCTGCACTCCACCGCCCTGGGCAAGGTGCTCTCGGCCTTCGACCCGGTCGCGCACAGTGAGGTCGTCGAGGGCGAGCGCGCGGCCTTCACCCCGCGGACCGTCACGGACCTGACCGGCTTCGAGGGCATCCTGGACCTGACGCGGGCCCGCGGCTGGGCCGCGGACGTCGAGGAGACCTGGGACGGCATCGCCTCGGTGGCGGCGCCCATCCACGACCGGCGCAGGATGCCGGTCGGCGCGGTCGCCGTCGCCGGCGCCGTGGAGCGCGTCTGCGGGGACCGGGGCGAGCCCCGGGCGACCCTGGTGGCGTCCGTACGGGACTGCGCACGGGCGGTTTCACGCGATCTCGGCGCGGGCCGGTTCTGACCTTCCCCTTGTCACTCAGCGGCTCTTTTTGTCACTCAGCGGCTCCTTCGGAGCCGCTTTGTGCGTTCTTGAGGCCCGTTCCTGACTACAGGATGGCTGGATTTGGTCGATCGTACCTAGTGGTAACGATCCGGCAATCCGGCTCGACCGGCTCTTGACGCAGTCTTCACCTGGGCGAAAAACTGCCGTTCATCGGTCGGCATTGTCGAACACCTACCGGCAATACGCGCTAGGGTGTGACAAGCCAGGGCCGAAAAAGCACTCACCGAGTGCGCGGTGCACTGGAAGGGACCCGGTGTTTCCGCTCACCCCCTGGACGTAGGACAAAGGAGTCGCGGGTGTCCAGCTCCGACATCTTCATCGGCGAGACCATCGGTACCGCCGTACTCATCCTTCTCGGCGCCGGCGTCGTCGCCGCCGTCGTGCTCAAGCGCTCGAAGGCGCAGAACGCGGGCTGGCTGGCGATCACCTTCGGGTGGGGCTTCGCGGTCATGACCGCCGTCTACATGACCGGCACCCTCTCCGGCGCCCACCTCAACCCCGCCGTCACCGTCGGCATCGCGATCAAGGACGGCGACTGGAGCAACGTTCCGGTCTACATCGCCGGCCAGATGCTCGGCGCCATGATCGGTGCCGCACTGGCCTGGGTGGCCTACTACGGCCAGTTCAAGGCGCACCTCACCGACCCGGAGATCGTGGCCACCAAGTCCGAGCACGCGGGGCTGGTCGACCAGAAGACGGAGCCGAACGCCGGCCCGGTGCTCGGTGTCTTCTCCACCGGCCCCGAGATCCGCAACGTGTGGCAGAACCTCGCCACCGAGATCATCGGCACCCTGGTGCTCGTGCTCGCGGTGCTCGCCTACGGCCTCAACGACAGCGGCAAGGGCCTGGGCCTCCTCGGCGGCCTGATCGTCGCCTTCACCGTGGTCAGCATCGGCCTCTCCCTCGGTGGTCCGACCGGCTACGCCATCAACCCGGCGCGCGACCTCGGTCCGCGTATCGTGCACGCGCTGCTGCCGCTGCCGAACAAGGGCGGCTCCGACTGGGGCTACGCCTGGATCCCCGTCGTCGGCCCGCTGATCGGCGGAGCCCTCGCCGCGGGTATCTACAACCTCGCGTTCGTCTAAGCCGTTCGCCCACCGGACCCCGGACCTCCCAGGAGCAGCCATCATGACCAGCAGCACCGGCCCGTTCATCGCCGCGATCGACCAGGGCACCACCTCCTCCCGCTGCATCGTGTTCGACCGCGACGGCCGCATCGTCGCCGTCGACCAGAAGGAGCACGAGCAGATCTTCCCGAAGCCGGGCTGGGTCGAGCACGACGCCACCGAGATCTGGACCAACGTCCAGGAGGTCGTCGCCGGCGCCATCGCCAAGGCCGAGATCACCGCGGCCGACGTCAAGGCCGTCGGCATCACCAACCAGCGCGAGACCACCGTCCTGTGGGACAAGAACACCGGTGAGCCGGTGCACAACGCGCTGGTGTGGCAGGACACCCGTACCGACGCCCTGTGCAAGGAGCTCGGCCGCAACGTCGGCCAGGACCGCTTCCGCCGCGAGACCGGCCTGCCGCTCGCGTCGT
This sequence comes from Streptomyces sp. NPDC090022, assembly GCF_044748145.1. Classification (NCBI taxonomy): domain Bacteria; kingdom Bacillati; phylum Actinomycetota; class Actinomycetes; order Kitasatosporales; family Streptomycetaceae; genus Streptomyces; species Streptomyces sp. NPDC090022. Next base: position 3,425 of record NZ_JBIVFN010000034.1, read on the forward strand.
ACTTCGCGGGCCCGAAGGTCCGCTGGCTGCTCGACAACGTCGAGGGCCTGCGGGCGCGCGCCGAGGCCGGCGACATCCTCTTCGGCACCATGGACTCGTGGGTCATCTGGAACCTCACCGGCGGCGTGAACGGCGGTGTGCACGTCACGGACGTCACCAACGCCTCGCGCACCATGCTGATGAACCTGCACACCCTGGCCTGGGACCCGAAGATCGCGGAGTCCATGGACGTCCCGGTCAACGTCCTGCCCGAGATCCGCTCCTCCGCCGAGGTCTACGGCGAGGTCAAGGACGGCGTCCTCGCCGGGGTCCCGGTCGCCTCCGCGCTCGGTGACCAGCAGGCCGCCCTCTTCGGCCAGACCTGCTTCGCCGAGGGCGAGGCCAAGTCCACCTACGGCACCGGCACGTTCATGCTGATGAACACCGGCGACAAGGTCATCAACTCCTACAGCGGCCTGCTGACCACGGTCGGCTACCAGATCGGCGACCAGAAGCCGGTCTACGCCCTGGAGGGCTCCATCGCCGTCACCGGCTCGCTCGTCCAGTGGATGCGCGACCAGATGGGCCTGATCAAGTCCGCGGCCGAGATCGAGACCCTGGCCTCCTCCGTCGAGGACAACGGCGGCGCGTACTTCGTGCCCGCCTTCTCCGGCCTGTTCGCCCCGTACTGGCGCTCCGACGCCCGCGGTGTGATCGCCGGCCTCACCCGGTACGTCACCAAGGCGCACATCGCCCGTGCCGTCCTGGAGGCCACCGCCTGGCAGACCCGTGAGATCACCGACGCCATGACCAAGGACTCGGGCGTCGAGCTCGCGGCCCTGAAGGTCGACGGCGGCATGACCTCCAACAACCTGCTGATGCAGACCCTCTCGGACTTCCTGGACGCCCCCGTGGTCCGTCCGATGGTCGCCGAGACCACCTGCCTCGGTGCCGCCTACGCCGCCGGCCTGGCCGTCGGCTTCTGGCCCGACACCGACGCGCTGCGCGCCAACTGGCGCCGGGCCGCGGAGTGGACCCCGCGGATGCCGGCCGACCAGCGGGAGCGCGAGTACAAGAGCTGGCTCAAGGCCGTTGAGCGGACCATGGGCTGGGTCGACGACGACGCCAGCTGACCGCACCAGCTGACGCAAGCGACGAGGAGCTAAGAGATATGAGCAGCCTGCAGAGCGTTCCCGCCCTGGGCACGCACCCGACCGCCGGCCTGAACGCGAGCCGGGCCGAGACCCGCGAGCAGCTGGCGAAGGCCACGTACGACCTCCTGGTCATCGGCGGCGGCATCCTGGGCACCTCGGTGGCCTGGCACGCCGCCCAGTCGGGTCTGCGGGTCGCCATGGTGGACGCCGGCGACTTCGCCGGCGCCACCTCCTCGGCCTCCTCGAAGCTGGTCCACGGCGGCCTGCGCTACCTGCAGACCGGCGCGGTCAAGCTGGTCGCCGAGAACCACCACGAGCGCCGGGTGCTGGCCAAGGACGTGGCCCCGCACCTGGTCAACCCGCTCACCTTCTACCTGCCGGTCTACAAGGGCGGACCGGTCGGTGCGGCCAAGCTGGGCGCGGGCGTCTTCGCCTACTCCGCCCTCTCGGCCTTCGGCGACGGCATGGGCAAGGTCATATCCCCGGCCCGTGCCGTCGCCGACAACCCCGGTCTGAAGACCGACAACCTCAAGGCCGTCGCGGTCTACTACGACCACCAGATGAACGACTCCCGCGTGGCCGTCATGACGGTCCGCGCGGCCGTCGAGTCGGGCGCGGTCGTCCTCAACCACGCCGAGGTCACCGGCCTGCGCATGACGCACGGCCGGGTCTCGGGCGCCGAGCTCAAGGACCGCCTGGACGGCACCGAGTTCGGCATCGACGCGCGCGTCGTGCTGAACGCCACCGGCCCGTGGGTGGACCACCTGCGGCGCATGGAGGACAAGCACTCGATGCCGTCGATCCGCCTCTCCAAGGGCGCGCACATCGTGATGAAGCGCAAGTCGCCCTGGAAGGCCGCCATGGCCACCCCGATCGACAAGTACCGCATCACCTTCGCCCTCCCGTGGGAGGACCAGCTGCTGCTCGGTACGACCGACACGCAGTACGAGGGCGACCCGGCGGACGTCAGGGCCACCGAGGCCGACATCCAGCAGATCCTGGACGAGGCCGCGTTCTCCATCAAGGACACCGACCTCGACCGCTCCCTGATGACCTACGCCTTCGCCGGCCTGCGGGTGCTGCCCGGCGGCCCCGGCAACGTGGCCCAGGCCAAGCGCGAGACGGTCGTCACCGAGGGCCGCGCCGGCATGCTGTCGGTGGCCGGCGGCAAGTGGACGACGTACCGTCACATCGGCCGTGTGGTCATGGACAAGCTGGCCAAGCTCCCCGGCAGCCCGCTGACCGACGACATGGAGCCGGTGAAGTCGCTGGTGCGCCGCGTCCCGCTGCCCGGTGTCGCCAACCCCAACGCGGTCGCGCACCGGCTGCTGGTGGACCGTGAGCCGGGCATGCGGATGGACCCGCTGACCGCGCGCCACCTGGCCTCGCACTACGGCTCGCTGGCCTTCGACATCGCCCGCCTCGTCAACGAGGACCCCTCGCTCGGCGAGCGGATCCACGAGGACGGCCCCGAGATCTGGGCGCAGGTCGCGTACGCCCGTGACTACGAGTGGGCCCGGACGGTCGACGACGTGCTGCGCCGCCGCACCACGGTGACGATCCGCGGCCTCGACGACGACGCCGTGCGCAGCCGTGTGGAGGACATGCTGGGCCGTAAGGCATAGCACGTGTGATCCATGGGCAGGGGGCGGTTCCGGGAACGGGACCGCCCCCTGTCGCGGTCTGTGGGACCGGTCGTATCAAGGCTTAGGCTGACCCACGTACGCAAGGGAACTTCGGAAGGAGACCTGGGTGATCGAGCTTGAGGGCGTGCCCGAGCTGATCGACCCGGTCATGGTGGCCGCGTTCGAGGGCTGGAACGACGCGGGTGACGCCGCGTCCGGTGCGGTCGCGCACCTGGACCGCGAGTGGAAGGGCGAGGTCTTCGCGGCGCTGGACGCCGAGGACTACTACGACTTCCAGGTCAACCGGCCCACGGTGTGGCTGGACAACGGGGTACGCAAGATCACCTGGCCGACGACGCGGCTGTCGGTGGTCCGCGTGGGCGGTGCGAAGCCGCGCGATCTGGTGCTGGTGCGGGGGATCGAACCGTCCATGCGGTGGCGGTCGTTCTGCAACGAGATCCTGGGCTTCGCCCACGAGCTGGGCGTGGAGATGGTCGTCGTCCTGGGCGCGCTGCTGGGCGATACGCCGCACACGCGCCCGGTGCCGGTGAGCGGGGTGACCTCGGACCCGGACCTGGCGCAGCGGCTGGACCTGGAGGAGACCCGCTACGAGGGGCCGACGGGCATCGTCGGCATCCTCCAGGAGGCGTGCACGCACGCGGGCGTGCCGGCGGTCTCGCTGTGGGCGGCGGTGCCGCACTACGTGTCGCAGCCGCCGAACCCGAAGGCGACGCTGGCGCTGCTGAACCGGCTGGAGGATCTGATCGACATGCGGATCCCGCTGGGCGAACTCCCCGAGGACGCCCGGGCGTGGCAGCTGGGCGTGGACCAACTGGCCGCGGAGGACAGCGAGGTGGCCGAGTACGTGCAGACGCTGGAGGAGGCCCGGGACACCGCGGACCTGCCGGAGGCGTCGGGCGAGGCCATCGCCCGCGAGTTCGAGCGGTACCTGCGGCGCCGGGACCCGGCCCCGGAGCCGGGCGCGCCGGACGGCTCGTACTTCCGCGACCCCGCCAGCGGCGGCGGCCGGGCGGCCCAGCCCCGGCCGAGGCCCGAGGAGGGCCCGTCGGCGGCGGAGGACGACCCGTCGAACCCGGACGCCTAGCCGCGTCCGCGGGGTGCACGGGAACGCCGGTGGGGCCGCACGCGACGCGTGCGGCCCCACCGGCGTTCTGGCGTTCAGGCGTTCAGGAACCCGGGCCCCGTAGCCGCTAGAGCGCGACGCCCAGGAGGGCGTCCACCGTGCGGGAGACCAGGCCCGGGGCCGACTCGTCCGAGCCGCCCTCGGAGATCTGGCGGTCGGCCCAGCGGTCCACCGCCGCCAGGGCGGCCGGGGCGTCCAGGTCGTGGGCCAGGGCCGTACGGACCTCCTCGACCAGCGCGTCCGCGGACGGGCCGTCCGGACGGGACACCGCCGCGCGCCAGCGGTCGAGGCGGGCGACCGCCTGGGCGAGGACCTCGTCGGTCCACTCCCAGTCCGCGCGGTAGTGGTGCGAGAGCAGCGCGAGGCGGATCGCGACCGGGTCCACGCCCGAGCGGCGCAGCGCCGAGACGAAGACCAGGTTGCCCTTGGACTTCGACATCTTCTCGCCGTGCAGGGCCACCATGCCGGCGTGCACGTAGGCCTTGGCCATCGGGAACTCGCCCGTCAGCACCTGGGCGTGCGAGGCGCCCATCTCGTGGTGCGGGAAGGCCAGGTCGGAGCCGCCGCCCTGGATGTCGAAGCCCATGCCCAGGTGGTCCAGGGCGATCGCCACGCACTCGATGTGCCAGCCCGGCCGGCCCCGGCCCAGCGAGGCGCCGTCCCAGCTCGGCTCGCCCGGCCGCGCGGCCATCCACAGCATCGGGTCGAGCGGGTTCTTCTTGCCCGGACGGTCCGGGTCGCCGCCCCGCTCGGCGGACAGCAGCCGCATCGCGTCGGCGTCCAGCCCGGAGACCGCGCCGAAGTGCGCGTCGGACTCCACCGAGAAGTAGACGTCGCCGTCCAGCTCGTACGCCGCACCCGCGTCGCGCAGCCGCTCGACCAGCGGCACGATGCCGGGTATGGCCTCGACGGCGCCGATGTAGTGCCGCGGCGGCAGCATCCGCAGGGCGGTCATGTCCTCGCGGAAGAGGGTGGTCTCGCGTTCGGCGAGCTCGGTCCAGTCGTGGCCGTCCCGCAGCGCCCGCTCCAGGAGCGGATCGTCGACGTCCGTGACGTTCTGGACGTAGTGGACCTGCCGCTTGGTGTCGAGCCACACGCGCTGCACGAGGTCGAACGCGTTGTAGGTCGCCGCGTGACCCATGTGGGTCGCGTCGTACGGGGTGATGCCGCAGACGTAGATACGGGCGACGGGACCGGGGTCGAGGGTGACCAGACCGCCGGTCGCGGTGTCGTGGATCTGGAGGTCGCGGCCCTTGCCGGGCAGGGCGGGGACCTCAGAAGCGGGCCAGGCATGCATGTGTCGAGCCTAACCGGACGGATGTTCCGTAAACGAACCGGACCAGCACTGTTGTCCTGATCGGCGCTCTTGCGATCCGTCCGGCCGTGTGCAGGGGGCCCCGCCGCAGCTCAGACGGGTGGCCAGGGGATCGCCGGCCACTGTCCGGAGGGCTGCGGGTGCACTCCGGTGCGCAGGAGTACGGCCACCCGGTCCCGCAGGGCGTCGAGCTCGGCCGGTGTGATCAGTTCGGCCAGCCGGGTGGCCAGCGGCCCGCCCTCGGCCAGCTGTCCGGCCAGCCGGCCCAGCACCTCGCGGGCCTCGTCGGTCAGCGGCTCCCCCGCCCAGCCCCACAGCAGGGTCCGCAGCTTGTCCTCGGCGTGGAAGGTGACGCCGTGGTCGATGCCGTAGAGCCGGCCGCCGGGCGCGGGCAGCAGGTGGCCGCCCTTGCGGTCACCGTTGTTGATCACGGCGTCGAGGACGGCGAGCCGGCGCAGCCGCTCGTCGTCGGCGTGCACCAGCAGCGCGGTGCGGCCCTCGCCGACCTCGGCGAAGGCGACCGGCCGCCACCCCTCCCCCGCATCCTCGCCCTCGACGAGCGCGAGGAGGGACTGCTCCGGCTCCTCCTCGTCGGAGGTGATCCAGTGCTGGACCATGCCCTCGCCGTACGGGCCGTCGCGCAGCACGGTGGCGGGCACCAGGCCCCAGCCGGTGGCCTCGGAGACCAGGTAGGCGGCGCGCTCGCGCTGCGCGAGGGTACCGTCGGGGAAGTCCCACAGCGGCCGCTCGCCCTTGACCGGCTTGTACACGCACTCCACGGCGGCGCCGTCGAGGGTGGCGGTGCACAACAGGACGGCGTTGGAGGCCTCGCGGATCCGGCCGCGGACGGTGAGCTCGCCCTGGGCGAGGAGCTCCTCGATGGAGGTGGAGGTCACGGCGGTCACACCTGACGCCGGTAACCGTTCTGGCGCGGACACACATGTCCTTCCGGGTCCAGGGGCAGGCTGCACAGCGGGCACGGCGGCCGGCCGGCGTTGACGACGTCCAGGGCGCGCTTGGCGAAGGCGCGGGCCTGCGCCCCGGTCAGGCGGACCCGCAGCATCGGCGGGCCGTTCTCCTCGTCCTGGAGCAGGCGTTCCTCGGCCTCGGCGAGGTCCTCCGCGGAGTCCGCGTCGAGCTCGACGAGCGCCTGCGCCTCGACGATCATGCGCTGTTCCTCGCCGTCCCAGGCCAGCGCCATGGTGCCGACCCGGAACTCCTCGTCGACGGGTACGTCCAGCGGGGCGGTGTCGGCGGCCTCGGCGGGGGCGACGGCGGGCACCGGGGCGTTGCCGCCGGTGCGCCGGACGACCTCGTCGAGGAGCTCCTCCATCCGCTCGGCGAGGGCCGCCACCTGGGTCTTCTCCAGCGACACGCTGGTGACCCGGGGGCCGGAGGAGGCCTGGAGGAAGAACGTACGCCGACCAGGCAGACCGACCGTACCGGCCACGAAGCGGTCCGGCGGGTCGTAGAGGAACACCTGACGGGGCACGTCCAGTCTCCAAGTCTCGGCGGCAGGGGCGGGGCTGCGCACGCGGGTCGGTCAGTCCACCCTACTGCGCCCTTGGATCACGCCGCGCCCGCGCCGCCGCCCACGACCGCGTTGCCGCCGTCTTCGGTGGCTTTGTCCGCCGCGGCGGCGGTGTCGGCCCGGGGCGGGGCGAGGGTGGCGAAGTCTCCCGTGTCACCCAGGCGCAGCAGGAAGGGGCGGGTGGGGCTGTAGCGGATGGCGGTGACGGAGCAGGGGTCGACGTGGATGCGCTGGAAGAGGTCCAGGTGCATGCCGAGGGCGTCCGCGACAAGGGACTTGATGATGTCGCCGTGCGAGCACATCAGGTAGACGGCGTCGTCGCCGTGCTCGCGCGCGATCCGCGCGTTCCACTCGTGTACGGCGTCCACGGCGCGCGCCTGCATGGCGCGCATGGACTCGCCGCCGGGGAACACGGCCCCGGACGGGTGCTGCTGGACGATCTTCATCAGGGGTTCGTCGGCGAGTTCGGAGAGCTTGCGGCCCGACCAGTCGCCGTAGTGGCACTCGCCGATCCGCTCCTCGGTGTGCACCGCCAGCCCGGGCCGGGCCGCCAGCAGCGGTTCGAGGGTCTGCCGGCAGCGTTCGAGCGGGCTGGTGACGGCGGCGGCCAGCGGCAGCCCGGCGAGCCGTCCCGGGAGCGCGGCGGCCTGCTCGGCCCCGCGCTCGTCCAGGGTGACGCCGGGCGTCCACCCGGCGAGGAGTCCCGCGGTGTTGGCGGTGGACCGCCCGTGTCGTACGAGGATCAGCGTGGCCATGGCGCCCAGCGTAGGCCAGGGCCCCGCGCGGCGGGGGCCGCGGCCGCGGCGGTGTACGGGCGGGGGCCGGGCAGGGAAGAATGCCCCGCGTGATGGTGGACTGCGCGATGTACAAGGACGGCCGGCGCACGCAGGGGCCGGAGGACTTCTCCGACGCCCTCGACGAGGCACGGGCGAGCGGTGACGCCTTCCTGTGGGTCGGCATGCACGAGCCGACGGAGAAGGAATTCGAGCACGTCAGCGAGGAGTTCGGGCTGCACCCGCTGGCCGTCGAGGACGCGCTGACCGCGCACCAGCGGCCGAAGCTGGAGGTCTACGACGACTCGATGTTCGTCGTCCTGAAGCCGGTCGTGTACGACGACGACCTGGACACGGTGTCCACCGGCGAGCTGATGGTCTTCATCGGCGACTCGTTCGTGGTCACCGTCCGGCACGGCGAGGGCGGCGCGCTGGCCGCCGTACGCAGTCGGCTGGAGCGGGAGCCGGAGGTGCTGCGGCACGGTCCGACGGCGGTGCTGTACGCGGTGTCCGACGCGGTGGTGGACCACTACATCGAGGTGGCGGCCGAGCTCCAGGCGGACCTGGAGGAGCTGGAGGCGGAGGTGTTCGCGCCGAACGCCACCGACAGCAAGAGCGTCGCGTCGCGGATCTACGGCTTCAAGCGGCAGGTGCTGGAGTTCCGCCGGGCGACCAGCCCGCTGCTGGTGCCGATGAACCGGCTCGCGTTCGGGTCGCTGCCGTTCGTGGACGATCATGCGCGGCCGTTCTTCCGGGACGTCGCCGACCACCTGACGAAGGCGAACGAGTACATCGAGGGCCTGGACCGGCTGCTGTCGGACGCGCTGGCGGCGCATCTGGCGCAGATGGGCGTGCGGCAGAACGACGACATGCGCAAGATCTCGGCGTGGGCGGCGATGGCGGCCGTGCCGACGATGGTGGCGGGGATCTACGGCATGAACTTCGACCACATGTGGGAGCTGCGCCGGCCCTGGGGCTACCCGGTCGTGGTGCTGCTGATGGTCGTGGCGTGCCTGGGCCTGCACCGGATGTTCAAGCGCCGCGGCTGGCTGTAGCCGGCCGGGGCCCGGTGTCCGCCCGCGGTCGACGACGGCTCCGGCGGCCTCAGGCGAACTCGGGCGCGGTGGTCGCCGGCCCGCCCAGGGCGTCGCGCCGCTCGGGCATCTCCAGGCTCACCATCCGGTGCCAGCCGGCGAGGCGCTCGTACGCGTACATGCCGCGGATCCCGGTGGCCAGCGCCGCCGACTTGGCCCTCGGCCAGTGCAGCAGCCGGCCCATGTGGGCCATGACCGCCAAGCTCACGTCCCGGTGGATGGCGATCTCGGCGAGTGCGCTCTCGCGCAGCACCGCGGCGATGGTGCGGCCGTGGCCCGCCCGGTTCAGGCGCAGCAACTCCTCGTGGCAGTAGGCGAGGTGGTTGTCCTCGTCCTTGCTGATCAGGCGGATGGCCCTGCCGAGCTCGGGGTGCTCCCCGAAGTGCGTGACCAGCATGTCCATCTGGTCGGCGGCGCGCTGCTCGGTGACGCGGCTGTGGGCGAGGTAGACCACGATGTCCCGCTCTGTCAGCGGGTCGCCACGGCGCAGCTTGGCGTGCGGCAGGCCGATGCCGCGCCGCTCCAGCAGCATCGTGTAGTCGGTCTCGGGCGGCACGGGTACGGGCGGCAGGCCGCGCCTGCGCAGCAGGGCGTTGAAGATCCGGCCGTGCTTGTCCTCGTCGGCGCCGTGCCGGGCGATCTTCGGTGCCATGTCGCGCATGCTGTCCGGGACCAGGGCGGCGATCCGGGCGTTCTCCCAGCCGCCCTGGGTCTCGCCGCTGGCGGCGATGGAGCAGAACAGCTGGAAGGCGTCGTCGTTGTCGACGATCTCCTGGAACAGGCTGCGGGCAGAGAGCATGGGCCACCTCCGGACGTCGTACGCACTCACTCAAATCCGGATCGAGGAGGGCGGCAACCCGATGAGTCGTACGACTCGGCCGTATGCGGGACGCGAAGGCGTGCGCGCGGGCGCGTAACCCGGCGGGTGCCGCGCGCGTTGTTGACTGTGCCGGCCGTGGCGGGGAAGACCCCCGAGCCCCCACCACGGCCGCAGACGTGCCCGGGGCGGTCAGGGGGTGTCCGCCCCTGATCCGCCGGACACCCCCTACGCGAGGCCGGCCAGTTCCAGGGCCTCGGTGCCGGCCCGCAGGGCGGCGAGGCGCTCGTCCAGGGTGAACCCGGCCGGGGCGAGCGTGAGGGTGGTGACCCCGGCCGCGGCGTAGGCCTTCATCCCGTCGGCGATCCGCTCCACGGAACCCAGCAGGGTGGTGGAGTCGATCAGCGAGTGCGGGACCGCGGCCGCCGCGCCCTGCTTGTCGCCGGCGAGGTACTTGTCCTGGATCTCGGCGGCTTCCTTCTCGTAGCCCATGCGGCAGGCGAGCTGGTTGTAGAAGTTCTGCTTGCGGCTGCCCATGCCGCCGACGTACAGCGCGGTGTACGGGCGGAACATGTCGGCGAGCGCGCCCACGTCGTCGCCCAGCGCCAGCGGCACGGTCGGGCAGACGTCGAAGCCGTCCATCGTCAGGCCGGCCTTCTCGCGGCCCGCGCGGATGTGGGTGAGCGCGGTCGCCTCGAGGTGCTCGGCGGCCGGGAAGATCAGCAGCGCGCCGTCGGCGATCTCGCCGGTCTGCTCCAGGTTCTTGGGGCCGATGGCGGCGATGTAGAGCGGGATGTGCGGCCGGGTGGGGTGCACGGTCAGCTTCAGCGGCTTGCCCGGGCCGCCGGGCAGCGGCAGGGTCCAGTGCTCGCCGTCGTGGGTCAGGCGCTCGCGGCTCATGGCCTTGCGGACGATCTCGACGTACTCGCGGGTGCGGGCGAGCGGCTTGTCGAACTTCACGCCGTACCAGCCCTCGGAGACCTGCGGGCCGGAGACGCCCAGGCCCAGGCGGAAGCGGCCGCCGGAGAGCGAGTCGAGGGTGGCGGCGGTCATGGCCGTCATGGCGGGCTGGCGGGCCGGGATCTGCAGGATGGCCGAGCCCACGTCGATGCGCTCGGTCTGGGCGGCGACCCAGGCGAGCACGGTGGGCGCGTCCGAGCCGTACGCCTCGGCGGCCCAGCAGACGTCGTAGCCGAGCCGGTCGGCCTCCTGGGCGACGGCGAGGTTGTCGGCGTCCATGCCCGCGCCCCAGTAGCCGAGATTGATGCCGAGTCGCATGTTTCGTCCCCTTGCGTGTACTGGTCAGTAACGTCGGTATCGGGGGACTGTAGCGCGCCAGGGTCCCATCCGTCAGTGCCCCAGTAGTCTCAGCGCTCATGGAGCAGAGGCATCTCGGCCGCACCGGCCTGCGCGTGTCCCGGATCGGCCTCGGCACCCTGACCTGGGGCCGGGACACCGGGGAGGAGGCCGCGGCCGGACTGTTGAAGACCTTCTGGGAGGCCGGCGGCACCCTGGTGGACACGGCGGACGTGTACGGGGGCGGCGAGGCGGAGTACCTGCTCGGGCGGCTGGTCGGCGGCCTGGTCCCGCGGCGGGACCTGGTGCTGGCGACGAAGGCGGGCAGCGTACGCGATCCCGACCGGCGGGTGGACGGCTCGCGGGGGTACCTGCTGGCGGCGCTGGACGCGTCGCTGGCGCGGCTGGGCACGGACTACGTCGACCTGTGGCAGGTCCACGCCTTCGACCCGGCGACCCCGCTGGAGGAGACCCTGCAGGCACTGGACATCGCGGTCGGCAGCGGGCGGGCGCGGTACGCGGGGGTGGCGGGGTTCTGCGGCTGGCAGTTGGCGAAGGCGGCGACGTGGCAGCTGGCGGCGCCGGGCGTACGGACCCGGCTGGCCGCCACGCAGATGGAGTACTCGCTGCTCCAGCGGGGCGTGGAACGGGAGGTGCTGCCCGCCGCGCTGGACCTGGGCGTGGGGCTGCTCCCGTCGTCGCCGCTGGGGCGCGGGGTGCTGACGGGCAAGTACCGGGACGGCACCCCGGCGGACTCGCGGGCCGCGTCGGAACGGATGGCGGGCTTCGTCGACCCGTACCTGGACGAGGCGGCGGGCCGGATCGTCGACGCGGTCGTCACGGCAGCCCACGGCCTGGCGGTGACCCCGCTCCAGGTGGCCCTGGCCTGGCTGCGCGACCGTCCGGGCGTGGCCGCGCCGGTGGTCGGCGCGCGGACGTCGGCGCAGCTCAGCGAGGCGTTGTCGGTGGAGGCCCTTAGTCTTCCCGAGGAGATCTGCCAGGCGCTGGACGACGTATCGGCGCCCGTGCACCGCTACCCCGACCAGGACTGGAGCACCCTGTGAGCACGGACCGCACGGACGCGCCCCCCGCGACGGCGGACACCCCACCCCCGACGGGCGACGCCACGCGTGCCTCCGGGGAGGCCGAGACCGCCGACGCCAGGCGTGCGCCCGGGGAGGCGCACGGGGACGGGGACGGGACCCCGGGTCCGCGGCCCGAGGACACCCCGCCCGCGCCCGGCACCGGCGCCCGGTCGAGTGCCGGCACCACCACCGACGCGGCCGGCGGGGCAGCGGAGGGCGCCGGTGGCGTGGCGGCGACGGGCGCCGACGCGTCGGCTGCCGACGACGAAACGGCGGGCGCTGGCGGCGCGGCAGACGGTGGCGAGGCGACGGACCACGACGTGGCGGACAGTGGCGACATGACGGACGGCGACGCGACTGCCGGCACCGGCGCCGCCGACAGCGGCGCCGGTGGCCCGGGATCGGAGCGGGCCGGGGACGGCGCGGCCGACAGTGACGACGCGGACAGCGACGCGGCGGACGGCGACGACACGGCGGACAGCGACGCGGCTGGCGGCCACGCGGCCGCCGGCGACGCGGCTGTCGGCAACCGCGCAGCGGACGGCGACGACACGGCGGACAGCGACGCGGCTGCCGGCCACGCGGCCGCCGGCAACCGCGCAGCGGACGGCGACGACACGGCGGACAGCGACGCGGCTGGCGGCCACGCGGCTGCCGGCGGCGGCGCGGCGGGCGGTGGTGACGGTGGTGGGCTCAGTGAGGCCGAGGCCGAGCTGGCCGCGCAGAAGGTGGAGCGGGAGCGGATCGCGCGGCGCAAGGCCGAGCGGACCGCGCCGATCGAGGCGGGCGCCAAGCTCAGCGGCCGGGCCGCCGATCTGCTGGCCGCCGTACGGGCCGTCGAGAGCGGCGAGAAGCCCTCGGTCTACTTCGACGAGGCCCCGGCCGCGCCCGCCCGCCGGGCCGCCGCCGCGGCTCCCGCGCGTACCGTCCCCACCACCCCCGCCCCCGGACCCGCCGCCCCGGCCGCCGGGACCGTCGACGCGGTACGGGCCGTCCTGACCCGCGGCGGAGCCCCCGAGGCGCTGGCGCTCCGCGCCGCCGAGACCCTAGGCGAAGGCGCGGCGGCGGAGCTCGCGGACGACCCCTGGCGGCTGCTGGCCGTCACCGGCGTGCGGCCCGCCCAGGCCGACGGGTTCGCCCGGGCCCTGCTCGGCGCCGCGGCCGGCCCGGGCGACGGGCGCCGCACCACCGCGCTCGTCGGCTGGCTGCTGGCCCAGGCCGCCCTCAAGGGCCACACCGCGCTGGAGGCCCCGGTCCTGCACGGCGCGCTCGCGCAGTACGCCGTACCCGACCCCGAGGAGGCCCTCGAACAGACCATCGGTGACGGCACGGTGCTGGTCTTCCCGGAGCCCGTCGGCGACCCCGTCCCCGAGGGCGAGGAGCAGCCCGTACGCCTGCTGGTCGGCCTGGAGGGCGCCGCGCTGGCCGAGGAGAGCCTGGCCGACGGGCTGGCCCGGCTGATCAACACCTTCGACGCGGAGGCCGCCGCCGGCGACCCCGCCGCATGGGCGAAGGCGGCCGACGCGGCCCCGACCCGGTCCGCCGCCGAACTCGTCCGTGCCGCGGCCGCCCACGGCCTGGTCACCCACACCGGCGGCGAGGCCGCCCGCGCCGAGTCCCTGGCCCTGCTCGCGGCCGCCCGTGACCTGGGCCTGCGCGCCTGGCTGGCCACCCACACCGCGGCCGGCCGCGACCGGCTGGCCGCCGGCCACGGCGCCCCGGACGGCCAGGACGGCCCGGACGGCCAGGACGGCCAGGGCGCTCCGGACGGCTTCGCCACCGTCGCCGGGCTGCTGACCGGCACCGAGGGTCCGGGGCGCGACGGCGAGGGCCAGTTCCCGCTCGACCTGCTCCTCGTCCTCGACGCGCCGCAGCTCGACGTCGAGACCGCCGCCGCGCTCGTCGAAGCGGTACCGGACGGCGCCCGGCTGGTGCTGTCCGGGGACCCCGCAGTGCTCGGATCCGCCGGCCCCGGGCGGGTGTTCGCCGACGTGCTCGCCGCCCGCGCCTGCCCGCAGCTCGTCTCCCGGACGCCCGACCCCGGCCCGATCGGCGAGCTGGTCTCCGGCGTGGGCATCGGCGAGCTCTACCAGGTGGAGGCCCCCGGCAAGGAGGTCGTCATCGTCCCGGTGCGCGACGCCGGCGAGGCCGTGCACCGCACGGTGCAGCTGGTCTCCGAGTCCGTGCCGCGTGCCTTCGGCCTCCCGCCGGAGGGCGTGCAGGTGATCACGCCCGGGCACGGCGGGGCCGCCGGCACCCGCGCGCTGAACGCCGCACTCAAGGAGCGCCTCAACCCCGGCCCCGGCCGGTTCGGCGGGTTCGACCCGGAGGACCGGATCGTCTACGTGCCCGCCCCCGGCCGCGCGCTGCCGGGCCGGGTCGTCTCGGCCGACGCCGACGGGCTGCACCTCGACTGCGCCGGAGCCCCGGGCGGGCGGGTCGTCGTACCGAAGGACCGGGTGGAGCAGGCCGTACGGCACGGCTGGGCCATGACCGCCCACCAGGCCGTCGGCAGCCGCTGGCCGGCCGTGGTCGTGGTGCTGCCGGGCGACGCGGCGGACGCGCTGTCGCGGGACTGGGTCTACACGGCGTTCGGCCGGGCCGAGCGGCACCTGTCCGTCGTGCACGGCGTGGACCAGGCGCTGCCGCGCGCGGTGGCCGAGGTGCTGCCGAGGCCCCGGACCACCCGGCTGACGGGCCTGCTGCGGACGCTGATGGCCGCGGCGGCGGCCGAGGAGGGCGCGCAGCAGCAGTCGTAGCCGGAGCCGACGGCCGCCTGCTGCCCCGCAGGGCGCAGGCGGCCACCGGCGCGGACGTCAGCGCTCGGCGGCCAGCTCCAGACCGTCGTCGTCGTGATCGTGACCGTCGTGATCGTCGTGGCCGTCCTCGTCGTGGTCGTCACGGTCGTCGTCGTACGGCTCGTCGTCGAACACGGCGCTGACGTCGAAGCGGTGCAGCACGGTCTCGGGGTCGGCCTGGTCGAAGGGCGCGGCCAGCCACTCCCCCGGTTCCGGGACCTCCTCCAGTGCCGCCACCCAGAGCGTGGAGTCGCCCTCCTCCAGCCCGAACTCCTTGTAGCGCGTGGCGATCTCGTCCGCCTCGTACTCCCCGAAGAGCACTCCGAGCGCGCCCGCCGTGCCGCCGTCGTGGAGGAGATCGGCGTCACGGTCGTGCGCGGCGACCCGCTCCGCCTGCGCGATCAGCCGCTGCGGTTCCGCGACCGAGTAGTCGCGGCGGATCAGCACGCTGAAGGCGGTGGGCTCGGCCGGTCCGGTGTACGGGACACCGTCCTCGGTGTCCGGGATCTCGAAGGGGATGACCTCGTCGTACGCCTCGTAGAGGAGTTCGTCGTACGCCTCGGCCGACGCGGCGAGCTCGTTGAACGCGGCCTGGACGGCCGGGTCCTTGGCCCCGGAGCGGCTCTCGACCGCCGCCAGGTGACGGTCCAGCGCGGCCTTGACCGCCTCGGCGGCGGCGCGTACCTCGGCAACGGTGGGCAGAGCGGCATCAGACATAGTGCAGACGCTATCCGTAGCGGGCCCGTGCCCGCACAATAGATGCGATGCCGGAATACGAATTTGTCGACGTGTACGTGCCGCGCGGGGTGCCTCGCAAGGAGGCGACCCGCCTGCTGACCGACCATGCCGAGTACGGGAACTGGGAGCTGGACCGGCTGACGCTGCTCCGGGACGGCAGTCGCCGTGTGCGGCTGCGCCGCCGGATCATCCGTCAGGTCCGCGCCACCTGGTAGCCGGGGCGGCCGCGGGCCGCTCGGCGAACGCGGGCCCCGGTCGGACGGGGCCCGCGTCATGGGCTGCCGTCAGACGGCGTCGCCGTGCGCCCCGCGGGCGCGCCGGTAGAGCACGGCACCGGCGAGCAGCATCCCGCCGGCGAGCGGGACGGCCACGCCGAGCGCACCGCCGCCCCCGGTCTCGGCGAGCTCCCCGCTCCCGGGTCCGGTCCCGGTCCCCGTTCCGGTGCCGGTCCCGCCGGGGTGCGTCACGGGCGTCATCGCCCCACCGGTACCGGGGTTCCCCCCGGGACCACCCGGCGTACCGGGCTGCCCGGGAGTGCCGGGGTTGCCGGGCTGCCCGGGGTTACCGGGGTTACCGGGGTTACCGGGCGTGCCAGGGTTGCCCGGCGTACCGGGCTGACCCGGCGTACCGGGGTTCCCAGGAGTCCCAGGAGTCCCAGGGTTGCCGGGGGTACCCGGGTTACCCGGGTTGCCGGGCGTACCCGGATTGCCGGGGTTCCCCGGATGCCCCGGGGTACCGGGGTTGCCCGGGTGACCCGGGTGGCCGGGGTGCCCCGGCTCGCAGTCGTCGGGGTTACCCGGCCCACCAGGCCCGCCCGGGTGCCCCGGGTGCCCGGGCTGACCCGGGTGCCCCGGCTGACCCGGCTTCGGCTTGCCGCCTCCGCCTCCACTGCCACCCCCGTGGTTCCCGCAGTGGTTGCCGAACGCCGGGTTCAGCAGGCCGACCACGTCGACCGTGTTCCCGCACACGTTCACCGGTGCGTCCACCGGGGCCTGGACGGTGTTCCCGGACAGCACGCCCGGGGAGTTCGCGGTCCGTCCGTGGGCCGAGGCCCCGGACCCGCCGTTCGCGTGCGCGTTCGCGTACCCCCCGCCCAGCGCGAGCACTCCGCCCGCCGCCGCCATGGTGATCAGCGTCTTCCTGGCGACCTCTCGTCGCATCACTGAATCTCTCCCCCTGCTCTGCTCATGTGCGCAACGCCGTCACAACCGACGTCGAAAAGATGGAGAAATGCCGAAATGCCCGACGGCCCCGGAACGCTGGAGTGCGTTCCGGGGCCCGGGACTTCGCTTGCGTCAGTTGTTGATGCAGACGTTGCCGAACGCCGGGTTCAGCAGGCCGACCACGTTGATCGTGTTGCCGCACACGTTCACGGGGATGTGGACCGGGACCTGGACGACGTTGCCGGAGAGCACGCCGGGGGAACCGACGGCCGCACCCTGGGCGCCGGCGTCGGCGACAGCCAGGCCCGCACCCGCGAGCACCAGACCACCGGTGGCGGCCGCGGCAGCGACAACCTTCTTGATCATTGTTCCTCCTAGTAGGCAATGCGGTCCCAGCCGCGGACCGCACCACCTGTAACGAGGAGGTCCCACCAGGGCTACGAGCGTATGAGCGCATTCACTCTTCTCAGTGGAATGCGCACACTTTCCCGATTCCCGGCCGTTAGGCCTCGTCGATGAACCGGTCGAGCACCCGTACGCCGAACTTCAGGCCGTCCACCGGAACCCGCTCGTCCACCCCGTGGAACATGCCGGCGAAGTCCAGCTCGGGCGGCAGCTGCAGCGGGGCGAAGCCGAAGCAGCGGATGCCGAGGTCGTCGAAGGACTTGGCGTCGGTACCGCCGGAGAGCATGTACGGAACCGCGCGCGCGATCGGGTCCTCGGCCCCCAGGGCACTCTGCATGGCATCGACCAGGCGGCCGTCGAAGTCCGTCTCCAGGGCCTTGTCCCCGTGGACGTCCTCGCGCTTGACGCGCGGGCCGAGGATCCGGTCGAGGTCGGCCAGGAACTCCTGCTCGTAGCCCGGCAGGAAGCGGCCGTCCACGTGCGCGGTGGCCTGCCCGGGGATCACGTTGACCTTGTAGCCGGCGCCCAGCATGGTCGGCGCGGCGGAGTTGCGCAGGGTGGCGCCGACCATCTTGGCGATGCCGCCGAGCTTGGCGAGCGTCTCGTCCATGTCGTCCGGGTCCAGCGGCGTGCCGAGCGCGTCGGAGAGCTCGTCGAGGAAGGACCGTACGGTCTTGGTGACCCGTACCGGCCACTGGTGGCGGCCGAGCCGGCCGACCGCCTCGCACAGCTCGGTGATCGCGTTGTCGGTGTTGGTCATGGAGCCGTGGCCCGCGGTGCCCTCGACGGTGAGCCGCATCCAGTGCATGCCCTTCTGGGCGGTCTCGACCAGGTAGAGCCGCAGGTTCTCGTTGACGGTGAAGGAGAAGCCGCCGACCTCGCCGATCGCCTCCGTCACCCCCTCGAAGAGCCCGGGGTGCTTGTCCACCAGGTGGCGGGCCCCGTACAGCCCGCCCGCCTCCTCGTCGGCGAGGAACGCCAGCACGATGTCGCGGGGCGGCTTGCGGCCGCTGCGCATCCGGTCGCGGACGACCGCCAGGGTCATCGCGTCCATGTCCTTCATGTCGACCGCGCCACGCCCCCACACGCAGCCGTCGGCGATCTCGCCGGAGAACGGGTCGTACGTCCAGTCGGCCGCGTTGGCCGGCACGACGTCCGTGTGGCCGTGGATCAGCAGCGCCGGCCGCGAGGGGTCCTCGCCCTCGATGCGGGCCACCGTCGAGGCCCTGCCCTTGTGCGACTCGAAGATCTGCGGCTCCAGCCCCACCTCGGCGAGCTTCTCGGCGACCCACTCGGCCGCCTTGCGCTCACCGGGACCGGAGTGGTCGCCGTAGTTGCTGGTGTCGATCCGGATGAGGTCACGGCAGAGGTCGACGACCTCGTCCTCGCCGGTGACGGTCCTGCCCGTGCTCGACTCGCTCACGCTGCTTCCTCCCAGTGATCGACTGGCCGCTCCCGGCCTTCCCTCCATCCTCACCCCCGGAACCGGTCTCCCCAAGGGGATACCCGGCCGACGGCCTGCGGACATCCCCGTGATCGGGGCACTCCGAATCCCTGGTAATGTTCTCTTCGTCGGAGCGGCCCGCGAGGGACGCGAGACAGACACCTTGTCCGGGTGGCGGAATGGCAGACGCGCTAGCTTGAGGTGCTAGTGCCCTTTATCGGGCGTGGGGGTTCAAGTCCCCCCTCGGACACCAGCTGAGACCCCACTTCATGTGGGGTTTTCTGCTTTTCTGGGCGGTGGCGTGACCAACCACGTGACCAACGGCCCAGCGATTCCCCAGGTCAGACCAGGGATGACAGGCCGAGTCGGCCCGCTCCGGAGGCGGCGAGCTTCCGCGCTCCGTCCTTCCGTGAGTGCCCGTACCGGGCCATGGTGTAGCCCGGCGAGTGGTGCCGGACGTTCGCGGAGACCTCTACCGGGTTCTCCCCGGCCTCCAGGTCATTCGTGACCTTGCTGTGCCTCCAGTCGTGAATCCGGAACTCTTCCGGCAGGTGCAACCGGGTCCGGAGCGTGCGCCACCGTGCCGACACCTTTTCGGGGTCCTGGGGGCCGCCTGCCTCCCCTCGGTACAGCTTGAAGCCGTCGCGGGCGAACACCAGGTCGTGATCAACCCAGCCGGCCCCAAGCTGCTCAGTGGGAGCAGTGACATACGGGATGTGTCGATGCCGGGCTGGAAGGCATACGTCATGTGTCGCTACAACCCTGTGAGCTGGGGCAATGCGTTGCCCTCTCTCTATCTCTCTTGATGAGCCTTCGAGTACGTCGATGGCAGGGCATGGGGAGATAGCCCAAGGGCGGCCTCAGGTCGCCACATCGCGAAGCCGTCCACGCCTGGGCGGCCCCAACGGGGCCGACAGTGAAGCCGTTTACGTACGTAGGCATCGGCGAACGGGAGCCGGGGCGCGACAGCGCCCCACCTGACGAGGAGGCCGCAGCAAAGAGCCGGGTAAGGGGCGGCCGGAGGCCGCCATAGAGCGAAGACACTTCAACACGACGGCCCCACAGGGGCCGGCATCGGCAAGTCTAGGAGTTTGCCAGGTGGGGCGCTCCGCGCCCGGCAGCGGGACCCTATATAAGCGAGCCCGACGGTGCTATCCCGGCCAGGCGCGCAGGGGCAGAGGGTGATCTACTCAAGCATGATGTGCTCGCTCCGCTTGCCGCTGTCAGTAAACGCCAAGAGGTCGGGTCGATCCCGCAGCACAGTACGAAGTGCAGCGATCGCTACCTGCACAGCTACATCGCGGGACTCGCTGATCTTCTCCATTCTGACGTCGCTGGCCCCGTGAACAATCTTGCTCCGCATGGTGTAGACACCCTTGGCCTGCTTCATGAAGGCGAGGCGCGCTTCGAGCGTCTGACAGAGGAGCCGTGCCAGTGAGGCGCAAACACGGAAAGTGATCTCACTGTGTGTGCCGAATATGGATTCCCAGACGATGACAGCGTCTACGAGGGCGTCGACGGGATCCTGTCGTTCAGTGATCGCGCGGAGGAGTCGCTGCGACGCGTGGCCGAGATTCTCAAGCGCTAGACCGTCCAGTACTGCGATCCATCGTTCCCATTCCTCGGCTTGCTCGACCGACAGGCGCGTTGGCGTCCTCTGACGCAGCCTGGCGATCTCTGTCATCGTGGAACCTGTCGAATCCGCAATGGGGTTTTCGACTTTCGCCCAAGTTGGTAGTAGCGGCGGCAAGTGTGGGTCTTCCATAGCCAGGGCGAAGGCGAGCCGGACATCTTGAACCCGGCGCTCAAGATGGCTGCAGCTTGTCGACGAGATGCCGGATGGGAACTCGCCCTCGGTGGGCGGATTAGTGAACTTCGAGACCCACGGGACCGACGTTTCTACGGTCAGATCACCTGTGCCTCGGCTGACAAGTTGCGATCCGTCGGGAAGCGACATGCTGGTGAGGTCGCGCAGGCTGTCGACGTGACGATTGTCGCTGTCGAGGGTTACGCGCACCCTGCCCCAGGGGGCAGAAAGTTCCTGCTTCTCTTCGGGTAGGAGGACTCCAGAAAGCCCCGCCAGGGCTAGCGTGTGGACAGCCTTCCCCGCGTAGAGCTCTCGTGCGGCGTTGAGCGCTGCGGGAAGTTCGTCGAGTAGGTCGTCCAGTTTCGGTGCTCCCACACGCCGTATTGAGGCGTGGCGAAACGCGGCCGCGACGATGCCCGGTCCCAATATTGCGAGCTGGAGGCCGCCACCAGTGCCAGCACTGGTGATGTGGAACAGCCCGTCCATAGGTGCGGATTCGATGGTGAACGGCAAGGCCGGGTCCTCGGCGATGGCCCGAGTCATACGCTCCCTGGCTTGGCCTCCCCATCCGAGGGAGAATCCGCCTTCCCCTAGAAGGAGGCCTCCAAAGTTCTCTGCTGCCCATACGTGCAGAGCGGCCAGCACCATGTCATCCGGTGGTTCAGGGAGTACCGGTTCCGCACCACCCGACGCCAGTCGGAGTTCGTTAAGCAAGGTCTTGCCCGTGTCAGGGTTGATCATCGCAAGGTGGCTGAGCCGGAGGTAGGCGGGTACCGGCACGCCTTCCGGTATGGCCCCGCGCGAAGCCCGGTGAACGAGCGTCGCGACCGAGCGTTGATCGGGTGTGCGTATAGGTTGGCCATCGACAGCGAGGACCCAGTCGACGAACCCGTCTCCGAAGAGGCGGCGGATCGCCACCTCGTCCGCTGCTGGATCTTCCAGGGGTGCAGTCACCTTCCCGACGATATAGATCTGCGCACATCTGCACCCATGAATTCTTGAGCCGCTGCGGGTCGACGAGGCGACAATCTGGCTGCGCTGCCCACATCGCCGCGTGGCTGGCCGTCGGCTTGCGGCGAAGAGCAACAGCACCGCCAACGGAACCAGCGGAAGCGGTGGCGAGGCCTCAACCGCCCACACACAGGGGCGCCGCCTGTCAGTGCCTCCTCGTACGATGCCGCCGGACCGTACGGCTGAGGGGTGGGGATGGCGGCGACTGGGCAAGAGGTGCTGAGCAAGGACCGTGGGAGTCAAGACCTTTGGGTGTGGATTATGGTCCTGCTGGCGAACCGGCGTCGCTGTGTGTACTGCAACGAGGCGCAGTCCGAGACCCTGGAGCACGAAGCCCCATTGGCGGGTGCCCACGGGCGAGACGTCTGGTGGAACCTGGTGCCGGCCTGCGACAAGTGCAACCGGTGGAAGAGCTGGAAGAACGCCGCCGAGTGGCAGCGAGACATGAAGCTGCAATACGCCTACCCGAAAGAGGCCTTCGCGAGGAACCTGCTCCCACTCCGTACCGTTGAGGGGATCAAAGACCGCGTGGCCCAGGTGCAGCGGGAGATACAGGACTCTGCTCGACGTCACTGGTTCCAACACCACTATGGCCGTGAGCGCACACCCCGACGACGAGCGGAGAAACACGTCGAAGTCCAGCGGTGCGCAGAAAAGCTGGAGCGCTACCTCTATCTTCCGTGGACGTCGGAGGAGGTCCGACCCGCGAAGAACTCCTGCACGCGGGCCCTGTGCTGCGGCTACCAGCGGAAGGAAGCCGTCCTGGAGTACGTCACGCTGGCCAAGACCGAGCGCCAAGACCTGGAGCGCATGGCGTACGAGAGGGGCCTCTACCTCGGCGATCTGATCGGCACCTTGTTGAAGCCGGAGATCGAAAAGTGGCGCACGAATCGACCAATCGAGCATGACACCGGCCTCGACCCTTGACCCGCGTTGACCAGGGAGAACGCAGTCCTGCGCCAGCGGAGAGCCGGCTCGGAACGCCCCTGGAACCGTGGCGGAATCAGAGCTGCTAAGACATGGCGGTCGAGCAAGGCCCCCTTCGGGGGTCATACCCCCACCCCTCGGCCGTGGCAGTTGGTCACGGGCGTGACGACTATGGCGCTGACGGCGTTGTTCTGCCATGACTGAGAACGAATGGCTGGAGTACTGGCTGGCACGAGCACCCAGGCTCAGCGAGGAGCAAGTGGACGAGATCCTCAGCCTCATAGGGCTGGAGCAGAAACCCGATGGCGGGGGGTACAACCAGGACGTCTCGTAAACCTTCGTTATCGAGACGGTTGGACCAGGGTCGGGACATGTCCGTTTCGCCCCTGCCCGAATGTCTCGAAACCCGTCCCGAAACATCGCCGCTCAGTCTATCTTTCGGGATACGTTTATGGGACGGTCTCGTCATGACCATGAACACCCCGGCCGCACAGGTCGAACGTCACGACTGCCCGAAGTGCGACGCTCCCGCCGGTAGTCCCTGCCGTACGACCACGGGCAAGGTGGCGGCGAACTATCACACGGGGCGCTTCGCCCTGGTGGCCGCGCTCAAGGCGGAACTGACCGTGAAGACTCCGGCCGACCGTAACCCCGGCAAGGTATGGACGGCAGGCGCTCCCGTTCCGCAGGCATCCGACGCGATACCGGGCGCAGCGATCCGACTGGGTTACGCCCGTTGCTCCACGGTCGGGCAGGAACTCCAGTCACAATTGGACATGCTCGCCCGTGCCGACTGCACCCGCGTCTTCTCGGAGAAGATCAGTACCCGTGTGAAGGAGCGGCCGGAGTTGGAGAAGGCACTCACGCTGGCAGGGGAGATCAAGGCAGCCGCGCCGAATCAGCCGGTCATCCTGACCGTCGCCGAGATGAAGCGGCTTGCTCGGAGTGCGGCAGAGTTGATGACGCTGTCGTCCACGCTTCAGGCGGACGGCATCCAACTGGAACTCCTGTCCGGTCCCCTTCAAGGCGTCTACGACCCGAACGGGGCAGGTGCCATCGTGTTCGCCGTGCTCGCCGTGAGTGCCGAGGTGGAGCGGGAAGGTATCCGGGAGAAGACGTTGGAAGGGCTGGACGCTGCGGCCCGCAAGGGCAACGTCGGTGGGCGTCCGACCGTCGTGGACGACGACAAGCTGGCCGTGGCCCGTGCCCGGCACCGCAAGGGGGAGAGCGTCACGTCCATCGCTAAGGCCCTGGGAATCGGGCGTGCCACCTTGTACCGCCACCTCGGAGAGAGCGCCTGAGGCGGGCGCACACGGACACAGGCAGGCCCCCGGCATCGCGTCGGGGGCCGCTGTCATTCCACGGGCCTGTCAGGCGCTGACCTCCGAGTGCACCGGAACCGGTGGCCGAACGCCCGTGAGTGACTCCGCGCGAGCGAGTAGGCGCGGGGCCAGGTCCGGGTACCAGCCACGGGCTACGGCTTGCAGCATCTCCGCCAGGGCGGCGAGTTCTCCGACTCGGCCGGCAGGGGTGTCCAGGACCGAAGCGAACTCCAGCCGGATGCGCTCCGCCACGTCGGGAACGAGCAGGCTGTTGGCATGGAGGAGGCCCGCGTCGTAGCCGTAGGGCACTAGGCCCCACCGCTCCCAGTCCAGCAGGATCAGGGGCATGGTCGTGAGGTTGCCCCAGTGCAGGTCACCGTGACCGGTCACCCGCTCCACCTTGGCAGGGGCAGGGATGCCGAGGAACTGGGGGAAGGCGCGCTCGATCCACCCGTCCCGGACAGTGGCCCTCACCCCCTCCGCCCCAGTGAGCAGGGCCAGGGCTCGGCGCAGGTCGGCCCACCACTCGTCAGGCAAGTGGGGGTCGTGGTGCAGGTCGGCCCGCTCCGGGGACACGACGGGATGTGTCACGTAGCCGAGGACTTCGGCCTCGAAGGCCCACTCGCCGTCGGTCCAGTCGTACACCTCGTGCAGGCGCGGTCGCGGGACAGCGTCAGGCACCAGCAAGGAGGCCCCCACGATGCCCTCCCCCTGCTTCCTGCCTGCGTTCCTCTCAGCGGTCCGGCTTACCCGGAGCCACCGGTCCCCGGCCTGCCGACCGAGGGTGAAACCCTGGAAGCCCCACACCAGCGGGCCCGTGCATGTGAGACCCAGAGCCTTGGCCGCCCGGTCGTGAGCGGCCTCCATCAGGGTCTGTACGTCCTCACTCGGCGGCGAGTTCATCGGTCACCCTCCTTAGTTCATCGGCCGTCAGGGGCGCAGCCAGAGCCTGCGCCGCATCGTCCCAGTGTTCGCCCGTGCTCGCGGAAGTCAGCACGACATCGAGGCCGGGGCACGATCCGGCAGCCAACAGGGCAGCGGCTGCGGCCGACAGGCCGGGGCGGATGAAGTTCACCAGTTCAGGTGTCATGGCCTCCAGTAGTTCGCCACCATGCAGAGGAGCGGAGCCGAACGTGATCAGCCCTGCATCCTTCGCCTGCATCAGCGGTCCGCCGCCGTCGAGTGCCTGCCTGATCAGGTCATCCATGATCAGGCTGACGGGCATCTGCAACCCCGTGAAATGGTGCTGGGTGGAGCCCGCCGCCTGTCGGGCGAGCGCGAGCAACTCGGGAACCGTGAACGCTTCGGAGGTCAGGCCCGTCCAGGTAGCGACGCCGTACCCGCCGATCCTGCCTGCATGGGCGAACTCCTCCAACGCCGTGAAGGCTTCCCGCATACGCCGGTGCAGAGCAGCCCGGTCAAGGCAGTGCCCGTGGTGTTCGGGGTTGTGCACGAACGCCAGATCCACGCGGCCGAGCATGGCCAACGAGCGCTCCGTCTGCCAGTAGACGAAGCCCGGTTCAAGGCTGTGCCGGCTGGCCGCCTCTTCCTGGGTGAGTACACCCTCAGCCAGGGCGGTGCGGCCTTGCGCCTCCGTGAAGAACCCCGTCTTCGTAGCTACCCGCACACTCGGGTACTCCCCGAGAACCGGGCGCAACTCCTCATGCGCCCGACCGTGGGCGTAGTTGGGTGCCGTGTCCACCCAGGGGCTACCGGCAGCCAGGGCGGTGCGTGCCGCTTGACTGACGGCACGCACGCGGTATGTCCCCAGGGAGAGAGCGGCGGTCACAGCGCGGTCCCCACGACCGCGACGGCATGGCCCTCGATGAGGGCTGAGACCAACTCGGCCACGACCTTGATCTCCAGTCCGGCGGAGTCGGCCATCTCGCCGAGCGTGGTCGGCTGACCGGTCAGCAGCGCGCCGAGGACGGGCGCGGCCGACTCGGTGAAGTCCCAGGCGGTACCGGCCGCCGAGAACGTGACCGTGCTGTGGGCGGGGTTTGCCGTCAGACGGCCCCGAGGGGCGGTCAACTTGACCGTGATCTCCGGCCGTGCGGGCAGCCCGTCCACATAGGGCAGCGAGGGAATCGCGTGCCCCAGGTCGGTCGTGTCGATGGACTCAGCCCACCGCTCCACCAACCGGGGATCGGCCAGTTCGTTCAGCAACTCGCCACGTAGCGCGGCGATGAAGGCGGAGTGCTCGCTCAGTGAGGCGAACCGCGGGATGTCCCTGCGCAGCGCGAGGGATGACCGGAGCTGATCGACGACCCAGAGCATGAGGTCCGCGCCCGTGTGCGGCACCAGGCCGAACGTCAGGTGGAGCGACTCCGTACCCTGGTCAGCCGTGACCGCGTGCCACCAGCCTCGCGGCAGGTAGAGCACTTCACCGGGGACGAGAACGATGTCCGCCACCGGGTCACCCCCGGGCCTCTCCGGCGACTCCACGTCCCGGAAGGTCGGGGCCTCGCGCGTGGAGCCGTACAAGCGCCACCGCTTCGAGCCATGCACCTGCACCACCACGACATCGTGGTCGTCCCAATGCAGGCCGAAGCCCTCCCGGTCGGTCCAGGACGCGTACGCGTTGGCTTGCACAGACGTGCCGAGGAACCGTTCGAGACCTTCGGCAGCCGCACCCACAGCCGGGTGGATCTTCTCGACCGCGTCGAGGACCAGCGACGCACCGTCCTTGAGCTGGGCGTGGAAGTCGGCCGGCTGAATGCGGGACCAGGTGACCGCGCGGCGGTTCGTGGTCGGGATCGCGTAGCGGTGAAGGGGGACCATCTCGCCGTCGGCCGACAGGCGCAGCCGGGGTGGTTCCAGTCGCTGCGTGGCGATGATCCGGTTGAGGTCGTCCCAGGAGAACAGGCCCGCTGTGTCGGCGGTGCCGGGGAAGTGCGCGTAGGAGCGGTGGTACGTCTGGGCGAGGAACGTGTCCCCGCCCAGACGCCCCGCCCACGAGGCTGCATCAAGCATCGTGGGCAGCCCCGCTAGTCGTTGCCGTCGGAACGGCCGCTACTGACGTCGGACTCCTGCTCGGCACGCGTCCGCGCAGCCGCGATCTTGCGCTTCGCGACGAGCAGGCCACCTCCCTCGGGGGCCGCCGAACCGGTGTTCTCTTCCACCATCGGACTTACCTCTCTACTCGGGAACTCCCGCCAGGAACCTGGCGGGAAGAAGGGAGGGCAGCAGCCTGAGGCTGCTACCGAGTCGCAAACGTGCCGGCAAGGAACAGGGCCGTACCGCCGAGGACCATCGCCACGTAGAGGGGACCGGCGTACCGGCCGAAGCGGCGGAGCAGCCAGGCTGCTAAGCCGGACATCATGCCGTCCTCGGCTCGATGTCAGCCGGGCGGAGCGACGTGGCGGACAGCGACTGGCGGCCCGTACAGCGGGCGCACCCGCACGGGGGGTATCGGCCCGGATCGGACAGGATGACGAACGGGTCGCCCTCCCGGACACTCGTGCTCTGCTGCCAGGTACGACCCGAATCACGGGACACGCGAAGCGTCATGAGGACGCGGGTGTCAGCTCCGAGGTCCATGGCCTGAGAAGAACTGAGACCATCACGCGCCATGCCGTTCTCCGTTGCCATGTCCGCACCCTTCCGCAGGTTTGCCCCCGTGCCCGTTTGCGACAACACCAAGGAAAGCGCGGGGAGTCCGAGCCCTCCACGGCATCAATGCGGCACTCTTGAGGCACATCCGTGCACGGGAACGCCGTGGGTTCAGGTCACGGGAAGAGGGGCGTCATGGGACTGGCCGAGCGGCGCAAGACCCTGGGTTACAGTCAGGAGAAATTGGCCGAGTTACTTGGCGTGGACCGCACAACGGTCGGACGCTGGGAGAGCGGCAAGATCGCACCGCAGCCGCCTCAGCGGCCAGGCTTGGCAGCCGCCCTCGAAGTGAGCCTTCAAGAGCTGGATGCCCTTCTGACACAGCCACGAGCCGTAAGCCGCACGACCGGATGCCAACAGCCCAGTGACCACCCGAGCGTGGGAGACCCAGACGAAGTGATCCGCCGCGAATTCCTACGCATCCTCACCGTCAGCGGGGCGCTGACCGCCTTGCCGCTGGACGAGGCGGAAGCCCTCTCCGACGGGGTCCTCAGGGGCGCACCCGGCGACTTCGCGCAGATGAACAGCCACCTTTGGCAGGTCTACCAACTGGCCCGGTCCAAGGGGTCCGTCTACCCCATCGTCCGCGACCAACTGACCACCCTGAACGAAGCCCTCGCGGCCGACACCCGAGGCAACTCCCGCCCGCTCCTGAGCGCGGCAGCCGACCTCTTCCAACTGGCCGGGGAAGTTGCCTTCGACGCGAACCGGTACACCGACGCGGCAGCCTCCTACGCCCTCGCAGCATCTGTCAGCAGGGACGCCGGAGCCTACGACCTGTGGGCGTGCGCACTCGTCCGGCACGCCTACGTGGACATGTCGGAGCAGCGCTACCGGCAGGCGGCCCAGGTCCTGGGAGCCGCTGAGCGGCTGGCCGGGCGAGGTGACAGCAACCTCGCCACGCGGCACTGGGTCGCCGCCGTCCAGGCGGAGGCGTACGCCGGCCTGGGCGACCTCGCCGCATGCGAGCGCGCCTTGGACCAGGCGGAGCACGTCATGGACCTGAGCGCGGGCAGTACCAACGGCGGGTGGCTGCGGTTCGACGGGACGCGGCTGGCCGAGGAACGGGGAGCCCGCTACGTCCAGCTCGGACGGCTCGACCTGGCGGAGGAGGCGTTGCGGCGGGCACTGGAGCAGACCGCCCTTGCATCCGGCCAGTCCTACCGGCGGCGCGGCGCCGTCCTGACCGATCTCGCCGCCATCGGGGCCAAGCGGCGCGACCCCGAACACGTCGTCGCGTACGGCCGGGAAGCCCTGCTCCTGGCCCGAGCCTCTTCCTCCGGATACGTCGCCCGTAGACTCCAGACCCTGTGCGACGAGTTCGGCCCCCTGAGCAGGGACCACCGCGTAGCGGAGCTGGGGGCGGAGATCGCCGCGCTCAGCACGCCATGACGAGAGGGGTTGGCATGTCGCAGACCGAAGGTGCACGAGTGTTCCGGGAAGCCTGGATCGCCGGAGTGCACCAGCACTTCCCGGGGGAACCGAAGGCCGGGTACGTGACGCCTTGGGACGACACCCCGCAGTGGGAGCGCGAGGCCGCGGGTTCGGTCTACGAGCAGGTCCGGCAGTTCATCGAGATCAGCGGCGGGCATGCATCGAGGCTGTCCCGCGAGCAGAAGAGTCGGTTTGTCGCGACGTGCTGGACCGCTCAGATGTTCAAGCACTTCGAGGACCCCAAGCCGGGGTACGTGGCCGACTGGCCCGACCTACCGAAGTGGCAG
The DNA here is from genome assembly GCF_044748145.1 of Streptomyces sp. NPDC090022. Classification (NCBI taxonomy): domain Bacteria; kingdom Bacillati; phylum Actinomycetota; class Actinomycetes; order Kitasatosporales; family Streptomycetaceae; genus Streptomyces; species Streptomyces sp. NPDC090022. The sequence goes on from NZ_JBIVFN010000034.1 coordinate 32,186, forward strand.
CAGGAGACCGACGCCGACATCTTCGAGACCATCGAAAAGGCCTGATCGAGCGGGCGAGATCGCCCGTCCTGGTCAGGTTGGGCACGTGACCAACGGGTGACCAACAGCGTCCGGAGACGGCCTGAAACAGCAGGAAAAGACAGGAAGCGCAGGACTGCTGAACCCCTGCCACGACAGGCATTCCCGCAGGTCAGAACGCCTACAGGCTGGTGCCCGAGTGGAGAGTTCAAGTCCCCCCTCGGACACCACTGAAAACCCCAGTTCATCTGGGGTTTTCTGCATTTCCGGGCATCGGCCGGGCCGGGGTGTGGGCATCATGGCCCCGTGGATGGTGGACGGGGGGACCGGGTGGGGTTGGGCGGGGCGGGGAACAGTGCGGTGGTCGGGGGGCGTTACCGGCTGCTGGAGCGGCTCGGGCGGGGCGGGATGGGGACCGTCTGGCGGGCCACCGACGAGCTGCTCGGGCGGCCGGTCGCCGTCAAGGAGCTCCATCTCGACGCGGGTACGCAGGCCATGGGCGCCCTGCGGGAGGCACGGGTCGTCGCACAGATCAGGCATCCGCACGTCGTCGTGGTCCATGACGTCGTGGAACACGAGGGCCTGCCCTGCATCGTCATGGAGCTCGTCGAGGGCGGTTCGCTCGCCGACCGGCTCGTGGCCCGGGGGCCGCTGGCGCCGGACGAGGCGGCCCGGATCGGGCTGGCGCTGCTCGGGGCGCTGGGCGCGGCGCACGGCCGCGGGGTGCTGCACCGGGACGTCAAGCCCGCCAACGTGCTCCTGGAGGCGGAGACCGGGCGGGTGGTGCTGACCGACTTCGGGATCGCGCGCCTGGCCGGGTCCACGACCATCAGCGAGACCGGGGCGTTCGTGGGCTCGCCCGAGTACACCGCGCCTGAACGGATGCAGGGTGCGGCCGCCGGGCCGGCGTCCGATCTGTGGTCGCTGGGTGCGCTGCTGTGCGCGGCGGTCACGGGCGAGTCGCCCTTCCACCGTGATTCGATCGGCGGCGTCCTGCACGCCGTGGTGTACGACGAGATCCGCCCGCCCGCGCAGCTGGGGCCGCTGCTGCCGGCGGTGCGCGGGCTGCTGGAGCGCGATCCGCACAAGCGGCTGGGCGCGGCGGCGGCGGAACGGCTGCTGTCGGCGTGCGCGGGTGCTGGGAGCGTGCCGCCGGCCGGGGCGGGGGTGGGGGCGGAGGCCGGCTATTCGCCGACCGAGCGGGTCGCCCGGCCGTCGGGCGGGACGGGGTCGGCCGCGGGGTCGGCCACGCCGTCGGCCACCGTGCCGGCTCCGGAGCCGGGAACGGCCGGCGGGGGGTGGCGGCGGCCCGGGGTGCGGGTGGTGCTGATCGCCGCGCTGGTGGTCGCGGTGGCCGGGGGCACCGTCACCGCGGTGTCGCTGCTCGGTGACCGGGGGGAGGGGAAGCAGCGGTCGGTGGCCCCGGCGACGACGGTGCCGCCCACGGCCACGCCGTCGCCCACGCCCACGCCGTCGCCCGGTGCTTCCCAGGGCGGCGGGAACGACAAGCCCTCCGCGCCCGCGCCCGCGCCGTCGGCTCCGTCGGCTCCGGCGCCGTCACCCCCCTCCGCCCGGCCCGCGCCTCCCGGGTACCGGACCGTGGCCGACCCGGACGGGTTCTCCCTCGCCGTGCCCGTCGGATACCGGCGCACCCTCGACGGGATCCGCGTGGTGTACGTCTCGCCGGACGCGTCGGTGCGCATCGGGATCAAGATCACGGCCCGGGAACCCGGCGGGCCGCTCGGCGTGATGCGCCGCGCCGATGCCAACGGGGCGCGTGACTACCCCGGGTTCCGGGACAACTCGGTCGTCGCCACGACCCACAACGGGCTGCCCGCGGCGCTGTGGGAGTTCACCTGGAAGGGCCACTCGGCCGCCGAGGGCCCCCGGAGCACGGTCGACGTCTGCTGGGAGGAGCGGGACAGGCTGTACGACGTGTGGGTGTCGGCCCCGGTGGGCCGCTCCGGCGAGGCCCGGGGGTACTTCGACGCCGCGCTGGACTCCTTCGTCCCGCCCGCCGGCTGACATCAGGACGTACAGGACGCGGACGTACGAGGGCCCCGCCGCCGGAGACCGGCCGCGGGGCCCTCGTGCGCGGGACGGGGCGTCAGTCGCGGGCGGCGGCGAGCTCCGCCACCCGGCCGCGGACCAGGAACCAGCCGCCGACCAGGGCGGCCGCGATGACCGGCAGGAACATCACGGTGGTGCGGCCGACGCCGCCGTCGCACCACATGAGGATCAGGACGGTGAGCAGGAAGCCCAGGGTGACGATCTGCGTGTACGGGGCCCAGGGCAGCTTGTAGCCGGGGCGCTCGACCTCACCGCGCTGGGCGCGGCGCCAGAAGAACAGCGAGCAGATCATGACCATCGCCCAGGTGCCCAGGATGCCGATGGACGCGAGGTTGAGGACGATCTCGAAGGCGTCGGAGGGCATGAAGTAGTTCAGGGCGACGCCCGCGACACCGAAGGCGGCCGTGAAGAGGACGCCGCCGTAGGGGACCTTGCCCTTGTTCATGCGGGCGGTGAACTTCGGGGCGGAGCCCGACATGGCCATGGAGCGCAGGATGCGGCCGGTGGAGTAGAGGCCGGAGTTCAGCGAGGACAGCGCGGCCGTCAGGACGACGAGGTTCATGATGCCGGCGGTGCCGGGGATGCCGAGCTTGTCGAAGACGGTGACGAACGGGCTCTGGCCGGAGGTGTAGGCGGTGTACGGCAGCAGCAGGGCCAGCAGGACCACGGAGCCGACGTAGAAGATGCCGACGCGCCACATGATCGAGTTGATCGCCTTCGGCATGATCTTCTCGGGGTTCTCGGTCTCACCGGCGGCGACGCCGCACAGCTCGACGGAGGCGTACGCGAAGACGACGCCCTGGATCACCAGGAGCATCGGCAGGACGCCGGACGGGAAGAGGCCGCCGTTGTCGGTGATGGTGGACAGGCCCGGGGTGTGGCCGTCGATCGGGTGGCTGGTGGCGACCAGGTAGATGCCAACGAGCATGAAGGCGACCAGGGCGGCGACCTTGATGATCGAGAACCAGAACTCCATCTCGCCGAAGTACTTCACCGAGATCAGGTTGGCGGTCAGGACGACGGCCAGGGCGATCAGCGCCAGGATCCACTGGGGGATGTCGCTGAACATGGCCCAGAAGTGGGCGTAGGTCGCGGCGGCCGTGATGTCCGCCACGGTGGTGGTGGACCAGTTCAGGAAGTAGAGCCAGCCGGCCGTGTAGGCGCCCTTCTCCCCCATGAACTCGCGCGCGTAGGAGACGAAGGCGCCGGAGGAGGGGCGGTACAGGACGAGCTCACCGAGCGCCCGGACGACGAAGAAGGCGAAGACGCCGCACACCGCGTACGCGATGGCCAGGGAGGGACCGGCGCCCGCGAGGCGGCCTCCGGCACCCAGGAACAGGCCGGTGCCTATCGCCCCGCCGATCGCGATCATGTTGATGTGGCGGGACTTCAGGTCCTTGCTGTAGCCCTCGTCGCCGGCGTCGACGTGGACGGATGCCGACGGCTTGGCCGACGCGGCCGAGGCCTTCGTCAGGGTGCGGTCACTCATGTATGACTTCGCCTTCGTGGATCGGACAGGCAGGCCGGACGCCCGCGGAGGAGCGGGATGGTGTCCCCCGTGTTGCGGCCCGGTGAATTTTGTTCGCACCAGGAGACCACGGCAGGCAGTCGGCGCCAAACCGGCCATCGAACGCGAAGGCCCCCCGCGCCCTTCGAAAAGGGTGCCGGGGGCCTTCGTGGAGACCGGTACCAAGGTCAGGTGCGGGTGTCCGCCTCGGTCGCGGTCGCGGCCTGGTCCAGGCGGAACGCCTCGTTCCCCAGGCCGATGTGCGCGTGGACCTCCGGCTTGCGGGCGCGCAGCACCGCGCCGTACGCCAGGCCCAGTACGGCGGCCGTACCGATGATGCCGGGCAGCACCCAGGGCAGCGCGGAGCCCTCGGCGGCGCCGACCAGGACACCGAAGTCCTTGACGGTGTACACGGCGATGGCGAGGAGGGCCAGGCCCGCGGCGCCGGCGGCGACCAGGCGCCAGATCTGCGCGCCGGCGGTGCCGCGGCGCACGAAGAAGGCGATGACGGCGAAGGAGGCGGCGGCCATGAGAAGTGTCACGCCGAGCGCGCCGACGCTGCCCATCCAGGTGAACAGGTGCAGCACGGGCGTGGTGGGGTCGCCGGCGGGCATGTCGTCGGTGAGCGCGAAGGCCAGCACGACGACGGTGGCGATCACGGTCTGGAGCAGGGATCCGGTGCCGGGGGCGCCGGTGCCGGGGTTGGTACGGCCGAAGGCGGCCGGGAGCAGGCCCTCGCGGCCCATGGCGAAGGCGTAGCGGGCGACGACGTTGTGGAAGCTGAGCATGGCCGCGAACATGCCGGTGACGAAGAGCACGTGCAGGACGTCGGTGAAGCCGGTGCCCAGGCGGGTCTCGGTGAGCTGGAAGAGCAGGGCGGGTCCGGCGTCGGCCGCCGTCCTGACCACCTCGGAGGGGCCGGTGGCGACGGTGAGGGCCCAGGCGCTGAAGGCGAAGAAGAGGGCGACGAATCCGACGGCGAGGAACATCACGCGGGAGACGACGATGTGCGGCTTGCTGGTCTCCTCGGCGTAGACCGGGGACTGCTCGAAGCCGACGAACGCGGCGATGCAGAAGCACAGGGCGGTGCCGAGACCGGCGCCGCTGAGGGTCTCGGGGTTGAAGGCGCGCAGCGAGAGGCCCTCGGCGGCGGGCTCGGCGAGGGCGGCGACGTCGAAGACGACGACCAGGGCGCACTCGATGAGGAGGAGGACGCCGAGCACCTTGGCATTGAGGTCGATCTTGAGCCAGCCGAGGGCGCCGGTCACGGCGACGGCGAGCAGGGCGGGTATCCACCACGCGACGCGGAGGTCCAGGTACGTGGCGAAGATGCCGGAGATCTCGAAGCCGAGGATGCCGTAGACGCCGACCTGCATCGCGCTGTACGCGACGAGGGCGACCAGGGAGGCGCCGGCGCCCGCGGTGGGTCCCAGGCCCCGGGCGATGTACGCGTAGAAGGCGCCGGCGTTGTGGACGTGCCGGCTCATCTCGGCGTAGCCGATGCTGAACAGGGCGAGGACCAGACCGAGGACGACGAACAGCAGCGGCTGGCCGACCACGCCCATCACGCCGAAGGTGGTGGGCATCACACCGGCGACCACCATGAGGGGGGCGCTGGCGGCGAGTACGGAGAGCAGCAGGCCCGCGGTGCCGAGGCGGCCCGCGCGCAGGGCCCGGTCCTGGCCCTTGTAGGTGCGGATCTCGGCCGCGGGGTGGAGCGTGGTGGATCTGCCCGTCGCCATGGCGGGTGGTCCTTTCGGGGGTCGCGGAGGTTCGGGGGTCGCGGAGGTTCAGCAGGTCGCGGGGGTTCAGGCGGAGCCGAGCGCGGCACTGCGCGCGGCGAGGAAGGCCTTGTGGGGGTCGAGGTCGGGGTAGGACCAGGGGGCGCGGGTGGCGTGCCGCCCGATGCGGTGGAAGAGGGCGGCGGCCTCGGCGGGGCGGCCCTCGCAGAGCTTGGCGTGGGCCAGGAAGTTGAGGTCGACCCGGTTGCGGGGGTGGTCCTCGCGCTCCCACTCCAGCCACCAGTCGAAGGCGGCGCGCAGCACCTGCCGGGCGCGGCGGCCGGACCAGTGCTGGGTGGCGCCGCCCGCTCCGTCGGGTGTGCGGCCGTGCGCGGCGGCGAGGACGCGGTACCGCTCGGCGTGGGCGATGACGGGGAGGACGGCGAGCGGGGAGTCGGCCGGGGACTCCTCGGCGGCCCAGGCGGCGAAGTCGTACACCTCGTGGAGGGGGTCGTGGCCGGTGCCGGGGGTGCGTTCGGCGAGTTTGGCGACCATGAGGTGGTGGGCGTGGTGGTGCTCGCGGTGGCGGGCCCGTACCTGGTCGAAGTGGCGGGTGAACTCCTCCTCGGAGCCGAAGACGCGGGAGAGCAGGAGCAGGCCGAGCCAGGGGGTGGGGTCGGCGGGGAACAGGGCGGCGGCGCGGCGGCAGGCCTCGTCGGCGGCCTCGGGCGTGCCCTTGCGGCGCAGGGCGTCGAAGACGGCCGCGCAGGCGAGGAGGGTGGTCGCGTCGGCGCTCTCGGGTTCGGTGAGCAGCCATTCGCGGGCCCACGCGGTGGCGGCGGGGGCCTCGGCGAGGACGACGAGGCGGTGGCCGCGGCGGTCCCAGTCGTCTCCGGTGGCGGTGAGCAGGGCGCGTGCCCTGGACCAGCGGCCCTGGGAGAACTGGGAGCGGACGTCGACCAGTTCGGTGTCGCACAGGGCCGGGTCGAAGAGCTGGGCATCCCGCTTGCGGGCGCGGCCGAGAGGCGGCGGAGGCGGGGACATCCGCGGTCTTCCCTCCAGGACGCGGGCGCGGGCGGCTGTGACGGTGGGCGGGGCGTGGCAGGGGTGTGGCAGGGGCGTGGCGTGGCTGTGCGTGCGGGTGGTGCTGCGGGTGGTGCTGCGGTCTCGGTCTCGTCGCTGCGGGCTGTCGCTCCGGTACTCCGAGTGGATGATCACGCACAGCAAAGCGGTACGCACAGCTCCGCGTCAAGGCCTGAACTGCTCGGTGGCGGGTTTCAACTGCTGCGATGTCCGAGTGAGTTGGGGTGCTTGTTCCGGTCCGTCCGGCGGCGTCCGCCGCGCCCGCGCGACGCCCCGGCGGGAACGGGCGGGCGGGCACCGCCGCGCACAAGCGGGTGCGGCCCCCGCGCGGCCCGGTGCGGCCGGTGGGCGGGCGCGGCGCCCGCGGACCCGCCGGGCGACGCGTACCGCGCTCCCGACCGGGGCCGTCGGCCTCCCCGCCGCGTCCCGCCGCGCCGCGCGGCGGCCGTGGCGGACGTACCCGGCCGCCCCCGTGGAGGTGCGCCGCGGGCCGCGCGGACCGGACCGGCACCCCGTCGGCGCCGCCGCGGCGGGCCGCGGGGGTACGGCGGCCTGCCGGCCCGTACCGGCCCGCACGGCGGCGGGAAGCAGGACGCGGCGCTGGCCGAATCGTGTGGGGTCGAAAGGGGGCCGCTGGGCCGGAATCAGCTCACGGCCGCCGCCGCGGCGCGGCCCGCCGCGCGGCCCGAGAAGAGACAGCCGCCGAGGAAGGTGCCCTCCAGGGCCCGGTAGCCGTGGACGCCGCCGCCCCCGAAGCCGGCGGCCTCGCCGGCGGCGTACAGACCGGGCAGCGGTTCACCGGAGGGGGTCAGCACGCGCGAGGAGAGGTCGGTCTCCAGGCCGCCCAGGGACTTGCGGGTGAGGATGGAGAGCCGGACGGCGATCAGCGGGCCCGCCGCGGGGTCGAGGACGCGGTGCGGGGCGGCGGTGCGGATCAGCTTGTCGCCGAGGTACCTGCGGGCGCCGTGGATGGCCGTGACCTGGAGGTCCTTGCTGAAGGGGTTGGCGATCTCGCGGTCGCGGGCGGTGATCTGGCGGCGCAGGTCGGCCTCGTCGATCAGCGGTTCCTTGGTGAGCTCGTTCATCCGGCGCACCAGCGCGGACAGCTCGCGTTCGACGATGAAGTCGGCTCCGCGGTCCATGAACGCCTGGACGGGGCCGGGCACCGCCTGGCGGGCGCGGTCGATGACGCCCCGGACCGACTTGCCGGTGAGGTCGGGGTTCTGCTCGGAGCCGGAGAGGCCGAACTCCTTGCCGATGATGCGCCGGTTGAGGACGAACCAGGTGTGGTCGTACCCGGTCTTCATGATGTGGTCGAGGGTGCCGAGGGTGTCGAAGCCGGGGAAGAGCGGTACGGGCAGCCGCTTGCCGGTGGCGTCCAGCCAGAGCGAGGACGGGCCGGGCAGGATACGGATGCCGTGCCGGGCCCAGATGGGGTTCCAGTTCTCGATGCCCTCGGTGTAGTGCCACATGCGGTCGCGGTTGATGTGGCTGGCGCCGGCGGCTTCGGCGATGCCCAGCATCAGACCGTCCACGTGGGCCGGGACGCCGCAGAGCATGCGCTCGGGCGGGGTGCCGAGCCGGGCCGGCCACTGCTTGCGGACCAGGTCGTGGTTGCCGCCGATGCCGCCGGAGGTGACGATCACGGCCTGGGCGCGGAGCGTGAACGCGCCGGTGGCCTCGCGGCCGCTGGCCGCGCCGCGTCCGGCGTCGGAGGGCGCCAGGATCTCGCCGGTGACCGTGTCCAGGTCGCCGCCGGTACGGGCCAGGCCCGTGACCCGGTGCCGGAACCTCAGATCGACCAGGCCGCGCGCCACCCCGGCCCGCACCCGCCGTTCGAAGGGCTCCACCAGGCCCGGCCCGGTGCCCCAGGTGATGTGGAAGCGGGGTACGGAGTTCCCGTGGCCGGTCGCGTCGTAGCCGCCGCGCTCGGCCCAGCCGACGACGGGGAAGAAGCGGACGCCCTGCGCGTGCAGCCAGGACCGCTTCTCGCCGGCGGCGAAGTCGACGTACGCCTCGGCCCAGCGGCGCGGCCAGGCGTCCTCGTCGCGGTCGAAGCCGGCGGTGCCGAGCCAGTCCTGGAGGGCGAGTTCATGGCTGTCCCTGATCCGCATCCGGCGCTGCTCGGGCGAGTTCACGAAGAACAGGCCGCCGAAGGACCAGTGGGCCTGCCCGCCGATCGACTGCTCCGGTTCCTGGTCGAGCAGGATGACCTTGCGGCCCGCGTCGACGAGCTCGGCGATGGCCGCCAGGCCCGCGAGCCCGGCACCGATCACGATCACGTCAGCGTCGTACACCATGAGTCGAGTTCCGTCCTGTCGTCCGTGGTGGGACGAATCCTGGCTACGCGACGGTAACCAGTCAACACCTGGGTGGAGGGATGGTCCTGATGAGCGCTGCCGACGAGATCCTGGACGTGGTGGACCGCGACGACCGGGTGGTCGGGCGGGCGCCGCGCGGCGAGGTGTACGCGCGGGGGCTGCTCCACCGGTGCGTGTTCGTGCAGGCCAGGGATGCGGAGGGGCGGATCTTCGTGCACCGCCGGACCGCGTCCAAGCTGGTCTTCCCGTCCCACTACGACATGTTCGTGGGCGGGGTGCTGGGGGCGGGCGAGAGCTACGCGCAGGCCGCGCTGCGCGAGGCCGAGGAGGAGCTGGGGGTGTCCGGACTGCCGCAGCCGGCGCCGCTGCTGAAGTTCCTGTACGAGGGCGAGGGCGGGGCCTGGTGGTCGTACGTCCACGAGGTGCGCTGCACGCTGCCGGTGGCGCCGCAGGAGGCGGAGGTGGACTGGTACGCCTTCCTGCCGGAGGAGGAGGTGCGGGCGCGGGTGGCGGCGGGCACCTGGGCGTGGGTGCCGGACGGACTGGAGGCGTACCGGAGGCTGCGGGCGTTCCGGGCGGCCGGCGCGTAGATTGCGCGTGTGATCGACTTCGTCAAAGACGTGCGCCTGTGGTTCGCGCCGCAGCGGCTACGGGAGGAGGGCGAGACTCCCGACTACCGGTTCTCGCTCGCCAACGAGCGGACGTTCCTGGCGTGGATCCGCACCGCGCTGGCGCTGGTGGGCGGCGGTTTCGCGGTGGACCAGTTCCTGCCGGACCTGCGGTGGGGCGTACGGGTCGGGATGGCGCTGGCGCTGCTGGCGGTGGGCGCCGCGTGCGCGCTGCGGGCGGTGAACCACTGGGTGCGCTGCGAGCGGGCGATGCGGCGCGGCGAGGACCTGCCCCTGTCACGGTTCCCGGTGGTGCTGAGCCTGGGTGTGGGGCTGGTGGCGCTGGCGATGGTGGTGGTCGTGCTGATGGGCTGGACGACGGGGCAATGAGCGCGGCGGCCGGTACGCGGGATCCCGGCGGCCCGCGGGACCTCGACGGGCAGGATCCGCGCGACCCCGGCCTGCAGCCGGAGCGGACCCGGCTGGCGTGGCGGCGTACGACGCTGACCTGCGCGATCACGGCCGTGCTGGCGGTACGGCAGGCGGTGCACGGGTCGCAGGGCCGGCTGGAGGTGGTGGCCACGGCGGTGATCGTGCTGCTGTGGCTGGCGTTCCTGGGCGTGGCGCACCGGCGGATCCGGGAACTGGCCGCCGCGCGGCCGCCGGCGCTGGCACCGCGGGCGGGGTTCGCGGCGGTGGCGTGCGTGCTGGCGCTGGCGCTGTTCGCGCTGGCGCTCATCATCTGAACCGCTGGTGCGATGGTCGGTCTTGCCGGTGACGCTGACCCTCCCGAAGGGAGCATATGGGTCACTAACGTGCGATACCACCCCCTCCGCACCAGCCTCGGACCCATGACGACCCTGCACCACGAACACCCCACGCACGAGCACGCGCACGGCCCCGGCTGCGGTCACACCGAGGTCGACCACGGCGACCACGTCGACTACGCGCACGGCGGCCACCTGCACCGGCAGCACGCGGGGCACTGGGACGAGTGCGAGCCCGCGGGGCACGTCGCCCACGACGGGCACGCGCACGTGCACGGCGAGGGCTGCGGGCACGACGCGGTGGCGCACGGCGACCACCTGGACTACCTGCACGACGGCCACCGGCACGCGCAGCACGACGGCCACCGGCACGCGCAGCACGACGGCCACTACGACGACCACTGACCCCGCCCGTCCCGCAACCCCCCGCAACCCCCCGCTCCCCCTCCCCGGGCCGCCCGGCGGCTGGCAGGATGCTGCCCGCACGCCAACGCGACCCGGGGAGAACGCACATGACCGCCGACCGGCCCTATCTCGTCGAGCCCGCCGCCGGGGTGCACGCCTACGTCCAGCCCGACGGCGGCTGGTGCCTGAACAACGCCGGCTTCGTGACGGACGGCGGCCGGACCCTCCTCGTCGACACCGCCGCCACCGAGCGCCGCGCCCTCGCGCTGCGCGACGCGATCACGGCGGCCGGGGCCCCGCTGCCGCGCACGGTGGTCAACACCCACCACCACGGCGACCACACCTACGGCAACGGCGTGTTCACGCCCGGGGCACTGGTCGTCGGCCACGACAACGCCCGCGCCGAACAGCTGGCCGCCGGGCACCAGCTGGAGATGATCTGGCCGGAGACCGACTTCGGCGCCATAGAGATCACCGCCCCGGACCTGACGTACAGCGAGCGGCTGACGCTGCACGTCGGGGAGACGGAGGTACAGGTCATCCACCCGGGCGTCGCGCACACCACCGGCGACTCGGTCGTGTGGCTGCCGCGGCAGCGGGTCGTGTTCACCGGGGACCTGGTCTTCGCCGGGGGCACGCCGTTCCTGGCGATGGGCTCGCTGGCCGGCTCGCTGCGGGCGCTGCGGGTGCTGCGCTCCCTGGACGCGGAGACCGTCGTACCGGGGCACGGGCCGCTGACCGGCCCGGAGGCGTACGACGCGACGGAGCGGTACCTGACGTGGGTCGGCGAGCTGGCGCGGGAGGGCCGGGCCGAGGGGCTGACGCCGCTGGAGACCGCGCGCCGGGCCGATCCGGGCGAGTTCGGGCGGTGGCGGGAGAGCGAGCGGCTGGTGGCCAACCTGCACCGGGCGTACGCGGAGCTTCAGGGGCGCCCGGAGGGGGCGCCGCTGGACATCCTGGCCGTATTGAAGGACATGACGGTGATGAACGGCGGTGCGCCGATCCTGTGCCACGCGTGAGGGGGTGGGCCGGATCGGCGCGCGGATCCGGCCCGCACCCTGGACGACATACCGACTGGTCGGCATGATGGGCGCGGACACTCGTCGTCAACTCCGTACGGAGGTGCGCACCATGACCTCAGCCGACCCCCGAGGCCTTGATCTGGAGCGGCTGCGCGGCCATCTCGACCGCGTCCGGCCGGGCCTGGTGGCCGGGGCGCTGAGCGGCCGGCTGATCGAGGGAGGCCGGTCGAACCTCACCTACGAGATCACCGACGGTGCCGGCCGCTGGGTGGTGCGCCGGCCCCCGCTGGGGCACGTGCTGGCCACGGCGCACGACATGCGCCGCGAGCACCGGGTGATCGCGGCGCTGCACGGCACGGCGGTACCGGTGCCGGAGCCGCTGCTGCTGTGCGAGGACGAGGCGGTGCTCGGCGCCCCGTTCTACGTGATGGAGTTCGTCGACGGGGTGCCCTACCGCACCGCCGGTCAGCTCGCCGCGATCGGACCCGAGCGCACCCGGCGGGCCGTCCTGGGCCTGGTCGACACCCTGGTGGCGCTGCACGCGGTGGACCCGGCGGAGGTCGGCCTGGCCGACTTCGGGCGCCCCGAGGGCTTCCTGGACCGGCAGCTGCGCCGCTGGGGCAAGCAGCTGGCGGCTTCCCGCGGCCGCGAGCTGGCCGGGATCGACGAACTGCACGGGGCGCTGGGCCGGGCGCTGCCCGCCTCGCCCGCGCCGGCGGTGGTGCACGGCGACTTCCGCCTGGACAACGTACTGATCGGCGGGCCGGACGACCGGATCCGGGCGGTGCTGGACTGGGAGATGTCCACGCTCGGCGATCCGCTCACCGACCTCGGGCTGCTGGTGATGTACAGCGCGGACCTGGGCCTGACCGAGTCGCCGGTGAGCACGACGAGCGGCGCGCCCGGGCACCCCTCCCCCGCCGAGCTGATCGAGCGGTACGCCGCCGGATCGGGCCGGGACACCGGGGCGATCGCCTGGTACACGGCCTTCGCGTGGTTCAAGCTCGCGGTGATCCTCGAAGGCATCCACTACCGCTGGACGCTCGGCCAGACCGTCGGGGCGGGTTTCGACCGGATCGGCGAGCTGGTCCCGGTCTTCATCGAGCACGGTCTGTCCACCCTCCAGGAAGGCTGAGGAGCCGATCAGCATGGATTTCGCATTCGACGCCCGGACCGAGGAACTGCGCGAGCGGCTGCTGGCGTTCATGGACGAGCACGTCTACCCGGCGGAGGCGGTGGCGGCCGCGCAGCGGGCCGCATCGGCCTCCCCGTGGGACACCCCGGCGGTGTTCGGGGAGCTGAAGGCCGAGGCCCGCCGGCAGGGACTGTGGAACCTCTTCCTGCCCGATGCCGAGTACGGTGCCGGGCTGACCAATCTGCAGTACGCGCCGCTGGCCGAGATCACCGGCCGCAGCCCCCACCTGGCGCCGATGGCCACCAACTGCGCGGCCCCGGACACCGGGAACATGGAGCTGCTGGCCCAGTTCGGCGACGAGGCACAGCACAAGCAGTGGCTCCGGCCGCTGCTGGCCGGGGAGATCCGCTCGGCCTTCGCCATGACCGAGCCGGACGTGGCGTCCTCGGACGCGACGAACGTCGAGACCCGGATCGAGCGGGACGGCGACGCGTACGTGGTGACGGGCCGCAAGTGGTTCATCTCCGGGGCGATGAACCCCGACTGCGCGGTGTTCATCGTGATGGGCAAGACCGACCCGGAGGGCGCCGATCCGCGCCGCCAGCAGTCGATGATCCTGGTGCCGCGCGACACGCCGGGCGTGCACGTGCGCCGGGCGATGACGGTCTACGGCTACGAGGACCACGACCACGGCGGCCACGCGGAGGTCGTCTTCGACGGGGTCCGGGTGCCCGCCTCGCACCTGATCGGCGAGGAGGGGTCGGGCTTCGCCATCGCCCAGGCCCGGCTGGGGCCGGGCCGGATCCACCACTGCATGCGGCTGATCGGCATGGCGGAGCGCGCGATCGAGCTGATGTGCCGGCGGGCGGTGGAGCGGACGGCCTTCGGCAAGCCGCTGGCCGCGCAGGGCGTCGTACAGAACTGGATCGCGGACGCCCGGGTGACCGTGGAGCAGCTGCGGCTGCTGGTGCTGAAGACGGCCTGGCTCATGGACACGGTGGGCAACCGGGGCGCGCACACCGAGATCCAGGCCATCAAGATCGCCACCCCGCGGGCCGTGGTGCGGATCCTGGACGACGCGGTGCAGCTGCACGGCGCGGGCGGGGTCAGCCAGGATTTCCCGCTGGCCGAGCTGTGGGCGGCGGCGCGGACCCTGCGGCTGGCGGACGGTCCGGACGAGGTGCACCAACGGTCGCTCGCGCGGCGGGAGTTGAAGCGGTTCACGGCAGGCGCGTGAATGTGATGGATTCGTAAAGAGGTTCGGTGGAACCCGTGTGCGATGTGGAGGCGATGCGGGGGACCGTTTCAGAAACCTTGTTGAACATCCCCGAAGGGCCGGGGAGATCTTGATTTGCGCCTGTCAATCGGAACAGGGTTTTCCAGAAGTTTGACGCCCCACACGTCAACACGAGGAGAACCCTCTTCATGGCAACTCACAAGCGTTCGCGCGGTTTTCGTTACGCCGCTCTCGCCACGGGAGCCGCAGCGGCCACCGTCGCGACCCTGGTCGTCACCCCCTGGGCCGGTGCTTCCGCACCGGCCGAGGGCACGGTGTACGGCCTCGGCGCCCCCGGCGCGATCAGCGGCAGTTACGTCGTCATCCTCGACGCATCCGCGAACAAGGAAGCGCTCGCCCGCAAGTACGGCGGCGAGCTGAGCCGCACCTACGGATCCGGGGTCAACGGCTTCTCGGCCTCGGGTATGACCGAGAAGGAGGCCAAGCGGCTCGCCGCGGACCCGGCCGTCGGCAAGGTCGTCCAGAACAAGAAGTTCACGATCAACACCACCCAGCCCAACCCGCCCTCCTGGGGCCTGGACCGGATCGACCAGACCCCGACCGCGGGCGACAAGAAGTACACCTTCCCGGACAAGGCCGGCGAGGGGGTGACCACGTACGTCATCGACACCGGCGTCCGCATCACCCACAAGGACTTCGGCGGCCGCGCCAGCCACGGCTTCGACGCCATCGACAACGACGCCGTCGCCGACGACGGCAACGGCCACGGCACGCATGTGGCCGGCACCGTCGCGGGCACCGCGCACGGCGTCGCCAAGAAGGCCAAGGTGGTGGCGGTGCGGGTGCTGGACGACAACGGCTCCGGCACCACCGAGCAGGTGGTCGCCGGCATCGACTGGGTCACCCAGAACCACAGCGGGCCGTCGGTGGCCAACATGAGCCTGGGCGGCGGCGCGGACGAGGCGCTCGACGAGGCGGTGCGCCGGGCCATCGCCTCGGGCGTCACCTTCTCCCTCGCGGCGGGCAACGAGTCGAGCGACGCCGGGCAGGGCTCCCCCTCCCGGGTCCGTGAGGCGCTCACCGTGGCGTCGAGCACCATCGACGACAAGCAGTCCTCGTTCTCCAACTTCGGTGCCGTGGTGGACCTGTACGCCCCGGGCTCGGACATCACCTCGGCTTGGAAGGACAGCGACACCGCCACGAAGACGATATCCGGCACCTCCATGGCCGCCCCGCACGTGGCGGGCGCCGCGGCGCTCTTCCTGTCCGGGCAGCCGACCGCGACCCCGGCGCAGACGGCCGCGGCGCTGACGTCGGCGGCGACCACGGGTGCGGTGAGCAACCCTTCGCCGGGCACGGCGAACAAACTGCTGAAGGTCGCCCCGTAGCAGGGGGAACGGGGAGCCTTCCCGACGGCCGGCCCTCCGCCCGCCCCCGCCAGGGGCGCGGCGGGGGGCCCGCCGGGTTTCCGGAAGGGGGCCGCCCCGGGTCTCCGGAAGGGGGCCGCCCCGGGTCTCCGGGAGGGGGCCGCCCCGGGTCTGCGGAAGCGGCGGCTCAGGGGCGCAGCGCGCGCAGCAGGAGGTCGGCGAGGTGGTCGGCGACCTGCTGCGGGGTGAGCGGGCCGTCCGTGCGGTACCAGGTGGACAGGTGGTGCACGGAACCGAAGTGGTAGTCCACGACCAGATCGGCCGGGGTGGCGGTGGAGAACACGCCGGACTGCTGGCCCTCCTCGATCAGGGCCCGGAACCGCTCGTGGTAGCGGCGCCGCTCGGCCCGTACCTGCTTGTACTTCTCCGGGCTCAGCTGGTGCATCGACCGGAAGAAGATCATCGCGTCGTCGAGGTTCTCGATGGTGGTGACGACGACGTCGGCGGCCGCCGCGCGCAGCCGCTCCTCGACGGGGGCGTCGGAATCGGCCACCGCGTCCAGGCGCTGCTGCTGGAGGCGCAGCATGCGGGCGTACACCTCGTGCAGCAGGTCGTCCTTCGAGCCGAAGTAGTGGTAGAGCGCGCCCTTGGTGACACCGGCCGCCTCGACGATCTCCTGGACGGACGTGCGGTCGTACCCGCGCTCGGCGAAGAGCCGGGTGGCGACGGCGAGCAGCCGCTGCGGTACGGGCGTGTCCATGCCCTCTGCGGGCTCCGTGGTCCTGGACCCCATGGCCCTCCCCTTTCCTACGAACATTTTCAGCCGCGCTCACGCAGTTCTCGTCGCAGGATCTTGCCACTCGTCGTCTTCGGAAGGACAGGCAGGATCTCGACCTGGCGCGGGTACTTGTACGCGGCCACGCGCGCGGCGCAGTACGCGGCGATCTCGGCGGGCTCGGCGGCGGCCCCGGGGCGCAGGCTGACGTACGCCTTGACGGTCTCCCCGCGGTAGGGGTCGGGGACCCCGACGACGGCGGCCTCGCGCACGGCGGGGTGGGTGTAGAGGACGTCCTCGACCTCGCGCGGCCAGACCTTGAAGCCGGAGGCGTTGATCATGTCCTTCTTGCGGTCGACGACGTACAGCCAGCCGTCCGCGTCCATGAAACCGACGTCGCCGGTGCGCAGCTCGCCGCCGGGGAAGGCCTCTGCGGTGGCGTGCGGCCGCCCCCAGTAGCCGGTGGCGAGCTGGGGACCGCGGACCAGGATCTCGCCGGTCTCGCCCAGGGGCAGCTCGTGGCCGCGCGCGTCGACGATACGGACGACCGTCTGCGCGCCGGGGACCCCGACGGAGAGGGTGCCGGTGGCCGTGTCGACGGGGGCGGCGCGGTGGGCGGGTACGGAGGCGCAGGCGGCGGTGGTCTCGGTGAGGCCGTAGCCGTTGCGGAGGTGGAAGCCGAACGCGGCGTCGAGCCGGTCGACGAGGGCGGGCGGGAGCGGGGCGCCGCCGGAGGAGACGATCCGGAAGGAGGCGAAGTGCTCGCGGCTGACGCCGGGGTGGGCGGCGAGCGCCATGAAGGCGGTGGCCGGGCCGACGGTGTAGGCCGGCCGGTGTTCGAGGAAGGCGTCGAGGACGACGCCGGCGTCGAAGCGGTGGGCGAGGGCGAGGGTGCCGGCGTTGACGAAGCAGGCGGCGAGCTCGCAGACCATGCCGGTGATGTGGAACAGCGGGGCGAGGGCGAAGTAGGTGCCGCCCTCGGGTATCGGATGCCCGGTCACCTGGCGGACGGCGTTGTAGGTGAGGGCGCCGTGCGGGTTCATGGCGCCCTTGGGGGTGCCGCTGGTGCCGGAGGTGTAGCTGATGAGCGCGGTGTCGCCTGCGGCGGGCCCTGTCGCACGGTCCGGGCCGGAACCCGGGTGGCCGCGCCGGGCGACGGTGGCGAAGTCCTCGGGGACGGGGGCGAAGCGCTGGGCGGCGGGGGCGAAGCCCTGGGCGGCGGACGGCACGGGCGTCGCGGACGTCGCGGCGGGGGTCGGCTGCCCGGCGGGCACCGCGGTACCCGGGTGCGCTGACCCGGCCGGGCCCGCCTCCGGCACCGCGGGCGCCGGGCGACCGGGGAAGACGCGGGGGTCGTCGCGGGTCTGGAAGTCGCGGTCGTCGGTGGTCAGGACGGTGCGGACGGCCGTACCGGCGGTGGCCCCGGCGACGTATCCCTCCCAGGCCCCGGACTCGCAGACCAGCGCGGCCGCGCCGCTGTCCCCGAGGATGTGCGCGACCTCGCCCGCCTTGTACATCGGGTTGAGCGGGACCACGATCGCGCCCGCCTTCCAGGCGGCCAGGACGGCGAGCACGAAGTGCGGGGTGTTCTGGAGCATGACGGCCACCCGGTCGCCGGGGCCGACGCCCTGCGCCGCGAGGTGTCCGGCGACGGAGTCGGACAGAACGTCCGCCTCGGCGTAGTCGATCCGCCCGTCGAAGTACGCGAGCGCCGTACGCCGCGGCGCCCGGCGGACGGCGTCCCGGAAGGCGTGCAGCACACCGGCCGGCGGATCGACGGGCGCCCGCTGGGCGGGGCTGAGCAGCCGCAGCCACGGCATGGCGGCGTACGGGGACGCGGCGGGGGCTGGGCCGGGGGGTGCGGTCACGCCTTTTCCCAGGTCTGCTGGAGGTGGTTCATCCCCGTCAGCCAGCGGTCGGGGTCCGTCGCGCGGTGGCTGTAGTAGCCGGCGACCTCGGGGTGCGGGAGGATCAGGAAGCGGCCCTCGGCCATACCGGCGAAGAGCGCGTCCGCGACGTCCTCCGGGGCGATGGCGGTCGGGACGAGCACGAGCTCGCCGGCCGACCCGGTGGCGGTGAGCATGTCGGTGCGGACTCCCTGCGGACAGATGGCGTGGACCTCGATGCCCCGGTGGCGGTAGGTCAGCGAGAGCCACTCGGCGAAGGCGAGCGCGCCGTGCTTGGTGACACTGTACGGGGCGGCTCCGATCATGGTCAGCAGCCCGGCGGCCGAGACGGTGGACACGAAGCGGCCGCCGCCCCGCTCCAGCCAGTGCGGCAGCAGCGCCCGCGCCGCCCGCACGTGCGCCATGACGTTCGTCTGCCAGGCCGCTTCCCACACGGCCTCGTCGGCGGACTCGTCGCCGCCCGCACCGAGTCCGGCGTTCGCGCAGTAGATGTCGACGGTGCCGCCGAGCGCCTCGCGGGCCTGCTCCACGATCGCCGACGCGTCGCCGGGCACGGACACCGCGCTCGCGCCGATCGCGTCGGCGACGGCCGCGGCCCTGCCGGGATCGAGGTCGTTGACCACCACGGTGGCGCCCTCGGCGGCGAAGCGGTGGGCGAGGGCGGCGCCGATCCCGCCGCCCGCGCCGGTGACGACAACTCGCTTGCCCTGGTACGCGTCCACTGGGTCCACCTTTCGTGGCGGGGTCGGGAAACAGGGGCAGACTAACCAGTCGGTATGTCGGTGCGGAAGGGTGCGGAGGCCTAGCGTGACGGGATGAGCGAATCGCGGCTGTCGCGACGGGGGCTGCTGTTGTCGGGGGCTTCGGGTGCGGCGGTGCTGGCCGGTGCGACCGGCGCCGGGGCGGGCGCGGGCGCCGCGCCGCGTCCCGGCGGCCGGGTGCGCACGGGGTTCGAGCGGCTCGCCGCCGACGGGTACGCCCTGCTCGCCGGAGCCCGGGTCGGCGTCGTCACGAACCCCACCGGCGTCACGGCCGACGCCCGCCACCTCGTCGACGTCCTGCACGCCGACGACCGCGTGGACCTGCGCGCGGTGTTCGGGCCGGAGCACGGCTTCCGCGGCACCGCGCAGGCCGGCGGCTCCGAGGGGCGGTCCACGGACCCGGCGACCGGACTGCCGGTGTACGACACCTACGGCAAGAGCGGCAGCGCGCTGGCCCAGCTGTTCACGGCGGCCGGGATCGACACCGTGGTGTTCGACATCCAGGACGTCGGGGCCCGCTTCTACACGTACGTCTGGACGCTGTACGACGTCATGCGCGCCGCCGCTCTCGCGGACCTGACGGTCGTGGTGCTCGACCGCCCCAACCCGGTGGGCGGCCGGCGGGCCGCGGGGCCGGTGCTGGAGCCGGCGTACGCGAGCTTCGTCGGCCGGGAACCGATCGCGCTCGCGCACGGGATGACGGCGGCGGAACTGGCCCGGCTCTTCAACGGGGAGTTCCTGGCGGCGGCCCCCGCGCGGCTGCGCACCGTCGCGCTGGACGGGTGGCGGCGGGAGTCCTTCTTCGGGGCGACCGGGCTGCCCTGGGTGCCGCCGAGCCCGAACGTGCCGACCCCGGACACCGCCCTCGCGTACGCCGGTACCTGCCTGTTCGAGGGCACGAACCTGTCCGAGGGGCGGGGCACGACCACCCCCTTCGAGGTGGTCGGCGCCGAGGGGATCGACCGCCGGTGGGCGGAGGCGGCCGCCGCCCTGGAGCTGCCCGGCGTGTGGTTCCGCGAGGCGTACTTCACGCCCACGTTCTCGAAGTTCACCGGCAGGACCTGCGGCGGGGTGCGGGTGCTGGTGCACGACCGGGAGGTCTTCGACCCGGTGCGGGCCGGTATCGGGCTGCTGGTGACCGCGCGGCGGTCATGGTCCGGCTTCGCCTGGCGCGCGGACCACTGGATCGACAAGCTGACCGGCTCCGACCGGGTGCGGCGGCTGGTGGACGCGGGCGCCGGGGTGGAGGAGATCGTGGGTGACTGGTCGGCGGGACTCGCGCGGTTCGCGGCGGTCCGGGAGCGGTATCTCCTCTACACGTGAGGACGGCGCGAGGACCGCGCGAGGACCGCCCGGGGACCGCCCGAGGGCCGCGCGCGTCCCGCGCGAGGACGCGGTGCCGGCGACCGGTACCGGCGACCGGTGCCGGGCGGCGCGGCATGGGGCGAAGGGGGACGTCATGTCGGGTGTGGGCGTGGGACCGTACGCGGAGCTGACCATCGACGCGGAAGGGGACGTGTCCGGGCCCACCCGGGACGCGGTGGCCGGGCTGGACGCCACCGACCTGCTGGTCTTCTCGCACGGCTGGAACAGCGACCGGTCGACGGCGACCCGGCTCTACGACCGCTTCTTCGCCCCCTTCCCGGGACTCGTACGACCGGGGATACGGCTGGGCTACGTGGGTGTGGTGTGGCCGGCGATGCGGTTCTCCGACGAGCCGATCCCCGACTTCGAGGCGGTGGGCGCGGCGCTCGGCGAGCCCGGCTACGGCGCCGCGCTGGACCCCGCCACCCGGCGGGCCCTGGAGGCGTTCTGGCCGGGCCGGCGGGCCGAGCTGGACCGGGTCGCCGAACTGCTGGAGCTCCGGCCGGAGTCGGAGGCGGCCTTCGTCGAGTTCGGGGCGCTCGTGCGCGAACTGGCCGGGGTGGAGGTGGTGGCGACCGCGTCGGTGCCGGCGGTGGCGGCCGACGAGGTGCCGGCCCTGTTCACCCTGGACGTCCTGGAGGTGTGCCGGGCCTTCACCGACGCCCTCGCCGAGACGGGCGCGCTGGGTGCGCTCGGCGAGGAGGCCGGCGGCGGGGCGGCCGGTGGCGGGGCGGCCGGTGGCGGCGGGCAGGCCCTGTCGGTGGGCGGGGGGCTGCGCCGGCTGTGGAACGGCGGCAAGGAAGTCCTGCGGCAGGCCACGTACTACCAGATGAAGAAGCGCGCCGGGGTGGTCGGCGAACGCGGTCTCGGCCCGGCCCTGGTGGACATCGCGCGCAGCCGCCCGGAGCTGCGGGTGCACCTGATCGGGCACAGCTTCGGGGCCCGCGTGGTGGCGTACGCGCTGCGCGCGGTGCCCGACGGCTGGGACTTCGTGAGGTCGCTGACCCTGCTCCAGGGGGCCTTCTCCCACTACGCGTTCGCCGAGCGGCTGCCGCACGACCACGGCCGCGGCGGGGGGCTGCGCGGGCTGCAGCGCCGGGTCGCCGGCCCGGTGGTCGCCTGCCACTCCGACCACGACACCGCCCTGAAGGTCTTCTATCCCCTGGCCTCCCGGATGGCAGGGGATTCGGCCGGACTCGCCGGGTTCGACGCCCGGTGGGGCGCGATCGGTCACGGCGGGGTCCGGGCGGTGCCCGGGGCGCCCCGGCTGACCCTCGACGGCGCCCTGGGCGGGGGCCTGCCCCAGGGCGGCTGCGTCAGCGTGGACGCGGGTTCCGTGGTCCGCCGCGGCGGGGCTCCCTCGGGGGCGCACAGCGACATCTGCCACGAGGAACTGGCCCGGGTGGTGGTGTCCGCGGGACGGCTGGGGCGCTGACTTCCGGCCATGTGCCACCCGCACGCCTCGACCGCCCCCGCATGCGCCCGCACCCGGCCGGGCATGGTGGGCACATCGGCCGCCGCGGACGGAGGTGCAGGGGTGATGGCGGGTTTCCGGAGTCTGGCGTGTCAGGTGCGCGATGCGGGCAACGACCGCGCGTTGCGGCGCCATTCGCTGCGCCGCTGCCTGGAGAGATTCGCTCCCTACGGGCATCGGGCGACCTGGTGGCACCTGTGCGACCGGCACGGTATCGCACCGGAGGACCGGGCCGCCGACCCGCAGCGGCTGGTGGCGGCGCTGGAGGAACTGGAGGAGGCGCGGGCGGTCTGGCTGGCGTACGAGCGGCAGTTCGCCGAGCGGCGCCGCCGGGAGAAGCACGACGGGCTGCGCCGGCCGGAGTGGGCGTGGGGCGGCGAGGCGGTGGTGCGCTGCGCGGACCCGGGCGTACGGCCGGACGGGACGCTGGGCGAGGTGCTGCGGCGGCTGGTGAAGGCGCTGGAGTCGGAGCCGGGGACGGGCTGCCCGGTCTGCGGCGAGGAGGAACTGCGCTGGCCGGCGGACGGGCGGCACGGGCGGGGGCCGGGGGCGGCCCCGTTCGGTACGGCGGCGGGCCGGCCGCCGCGGCCCACGCCGCCGGGGACGCACGGGCCGTGGGACGGGCCGGTGTGCGCGGGGTGCGGCATCGTGGTGCCGCGCCCGGCGGTCACGGAGGTCAGGGCCGCGTGAGGCGGCGGGTCCCGGTGCTCCAGGTCTCGCTCAACGGCTCGCGGACGGCGGCGGACGGCGCGGCCGTGCCGATGTCACCGGACGCGCTGGTGGAGTCGGCGGTGCGGTCGGTGGCGGCGGGGGCCACGGAGGTGCTGGTGCACCCGCGGACCCCGTGCGGGCGCGAGAGCCTCTCGCCCCGGGTGGTCGGGCCGGTGCTGGAGGCCCTGCGGGCGAGCGTCCCGGTACCGCTCGCGGTGTGCGCGAGCGTGGCCGGCGAGCCGGATCCGGCCGGGCGGGTCGAGCGGGTGCGGTCGTGGACCGTACTGCCGGACCGGGCGGTGGTCGACACCGGCCGGCCCGGCGCGGCGGAGCTGATGTCGGCGCTGCTGGAGCGGGGCGTGGCGGTGGACGCGCTGGTCCCGGCGGGCGGCGGGGCGATCGGCGCCGCGGTGGACGCCGTACTGGGCCTGGACGCGGATCCGGGCCTGGACGCGGATCCGGGTCGGGGTCCGGGTCCGGGTCGGGGTCCGGGTCCGGGTCGGGGTCCGGGTCCGGGCGGTCGTGCGGTGCGGCTGGTGGTCGAGCTGCGCTCCGCCGGGCCGGCGCCGGGCCCGGGCGAGCTGTACCGGCTGCCGCCGGGCGGGGTGCTGGCGTACGGGCGGGACGCCGCCGCCTGGCCGGTGCTGGAGGCGGCGGCCCGGTGGGGCGGTGGCGTCCGGGTGGGGCTGGGCGACGTACTGCTGCTGCCGGACGGGCGGCCGGCCCGGTCCAACGAGGAACTGGTGGCGGCGGCCGCAGTGTTGCTCGGAGGGCGGGCTCTCAGGGCTTGCCGGGCCACAGACGGGAGCCGGTGAGGCGCTCGCCGAAGACGTCGTCGGGGTTGGAGAGCACACACGTCTCCAGCGAAAGGCAGCCGCAGCCGATGCAGTCGGTCAAGTGGTCGCGCAGACGGCCCAGTTGCTGGATGCGCTCGTCGAGCACGGCCCGCCAGTTCTCGGAGAGGCGGGCCCAGTCCTCGCGGTTGGGGGTGCGTTCCTCGGGCAGTTGGGAGAGGGCCTCGCGGATCGTGGCCAGCGGGATGCCCACGCGCTGGGCGGCGCGCACGAAGGCCACCCGGCGCAGCGCGTCACGGCTGTAGCGGCGCTGGTTCCCTGCGGTGCGGCGGCTGCTGATCAGGCCCTTGGCCTCGTAGAAGTGGAGGGCGGAGACCGCGGCTCCGCTGCGCGCGGACAGCTGACCGACGGTGAGTTCGTGGATCTTCTCGGGAATCTGCGGCACCCGGCCGAGCCTAGTGGGCGGGCCGCGGCTCCGTTGACAGGGGCGGGTGCGCCACCCATGCTGTGCGCTGAGCAAGCGCTTGTTCCGAGTCCGTGGACGCAGTGCGAGAGGGTAGGGCATGGCCGAGCCGAGGATCTTCACATCCGCCGGGGAACTGCGCGCCGGGACCGGCGAACCCCTGGGGCCCAGCGACTGGCTGGAGGTCGACCAGAAGCGGATCGACCTCTTCGCCGACGCGACCGGCGACCACCAGTGGATCCACGTGGATCCGGAGCGGGCCGCCTCGGGGCCGTTCGGCGCGACCATCGCCCACGGGTACCTGACGTTGTCGCTGCTGCCGAGCCTGGTACCGCAGGTGATGCGGGTCGAGGGCATGCGGATGGGCATCAACTACGGCACGGACAAGGTGCGCTTCCCGGCGCCGGTGCCGGTCGGCTCGCGGCTGCGGGCCCGTGCCGTGATCACGGCGGTGACGGAAGTCGGCGAGGGCGTGCAGGTGGCCGCGACCGTGACCGTCGAGCGGGAGGGCGGCGACAAGCCGGTGTGCGTGGCGGAGACGGTCTCGCGTTACTACTTCTGACGCGGCGCCTTTTTCGCGGCGCCTTCTTCGCGGCGCCCGGGGCTACGGCCGCCGGCCGGCCCCGACCATGCGGAGCACGAGGTCGGCGTAGAGCGCGCCGACCTCGTCGGGGGTGCGCCGGCCGGCCACGTTGAACCAGCGGGCCACGTCGATGCAGAGCGAGAGCACGGCGAGGGTGGTCCCGGGCACGTCGGGTACGTCGAACTCGCCCGCCCGGACGCCGTCGGCGAGGATCCGGCGTACCGCGGCGTCGCTCAGGCGGCGCAGCTCGATGATTTCGGAGCGGTGCTCCGGACCGAGAGCGTCGAGCTCGTACTGGACCACCCGGGCGGTGGTGTGGTGGGCGGCGTGCCACCGTACGAAGGACCGCACGGCGGCGTCGAGCCGGTCGGCGGCGGTGCCGGGGCCGTCGGCCGCGGTGGTCAGGATCTCCAGGGCCTTGTCGTGGCCGATCCGGCTGATCCGGTGGAGCAGCTCTTCCTTGGTCTTGTAGTGGATGTAGAGCGCGGCCGGGCTCATGCCGGCGCGGCCCGCGATGTCACGCGTGGTGGTGGCGTGGTACCCGCGCTCGGCGAAGGCCTCGACGGCGGCGATCAGCAGCCGCCGGGCCGCGTCGGGGGTGACCTCCGACCACGGCACGTACTCGTCGGGCCGCCCCGCGGTCTCCTCCGCGCTGTCCATCGTCGCCCACCCTTTCCACCATGTGTGAGGTGCCACCTTACCGGAGGGTGAGCAAGCGCTTAGGCGTTCAGACCTTCGGCTGGAAGGGGTCGTAGTCCGCCATGATCTTCTCCATCCGGGCCTGGTCGACGCGGCTGACGATCTGGCCGACCTCCTGGCGGTCGCGGATCACCTTGGCGAGGGTGAAGGCGGCGGTGGTCAGGTAGAGGACCGCGATGCCGAGGAAGGCGCGCACCCAGGCGTCCGCGTCCAGGTTCCAGATCCCGATGGCCACGGCGGCGAGCGCGATACCGAAGGAGGCGATGGCCTGGCCGTAGTACGCCGCCGTGTTCTGCTGCTTGACCGGTGTCTCATTCATGGCCACAGAATCCGCCCCTGTGGCCCGCGCCACATCCGTACAGCTACTCAGCCGGGTACTCACCTGCGGCACTCGGCCCGGAGCGGCCCGAGCCGGACTCAGGCGGGTCAGAAGGCCGAAACCCCGGTGCGGGCGCGGCCGATGAGCAGCTTCTGGATCTGGCTGGTGCCCTCGTAGAGGGTCATCACGCGGGCGTCGCGCAGCAGCTTGCCCGCCGGGTACTCGTCGATGTAGCCGTAACCGCCGTGCACCTGGAGGGCGTTGCTCGCCGCGCGGACGGCCGCCTCGGAGGCGAAGAGCTTGGCGGTGGCGGACTCGGTGGCGAAGGGCTGCCCGCGGTCGATGAGGTCGGCGACCCGCCAGGTCAGCAGACGGGCCGCGTCGACGTCCACGGAGATGTCGGCGATGAGCTCCTGGACCAGCTGGTGGTGGGCGATCGTCCGGCCGAACTGCTCGCGTTCGGTGGCGTAGGAGACGGCCGCGTCCAGGGCCGCCTGCGCGATGCCGACGCAGCCCGCGGCGACCGACATCCGGCCCTTGGCCAGCGCCGACATGGCCACCGAGAAACCCTTGCCGGCCGGGCCGAGCAGCGCGGAGGCCGGTACCCGTACGTCCTGGAGGACCAGTTCGGCGGTGGCCTGGCCGCGCAGGCCGAGCTTGCCGTGGATCTCACGGCGGGTCAGGCCGGGGGTGTCGGTGGGCACGAGGAAGGCGGAGACACCGCGGTGGCCGGGCTCGTCGCCGGTGCGGGCGAAGAGGAGGACGACGTCGGCCCAGGTGCCGTTGGTGATGAACATCTTGCTGCCGTTGATCACATAGCCGTCGGCGGCCTCCGGACCGGCGGCGGAATCGGCGCCGACGGGCGTCGCGCGGGTGGTCAGGGCGGCGGCGTCGGAACCGGTGCCGGGCTCGGTCAGGCCGAAGCAGCCGAGGGCCTCGCCGGAGCACAGCCGGGGCAGCCAGGCCTGCTTCTGGGCCTCGCTCCCCCAGGCCGCGATCGTCTTGGCGACCAGGCCGAGCGAGACGGAGACGATGCCGCGCACGGCGGAATCGCCGCGCCCGAGCTCCTCGGTGACCAGGACGTACGCGAGATGGTCGCCGCCGCTGCCGCCGTACTCCTCGGGGACGGTCAGCCCGAGGAAGCCGAGCGCGCCGAGCTTCCCGACGATGGCCCGGTCCACGCTCTCGGCGCGGTCCCAGGCGGCGGCGTACGGCAGGACCTCGCGCTCGACGAAGTCGCGGGCGAGCCGGCGTACCGCGGTCTGCTCCGGCGTGAGCTCCAGGTTCACGACCACCCCTCGACGGGTCTCAGCCAATAAATGAGCGGCGGTAGTTTTCAGTGGGCAGGCCCTACTATGTGGCGCATGGCCAGACCGCGCAAGCCCCTCCTCAGCCGGGACCGGATCGTCGCCGCGGCGGGCGCGCTGGTGGACGCGGAGGGTCTGGAAGCGCTGTCGACGCGGCGGCTGGCGGCCGCGCTCGGGGTCAGCGGACCGTCGCTCTACAACCACTTCCGCACGAAGGACGAGATCCTGGACGCGGTCGCGGACGCGGTGAGCGCCCGCGTGGACCTGTCCATGTTCGAGGAGGGCGACCCGCGTGACTGGCGCACGGCGCTGCACGACTGGGCGCACTCCTACCGTGACGCGCTGGCGGACCACCCCCACCTCGTGCCGGTGCTCGCGCGCGGGCCGGGGCGCCGGCCGGCCGGACTGCGGGTGGCCGACGCAGTGTTCGGCGGGATGACGGCGGCGGGCTGGCCCGCGGCGCACGCCACCCGCATCGGCGCCCTGATGCGCTACTTCATCCTGGGCTCGGCGGTCGGCTCCTTCGCCCAGGGCTTCGTGGACGACGCCTCCGCCTACGACCCGGCGGACTACCCCCACCTGGGGCGGGCGCACCTGCTGGCCGAACGCCGCCGCGAGGTGGACGAGGGCGCGTTCGAGACGGGCCTGGCCGCCCTCCTGGACGGCCTGGCCCTGCAGTTCGCGGCAGTGCGCGGCCCGGGGGCGGACCCGGCCTAGCTGTGCCGTGGCCTGGTCGTGCCGTGGCGCTAGGACTTGATCCGTCATTCATGCTGCGTCGATCTTCATAGTGTGGAGCGCGGCCACGGCCCGGGTGGTGTCGTTGACCGTGTCGCCGCGTCGGCGGTGCTGGCGGAGGACCTGGTGGTCCTTGAGGCGGGCGATGCCGTGCTCGGCCCGTGCCCGGTGGTGCCCGCGACTCCCGCTCGGACGGGGTTCCGAAGCAGGCGTTCCGCCGCGACCGGCTCTCGAATTGCCACCGGCAGCAGCGCGCCCGCCAGGCCGAAGCCGCTGCCAGCGCTGCCGAGTACCGGCGGCACCGCGCCCGTACCGTGGCACGAGAGACCGTCGCCGCCCACGGCCCGGTGCTCGTGGTGGAGGACTGCGACATCCGCACCTGGTACCGGCTGTGGGGCAAGCGCCTCTCGCAGACCACACCGGGGATGCTGGTCAAGGCCCTGGAGATCGAGTGCCAGGCAGCGGGCGGTCGGTTCGTGCGGGCCTCCACCTGGTCCACGGCCCTGTCCCAGCACTGCCTGTGCGGCGAGCGCGTGAACAAGTCGCTTCGGGACCGTGAGCACAAGTGCATCGCGTGCGGGCTGGTCGGCAAGCGCGACCTCGTGTCCGCTGCCCTCGCCGCGTTCGTCCGCTTCGCCGACGGAGACGACCCCAAGACCGCGTACCTGGACGCCACCGCGTCCCGGCACGCACAGATCACGTACGCACAAGCGCTGGAAGTAGCGCTGGAAGAAGCGCTGAGTGAGTCAACCACACCGTGCCAGAACACGCCCCGGCGTGCTGGTCGCGTGGCAGTCCCCCGCCAGCGGGTGACCTCTGCTCACCGAACCGCCGAACGGCGGGACCGAGCAACCCCAGATGAGCCGCGCCTCGTGCGCGACCGCGCTGGAGCGCCCGGCACCCGCACGGCGTGCAGTCCGCAGCTCACCCTCTGGTGAATTGCGGATCAAGTCTTAGAAGACGACGAGGGAGCGGCCGCCCTTGCCCGCGAGCATCGCGTCGAAGGCCGCCGGGATGCCCTCGAGGCCGATCCGGTCGGTGACCAGGGCGCCCAGGTCGAGACGGCCGGCGCGGACGTGGTCGGCGATGACCGGGAGGTCGCGGGCCGGATCGCTGTTGCCGTAGACGCAGCCGGTGAGGGTGCGGGCGAAGTGGAAGATCTCCAGGGCGTGGAACGTGACCTGCTGCTCCTTCCCGCCGATGCCGACCACCGTCGTGCGCCCGCCGCGCCGGGTCGATTCCCAGGCGGTACGGATGGTCGCGGCCCGGCCGACGCACTCGACGGCGACATCGGCGCCCTGGCCGCCGGTCAGCGCCCGGATCTCCTTGGTGGTGGTGTCGGAGGCGAGGACGAACTCGGTGGCGCCGGCCGCGCGGGCCAGTTCCTCCTTGGCGGGCGAGACGTCCACGGCGACGACCGGGCCGGCTCCGGCGATCCGGGCGGCCTGCAGGGCGGCCAGCCCCACGCCGCCGACGCCGAAGACGGCGACGGACTCGCCGGAGCGGACGCGGGCGCTGTGGTGGACGGCGCCGTAGCCGGTGAGGACGGCGCAGCCGAGCAGCGCGGCCTCGGTGAGCGGGACGCCGGCCGGTGCGGGCAGCACGCAGTTGGCCGCCACCACGGTCTCCTCGGCGAACGCGGCCACGTTCAGCCCCGGGTGCAGCTCGGTGCCGTCGGCGGTGTGGCCGTGTACGGCGCCGACACCGGTGAGGGCATGGGCGCAGAGCCAGACCTCGCCCATCGCGCAGTGGTGGCACCGCCCGCAGGACGGGGCCCAGTTGAGGACGACCCCGTCCCCGGGGGCGACGTGGGTGACGCCCTCGCCGACCGCGAGGACGGTACCCGCGCCCTCGTGGCCGAGGACGGCGGGTACGGGAATCCTCATGGTGCCGTTGGTGAGGGAGAGGTCGGAGTGGCAGACCCCGGCGGCGGCGAGCTTGACCCGGACCTGGCCGGGACCGGGCTCGGGCAGCACGATGTCCACTATCTCGAGCGGGGCTCCCACGGCGGGCAGGACTGCGGCGCGGACCATGGTGGTTTCTCTCGTCTGTTGAACGGCGGGCGGTGGACGGCGGCGGTGGACGGTGGGCGGCAGGTGCCGGACGGCGGGGCGGCGGGCGGGGCGGGTGCCGGAGGGCGGGTGCAGCACGGCGGCCGCACCGCCGCCCCGCCCGGGGTCAGAACTGCAGGGACTTGGTCTGGAGGTACTCCGCCAGGCCGTGCGGGCCCAGCTCGCGGCCGACGCCCGACTGCTTGTAGCCGCCGAACGGCGCCAGCGGGTTGAACCGGCCGCCGTTGATGTCCACCTGGCCCGTCTCCATCCGGCGGGCGAAGGCGACCGCCGTCTCCTCGTCCGCCGCCCAGACCGCGCCGCCCAGACCGTAGACGGTGCCGTTGGCGATCCGTACCGCGTCCTCCTCGTCCTCGTACGCCAGGATCGACAGGACCGGGCCGAAGATCTCCTCCTGGGCGATGGTCATCTCGGGCGTGACGTCGGCGAAGAGGGTCGGGGCGATGTAGTAGCCGTTGCCGCGCGGTGCGTCGGGGCCGCCGACGACCAGGCGCGCGCCCTCCTCGACTCCCTTCTCGATGTATCCGCGCACGCGGTCGCGCTGCTTGGCGCTGACGACCGGGCCGAGGCGGGTGTCCTCGGCCTGCGGGTCGCCCACCGGGTATCCGGCCATGGCGTCGGCGGCGAGCGCGACGGCCTCCTCGTACTGGTCGCGGTGGACGAGCATCCGGGTCAGCGCGTTGCAGCTCTGGCCGGCGTTGTTCATGACGTGGCCGACACCGGTGGCGACGGCCTTGGGCAGGTCGGCCCCGGGCAGGATGACATTGGCCGATTTGCCACCCAGCTCCAGCGCGACGCGCTTGATCGCGGCGCCGGCGGTGGCGCCGATCAGCTTGCCGACGGCGGTGGATCCGGTGAAGGACACCAGGTCCACCTCCGGGTGGGCGGCCAGCGCCTGCCCGGCGACCGGGCCCGTGCCGGTCACCAGGTTGAAGACACCGGCCGGGACGCCCGCCTCGTGCACGGCCTCGGCGAAGAGCTGCGCGGTCAGCGGGGTGTCCTCGGCGGGCTTGAGGACGACGGTGCACCCGGCGGCGAGAGCGGGTGCCACCTTGGCAACGATCTGGTGCAGCGGGTAGTTCCAGGGCGTGATCGCCCCGACCACGCCGACCGGCTCCATGAGCACGGTGGAGTTGCCGAGCCGCTCCTCGAACCCGTACGTCGCCGCCAGGTCGGCGTACGTGGAGGCCACCGCGACCGGGGCGCCGACATGGATCTTCTCCGAGAAGCCGCGCGGGGAGCCCAGCTCGGCGGTGATGACCTCGGCGAACTCGCCCTTGCGGGCCACCAGTACGTCGCGCACCGCGCCGATCAGCGCCGCCCGCTCGGCCGGCGGGGTCGCGGCCCAGCCGGGGAAGGCGGCGCGGGCGGCCCGTACCGCCGCGTCCACGTCGTCGGCGGTACCGGCCGGGACACCGGCGATGACCTGCTCGTCGGCCGGGTTCAGCACATCGATCCGCTCGCGGCCGGCGGCGGGCCGCCATGCGCCGTCGATGTACATCCCGTCGTGGACCATCATGGCATTCCTCCCGAGCACGAACGCGTGGACCTCCGCCGACACCTTACAAACGAGCGTCGGTAGTTTTCGGTCCGCCGGCCCCGGACGCCTCAGATGATGCCGAAAAGCATCCCCGCGGCCAGGACCACGAGGGAGGTGAGCGCGGCCCACTTCACGGTGAAGCGGGTGTGGTCGCCGAACTCGACCTTCGCCATCCCGACGAGCACGTAGACGGCCGGGACGAGCGGGCTGGACATGTGCAGGGCCTGGCCGACCAGGGAGGCGCGGGCGATCTCCACCGGGGAGACGCCGTGGGCGGCGCCGGCCTCGGCGAGGACCGGCAGGACGCCGAAGTAGAAGCCGTCGTTGGACATGAAGTACGTGAGCGGCAGGCTGAGCAGGCCGGTGACCAGGGCCATGTGCGGGCCCATTCCCTCGGGTACGGCGGCCACCAGCCAGTCGGCCATGTGCTTGACCATGCCGGTGCCGGTGAGGACGCCGGTGAAGACGGCGGCGGCGAAGACCATGCCGGCGACGTTGAGGACGTTGTCGGCGTGGGCGGCGATGCGGGCCTTCTGGTCGGGCATGTGGGGGAAGTTGACGGTGAGGGCGAGGGCGGCTCCGAGCAGGAAGAGCACCGGGATGGGGAGCAGCTCGGTGATCATCGCGGTGAGCAGGGCGAGGGTGAGGCCCGCGTTGAACCAGTAGAGCTTGGGGCGCAGGGTCTCACGGTGGGGATCGAGGCCCTGGAAACCGTCCTCGGCGTCGGCGTCGGGGGCGGGGGCGGGGGCGGATCCGGTGCCCGGGGCGGACCCGGCGTCGGCGTCGGCGCCCGTCGTATCGGAGCCTCCGGTCGGGCGGGCGGGGGTACGGCCGCTGCCGGACGCGCCGCCGCCGGGAGCCGCCGCCACGGACACCGTCTCCGGCTCGGTCACGGCGTCCGTCTCCGTCGTACCGGGCAGCGCCAGCGTGCCGAGGCGGCGGCGCTCGCGGATGCCGAGAACGTACGAAAGGACGAAGACGCAGAGCAGGCCGACCGCGAGGGCCGGGATCATCGGCACGAAGATCTCGCCCGCGTCCAGCCCCAGCGCGGAGGCGGCGCGGGCGGTGGGGCCGCCCCAGGGCAGGGTGTTCATGACGCCGTTGGCGGTGGCGGCGACGCCCGTCATCACCACCAGGCTCAGGCCCAGGCGCTTGTAGAGCGGATACATGGCCGACACCGTGATCATGAAGGTGGTGGAGCCGTCGCCGTCGAGCGAGACGATCGCGGCGAGCACCGCGGTGCCGACCACGACGCGCATCGGGTCAGCCTTGCAGAACCGCAGGATGCCCCGGACGATCGGGTCGAACAGGCCGACGTCGATCATCACACCGAAGTAGACGATGGCGAACATGAGCATCGCGGCGGTCGGCGCGAGTTTGCCGACGCCGTCGATGACGTAGTCGCCCAGCTGCGCGCCCTGTCCGGCGACGACGCAGAAGAGCGCGGGAATGAGGACGAGCGCCGCGATGGGCGACATTTTCTTCATCATGATCAGGACCAGGAAGGTCCCGATCATGGCGAAGCCGAGGAAGGTCAGCATGCAGGGACGGTAGGTCCCGCATCTTTACGCCAACAAGACGTGGGCGCGTGAGCAATACGAGCAAAACCCCAGGTCAGGCGGGTGATCTTAGGGAAGGGGCCGGAGCTCCACGGGGAAGCCGTTGAGGACGGCGGTCCCGGAGAGCCGATCCAGGCGGCTGCCGTCGAGCAGCTGGTTGACGTTGTGACCGGGCCGGACGGCGGCCACCGAGAGCCGGGCTCCGGGCCGGTCGTGGCCCCAGCCGTGCGGCAGGGACACCACGCCCGTGCGGACGGCGTCGGTGACCTCGACGGGTACGTCGAGACTGCCGCCGTCGGCGGTGATCCGGGCCCGGCCGCCGTCGGCCAGGCCCAGCCGGCCGGCGTCCTCGGGATGGACCTGGAGGGTGCAGCGGTTGGAACCTCCGGTGAGGGCCGGGACGTTGTGCAGCCAGCTGTTGTTGGACCGCAGATGGCGGCGGCCCACGAGCACGAGGGGCGCGGGGCGGGCGCCGAGGGCCGCGCGCAGTCTCGGCAGCTCGGCCGCGATCGGCTCCGGCAGCAGCTCGATCCCGCCGCTGCGGGTGTTCAGCACGCCCGGGATCCGGGGGCGCAGGGGGCCCAGGTCGATGCCGTGCGGGTGGGCGCGCAGGCGCTCCAGGGTGAGTCCGTCGCCCGCCTCGTCCGGCAGCTCCGCCGGGCGGGGACCGAGGCCGAACCGGTCGCCGTACGGGCCGAGCCGGAGCATCAGGTCCAGGCGCCGTTCGGGGCCGCCGGCCCCGGTGAGCAGGCCGGCGAGGCGGTCGGGGTCCTCGCCGTGCAGCGGGGAGGCGGGGTCGGCCGCGGCCCGCGTGAGGGTGGTGGTGACGGCGAGTTCGTCGACGGCGCCGGCGGGCGTGCCGTGCATGCCGGACGCGGCCAGGATCAGGCGCGCGTGGATCTCGCACTCGTCCATGCGGCCGGGCTGGAGGGGCACGGCGGCGGGGGTGAAGCGGGCCTGGTTGCGGACGGCGAAGCCGTTGAAGGCGAAGTCGAAGTGGGCGCTCTGCGCGGGCGGCGGCGGGGGCAGGACGACGTGGGCGTGGCGGGAGGTCTCGTTCAGGTACGGGTCGACGGAGACCATGAAGTCCAGCCCGGCCAGGGCCGCGTCGAGGCGGTCGCCGTCGGGCGCGGACAGGACGGGGTTGGCGGCGATGGCGATCACCGCACGGATCCGGCCGTCGCCGGGGGTGTCGATCTCCTCGGCGAGGGCGGCGAGGGGGAGTTCGCTCTTGGCCTCGGGGTGGCCGGAGACGCGGCTGGTCCAGCGGCCGAGCGAGAAGCCCTTGCCGGGGCGGGCCGGGCGGGGCGCGGCGGCGGTGGCGGAGAGCGGGAAGAGGACGCCGCCGGGGCGGTCGAGGTTGCCGGTGAGGAGGTTGAGTACGTCGACCAGCCAGCTGGCCAGGGTGCCGTGCTCGACGGTGCAGCTGCCGATCCGGCCGTAGACGGCGGCGGTGGGGGCGGCGGCCAGGGCCCGGGCGAGGCCGCGGATCTCGTCGGCGGCCAGGTCGCAGGCGGGGGCGACGGCCTCGGGGGTGAAGGCGGCGAGGGCGTCGGCAAGGGTGTCGGCGAGTCCGGGCAGGCCTTCGGTGTGCCGTTCCAGGTGCGGGCCGGGGTCGGCGAGCTTCTCGGCGAGGAGGGTGTGCGCGAGGGCGGCCAGCAGCAGGGCGTCGCTGCCGGGGCGGGGCGCGAGGTGGCGGTCGGCGAGGGCGGCGGTGCGGGTGCGGCGCGGGTCGACGACGACGAGCGTGCCGCCGCGGGCGCGCAGGGCCTTGAGGCGGCCGGGGAAGTCGGGGGCGGTGCACAGGGAGCCGTTGGAGTCGAGCGGGTTGGCGCCCAGGAGCAGCAGGAAGTCGGTGCGGTCGAGGTCGGGGACGGGGATGGCGAAGGGGTCTCCGAAGAGCAGTCCGCTGGAGACGTGCTTGGGCATCTGGTCGAGGGTGCTGGCGGTGAAGAGGTTGCGGGTGCCGAGGGCTTTGAGGAGCAGCGGCGGGTAGAGGGCGCCGGCCATGGTGTGGACGTTGGGGTTGCCGAGGACGACGCCGACGCTGTCGGGCCCGTGGTCGCGGACCAGGGCGGGCAGGGTGGCGGCGATCGCGTCGAAGGCCTCCTGCCAGGTGGCTTCGACGAGCCGGCCGGCGCGGCGTACGAGCGGGGTGCGCAGCCGGTCGGGGTCGGCGTCGACGGCGCCGAACGCGGCGCCCTTGGGGCAGATGAAGCCGCGGCTGAAGACGTCCTCGCGGTCGCCGCGGGCGCCGGTGACGGTGGCGCCGTCGAGGGTGAGGGTGAGGCCGCAGGTGGCTTCGCAGAGGGGGCAGATGCGCAGGGCGGTGCGGGGCATGGGCCCTCCAGGGGCGGCAGGCGTCGGCACGGGGGCGCGGGTGGGCGCCGGGGCGCGGGCGGACCGAGCATACCGAACGGTATGGAGGGTGACGAGGGGTGCGCCGGCCCCGGCCCGGCGGGCCGGTGGCGCCGGGAGGGCCGGGCGTACCAGGAGCGTCCGGCGGACCGCGAGGCTCCGCCGGCCCCGGTCCGCACCGCCCTCACCTTCGTCGCGGACCGCGTCAGTCGAGGACGCGGGCGAGGTAGGCGTGCATCATCGCGCGGGTCTCGGCGACGATGTCGGGATCGCCGGAGGGGTGGGCGCGGAAGGCCAGTTGGACCAGGGCGTCGGTGGCCTCGACGGCGACCAGGACGGCGCGCCGCAGTTCGGGCGCGGGGTCGAGCCGGAGGTGGCCGCAGAACAGTTCGGTGAGGCGGGCGGCGACCAGGTCGTTGGGGGCGTCGGAGGCCCGGTGCGGGTCGCCGTCGGCGCCGGGCGGGGGCGCGGGGACGCCGAAGTCGACGAGGGCGAAGCCGGGGACGGAGCGCTTCATGGCGAGGTACTCGTCGAGCACGGCGTCCACGACCGGCCGCCAGTGGGTGCCCGGCAGGCTCGCGAGCCGGTGCGCGATGCCCTCGGCGTAGCGGTCGAGGTTGCGGTGGGCGAGGGCGTCGGCCATGGCGCGCTTGTTGCCGAAGAAGCGGTACACGGAGCCGATGGGCACACCGGCGCGCTGGGCGACGGCGCGGGTGCTGAGGTTCTCGTACCCGGTCTCGTCGAGGAGTTCGGCGCAGGCGTCGAGGATCCGGGCGAGGCGGTCGGCGCTGCGCTGCTGGATCGGGGTGCGGCGGAGGGGGTGGGCGGGAGGCACGGGGTCCATCATGCCGCTCCTGGGCCGGGGCGGGTCAGTTCAGCAGGAGGCCGATCCCGCCGAGGGTGTACGTGATCATCAGCACGAGCAGTGGCAGTTGGCCGGCCACGGCCCGGGCGGGCGGGAAGAGGCGTACGGAGCGGTCGTGGGCGGCGACGACACCGAGGACGTGGCCGGTGACGACGGCGGCGACCTGGAGGGCGGCGAGGCCCCCGGGGGCCAGGGGTGGAGCGGCCGGGGAGGCGTTGTCCGTGCCGAGTGCCATGCTTACCGTGCATGGTCCTTCGGTCACAAGGAGGGAGAAATAGTGGGCGACGAGATAGCCGAGGGCGATCGGCACGAGTGAGTGCGCGAAGGCGGTGAGGGGACGGGGGTGGGGTCCGCTGACGAGGCGGGTGGCGAGGGTGCACAGGCAGTAGAGGGCGGCGACGAGGCCGATGGTGGCGAGCAGTCCGAGCGTGGCCGTGGGAGTGCGGCCGAGGGGGGAGGTCTGGACGGTGTTGATCCAGGAGGGGTTGTCGGACAGGCCGTCGTAGGCGGTGGAGCCGAGCAGGACGCAGACGGTGGCGACGAGTCCGGGCCGCTCGGGCGTCGCGTCGAGTCCGTGGAAGGGGTTGCGCAGGACCAGGCGCCCGTCGGTGCGGCGGCCGAGGGGGGAGAGCCGGGCGAGGAGGCCGGCGTACGCCTCGAAGGCGTCGCCGTCGGCGAACCAGCGCTCGCCGAAGCGGGCCGCGAGGGCGAGCTGGAGGGTGGCATAGGCGGCGAGGGCGATCAGGAGGGGGGTGGTGGACGCGGGTTCGGGTGAGACGAGTTCGAGCCAGGTGAAGGCCAGGAGCCCGGCGGCCGCGGGCCACAGGCCGAGCCGTGGCGGCAGGGGACGGTCGGGCCGGCGGCGGGTGGCCCGGCAGATCAGGCGGTGCAGGGTGCGCAGCGGGTTGAGCAGGCGCCAGACGGGACCGAGGAGGAGGGAGGCGGGCACGAGTCCGACCCAGAACAGCACGTAGACGGCGCCGGGCGCGGGGTTGCGGTCGGGGTCGTCGGGACCGAGGAGGAGGTGGGCGGCGACGAACAGCGCGGCGGCGAGGCCGAGGACGCGCAGGGTGGTGCGGGTGGCCGGCGCGTCGGCCATCCGCTGGAGGGCGGCGGGCAGCGGCAGGCCGGAGCGGTCGCCGCGGAAGCGGGAGGTGGACCAGAGCAGGGCGAGCGCGAGGAACGAGACGAAGAGGGCGGTGAAGGCTCCGGCGAAGGCGTAGAAGGGAGAGATGGGCAGGTCGTGGGTGGATCCCACGCCGTGGGCCAGGACGGCGGCCGGGGCGGCGTGGGGGTCGGCGCCGGAGCCGGTCACCGGACGATGAGCTGGGTCAGCAGGAGGCCCGACGCATGCGTCTCCACCTCGAAGAGGCCGGTGCGGTCGGCGGTGAGGACGAGCGTGGCCTCCTGGCCCGGAGGGAGGGCGAGTTCCTTGTCGTAGCCGTGGACGTGCAGCGTGTCGGCGCGGTCGCTGGTGACGCGCAGGGCCACCCGTTCGCCGCGCTTGACCTCGGTACGGCCGGGCGCGGGGGCGACCTTGCCGTCGCGGACGGTGACGGTGATCGTGCGGTCGGCCTCCTCACCGCCGCCGGGCCGTGGAGCCGGGGGCGTGGCGGTCGGGGCGGAGGCGGGCGGGGCGGAGGCGGGTGGGGCGCCGTGGTCGTGGCCCTGGCCGGAGGCGCCCGGCTGGGCGGCGGTGAGCGGGGCCGTGGCCTCGACGGCCTTGCCGCCGACGGCCCAGGCGGTGTGGTCGTCGGCGTAGAGGCGGACGGTCAGGGTGTGCGTCCCCTGGGGCACCTGCGCGGCCGGCAGGTGATACCAGGGGCCGTACAGCCGGGCCAGTTTGCGGCCGTCCAGCTCCAGGTGGGCGTGGCCGGCGCCCGGGAGGGCCGCCCCGCCGGTGCTGTCGGGTGTGAACCGGTAGTTCTGGACCGTCAGTTGCAGGTTCCAGCCGTCCTCGCTGTCGGGGCGGACGGCCAGCCGCACCTGTGGTGCGCCGTCGGCCGGGACCTCGCGGAAGCGGTGGCCCGTCGCGTCCGTGGTGTCCAGCAGCCTGCCCACGCTGCCCGAGGCCTGCTCGTGGCTGGTGCCCGGCTTGTGGTGGGTGGTGGCCCGCCCGCCGCAGCCGGTCAGTCCGGCTGCGGCGAGCAGGAGTGCGAGGGCGAGTACCGCTGCCCGGCGCCCGCCGATCACGCCGCGGCTCCCGGGGTGGGGTGGGTGCCGCCCGGGGCGGGAGCCGCCGGGTGGTCCGCGACCGCGCTCAGGGCCGGGACCGGGGCGGGCGGTACGGGGGTACGGTCGCCCGCCGGGCCGGCGCCGCCCGGGCCGCCGGGACGGGCGGGGGCCGGGCCGGGGCGGGCCGAGGCGATCACGGCCCAGAGCACCCACAGGACGGCGAGCAGGGAGCGGATCCAGGCGGGGCCGACCGGGATCCACGGGATCATCAGCACCGCCTTGTCGAAGGTGTCGAGGAGGGTGAGGGCACCCAGCAGCAGGGTGACGCGGGCGAGCCAGGGGCGGTCGGGCCGCAGCGCGAGGCCGGCACCGGTCCACCACAGGCCCAGGAGCAGCAGGGCCAGGGCAGGAACGGGGGTGGCGGTCAGGGCCATGGTGGAGCCGGCCACGTCCAGGGCCAGGCCCGCGAGGCCCGCGAGCGTGGCGGCCGTACCCAGCCGGGAGCCGTGCAGCCGGCGCCACCACAGCACCCCGCCGACCAGCAGGAGGACGGCCGCGACGGCGGCGGCGACCTGGGTCTCCACGCGTTCCAGGCCCCGCGCGCCGTACCAGTCGCAGCCGGCCGGCAGCCGGCGCGCCTGCACGTTGTAGTCGGCACAGACCATCAGCTGGACCAGCTTGACCGGTTCGCCGACCAGGCGGGCCGAGGCGCCGGAGACGTCGCCGCGCGCGGCGCCGCACCGCGGCAGGGTGCCGGGGGTGGAGCCGTCGGGTCCGGACTGCCAGCAGTTGCCCCGGCCCTGGCCGTCCCACCAGACGTCCATGCCGTTGGGCCGGGAGGCGCCGGACTTGTCCTTGCCGAGGATGTTGCCGGCGTAGCGGTTGTGGTGGGAGGTGTCCGTCTGCTTGGACCACTCCTCCTCGCCGCGGATGAAGGCGGGGACGGCCGAGAGGAAGAAGCCGGCGCGTTCGTGGCCGTAGACCCAGTTCTTCTCGTAGATGTTCCAGTTGCCGCCCGCGGTGATGATGCCCGTGCCCGGGGGCATGGAGATCTGCGGGCAGACCACGCCCTGCTCGTAGCCGCGCTCGATGGGCGGCTTGGCGCAGGTGCCGTCGGCGACGTGGCGGTAGTAGTCCTGGTTGTTGTCGTGGATGAGGTTGCGCTCGAACTTGGCGTGGTTCTGCGGGAGTCCGGGGTGGCCGGGGAAGGCGCTGTCCATCGAGGCGCCGCCCATGTTGTGGTCGAACTCGTTGTCGTGGACCCAGACGGAGTCCCCGGCCGTGCCCGAGTAGCCGACCATGTTGTGGTGGCTGCGGCAGCCGGTGATCTCGATCGAGTAGCGGGGGACGTCGTAGCCGCGGCCGTTGTTGATGTCGGAGGCGCTGCCCGGGTAGATGCCGGAGTCGCCGTTGCCGTAGGACTCGCAGTTCTTGTACAGGCCGTGGTCGCTGGCGAAGGTCAGGAAGCCGTACTCGTCGTTCCAGCGGGTCAGCACGTCGTCGATGACGAACCCGTCGCCCGCCAGCACGTACAGCGAGTTGAAGGTGGTGCGCTGGGCGGTGAAGTTGCGGAAGTAGATGCCGTTGGACTTGTCGGCGCGGATGCCGTTGAGCTTCTGGTACTTGGCGTCGATCACCACGTCCAGGCGGCTCGCGCCGGTGCCCTCGATCTGCAGGTTCGTCTTGCCGAGGATGGCCACCAGGTTCTGGTTGTGGCGGCAGCGCTCCTGCTGCTCGTACGACAGGATCTGGTAGCCCAGGGCCGAGTCGGGGGCCTTCAGCGCGGCGCACTCCCCCGTCGGC
Source organism: Streptomyces sp. NPDC090022 (assembly GCF_044748145.1). Lineage (NCBI taxonomy): Bacteria > Bacillati > Actinomycetota > Actinomycetes > Kitasatosporales > Streptomycetaceae > Streptomyces > Streptomyces sp. NPDC090022. The sequence continues at coordinate 71,712 of NZ_JBIVFN010000034.1, forward strand.
GCGGGCAGCGAGGGCTCCTCCTCGTAGAGACCGGGCAGGATCGCGATGGTCATACCGGGCCGGTCGACCCGGTCGACGGCTTCCTGGATGTGCCGGAAGCCGCTCTGCTCGCAGCGCGCGAAGAGGGCGAGGTTGCGCGCCTTGAGCTCTTCGGGGAAGGCCGCGATGCGCTGCTCGAAGGCGGCCCGGTCGGTCTTGCACACGATGAGGTCGGGCTCGCCCGTGCGGTACTGCGGCACGGATCCGGAGCCGTCCGGGAAGGCGACGGGGCGTTCCTCGTGCGCCTGCGCGGCCGGGGCGGCGGCGAGCAGGGCCAGGAACGACACCAGGGCGAGGAGGGCGGCGAGGAGCGCCGCCGGCACGGCAGGGAACCTGCGGGTCCACGACATGCGCGAGAGAGTAGAGCATTGTTCATCTTTTGGGATCCCCCCGCGCACGGCCTTTTCCGTACGGCGCCTTTCCGCCACCCGTTCCCGTCCGCCGTTGACGCGGCGGGCCCGGAATCCTACTGTCGACCATAGGATTCCTTCGACGGAGCGGGAGCAGGCATGAGCGAGCAGGCCGAGCGGGCCAGGAAGACGGCGGAGGGGCTGGTGTACCTCACGGGCTTCGGCAACGAACACAGCTCGGAGGCCGTCCCGGGCGCCCTCCCCATCGCCCGCAACTCGCCGCAGATCGCCCCCCTCGGCCTCTACGCCGAGCAGCTCAGCGGCAGTGCGTTCACCGAGCCGCGCGCCCACAACCGCCGGTCGTGGCTCTACCGGATCCGCCCCTCGGCCGCGCACCCGCCGTTCACCCGGATCGACAACGGAGCACTGCGCTCCGCACCCTTCACCGAGAGCGTCGCGGACCCCAACCGGCTGCGCTGGAACCCGCTGCCCGACCCCGCGCCCGGCACCGACTTCGTGGCCGGCCTGTGGACCCTGGGCGGCAACGGCGACGTGTCCCAGCGCAGCGGCATGGCCATCCACCTCTACGCCGCCAACGCCTCGATGACCGACCGGGTCTTCAGCGACTCCGACGGCGAGCTGCTGATCGTCCCCGAGCGCGGCGGGCTGCTGCTGCGCACCGAGTTCGGCCTGCTGCGCGCCGAGCCGGGCCATGTCGCCCTCGTCCCGCGCGGCGTGCGCTTCCGCGTCGAGCTGCTGGACGCCGACGCCCGCGGGTACGTCTGCGAGAACTACGGCCGGCCGTTCGAGCTGCCGGACCTCGGCCCGATCGGCGCCAACGGGCTCGCCGCCGCCCGGGACTTCCAGGCCCCGGTCGCGGCGTACGAGGACGTCGAGACCCCCGTCGAGGTGATCAACAAGTTCTGCGGCAACCTCTGGGCCGCCACCTACGACCACTCCCCCCTCGATGTCGTCGCCTGGCACGGCACGCACGTGCCGTACGTCTACGACCTGCGCCGTTTCAACGTGCTGGGCACCATCAGCTACGACCACCCGGACCCGTCGATCTTCACGGTGCTGACCTCGCCCTCGGACACCCCGGGCCTGGCGGGCGTGGACTTCGTCGTCTTCGCCCCGCGCTGGCTGGTCGGCGAGGACACCTTCCGGCCGCCGTACTTCCACCGCAACGTGATGAGCGAGTACATGGGCCTGATCGAGGGCGCCTACGACGCCAAGGCCGAAGGGTTCGTCCCCGGCGGCGGCTCGCTGCACAACATGATGTCCGCGCACGGCCCGGACCGGGAGACCTTCGACCGGGCCAGCGCCGCCGAGCTGAAGCCGCAGAAGATCGACGACGGGCTGGCGTTCATGTTCGAGACCCGCTGGCCGATCACCGCCACCGCCCAGGCGGCCGGCGCCGAGCACCTCCAGCGCGGCTACGACGACGTGTGGCAGGGCCTCCAGCGGCATTTCCGCGCCTGAGGCGCCGCCTTAGGATTCCTGCACGTCGCCCCGCCCGTACGGAGAACCGCCCGTGACCGCCTTCGCCCCCGACTCGCTGGTGCTGAACCGGAAGCTGCCCCTCTGGTATCAGGTGTCGCAGTCGCTGCGCGCCTCGATACTGGGGCGCACCCCGGACGCCTCGCTGCGCCTGCCCACCGAGGAGCAGCTCGCCGAGCACTACGGGGTGAGCGTGCTGACCATGCGCCAGGCCCTCAAGGAGCTGGAGCAGGAGGGCCTGATCAGCCGGCACCGGCGGCGCGGGACCTTCATCGAGCCGGGCGCCCAGCGCGGGGCGCCGGTCCGGCTGCTGGGCTCGGTCGACGCGATCGTGGCCCAGCAGTCGGGGGAACGCACGACGGTGCTGGGCCAGGAGCGCACCGCGGTGCCCGGGGAGCTGCTGGAGCACTTCCCGGACACCGCGGAGGTGGTCACCTACCGCCGGCTGCGCCGCGACGGGGAGAGCGGGGAGCCCACCAACTGGGCGGAGAACGCGGTACGGCCGGAGCTCGCGGAGGCCGTGGACGTGGCCGATCTGGAGCGCTGGCCGATGACCAAGGTGCTGCGGGACGTCGTGGGGGTGCGGATCAGCCGGATCACGGACACCGTGGAGGCGCGGCTGGCCGACCCCCTCACCGCCGAGCTGCTCCAGGTCCCGCTGCTCAGCCCGATCCTGCACTACACGGGGGTGACCTACGACGAGGACGGCCGGGTCGTGGACGTCGCCCGGATCCGGTACCGCGGCGACCGGTTCTCCTTCACGGTCACCGTCGACGCCCACTGAACGCCGGGCCACCCGGCCACCTGCCGCGGCGCGGACGGGAGGTCACTTCTCGTCGTCCTCCGCACGGCGCTCGCCCTCGGCCTGGGACGGCGTGGTCCGCATCGTCTGCGGGTGGTGCCGCTCCGCGCGCTCCTTCTCGTCCATGTCCTCGTCGAGCCGCTCGCCCTCGGCCTGGGACGGGGTCGAGTATTCGTCGTACTGGCTCATGACCGTCTCCTCGTCGGGAGATATCCGTACATAAGGAGCGTAACGCTTCGGCCTGGACCGGGCCCGGGCTCCGGGCGGCGTCGCTACCATCGGCCGGGTGAGCGACGACGTACCGCTGCTGGACGATCTGATGCCCTGGTCGGTGCCGGGGCTGCGGCTCGGGCGGGCCTGGGTGGCCGCGCCCGACCCGGCGACCCTGCGGGCCCGCTGGACCGCCCTGGCCGGGGCCGAAGCCGCCGAGCGGGAGCGGCTGTTCCGCCCGAGCCGGGCCCGGACGCCCGACGCGGGCGCGGCCGCGCTGCCGGGGCAGCGGACGGCCACCGACCGGTTCTCCCGGGCGCCCGGACCGTGCCCGGAGCCGGTACGGGTGCTGCGCGACCCCTTCGACGAGCAGTGGCTGCTGCCCGACCAGCGGCTGATCGACGCGGCCCGGCCGGAGCTGTGGCGGGTCCAGGACGAGCACCAGCTGTTCGCCGTGGAGGCGGGACCGGAACTGCTGGTCAGCGCCCATCTGCCGGCAGTCGGCCCCGGGCCCGGCCGGAGCGTCCGGGTCCGGCCGCTGCACCGGCGCCCGGGCGGGACCGAGCCGAACCTGGCGCCGGGGCTGCTGGCGTACCTCGGTGAGCGGTACGGCACCTGGGTGACCCCGGAGGACGTCCTGTCGTGGATCCTCGCGGCCGGCCGGCCCGGCCCCCGCGGCCACGAAGTCCCGCTGCCCGCCGGGCCCGAGGGCTGGCGGGCGGGCCTGGAGCTCGGCCACCGGCTGCTGACCGTCCAGCTGCGCGGTGCCCGGGGCGGGGAGCCGCCGCGGCTGCCGGGCGGGCGGCGGCCGTACGTGCGCCAGGCGGTCCCGGCCCGGCCGGCGGCCCTGTCGTACGACCCGGAGACCGAGACCCTGCACCTGGACGACGGGGCGGTCTCCCCCGTCCCGGCCGCGGCCTGGGCGTACGAGACGGGCGGCGTCCGGGTGCTGGAGCGGTGGTTCGCCGCCCGGACCGCGCACCGCGGGCTCGACGGCCTGGAGGCCCTCGGTCCGGCCGAGTGGCCGCAGGCCTGGACCTCCGAACTGCTGGCGCTGCTGACCACGCTGGCCCTGCTGGCCGACCTCGCCCCGGCGCGCAGCGCCCTGGAACCCGGCCCGCCGCTGCCGGCGGCCGAGCTGCGGGCGGCCGGCGTACTGCCCCCGCCGCGCTGGTCCCGCCGGCCCGCCTCGGTCCTGGACCACCACGAGGAGGGCCCGGGCGGCCAGTTCGCCCTGCTCTGACCACCCACGCCCGGTCCACCCCGCAGGGGCCGGGCGCCATGGCACGCCCGGAACCGCCACCGGCCCGCCGGGACCGGGCGGAGCCACGGCCACTCCGCCGGCCACCCCGGCCCCGGCCCCGCCCTGCGCGCCCGCGCCAGCGGGCCCCCCGCGCGCGGGGTCAGCGGCCGGACCAGCCCGCCAGGAGGCGCAGCAGCGTGCGGTCGAAGACCTCGTCCATGTCGGGGGCGGCGGTGCCGGCCTCCCCGAGGGCCCCGGCCAGCAGGGGGTACGCGCCGGTCGCGAGCCGGCCGCCGAGGTAGTCGGCGCGGACCCGCTGCTCCTCCTCCTCGCTCCACGGCAGCGCGCGGGCCCGCTCCGCCAGCGCCAGCTCGCCGCCCACGTACGTCGCCACCGTCCCGTTGACGGCGGCGACCAGCTCCAGCTTGTCCGCGGCCGCGATGTCCAGCGGCGCCAGGCAGGTCAGGCAGTGCTCCAGGTAGCGCAGGACGTTCGGGCCGAAGCCGTAGGCGGGGGTGAGCAGCCGCGGCAGCCACGGGTGGCGGTGCATCAGGGCCCGGCCCTGGCGGGCCACGCCCAGCAGGTCGGCGCGCCAGTCACCGGTCGGCGCGGCCAGGTCGTACTCGCCGCCGACCGCGTCGACCATCAGCTCGTACAGGTCCTCCTTGCGCGGCACGTAGTTGTACAGCGACATCGTGCCCGCGCCGATCCCGGCCGCCACCCGTCGCATCGAGACCGCCTCGATCCCCTCCGCGTCGGCGATCCGCACCGCCTCCGCCACGATCGAGTCGCGGCTGTGCGCCGGCCGCGGGCCACGGCCCGCGCGCTGCGGCCTGGTCCAGATCACCTCGGGGCCGGTGGGGCGCCCGCTCGCTGCCATGCCTCGTCCTCTCTCGCGTCGCTCCCCCATCCTAGTTACGTACACCGTACGTAGTGAGGTAGGGTCACCACCATGACGACAACTACGTACGCCGTACTTAGTGAGGATCTGACGAAGGACTTCGGGACGGTCCACGCCCTGCGCGGCCTCGACCTCGCCGTCCCCGAGGGCTCCGTCTGCGGCCTGCTGGGGCCCAACGGAGCCGGCAAGACCACCGCGGTCCGGATCCTCGCGACCCTCACCCGCCCGACCGGGGGACGCGCCGTGGTCGCGGGGCACGACGTGGTGCGCGATCCCGTGGCGGTGCGCCGCGCGATCGGCGTCACCGGCCAGTACGCCTCCGTGGACGGGGATCTGACGGGCCGGGAGAACCTGCGGCTCTTCGCCCGGCTGACCGGGCTGCGCGGGCGGGCCGGCCGGGCCCGCGCCGACGAACTCCTGGGGAGATGCGGGCTGGAGGAGGCCGCCGACCGCACCGCCGGCACCTACTCCGGCGGCATGCGGCGCCGCCTCGACCTGGCGGCCGGCCTCCTCACCCGCCCCCGGGTGCTGTTCCTCGACGAGCCGACGACCGGCCTGGACCCGGCCTCCCGCGAGCACATCTGGACCGAGGTACGGGCGCTGGCCGACGCGGGCACCACGGTGCTCCTGACCACCCAGTACCTGGAGGAGGCCGACCGGCTCGCCGACGACATCGTGCTCATCGACGGCGGCCGGGCCGCCACCACCGGGACCCCGGCCGCGCTCAAGGCCCGGATCGGCGCCCGCGCCGAGGTCACCGTCGGGGCGCCCGAGGCGCTCGCCGGGGCCGCCGTCGTCCTGGACCAGCTCACCGGCGGCCGCCCCGTCCTCGACGAGGAACGGCTCACGGCCGGCGTCACGGTGCTGGACCCCGCCGTGACCCTGCCGCGGATCATCCGCCGGCTCGACGCCGCCGGGGTTGCGGTGACGGACGCGAGCCTGCGCCCGCCCACCCTCGAAGAGGTCTTCCTCCGCCTGACCTCGACCGCGGCGACCACGACCCCACCGACCCAGGAGCACGCCGCATGAGCAACAGCACCGCGACCCGCACCGCGACCCGCACCACCGCCCTGTCCGACGGGGCCGCCGTCCTGACCCGGCAGTTGCAGAAGGCCCGGCACGCCCCGGCGCTGCTGCTGCTCACCCAGACGATGCCGATCACGATGCTGCTGTTCTTCGGTTACGTCTTCGGCAGCGCGATGGCCATGCCCGGCGACGAGTACCGCGCGTTCCTGGTGCCGGGCCTGCTCGCCGCGACCGCCGCCGGCGGGCTGATGACCGGTGTGTTCACCGCCGCGCAGGACGCCCACCGCGGGGTGACCGACCGGTTCCGGTCACTGCCGATGAGCCGGGCCGCCGTACCGCTGGGCCAGACGGCCGCCGACCTGGTCACCACGGCCGTCGGCACGGTCCCGCTGATGCTGGTGGGCCTGGCCATGGGCTGGCGCGTGGAGAACGGACTGCCGGGCGCGCTCGGGGCGTTCGGCGTCCTGCTGCTGTTCCGCTTCGCCATGGCCTGGGTGGGCACGTACCTCGGTCTGGTCAGCGCGAGCGAGGAGGCGGCCGGACAGCTCGGCAGCGCCACCTTCGTGCTGCCGCTGCTGTCCAGCGCCTACCTGCCGACCGACGGGCTGCCGGCGTGGCTGCGCACGGTCGCCGAGTGGAACCCGATCAGCGCGGTCGCCTCGGCGGTGCGCGAGCTGTGCGGCGGCCCGGGCGCGCAGGCGGCGGCCGGCGCCGCCTGGCCGGCCGCGCACCCGGTGGCCGGGGCCGTGCTCTGGTCGCTGGCGCTGCTGGTGGTGTTCGTACCGCTGACCGCCCGCGGGTTCGCACGCGGCCGGGACTGACACCGCCGTCCCCGGAAGGGGGTGACAGGAGCGGTCCGCACCCGGTAGGCATCGGGGTCATGGAACAGCTCGCCGCACCCCTCCCGTTGGACGGGATCACCGTCGTCGCCGTCGAACAGGCCGTCTCGGCCCCCTTCGCCACCCGCCAGCTCGCCGACCTCGGCGCGCGGGTGATCAAGGTCGAGCGCCCCGACGGCGGCGACTTCGCGCGCGGCTACGACACCGCCGCCCAAAGCCTGGCCTCGCACTTCGTGTGGACGAACCGGGGCAAGGAGTCGATCGCCCTGGACCTGAAGGACCCGCGCGGCCGGGAGGTCCTGCACGGGCTGCTGGCGGACGCGGACGTGTTCGTACAGAACCTCGCCCAGGGCGCCGCCGCCCGCCTCGGCCTGGACGCGGCGACCCTGTGCGGGCGCTACGAGCGGCTGGTCGCCGTGGACATCTCCGGCTACGGCGCGCAGGGCCCGTACGCCCACAAGCGGGCGTACGACATGCTGGTGCAGTGCGAGGCGGGGCTCGTCTCGGTGACGGGCACGCCCGGACGGCCCGTCAAGGCCGGGATCCCGGCGGCCGACATCGCGGCCGCCATGTACGCGTTCTCCGGCGTCCTCGCCGCCCTGCTGCGGCGCGGTACGACCGGCCGCGGCGGCCCGGTCGAGATCGCGATGCTGGACGCGCTCGCCGAGTGGATGGGGCATCCGCTGCACCACACGATGCACGGCGGGGAGCAGCCCGTGCGCACGGGCCTGGCACACGCGGTGATCGCGCCCTACGACGCGTACGGGACGGCGGACGGGGACCGGGTGCTGCTGTCGGTGCAGAACGACCGGGAGTGGCGGCGGCTGGCACGGCAGGTGTTGGAGCGGCCCGAGCTGGCGGAGGACCCGGCGTTCGCGACGAACGCGGCGCGCACCGCGAACCGGGAGAGGACCGACGCGGCGGTCGCCGACGCGCTGGGCCGGCTCGGCGCGGACGAGGCGCTCGCGCGCCTGGAGGCGGCCGGCATCGCCTGCGCGCGGCTGAACTCGGTGGCGCAGCTGGCCGATCACCCCCAGCTGGCGGCGCGGGACCGCTGGCGGGAGGTGGGATCGCCGGCCGGGCCGCTGCGGGCCCTGTTGCCGCCGATCGTGCTGCCGGGCGGCGCGGCACCGCGCATGGGCGCGGTACCCGCGCTGGGCGAACACACCGATGTCCTGCTGCGCGCCCTGGGGATGACGGACGCGCAGATCTCGGCACTGCGCCGGGACGGTGTGGTCGCCTGAGGGAGCCGGGGTCGAGGGACGGGTCTGGTGCGGTACGCCCCCTAGTGCCGGCGGCTGCCGAAGAGCGTGCGACGCAGCCGGCGCAGCGGTGCGAAGAGCGAGACGCGCGCGCTCCGGCTCCGCTGGACGTGCGTGTGGTCGCGGGACGTGAGCTCGCGCATCAGCAGGGTCGCCTCGGCCGCCTCCCGGTGCGGGACGGCGGGGCCGCCCAGCACGGCGAGGTGGCGGTCGAGGCGCGAGCTGGTCGCGCTGCTGCCGCACGTGATGGCAGGCACGCGGGGCGGCCTGCTGCGCATTGCTATCTGTTCCATGTCTCTCCCCACCCAAACGAGGGCACCCGGCCCGGGCAGGGTAACCCTATCGCCCCCGCGTCGCTGCCGGGTATCCCGGTCGTGTGAATTACCCCTATCCGTACGGGGAGTTGACGATTACTCAACGGAGTCGACGGTTACTCTCCGCACAAAACCCGTGCTCCCGGGGGCTGTCGTGGCGCGCCCGTCACCGAGCGGACCGGCTCCGTCACGACGGGGGGCAAAATGCCGGACTGCCGCTAACTTGGGGTGATCGACCTGTGACCCGGGCGGGGGGCGCGCGTGAGCGAGGATCCGGAACGTGTGGTGGCGGGCCGGTACCGGCTGCTGGACGAGGTGGGCCGGGGCGGCTCGAGCATCGTGTGGCGGGCCCGGGACGAGGTGCTGGGCCGCGAGGTGGCGGTCAAGGAGGTGCGCGCCCCGGACGGACCGGACCCGTCGCGGGTACGGCGCATGTACGCGCGCCGGGAGCGCGAGGCGTGGGCGGCGGCGCGGATCGCGCACGACGCCGTGGTGGCCGTGCATGACGTGGTGAGCGAGGACGGCCGGCCGTGGATCGTGATGGAGCTCGTGCGCGGGCTCTCGCTCGCGGACGTACTGGCCGCCGACGGTCCGGTGAGCCCGCGCGAGGCCGCGGGCATCGGCGTCCAGGTCCTGGCGGCGCTGAGCGCGGCGCAGGGCGCCGGGGTGCCGCACCGGGGCGTCGGGCCGGGCACGGTGCTGATCGGTAACGACGGCCGGGTGCACGTGAGCGGCTTCGGCTCCGGCCAGCCGGATTCCCTGGCACCGGACGACGCGACGCCGGACGACGTGACACCGGACGACGTGACACCGGACGACGAGGGGCCGGATCTGCGGGCGCTGGGGGTGCTGTTGTATACGGCGGTGGAAGGGATCCCGCCCGTCCCGCCGGACGCCCCGCGGCCGCGCCGGGCCGGGGCGCTGGCGCCCGTACTGGAGGGACTGTTGCGCGAGGATCCGGCCGCGCGGATGACGGCGGCGCGGGCGGCGGAGCTGCTGCGGGTGGTCGCCGCGGGCGGGTCGCCGCCGGGTGCGGGCGGGCCCGCGGCGGACCGGACGGCCGCGGACCGGACGGCCGCGGACCGGACGGCGCCGGAACGCGACGGGGCGAAGAGCCCGGCCGCGGGCGGCAGTCGCGGCCCGGCTCCGCAACCGACGCCGGAACAGGAGCCGGACCGAGAGCCAGCGCCCGGGTCGGGGTCGCGGCGGGCGGGGGCGGTGCTGACGATCGGTGTCCTCGCCCTGGTGGCACTGCTGACGGCCCTGGCCGTCCTGGGGTGGCGCCTGCTGGATTGACTCCTCCCCTCCCTGAAGGGAGGGGATTCCTAGCTCACTTCGCCTGACACCTAGCAGGTGGCAGGGCTTACAAGATCAGCACCAGCCGGGTTGAGACCAGCCCGGACGTGGGGGCACCTCCCAGCGGTAGCTGGGGGACATC
>NZ_JBIVFN010000035.1:0-72445 GCF_044748145.1 Streptomyces sp. NPDC090022
GTGCAGGTCAGGGCAGATGTGCAGAGAACTCCGCCGCTTCGCGGCTCCGCGCCAGGGATCCATTCCTCCCCGCCCTCAAGGGCGGAGCCTCCTGGGAGAAATCCGGTGACGCCCGCCCGGACGGACCGCGAGATGGAGGCCCCGCCCGGCGGGGCCTCCTGCCCTCGTCCCGCGGGAGCGGTTACGCGGCGTTCGCGAAGACCGGCAGGTAGCCGCCGGACTGTCCGGCGGCCGTCGGGTGGTACGACTCGCCGATGTTGAGCCAGTTGACGCTGTGCAGCCACGCGGTCCCGGAGGAGCAGATCTCGTGGCCCGTGAAGGAGCCGACGACCGAGGCGAAGGTGAAGCCGTGGTCGGCGGCGCGCTTGGCGATGGCGGCGTTGAGGTGGTCGGCGGCACCGTTGATGGCGGCCCGCTCGTTCTCGGTCAGGCCCGTGGTGCAGGTGCCGTTCAGCTTGTAGAAGCGGGGGTAGCCGAGGACGACGACGTGCGCGCCCGGAGCGCGGCTGTCGATCGCGTTGTAGACCTGGTCGAGCTTGCCGGGCAGGGTGGAGGTGACGTACGCCTTGGCCTGGTTGACGCGGTTGACGCAGGTGGCCTCGGACTGGAGCACGCAGGTGGTCATGACGTCGGCGAAGCCGGCGTCGTTGCCGCCTATGGTGATGCTGACGAGGTCGGTGCCGGAGTTGAGCGGGGCGAGCTGCCCGGAGAGGACGTCGTCCGTACGGGCGCCGGAGCAGGCGACGAAGGAGAAGGTCTGCGGGGCGTGGGCGGCGGCCCACAGGGCCGGGTAGGCGCGGGGGGTGCGCTTGCAGTTCCCGCTGGCGCCGTCGTAGTTCCCGGCGCCGACGCCGGAGGAGTACGAGTCGCCGAGCGCGACATAGCCGAAGTCGGCGGCGGCGGAGGCCTGGCCGGCGCCGAACAGGACGGCGCCCGCGGCGAGTAAGAGGGACGAGGACAGGGCGGCGAAACGAGACAGCTTCATGGTGCGGCTCCTGCGGCTTCGTGTGGGGGTTGCTGCCGAGTTCCGTGGTACCGGCGCACAGGGCCTGTCTGGAAGTGTCCATGCCAAGAAGATTCGGGGTGGAGATGCGGGCCGAATCTTCACGCGCGAAGCGTTTGAAGAGGGAAGTACGGCACCCGTTCCAGCGAACGAACCGGTGAAACACGGGTGCGCAAGGGCACTTCGTGCCGGATCATGGGCGCCATGCCAGCCAACCCTCATGACGCGCTGCCGATCCGGCTCAACGTCGACGACAGCGATTCCCCGTCGGACGTCGTCGACGCGCTGTTCCTCGGCCGGTTCGCGTCCGGCGAGCAGCCGTACTCGCGGAGCGTGACGATCGAACGGGTCAAGGCCGGAGTGACCCTGCTGCCGCCCGCGGCCACGGTGCTGCGCTCGGCGCGCGACACCGACCGCAGCGCCACGCTCGCCGAGGGCGAGGGGTGGACCATGCTCGTCTCGCGCTGGAGCCGGGGCGCGGACGTGACGGTGACGGCGGTCAGCGACGAGCTGGCGGCCAGCGTGCTCGGGGAGGCGACGACGGGGGCGCAGGACGAACCGGAGCCGCAGCCGGAGAACGTGACGATGGGGTTCTGGTACGTCTCGCCGCGGCGGGGCCCGTACCGGACGACGCGTCAGATCGCGGCGGGCACCTGGGCGGAGGTACGGCCGAACTACACCGCGCCGGTGGCCGGGGCGATGGACCGCCTGATGAAGGTGACCCCGGACGACATCGCGGGCCGGCTGCTCCTGCTGCACGGCCCGCCCGGCACGGGCAAGACCTCCGCGCTGCGCACGCTGGCCCGGTCGTGGCGGGACTGGTGCCAGGTGGACTGCGTGCTGGACCCGGAGCGGCTGTTCAACGACGTCGGCTACCTGATGGACATCGCGATCGGCGAGGACGAGGGGGCGTCGAAGGGCCGCTGGCGGCTGCTGCTGCTGGAGGACTGCGACGAACTGATCCGCGGCGAGGCCCGGCACACGGCCGGGCAGGCGCTGTCACGGCTGCTCAACCTGACGGACGGGCTGCTGGGGCAGGGGCGCAACGTGCTGGTGGGCGTCACCACGAACGAGGACCTCGAACGGCTGCACCCGGCGGTGGTCCGGCCCGGACGGTGCCTGGCGCGGATCGAGGTGGGCCGGCTGACGCACCGTGAGGCGGTGGAGTGGCTGGGCACGGACGAGGGGGTGGCGCGGGACGGGGCGACGCTGGCGGAGCTCTTCGCCCTGCGCCGCGGGTCCGGCCCGGCGGCGATCCTCCCGCCCCAGCCGCAGGGCGCGGACGCGGGCCTGTACCTGTGACGTTGCGGGGGCTCCGTCCCCGGACGCTCCCCCAGACTCCGTCCGGGGGGCGGAGCCCCCGGTTACGGCCGGCCGTACCGGGCCCGCAACGCCTCCATCGCGACCGCACCGGCTTCGTCCAGCGTCAGCCCCAGCCGGTGCGCGCGATCCGCGAAGTCCTGCGCCGCGGCCGCCGCCTCCCGCGCCGCCGCGTCCCCGGCCGCCGCCACGAACGTGCCGTGCCGTCCCCGCGTCTCGATCACCCCGTCCGCCTCCAGCGCCCGGTACGCCTTCGCGACCGTGTTCACCGCCAGCCCGAGCTCCTGCGCCAGCCCCCGTACCGTCGGCAGTTTGAAACCGGCCGGCAGCCGGCCCGACCTGGCCTGGTCGGCGATCTGCGCGCGCAGTTGTTCGTACGGCGCCGCCGCGGCCGACGCGTCGAGGGAGATCCTGAGGTTCGTCGAGGTCACCGGCCGATTCTCCCTCATCGCCGGTAATTCGGAGGCGGCCCGGGCGCGGCCTTGCGTAGCGTCGGGGCCCGTGACCGATACCACCGTTCTGATCCGCGACCTCCGCCCCGGTGACCCCGTGGACGCCGAGGCCGTCGTACGGGTGCGCCGCGCCACCCTGCCCTTCATGATCACCACCGCCGCCGGGGTGGCGTCCGAACTCACCAACTCCCCTCCCGCCCGGCGCCACCGCATCCTCGTCGCCCAGACCCCCGACGGCCACGTCGTCGGTACCGCGCAGGCCGGGATCGCCCACGACAGCCCGGAGCCGGGCCGGTCGTACCTCAACGCCTACGTCGACCCGGCCCACCGCGGCCGCGGGGCCGGCACCGCCCTGCTGCGCACGGCCGAGGCCTACCTGGCGGCCGAGGGAGCCGTCGACGTGTACGCGTGGGTGCTGGACGAGCCCGGGCACCGGGCGTTCGCCGAGCGGCACGGCTACCGCGCGAGCCGGAGCGCGCACTTCCTGCGCCTGGACCTGACCGCCGGTACGCTCCCCGCTCCCCCGGACGCCCTGCCCGCCGGCGTCGAGCTGCGCCCCGGGTCCGCCTTCGCCGCCGACCCCCGCCCCCTCTTCGAGGCCGACGCGGAGACGACCGCCGACGAACCGGGTGACATCGACACCGAGTTCGACGACTACGAGGACTGGGTGCGGCACACCTGGAACAACCCCGACCTCGACAAGGACCTCACCACGGTGGTCCTGGTCGACGGCGCGGTGGCCGCCTTCACCGCGGCCCTCACCGACGGCGGCACCCGTTACGCCTCCGCCATGACCGGCACCCTGCGCGCCCACCGCGGCCGCGGCCTGGCCCGGCTCGCCAAGGCCGACTCCCTGCGCCGGGCCCGCGCGGCCGGCTACACGGAGGCGTTCACCGGCAACGACGCCGGGAACGCGCCGATGCTCGCCGTCAACGCCCGGTTCGGCTACGAGATCTGCGCCACCGAGGTACGGCACGCCAAACGGCTGGGGGAGGACCGGCCGTGACCGACCGCGTCACCGTCACCCTGACCAAGGGCGGCCGCACCAAGATCAGCTACCCCGCGGAGCGGCTCGGCGACGACGGCGCGCGCGTCACCGTCCGCGCCCCGTGGGCGGCGGACGGGGTCCGTGACTTCGGCTTCGTCCGCTTCGAGCCGGGGGACGTGTTCGTCGAGCACTTCTGGCGGGACCGCTGGTTCGCGGTGAAGGAGGTCCGTACCGGCGCCGGCGTGCTCAAGGGGTGGTACTGCGACATCACCCGCCCCGCGGACGTACGGGAGGACGGGATCCTCGTCGAGGACCTCGACCTCGACCTGTGGGTCTCGGCGGACCTGGCGGACGTACGGCGCCTGGACGAGGACGAGTTCGCGGCGAGCGGCCTGGCCGGGCGCGACCCGGAGGCGGCCCGCGCGGCCGTCGCCGCCCTCGACGAGCTGGAGGACCTGGTCCGCTCCGGCGGCTTCGCGCAGCTGCTCGGCGAGCACCCCGGGCACGCCCCCGGGGACGCCCTCGGGGGCGCATCCTGACGGGGCGCTTAGCCCTTCCTTAAAGGGAACCTAAGGATGCCCTCCGGGGCCCCGATCCCGGCGGAACGCGTGGTCAGGGCGGCTAGCTTGGCCGGGACAGGACAGGGCGGGGCGGCGTCGCGACCCACGGGGGGCGTGGCGCCGCACGGCCCGACCGCTGCTCGAAGGAGATCCCACCGATGCCCGCACGCCGCCGTACCGTCACCCGTCTCGCCGCGCTCGGCTTCGCGCCGCTCGCCGTCACCGTGTACGCCGTCACCCCGGCTGCCGCCCACGGTTCGATGACGGACCCGGTCAGCCGGGTGGCCGCGTGCTACGCCGAGGGGCCGGAGGCGCCGAAGTCGGCCGCGTGCAAGGCGGCCGTGGCGGCCAGCGGCACCCAGGCGTTCTACGACTGGAACGCGGTCAACATCGCCAACGCCGCCGGGAACCACCGCTCGCTCATCCCCAACGGCCAGCTCTGTTCGGCCGGCAACGACAAGTACCAGGGTCTGGACCTGGCCCGCGGGGACTGGCCGGCCAGCCCGATGTCGGCGGGCCCGCACACCTTCCGCTACAAGGGCACGGCCCCGCACAAGGGGTCCTTCGAGCTGTACGTCACCAAGGACGGCTACGACCCCGCCAAGCCGCTGAAGTGGTCGGACCTGGAGCCCGCGCCGTTCGCGAAGGTCACCGACCCGGGCATGCAGAACGGTGACTACGTCTTCACGGGGACCGTGCCGAACAAGTCCGGCCGCCACCTCATCTACAGCATCTGGCAGCGTTCGGACAGCCCGGAGGCCTTCTACACCTGCTCGGACGTGGTGTTCGGCAAGGACAGCGGCACCGCCCCGGTGCCGGGCGGCGGCAGCGGCCAGAACGGCGGCAACCAGAACGGTGGCGGCCAGGGCGGCACCAAGCCCTCCGCCAAGCCGTCGGACAAGCCGGCGTCGAAGCCGTCGGCCCCCACCGACCAGCAGATCGCGGCCGGGCAGAGCAAGTCCTCGGTCGAGCACAACGGTCACGGTGACAACGACCCGAAGACCAACGGTGTTCCGGGCAGCGCGGTCCCCCACGCCCACGGGGGCGGGGCGACCGCGGTGGCCGGCACGGGCGAAGCCGACGGCCAGTCCGCCGGTACCGGCCTCGCCGCGACCGGCGGCGACAGCACCACCCCGCTCATCGCGATCGGCGGCGCGGGCGTCCTGGCCGTCGGCACGGCCGTGCTGTTCGCCGTGGCCCGCCGCCGGACCGTCGGGGGGCGGCACGGCCGCTGACCCCGGCGGTCCGCCCGGACCACCTGCGCGTCATTCGAGGAGATCGTCGAAGAGATCACTCGAAGACGGACGCGCAGGTGGTCCGCTTGGCGTGCGCGGGGTCGAGCGCGTTGAGCGCCTCGTGCCAGGCGATCCGGTCGGTGAGGCCGATCGTCACGTGCTCGGAGAAGTCGACGGGGCACAGGTCCTGCAGGACCACGTTGCGTACGTTCGGCCCCGTCAGGAAGGCGCTGCGGTAGGGCGTGACGACCTGGTCGTACTGGGTGGCGATGACGGTGTAGCTGACCCCCGGGACGGTGTCGCCGCCCGCGTTGAGCTTCGTCAGGAACGCCGATCCGGCGATCTGGTCGGCCAGCCCCGGGGTGGCGGAGCTGATCAGGTCCTCGGCGCCGGGGAAGTAGGGCAGCAGTTTGGTGAGCCCGAGCAGGGTCGTCCCGTGGTTGTCGGGGGCGAGCCCGATCAGCGCGTTGACCTTGGCGGCGCCGCCCAGGAACTTGATGTAGTAGTTCGGCATCATGCCGCCCTGGGAGTGGCCGATGATGTCGGTCTCCTTGGCGCCGGTGGCGGCGAGCACCCGGTCGACGAAGACGGCGAGCTGCTCGGCCGACTTGTCGACGGGGCCGAGCCCGTGGAAGAAGGGCACGCCGGGCAGTTGCCCGTAGTCGAGCGAGTAGACGCAGTAGCCGCGGTGCACCAGGTACGGCGCGAGGCCGAGCCAGTTGTCGACGGAGTTGCCGAAGGTGCCGTGCACGAGGACGACGGGGCGCGGGTGCGCGGCGGACGGCTTGCAGGACCAGTTGTTCCAGCCGCTGCTGGTCGCGGCGGTGGCGGCGGGCGCCGCCTGCGCGGTGCCGGTGGGGGCGACGAGCGCGGCGGCGGTGAGGGCGAGGACGGCCAGCGGGCGGAGCAGGCGTCTCCAGGGCAGCATCGTGTGATCTCCTTGCGGGTTCGACTCAGGGGGATGGGCGTGGGGGTTCGTCGTCCCGTGATCCGGATCACAAGGGGTGCTGCTGCCGTTAAATTACGGTCCAGTAGCAAGAGTGGGAAGTTACGCGTCAGTAAAAAATCGGGTGTCGAACGGCGCGTGTGATAAGCGGACCGCTCCGCGGGGGCGACCGCGCACCAGGGGGCCCAGATGCGGCGTCCCCTGACGACGCACCTAGGCGGCGAGGCTGCCGCGGGAGATGGCCGCCGGGCCGAAGCGGCCCCGGATCCGGTCCGTGACCGCCTCCAGGCGGCGGGCCCTGTCGTCCTCGGGGTCCAGGCTGAGCTGCCGGGACGCCCGCTCGGCGGGAGTCAGGTCCTCCGCGCGCAGCGACACCGCGCGGACCCGGGCCCGTTGGAGGCCGAGGGCGGCGTACAGCGCGTAGGCGGCGTCCGTCAGGGCGGCCGAGTGGGCGGTGGCCTCGGGAAAGCTCCGGGTGCGGGTGACGGCCGTACGGTCGGCGCAGCGCACGGTGAGCGTCAGCGACCGGCACACCCGGCCCCGCGCGCGCAGGGTGGCGCCGAGTTCCTCGGTGAGCGAGAGCAGGGCCCGGCGATGGCGTACGGGATCCAGCTCGTCGCGGTCGAAGGACCGCTCCCCGGCCAGGGCGCGCGCGGCGGCGCCGGGGCGGACCGGGGTGCGGTCGATGCCGGTGGCCCGCTCGTGGAGCTCGCGGCCGGCGCGGGGGCCGAGGATGCGGCGGAGGGTGGCGGGCGGGGCGGCGGCGATCCGGCCGACGGTGTCGAGACCGTACCGGCACAGGGTGCGGGCGGTCCCGGAACCGATGCCGTCGAGGGCGACAGCCGGCTTGCGGTCGAGGAACTCCCGTACGGAGGCTTCGTCCTGATCGATGATCAGGGTCCCGCCAGGGACGGCCGCACGGAGGGCCATCCGGGCCAGCATGGGGTTGCCGGCGCCGCCGACGGTGCACTCGACGCCGTACAGGGCGAGAGCCCTGACCCGGATCAGCGCAGCCAGCTCGGCCGTGTCACGGCCGAAGTAGCGCAGGGCGCCGCGGAGGTCGAGGAGGACGGTGTCGGGGGGCACCGGCTGCACGACGGGCGTGACGGCCTCGAACACCCCGAGCACCCCGGCGTACGCCTCGGCCCCGATCCCCTCGCCCCCGGGCGCCCGCATCCGCACGGCCAGCACCGCACCCGACGCCCGGCCCACCTCCGACGCCCGGCCCACCTCCGAGACCGAAGCCGTGGCGCCCCGCTCCGGCCCCGGCACCTCGAACGCCGGCGAGGCCGGATCGCCGGGCCCCCGCCCCGGACCCGACGCCTCAATCGCCGGCGGGGCTGAAGCTCCGGGGGTTCCCGGCGGGCGGCGGCGGGTCATCCCGCGCTCCCCGGGCTGGAATGCCACAGCTTCCGCCCCGTCGCCACGCCCTCGCCCGCCGGCTGGAGGTCCGCCCACGGGTGCATCTCGTACCCGGTGGGCAGCTGGATCCGCCGCCCGGAGTCACCCGGGTCCGCCGCCACCGGGAGCGGCTCCGCCAGGCGCGCCGCGACCGCGTCCAGGCCGCCGGTGGCACGCACCTCGGCCAGCTCCGCCAGGTTCCACGCCGCCGCTCCCACCACGCTCAGGCTCTGCGGCCCGCGCCGCTGGACGACACCGCGCACCAGCAGCAGGAAGGAGTGGAAGACGGTGTGCGCGCAGGCCTCGTGGCTGTCGTCGAAGAAGGCCAGGTCCACCAGGCCCGTCCCGTCGTCCAGCGTCGTGAAGATGACCCGCCGCCCGGAGCGGATCGGCGGGGTCTGGGTGGCCGCCTTCGCGCCCGCGACCAGCACCGTCTGCCCGTGCTCGGTCTCGCGCAGCCGCCGCGCCGGGGTCACGCCCAGCTCCGCCAGGAAGGCGTGGTGGTCGTCCATCAGGTGCCGGGAGGTGTCCATGCCGAGGACGCCCAGCTCGGCGCTGAGCCGTTCGGCGTCGCCGAGGTCGGGCAGGCCGAGGGCGGCGGTGGCGCGCCCGCCCTCCAGCGGGAGCTGGGGGCCGCGCGCGCCACGCGTACCGGCGGCTCGCTGCGCGCCGTGCAGTTCGCAGACGTGCAGCAGCAGGTCCCGGCGGTTGGCGCCGAACGCGTCCAGCGCGCCGACCTGTGCCAGCCGTTCGGCCACCGGCCGCCCCGGGTGGGCGCGGTCCCAGAAGTCCCGCAGGGAGGCGTACGGCTGCTCGGCCTCGATCCGGCCCGCCTCCGCCCCGCTCATGCCATGGACGTCGGACAGCGCCAGCCGCAGCCCCCACACCGGCGGCTCGTCGGACACCAGTTCGATCCGATGGGTCGCCGCCGAGCGGTTCACGTCCAGCGGCAGCACCGGCACCCCGCGCCGCCGCGCGTCCGCCAGCAGCAGCCGCTTGGGGTACATGCCGGGATCGTGGGTGAGCAGTCCGGCGTAGAAGGCCGCCGGATGGTGGGCCTTGAGCCAGGCCGACTGGTACGTCGGCACGGCGAAGGCCACCGCGTGCGCCTTGCAGAAGCCGTACGACCCGAACGCCTCGACGATCTCCCAGGTCCGGGCGATCACATCGGCCCCGTAGCCCCGCTCCCCCGCGCGCTGCGCGAACCAGACCTTGATCCGCCCCTGCGACTCGGGGTCGGAGAGCCCGCGCCGCACCCGGTCGGCCTCGTCGCGCCCGCAGCCGGTCATGATGTCGACGATCTGGATGATCTGCTCGTGGAAGACCACCACCCCGTACGTCTCGCGCAGCGGACCCTCCAGGTCCGGGTGCGGGTAGCGGACCGGCGCGCGCCCGTGCCGGGCGGCGATGAAGGGGCGCACCATGTCGGCGGCCACCGGTCCGGGGCGGAACAGGGAGATGTCGACGACCAGGTCGTGGAAGGTCGACGGCTGGAGCCGGCCCACCAGGTCGCGCTGGCCCGGCGATTCGATCTGGAAGCAGCCGAGCGTCTCGGCGGAGCGGATCAGGTCGTACGTCGCCCGGTCGCCCGGCGGCACCTGCGCCGGGTCGTCCAGGTCCAGCCGCGCTCCCGTGGTCCGCCCGATCTCGGCGACCGCGTGGGCCATCGCCGACTGCATCCGGACGCCGAGCACGTCGAGTTTGAGCAGCCCGAGGTGCTCCACGTCGTCCTTGTCGAACTGGGACATGGGGATGGGGGCACCTCCCAGGCCCGCAGGGCCTAGGGGGACTTCGCCGCTGGTGGGCACCACCGGGGTGCGGGTGAGCAGGGAGGCGTCGGAGAGCAGCACCCCGCACGGGTGCATGGCGATCCCGCGCGGCAGCGCGTCGAGGCCCTCGACCAGGTCCCACAGCCGGCCGTACCGCTCGGCCCGCGCCCGTACGCCGGCCAGTTCGGGCAGTTCGGCGAGGGCCGCGCGGACGTCGCGGGCGCGGATGTGCGGGAAGGCCTTGGCGAGCCGGTCGGTCTCTGCCGGGTCCATGGACAGGGCGGCGCCCACGTCCCGGACGGCGTGCCGGACCCGGTAGGTCTCGGGCATGGCGACGGTGGCGACGCGCTCGGCGCCGAACCGGCCGATGATCTCGCGGTAGACCTCCAGCCGGCGGGCGGACTCCACGTCGATGTCGATGTCGGGCAGCACGGAGCGCCGCTTGGACAGGAAGCGCTCCATCAGCAGACCGTGCTCGACGGGGTCGGCGTGCGCGATGCCGAGCAGGTGGTTGACCAGCGACCCGGCGCCGGAGCCGCGGGCGGCCACCCGGATGCCCATGCGCCGTACGTCGTCCACGACCTGCGCGACCGTCAGGAAGTACGAGGCGTAGCCGTGGTGGGCGATGATGTCGAGCTCGTGGTGCATCCGGTCCCAGTACGCGCGCCGGCCGGCGTACCCGCGCCGCACCATGCCCGCGGCGGCCCGGGACTCCAGCACCCGCTGGGCGGTGCGGTGGGCGGCGCCGACGAGCCAGGGCTCGGGGAAGTGCACCGAGCCCAGGCCCAGGTCGTCCTCGGGGTCGACGGCGCAGCCCTCGGCGGTGCGCCGGGTGTCCTCCAGCAGGCGGCGGGCGTCGGCCGGGCGCAGGCCCGCGGCGCGGGCGATCCGGTCGGCGGCGCCGGCCATGGCGCCGGGGTCCTTGAGCCAGCGCTCGCCGCTGTCGAGGGGGCCGCGGGGGTCGATGGGCACGAGCCGGCGGGCGGCGTCGAGGACGTCGGCGACCGGCCCCTGGCCGGGGTCGGCGTAGCGGACGGCGTTGGTCAGGACGGCGGTGACGCCCTGGTCGGCGGCGAAGCCGACGGTACGGGCGGCCAGCCGCAGCGAGCCGGGGCCGGTACCGGTGCGGCCGTGGTCGACGGCCTCCAGGCGCAGGGCGTCGCCGTACACCTCCCGCCAGGGCGCGAGCAGCCGCGCGGCCCGGTCGGGCCGGCCGGCGGCCAGCGCCCGCCCCACCTCGGACCCGGGCCCGAGCAGGACGTACACGCCCTCCCCGCGCAGGGCGTCCCAGGGCACCACGGGCTGCCCGGCGGTCCCGGCCATGGTCCCGCCGCCGCTCCCGGTCCCGCCGCCCGTACCGCCCCGGGTCCCGGCGCCGCCCCCGGTCCGGGCCGAGCCCGCGGTCCCGGCCCCGGCTCCGGTCTCGCCGTCGATCGCGTCCCAGGCCCCGGCCGGGCCACCGGACCCGGTCCCGGACCCGGTCCTGGTCCCGGTTCCGTGCCCGCCCGCGTGCGCGGCCGTGATCATCCGGCACAGTTCCGCCCAGCCGGCGGCCCCGTCCCGGGCCAGGAAGACCGCGCGGGCGGCGGACTCGTCGACGAAGGCGCCGCCCTTGACGGGGGCGCGCAGGCGGTGCGAGGTCCCGGCGGCCGACGGCCGGCCGGTCCCTCCGGACGGCAGGGGCGCCGGGGCCACGGCCAGGTCCGCCCCGAACAGCGGGCGGATCCCGGCCTTCGCGCACGCCCTGGCGAACCGCACCGCGCCCGCGACCGTGTCGCGGTCGGTGAGGGCGAGGGCGTCCATGCCCCGTTCGGCGGCACGCTCCGCCAGCCGCTCCGGGTGCGAGCCTCCGTAGCGCATGGAGAACCCGGAAACGGTGTGCAGATGCGTGAATCCAGCCACCCGCGGCCTCCTGCTTTCCTCGATAGAACACCTCCCCCACCTCCACCATAGACCAATTCGAATGCCCGTACGAAACGTTTGTTCGAGGGGTCCTCTTTTGGGGACTCGGTTCGCCTCCGGGGGCGCTGTTTGCCGGGCTCACAGAGGCGTGCGTCCTCGGACCGGCTCGTTCCTCGCCGGTCCTGCGGGCGCTCGCCTCCGTTCCCCCGGCGCGCCCCCTTCGGCTCACTCGCCCGCGCAGGCTTCGCCCGACCCGTCATCCGCTCGGCCCTGTCCCCCGGCGCACCCCCTCCGGCGCGACGGCCCGGTGTCACCGGAAGGTCCCGCGAAGTGCGCCCTACCGTGCGCCTCCCCCAGCGCGCACAATCACGGTGACAACGCGCGTCGACCGTGAGGGAGGGAACGCGTGCGCGATCGGGTGCGCGTGGCCGACGGGCGGCATCTGATGGTGGAGCGGTTCGGCGACCCCCGTGGCAAGCCGGTCTTCCTGCTCCACGGCATGCCCGGCAGCCGTCTGGGACCGGCCCCCCGGGGCATGGTCCTCTACCACCGCCGGATGCAGCTCATCGCCTACGACCGGCCCGGCTACGGCGGCTCCGACCGCCACCAGGGCCGTACCGTCGCCGACGTCGCCGCCGACGTGGCCGCGATCGCCGACGCCCTGGGGCTGGACACCTTCGCGGTCGCCGGCCGGTCCGGCGGCGCCCCGGGGGCCCTGGCCTGCGCGGCGCTGCTGCCCGACCGGGTCACGCGGACCGCCGTCCTGGTGGCGCTGGCCCCGCGGGACGCGGAGGACCTGGACTGGTTCGAGGGCATGGGCGCCTCCAACGTGCGCGAGTACACCACCGCTTCGGCCGATCCCGAGGAGCTGGCCGCCCGGCTGATCCCGCGGGCCGACGGCATCCGCCGCAACCCCGCGCAGCTGCTGGACGAACTGCGCCGGGAGCTCACAGAGAACGACCGGATGATCGTCTCGGACAGCGGGCTGCGCACCATGCTGCTGCGCAACTACCGCGAGGGCCTGCGCACCTCCGCGTACGGCTGGATCGACGACGTCCTGGCCTTCTCCCGGCCCTGGGGGTTCGACCCCGCCGACATCCGCTGCCCGGTGCTGATCTGGCACGGCGAGCAGGACGTGTTCTCGCCCGTGGGGCATTCCCGCTGGCTGGCCCGGCGGATCCCGGACGCGACCACCACCATCGACCCGCAGGCGGCCCACTTCGCCGCCTTCCGCGCGCTCCCCGAGGTCCTCACCTGGCTGCTGCGCGAAACCCCCGTCGACCCCCTGCCGAACCCCTTCTCCGGCCCCCTCGGTGAACCCTCACGGAATGCGACCTGACTAATCCGTCACGCTTTCGATAGAACGCTTGACCCGGCGTCATGTCTCGGTTGCCAATAGGGCGCAGACAGGTAAAGTCCACGCTGACACCAGCGGACTCGCTCTTGTCATTTTCCATGCCCATTCCAACCATTCACATGGCCTCTCCAAGGACGGTGTCGTGAACACTTCCGCAACCCCTCCGACCGGCACGGACAAGACCCGCCGGGTCCCGCTCGCGGAGATCGACGTCCGCAGCGCCGCCGCCACCGCCGCCCTCGGCCGCGTCCTGCCGACGGAATCCGGTCGCACGGTTCAGACACCCATCTTCAACTCTGCTCTCTGAGCCCGGAGCAAGCGCTCTAGACTGGTGGAATGACCGGCCTGATCCCATTTCGCGAGATCGTCCTGAAAGTCCACAGCAGGTGCGATCTGGCCTGTGATCATTGCTACGTCTACGAACACGCAGACCAGAGCTGGCGAGCCCGGCCGAAGGTGATCTCCCCCGAGGCTGTCTCCCACACCGCGTCGCGGCTCGCCGACCATGCCCGCGCCCACGCGCTCCCGTCCGTCACGGTCATCCTCCACGGCGGTGAGCCCCTGCTGGCCGGCACCGACCGACTCCGCCTGGTGTGCGAGGAGTTCACCCGGGCCCTGGCCGGCACCGCCGCACTGGACCTGCGGATCCACACCAACGGCCTCCAGCTGAGCCGCCGTCACCTCGACCTCTTCGACGAGTTCCACGTCCGCGTCGGGGTCTCGCTCGACGGCGACCGCGCCGCCAACGACCGGCACCGCCGCTTCGCGGACGGCCGCACCAGCCACCCCCTGGTCCTCGCCGCCGTCGACCTGCTCCGTTCGGAGCGCTACCGCCACCTGTACCTGGGCCTGCTGTGCACCGTGGACGTGGCCAACGACCCGGTGGCCGTCCTGGACGCCCTGGTCGCCCTCGAACCGCCGCGCGTGGACTTCCTCCTGCCGCACGCCACCTGGGAGACTCCCCCGGCCCGCCCCGACGGCACCCCCGACGCGTACGCGCGCTGGCTGCTGCGCGTCTTCGACCACTGGGACCGGCTGGGCCGGCCGGTCCCCGTACGGCTCTTCGAGTCGCTGCTGAGCACCCTGCGCGGCGGACCGAGCCTGACCGAGTCGCTGGGGCTCGCGCCCACCGACCTCGTGGTGGTCGAGACGGACGGCACCCTCGAACAGGTCGACTCCCTCAAGACCGCCTACGACGGGGCCGCGGCCACCGGCTTCGACGTCTTCACGCACTCCTTCGACCAGGTCGCGGCCCATCCGGGGGTCCGCGCCCGGCAGCTGGGCCTGGCCGGGGTCAGCGACACGTGCCGCCGCTGCCCCGTCGTACGCTCGTGCGGCGGCGGCCTCTACACGCACCGCTACCGCGCCGCCAACGGCTTCGACAACCCGTCCGTGTACTGCGCCGACCTGCGGGAACTCGTCGAGGGCGTCGAAGCCCGCACGGCCGCCGAGGCGACCGCGGCGGCGCTGACGGACACCGGTGAACTGGGCGCCGTCCACGACCACTTGACCCGGGTCCTGCTCGCCCGGCTGCACGCCGACCTGGCCGGCGACGCGGACTGGGACCGGGCGTGGGCCCTGCTGACCGCCGTCGAGGGCGCGGGAGCGGCGGGCGAGGCCGCCCTCGACGCCGTCCTGGGCCATCCGTACACCCGCACCTGGGTGCTCACCGCGCTGGACCGGGCGACCGCCGGCCGCCCCGACCGGCCGGGTGCGGCCCGGCGGCTGGCCGCGCTGGCCGCGGCCGCGGTGCTGCGCGGCGGCCTGGAGCTGCCGGCCGAGATCCGCTACCGCGACGGCGAGGTGTACCTGCCGACGCTGGGCCTGCTGCGGGCCCGCGAGCCCGGTACGGACGGCCGGGCGGGCCTGCGCGCCACCGGCGAGGGCTACACGGTGCGCGAGGACGGCCGCGAGCACCGCTTCGGAACGGCGGCCGGCGACGCCCGGTGGCAGCCGGTGCGCGGCTGGGCCCCAGCACCGGACGCCGCCCCGCTGGCACTGGAGGACCTCGACCCGCACCGCAACTGCTTCGCCCGCCCGCCCCGGCTGCGGCTGGGCAGCGGTGAAGCCGCGGAGTGGCGCGAGCGGCTCGGCGCGGCCTGGGCGCTGCTGCACCGGTCGGTGCCCGAGTTCGCCCGGTCGGCGACCGCCGGGCTGACCACCCTGACCCCGCTGGCGGGCGGCCCGCGGGCCGGGGACCGGGGCGAGGCGGGCCGGCACGGGCCGGGAGCGCTGGGCCTGCCGTACGCCGCCGGGGTGCGCGAGACGGCGCTGGCCCTGCTGACCGGCCGGCGCCGGGCCCGGCTGCGGGCGCTGACGGAGGTGGCCGACCTGTACGCCCTGGACGGCGCCTGGCAGCACCCCTCGCCCTGGCGCGAACGGCCGGTGCCGGTGTCCCGGCTGCTGGCCGACGTCCACGAGCGGGTGGCGGTCGAGGCCTACCGCCGGGCCACCGAGCCGGGCCGGGCGCCCGCCTCCGACCGGATCCACCGGGCCCTGGACCGGCTGTCCGGGGCGGCCGAACTGACCAGCAGCGGCAAACGCCTGGTGGAGGAGCTGCGGTGGGAACTGAAAGCGGTCGACGCGTGAGTCGACGCGTGCGTCGACGCGAGAGCGGTCCCGGGGCGCTCGGGCTCGCCGTGCAGCTGCGGCTGGCCGGGGTGCGCCCCGGCGCGCGGCTGCTCGTGCACGCCGCGCTCGGCGGGACCGGGCTGTCCCCGACGGCGCTGCGGGACGCGCTGGTCGGCGTACTCGGCCCGCGCGGCACCCTCGTCGTGCCCGCCTTCACCCCGGAGAACTCGACCACCTCCAGCGCCCATCTGGCCCGGATCCGCGGCATGGACGAGGACGAGGTGCGCGCCTTCCGCGACCGGATGCCCGCCTTCGACCCGCGCCGCACCCCGAGCCAGGGCATGGGCGCGTTCGCCGAGGCGGTGCGCACCGCGCCGGGGGCCGCGCGCAGCGCGCATCCGCAGACCTCGTTCGCGGCGCTCGGCCGGGATGCGGAACGGATCTGTGCCGATCATCGGCTGACCTGCCATGTGGGGGAGGAGTCACCGCTGGGGACGCTGTGCTGGGAGGGGGGCCAGGTACTCATGATCAATGTGGGATTCTCCGCCTGTACGGCGTTCCATCTCGCGGAGTACCGAATTCCCAAGCCCCCCTTGCGCATGTACGCGTGTGTGGTGAACCTACCGGGGGGTGATCAGTGGACCGCATACGAGGACGTCGCGCTCGACGACGGTGATTTCGAGCGGATCGGCAAGGATTTCCCGGATTCCCTGGTGCGCCGGGGGCGGCTGGACGGGGTCGGTGGGAGGGCGGAGACGATGCTGTTCTCGCTGCCCGACGCGGTCGACCACGCCCTGGCCTGGATGACCGAAAACAGACGCTGATTGACTGAACCATGAGGGGATGTGGTGAAGCAGCTCCGGAATGATGTTTCTCTCGCATCTTCGGGACGGGGGTCGTGTGCCCGCATCAGTGCAGCCGTACTTCTTTCTCAGCTATGCGCATACGCCGAGATTCGGGGCCGGGGGGCCCGACCCCGACATGTGGGTCGAGCGGCTCTTCCGTGATCTCTGCAGCCATGTGATGGCGCTGACCGATCTTCCGGCCGGGTCCGACGCCGGTTTCATGGACCGCGAGATACGCAGCGGCGAGGGCTGGTCGGAGCGGCTCGGCGCGGCACTGGCCACCTGCCGGGTCTTCGTCCCCCTGTTCTCGCCGCGGTACTTCGCCAGTGAGATGTGCGGCAAGGAGTGGTTCGCCTTCGCCCAGCGGGCGATCCGGCACGGCGCGGCCAACAACACCAACGCCGAGGCCATCGTGCCCGCCCTGTGGGTGCCGGTCCCGCCGGCGCAGCTGCCGGGCCCGGCCGAACGGCTGCAGTTCAACCACAACACCTTCGGGGACCGCTACGTCACCGACGGCCTGTACGGCCTGATCAAGCTGCGCGGGTACGCCGAGCAGTACGAGCGGGCGGTGTACGAGCTCGCCAAGCGCATCGTCCGGGTCGCCGAGTCCGTCCGCCTCGACTCCAGCCGCCCCCTGGACTACCGGGGCGTCCCCAGCGCGTTCGGCCCGCGCGGCGCCGTCCCGGGCGGCACCGCCCGTTCCCTGCACGTGTCGGTGGCCGCGGCCACCCGGCACGACCTTCCCGAGGGCCGCAGCCCCGAGTACTACGGGGACTCCGCCCTGGACTGGAACCCCTACCACCCGGCCGCGCAGCGGCCCGTGGCCCACCTCGCCGAGGAGCTGGTCCGCACCCTGAACTACCGGACGACGATGGCCTCCTTCGACGACGAGGCCGGGCACTTCGACAGCAAGTCGCCGCCCACCCGCCCGGAGATCCTGATCGTCGACCGCTGGGCGGTGGCCGACGAGCAGCGGCGCCGGCGGCTGGCCGCCTTCGACCAGGAGCCCCGGCCGTGGGTGAGCGTGGTGGTGCCGTGGAACCGCTACGACCACCAGAGCCGCGCGAAGGAGAGGGAGTTGGTGCAGCAGCTGGAGGAGACCATGCCGGTCACGATGGGCCAGGGCCGGGCCGCCTGCCGGGCCGCCGCCAACGGCGTGGCCAACATGGAGACGCTCGGGCAGATCCTGCCGCAGGTGGTCGAGGCCGCCGCCCAGCAGTTCCTCAGACACGCCCAGGTGTACCCGCCGGCGGGCGGGGCGCACACCGAACGGCCCCGGCTGCTCGGGCCGATGGGAATGACCGGTCCGGGCCCGTCACGGCCGGTCCCGTTCCCGTCCGACGCGGGGAACGCCGACCAGACCACCGATGCGGGGGACGCCGAATGACAGCCAGTCGTGACGGACGCATCGTCACTTTCTACTCGTACAAGGGCGGTACCGGCCGGACCATGGCGCTGGCCAACACCGCCTGGATCCTCGCCGCCAACGGCAAGCGGGTCCTGGCGGTGGACTGGGACCTGGAGGCACCCGGCCTGCACCGGTTCTTCCACCCCTTCCTCGACCCCTCCACGCTCGGCGCGACCACCGGGGTCATCGACCTGATCAGCGAGTACGCGTGGGCGGCGACCAGCCCCGTGCAGCGCGCCGACGACTGGCACAAGGACTACGCGCGGATCCAGCCGCACGCGGTCTCCCTCACCCCGGAGACCCTGGGCTGGCAGTTCCCCGACGGCGGCACCCTCGACTTCGTCTCGGCCGGCCGGCAGAACCGCGAGTACTCGGCGACCGTGTCCACCTTCGACTGGGACAACTTCTACGACCGCCTGGGCGGCGGGCACTTCTTCGACGCGTTACGCGACGACATGAAGCACAACTACGACTACGTCCTGATCGACAGCCGCACCGGCCTGTCCGACATCGCGGACATCTGCACCGTGCACCTGCCCGACATCCTGGTGGACTGCTTCACCCTCTCCGACCAGTCCATCGACGGGGCCGCCGCCGTCGCCCGCCAGATCGACGACCGCTTCGGCGACCGCGGCATCACGATCTACCCCGTCCCGATGCGCATCGACGAGGGCGAGAAGGAGAAGGCGGACGCGGGCCGGGCCCTGGCCCGCCTGAAGTTCGACCGCTTCCCCAGCGGGCTCGCCGGGGACGACCTCACCTCCTACTGGGGCGCGGTGGAGATCCCGTACCGGCCCTACTACGCGTACGAGGAGACGCTCGCGACCTTCGGCGACGAGGCGGGGCTGACCAACTCCCTGCTCTCCGCGTTCGAGCGGCTGACCACGGTGGTCAGCGGCGGCGAGGTCACGGCCATGCCCTCCGTCAACGAGGAGGTGCGGCTGCGCATCCGCGACGCCTTCACGCGCCGCCGCCCCGCGCTGCCCGCCGACCTCTTCCTGTCGTACGTCGCCGAGAACCGCATGTGGGCCGACTGGATCGAGTCGGTGCTCACCCGGGCCGGCTTCCGCGTGGTGCCCCGGGACGTCTCCGCCGAGCGGCCGGCGCACACCGCGCCCGGCGACACGCTGGGCGGGGCCGGGTTCGGCATCGACACCGCCGCCCGCACCGTGGTGCTGCTCTCCAGCGCGTACCTGAAGTCCGCGCGCGCCGTGGACGTGTGGGAGCGGGCCGCCGCCGAGGACCCGACCGGCGGGCGGCGCCAGCTCATACCCCTGCGGGTGGGCGACGTACGGCTGAGCACCCCGTACATCGACCGCAACCCCGTGGACCTGTTCCGCCTCGACGAGGTGCACGCGACGGCGGCGCTGCTGCGGGCCGTGGAGCGGCCCATGGCGCCGGCCGACACGGTGGCGGGCACCTCCGGGCCCGGGCCGCGCTTCCCGGGCACCGTGCCCAAGATCTGGAACGCGCCGCCCCGCAACCCCGGGTTCACCGGCCGGTCGATCGTGCTGGAGCGGATGCGCGACCAGCTCGGCGGCGGCATGGCCGTGGTCCTGCCGCAGCCGCAGACCCTGTACGGGCTCGGCGGGGTCGGCAAGACGCAGGTGGCGCTGGAGTACGTGCACCGCTTCATGGCGGACTACGACCTGGTGTGGTGGATCTCCTCGGAGCAGACCGACGACGTGGTCGCGGGCCTGGCGGAGCTCGCCGTACGGCTGGGGGCGCAGGCCGGCGAGGACATGGCGGCCGCCTCCCAGGAGGCCATCGACCTGCTGCGGCGCGGGGTGCCCTCCGCGCGCTGGCTGCTGGTCTTCGACAACGCCGACGACCCCGAGGCCCTGAAACGGTTCTTCCCGCCGGGCGGGCCCGGGCACGTGCTGGTGACCTCCCGCAACCAGAGCTGGTCGCAGTACGGCGACGCGCTGTCCGTCGACGTGTTCCTGCGCGAGGAGTCGGTGGAGCACCTCCAGCGGCGCGCCCCGGGGCTGACCAAGGACGACGCCGAGCAGGTGGCGATCGCGGTCGGTGACCTGCCGCTGGCGGTCGAGCAGGCCGGCGCCTGGATCGCGGAGACCGCGACGCCCGTCTCGGCGTATCTGGAGCAGCTGGCCCAGCAGGCCGCGCGGGTCCTGGCGCTGAACCAGCCGGCGGGCTACCCGGAGCCGGTGGCGGCCACCTGGAACGTGTCGATAGAGCGGCTGCAGTCCCGCTCGCCGGCGGCCGTGCGGCTGCTCCAGCTGTGCGCCTTCTTCGCCCCGGAGCCGATCAGCGCCAACCTCCTCTACAGCAAGGAGATGATCGACGCGCTCAAGCCGTACGACTCCTCGTTGCAGGAGAAGCTGGTGCTGGGCCGGGTCATCCGGGAGATCGGCCGGTTCGCGCTGGCCAAGGTCGACCAGGTCGGCAACAGCATCCAGGTGCACCGGCTGGTGCAGGCGGTGATCCGGGCGCAGCTGACCGAGGAGGAGCAGCGCGAGGCGCGGCACGCGGTGCACCGGGTGCTGGCGGGGGCCCGGCCGGACGACGACGAGCCGATCGACAACCCGGGGACATGGCCGCGGTTCAACACGATCTGGCCGCACCTGACCCCGTCGGAGGCCCGGTTCTGCAAGGAGCCGGAGACCCGGCGGCTGCTGATCGACCGGGTGCGCTACCTGTGGAAGCGCGGTGACTTCAAGGCCGCGTACCAGCTGGGCGAGGAGCTGCGCGAGTCCTGGCGGGAGATGCTCGGCAACGACGACCTCCAGTACCTGTACCTGCGCTTCCACCTGTCCAACATCCTGCGCTCGCAGGGGCGGTTCGTGGAGGCCAAGGAGCTGGACGAGGTCACCCTGGAGCGGCAGCGGGCGGCGCTGGGCCCCTCGCACCCGCACACGTACATGACCACCAGCGGTCTGGCGATGGACCTGGGCGCGCTGGGGCGGTACGGGGAGGCGATGGAGCTGGCGACGGCCGCCCACGAGGGGTTCGGGCAGATCTTCCACGAGGCGCATCCGCGCACCCTGGCCGCCGCGAACAACCTGGCGCTGAACCTGCGCATGGTCGGTCAGTACGCGCGGGCCCGCGAGATCGACCAGGAGGTCTTCGACCGGCGCACCGAGGTGCTGGGCCCGGAGCACCCCTACACCCTGTCCTCGGCCCAGAACCTGGCCCGTGACCTGCGTGAGGTCGGCCGCTACGACGACTCGGTGCAGCTGCTGAGCCGTACGTACGAGATCTACAAGCGGCAGCTGGGCCGCGCCTTCCCGGGCACGCTGTCGGCGGCCAAGAACCTCGCCGTGTCGCTGCGCCGGGCCGGCGAGCTGGAGGACGCGCGGCGGCTGACCACGGCGACCCGCAACCGGTACCGGGCCAAGTACACCTCGGTCAACCCGGACCTGCTGGCCTGTGAACTGAACATGGCCTCCGACCTGTACGCGACCGGGGACACGGCCGCGGCCCGGGACCTGGCCCAGGAGGTGGTGGACGAGTACATGAAGGTGCCGGGCGAGCGGCACCCGTACACGCTGGCCGCGCTGAACAACCTGGCGGTCTTCCACTGGGGGACGGGCGCGCCGGAGACGGCCGAGCCGATGCTGCGCCAGACGATCCGCCTGATGCAGGACGTGCTGGGCGACATGCACCCGCACACCATCTTCGCGCACCTGAACCTGGCCAACGCGCTCGCCGACCTCGGCGATCCGCGGGGCGCGCTGGAGGTCGAGCGGGCGGCGGCGGCCCGGCTGCGCGAGGCGCTGGGCACGCACCACCCGGAGACCCTGGCGTTGACCTCGAACATGGCGGTCAGCCTGGACGCGGTGGGCCGCAAGGAGGAGGCCGCGCGGGTGCGCTCCGAGGTGGTGCACGAACTGGCGCGGCTGCTGGGCGAGGAGCACGGGCTCACGCGCTTCGCCCGCGACGAGCGCCGGGTCCACCGCGACCTGGAGCCCCTGGCAGTGTGATCCGCCGGCCGGTGGTGCGGGCGCGGCGGCCGGGCGGCTGCCGGGCCTGCCGGGCCCGCACCACCGGCGAACCGATCGATCGGCAACCTGGGGGGCGCTGTGACGCACAGCATGACCTTTCGCAACGACGACCTGCCGGCGCTCTTCCACCACACCGACCGGGCGGCGGTCTCCCGGCAGCGGGAGTCCACCCGGGCCACGCGCGCCCAGCTGCTGCTGCTCGTGGCGGCGGCGGCCGCGGCGGCCCTGCCCGCCTCACCGGAGCTCGGCGGGGTGCACCTGTTCGGGGCGCTGAGCGCGCTGGCGTACGCGGGGGTGCTGGGGGTGGGGATCGTGGCCACCCGGCGGCGGGCCCGGCCGCAGTGGCAGCTCAACCGGAGCGCCGCGGAGTTCATCAAGTCGCTGGCGTGGCGGTACGCGGTGCACGGGGCGCCGTTCGGCACCGATGTGGCCGACCCGGCGGAGGTGTACCGCACCCGTCTGGAGAAGGGCCTGGACGAGCTGCGCAAGATGGGCTGGTCGGACCCGCGCGGCAGCGGTCAGGTGCCGCCGGGCGCGGAGATCACGGAGGCGATGGAACGGCTGCGGGAGCTGACGTACCAGGTGCGGCGGGAGACGTACGTACGGGACCGGCTGATCGAGCAGCGCACCTGGTACCGGCGTCGCACCGAGGTGTCGCGGCGGGCGACCGCGCTGTGGTCGTGGTCGATCGTGCTGCTGACCTGTCTGGCGCTGCTGTTCGCGCTGCTGGGCACCTTCGGTACGGGCCCCGGGGCGCGGCTGACGGGCCTGCTGAGCGCTGCGGCCGCGGCCGGGATCGCCTGGAACGAGGTACGCCGCCACCATCCGCTGATCGAGGCGCACACCCTGATCGAGCAGGACCTGGCGGCGATGATGGTGGTGATGCAGACGACGATCACGCAGGCGCAATGGCCGTCGGCGGTGTACGAGACCGAGCGCTACGTCTCGCCGCAGCACACGGACTGGCTGGCGCGGCACAGCAGTTGAGCCGGCCGGGCGGGTGCCCCGGCCCGGCGCCCCGCCCCGTTCAGTCCCGTCGCACGCCCTCGCGCCAGATGACGGTGACCGGCTTGCCCCGGTCGCGGGCGTAGGCGACGATCTCGGCGGTGCCGCCGTGGCCGCGGGCCGGCTGGCCGTCCCAGACGGCCAGCAGGCGGTCGCAGGAGTCGGCGATGAACGTGCCGGCCGCGTAGTAGGCCTCGTCGGTGGAGCGGTCGAAGTCCATGCGGATCTGCTGGGTCGCCAGGCGTCGCAGGCGGCGGTAGCGGGCCAGCGAGGCGGCGTCCTCGAAGGCCTCCTCGTAGTCGGCGCTGGGGATCACCACGGTGAGGTCGGCCCCGCAGTCGAGGGCGATCGCCGCGAACATCTGGTCGGCGCCGTCCGCGAGGCTGGACAGGGCCTCCAGCGGGCCTTCGTGGCCGGCCAGGAGGGCCCGCAGCCGGTCCTCCACATGGCCGCGCACCTCGTCCGGAATGATCCGGTGCCCGGTCACGCCGATCCGCTTCATACGCGCCCCTCCCCCGTCGACAACCGCGCAACCCCCGGACATCCTCCCAGAAGGCGGGGGGACGTCCAGGGGTGCGGACGGGGCGCGCGGGGACCGACGGGCGGAGCCCCCGGGCTCAGTAGACGCTCACTCCGTACGCGCTGAGCGCCTCGGTGACGGGCTGGAAGAAGGTCGTCCCGCCGGAGCTGCAGTTGCCGCTGCCGCCGGAGGTGAGGCCGACGGCGCGGGTGCCCGAGTAGAGCGGGCCGCCGCTGTCGCCGGGTTCGGCGCAGACATTGGTGCGGATCATGCCGTAGACGATGTCGCCGCCGCCGTAGTTGACGGTGGCGTTCAGACCGGTGACCTGGCCGCTGTGGGTGCCGGTGGTGGAGCCCCGGCGGGTCACGGACATGCCGACGGAGGCGTTGACGGCGCTGGTGATGTCCTGGCCGCCGACGGTGCCGGGGTGGGCGAGGGAGGTGTTGTCGTAACGGACCAGCCCGTAGTCGTTGTTGGGGAAGCTGGAGCCGACGGTCGCGCCGATGGCGGTGGTACGGGCGGAGTTGGTCCACCAGGTGCCGGCGCCGTCGGTGCAGTGCCCGGCGGTCAGGACGTAGTAGGTGCTGCCGCTGCGGACGTTGAAACCGAGCGAGCAGCGCCAGCTCGTGGCGTAGATGGCGTCGCCGCCCGAGATCAGTTTGGTGAGGCGGCCCGGGGTGCGCTCGATGCGCAGCGCCCCGGCGTCCGCGCCCGCCTCCCGGCGGATGCGGGCGAGGGCGGCCTCGGAGACGGTGGAGTCGGCGGCGACCACCAGCGTCCCGGTGGCCGGGTCGGTGTGCCAGGCGGTTCCGGCGACATCGGCGCGCAGGACCGATGCCCCGACGGCGGCCAGCCGGTCGGCGCTGAGTCCGCCGTCGCGCGGGTCCGCCGTGGCGGCGGTGGGCGCGGCGAGTGCGGCGACGGCGGCCAGTCCGGCGGCGACGGCCAACAGTCGGGTGGGGGTGATGCGCTTGATCCTCACTTCTCGTCCTCCCATGAGGGATCGAGGGCCCCGTGTCGTGGGGGTGGGGCCCGGTGAGGCGCAGTCGGGGGCACGACCCGGCGCACACGCATTGGCCGTGCTCCTGACAAGCGCTGCTGGGGAGTGTCGTGGCGTCAGAAAGGGGTCGCAAGAGCGGCTTTCAGCCGCCGCTCGCCCGCCGCCACCTCGAAGGGCAGCGTGTTGCCGGGCGGCGGGAACGGGCAGATGAAGTGGTCGGCGAAGGCGCAGGGCGGCAGCAGGGCCCGGTTGAAGTCCACCGTGACACGGCCGTCGTCCGCGGGGGCGCCGGGCTTGAGGAAACGGAAGCGGTAGCTGGTCAGTGTGCTGGTGACATCGGCGAACACGGCCCACAGGCTGCCGTCCCCGTCGTCGACGCTCACGTGCAGTATGTGCCCGGCGCCGTCGTGCTCGAAGTGCAGCTCGCCGCCGAGGCCGAGCCCGCGCACGTGCCCGTCAGCGTTCTCGACCCGTACGGTCCGGTCCGCTCCGTAGGGGCGGAAGCGGCCGGGCAGCACGAAGGCCGGATCGTACGGAGTGGCCTCGATCCCCAGGAAGCCGGAGCGCGCCGGGGCGTCCGGGTCGAAGACGCGCACCGCCCAGGCCCCTTCCCGGCGGATGACCACCAGGTGCAGCGCCCCGGCCGCGAGCCGGGACCGGGCGGGCGGCCCGTCGTCGGCGTCCAGGACGGCCTCGCCGGCCAGGGGCGCGCCGTCGAGGGTGATCCCGTCCTGCGGGGCGGCCGTGAGCACGACGGCGTCCGCGCCCCGTACGCCCCGTGCTGCGCGCCAGTGACCCGGAACGGCCGGAATTCGACCTTCCGGGTAGTCGGAGAGCCAGTGGGCCCCGGTCAGCGCGAGGGGCCCGTAGGGCGCGGACACCGTCTCCACCCGGTGTTCGTGCCAGTGCTGCCAGGCTGTCGAGGCGTCATCGCTCATGCCGGACAAGGCTTCCACACCCGCGCGCGCGGAGCGCGGGCGCAGTAGGCCGTACGGACCTGCGGGCGGACTGGTGGAGCTGAGTGGGGGTCAGTCGCAGGGGCAGCAGCAGCCGTCGCAGCAGTCGCAGGCGTCGCACCAGGGGTCCCGCTTCTTGCGCGACCACGGGCCCTCGTACTCGGTGCAGCAGATCTGGCAGGTGCAGAAGAGGCCGACGGCCACCACGCACCCGGCCAGCAGCCCGCGCCGCGGCTTCTGCTCGGGCCCGCCGGAGCCGCCGTAGCCGCCGTGACCGCCGGATCCGCCGTGGCCACCGTGATCGCCGTGGCCACCGGGCGCGCCCGGACCGCCGTACGGATTCTGCCCGTGCGGGGGCTGGCCGTACGGGTTCTGGCCGTGCGGGGGCTGGCCGTACGGACCCTGGCCGTACGGGTTCTGGCCGTACGGGCCCGGGCCGGCGGCCGAGGCGGTGGCGGCGTGGCCGCAGCCGCGCGTGCCGAAGGCCCGGTCGACCGAGGTGCGCAGTTCGTGCACCAGCAGCCGGTGCGCCAGCCCCGCGTCCACGAACTCGACCTCGCGCAGCGCCAGGCGTATGCCGTGCAGCGCGTCGTCGCACAGCCGGCGGGCCTCGGTCAGCGAGGTGCCGGTGGCGTCCAGCGGGTTCCAGGCGCCCGCCGCGCGGTCGGCGGCGAGGTCCTCGACCGCATCCAGCAGGTGCGCGAGCCGCCCGAAGTAGCGGCCCGCCTCGGCGAGCGCGGTGGCATTGCCGGGGCGTCCGGCCAGGTGCGCGGTGTGCGCGAAGGCCGCCGCGGTCGCGGTCTCGGTCGGCTCGGTGACCACGAGCACCGGCGTGCCGAGCCCGGCCAGCGACTCGATGCCCGCCTGCCGGTCGACGGCGTCGACGAGCACCGCGGTGTCGAAGCCGAGCGAGGCACCGGTCCGCGCGCCGGCCCGGTCCCAGCCGCGGGCGACGCTGCGGGCGGCGGCGGCCAGCGGCTTGCGCGCCAACACGCCGTCGCGGTCGGCGACGTGGTCGCGCAGCTTCGCCGAGGCGAGCACCAGCGACACGGCGGCGGCGAGCCGCGCGCCCTCGCCGTTGGCCACGTCGGCGGTGCGCAGGCCACGCAGCGGACACGGCCCGGCCGTACGGCGCGCGCCGGGAGCCGGGCCCGACTGAGCCTCCGTCAGGACGGAGGCGAGCAGGCCGTCGTAGTTGGTGACGATGCGGGCGAACTGGCCGTGGTCCTTGCGAAGTGCCAGGCAGAGGCCGCAGAGATGGGCTATCCACTCCGTCTTCAAGCGGTCCCCGAGCCGGTGCGTGCAAGGTCTGACGATGCCGAACAACTGGCTCCCCCGATGTGTGGTGCGCGTACGTGCGGGGCATCGTACCGACCCTGATCCGTCACCCGTACGTCCGCCGTGGCCACCCGGACGGAGGCAGTGGTCGTATTTTCACTCAGTCAGCAGTGTGAGCTGCCAGGAACCTTGAGCGTGCAACGGATGTTCTGCACCAGTACCGTCACGAAACCCCTGCGCGGCGGCTATCCACTTGGCGCGTTGTCAGCATCATGGACGACCATAGGGACGCGGAGAGAAGAAGAACGACAGACCGCGGTGAAAGGAGGCGTCCATGGGTTCGGTGCGCAAGGCGAGTGCGTGGCTTGGTCTCGTGGAGGACAGCGACGACGAGCGTTACTACGACGACGACTACGCGGAGGCACCGCAGGGTCCGCACTCCGGCGACCAGTGGGTCACCGACCCGCGGGTGAAGGTGGCCTCCGACTCGGCCGTCGAGCAGGGCCGGCGCATCGCGACGGTCACGCCGGACGGCTTCCGGGACGCGCGCGGCATCGGCGAACTGTTCCGCGAGGGCGTGCCCGTCATCGTCAACCTGTCCTCGATGGACCCGGCCGACGCCAAGCGCGTGGTCGACTTCGCGGCCGGCCTGACCTTCGGCCTGCGGGGCTCGATCGAGCGGGTGGCGACCAGGGTCTTCCTGCTGACCCCGGCCGACACCCAGATCGTCAACGGCGAACCGGGCGGGCGCCCGGCGGACGGCTTCTTCAACCAGAGCTGAGCGAGGCACTCACCGGAAGGCGTCGAGCCCGGTGAGCGCCTTGCCCAGCACCAGCTGGTGCATCTCGACGGTGCCCTCGTAGGTCAGCACCGACTCCAGGTTGGTCGCGTGCCGCATGACGGGGTACTCCAGCGAGATCCCGTTCGCGCCGAGGATCGTACGCGCGGTCCGGCAGATCTCGATCGCCTCACGGACGTTGTTGAGCTTGCCGAAGCTGATCTGCTCCGGCCGCAGGGTACCGGCGTCCATACGGCGGCCCAGGTGGTGGGCGAGCAGGATGCCCTTGTGCAGTTCCAGCGCCATGTCGGCGAGCTTGGCCTGGGTGAGCTGGAAGCCACCGATCGGCCGACCGAACTGCTCCCGCGTCCTCGCGTAGTCGAGCGCGGCCTCGAAACTCGCGCGTGCCGCGCCCATGGAGCCCCAGACGATCCCGTACCGGGCGTGGCTGAGACAGCTGAGCGGGCCCTTGAGCCCGGTGACTCCCGCAAGCACCGCGTCGGCGGGCAGCCGTACGTCGTCCATGACGAGCTCGCTGGTGACGGACGCCCGCAGCGACCACTTGTGCTTGATCTCGGGGGCGGTGAAGCCGGGCGTGTCCGTGGGGACGGCGAACCCGCGGATCCCCTCGTCGGTCTGCGCCCAGACGACGGCCACGGCGGCGACACTGCCGTTGGTGATCCACATCTTGCGGCCGTTCAGCACCCAGTCGGTGCCGTCGCGCTTGGCGTAGGTGCGCATGGCGGCGGGGTCGGAGCCGACGTCGGGCTCGGTCAGCCCGAAGCAGCCGATGAGTTCACCGGCGGCCATGCCGGGCAGCCAGCGCTGCTTCTGCTCCTCGGAGCCGTAGCGGTGGATGGCGTACATGGCGAGGGACCCCTGCACGGACACCAGGGAGCGGATCCCGGAGTCGGCGGCCTCCAGCTCCAGGCAGGCGAGCCCGTACTGGACGGCGGAGGCCCCGGCGCAGCCGTACCCCTCCAGCGACATGCCGAGCGCCCCGAGCGCGCCGAGCTCCCGCGCGAGCTCGCGGATCCCGGGCAGCTCGCCGTTCTCGTACCACTCGGCGATGTGCGGCAGCACCCGGTCGGCGGCCCAGCCGCGGACGGTGTCCCGGACGGCGAGGTCCTCGGGGCTGAGCAGCTCGTCGATCCCGAGCGGATCGTGGGGCAGGAACAAGGGGACTCCTGGCGACCTGGGGTGCGGTGGGCGGGGCCGTTGCGGCGGCCGCCCCGACGCTATGCGCCCCACCGCCCCACGTCCACCCCTCCCCTGTCCAGCCCCACCGGGCACCTTCCAGCCCCGCCGGGCAACCATCCAGCCCCGCCGGCGTTTGAGGCGCGGGGGCTCGGGGGCGGAGCCCCCGGTTCGGGAAGGGGCGGGGTGGGGAAAAGGCACCGCGCAGCGGCAAGCCCCGCCCGGGGGAAGGGTCAGGCCGGGCGGCCCGGGACCGGGGCATGGTCCGGCTTCGCCGGGGCCGGGATCTTCGGGCCGGCGACCGGCGACTTCGGCTGGGCCTGGCCCGGGCCGGGGCCCGGGGCGTCCGCCCCGTCCGCATCCGCCGCGCACTCCATCGCCTTCGGCAGCTTCAACGCCATCACGGCCCCCGCCAACAGCAGCCCCGCGCTGACCACCAGCGTCACGTGCAGCCCGTACACGAACGAGGTCCGCGCCGCCGTGTACAGCGCGTCACCCGCCGCCCCGCCGAGGTGCCCGGCGATCGCGTACGCCTCGCCGAGCGAGTGCGCGGCGCCCGCCGCCTGATCGGCCGGCACGCCGGCCACGTCCGCCAGCCCCGGCGCGTACGCCGCGTTCATCACGCTGCCGAGCAGCGCGATCCCCATCCCCGCGCCCAGCTGGTACGACGTCTCGCCGATGGCCGCGGCGCCGCCCGCCGCCTCCACCGGAGCCTCGCTCAGCATCGACTCGTACGCGGCGAACAGCGTCGTCTGGAGCCCGAAGCCCAGCAGGACGAAGCCGGCCGTCAGCAGCACCGGCCGGTCGTGCAGCCCCATCAGCGTCAGCAGCAGCACGGCCAGCGCGGTCAGCACGAAGCCGAGCGACACCATCGTGCGCGGGCCGACGCGGTGCAGGGTGTACGAACCGGTGGCCCCCGCCGCCATCGCGGCGAACGTGAGCGGCAGCAGCCGCAGGCCGGTCTCCAGCGGGCTCAGGTGCAGCACCAGTTGCAGGTACTGGACGGCCAGCAGCTCCAGCCCGACCAGCGCCAGCATGGCGAGCACGATGCAGCCGACCGACGTGGTGAAGGTGGCGCGCGAGAACATCCGCATGTCGATCAGCGGGTGCGCCCGCCGCTTCTGGCGCCGTACGAACAGCACCAGCAGCGCCGCTCCGAGCAGCAGCGGCACCAGCGCCTTGAGGTCCAGCAGGTTCTGGCCGGCGCCCGCCCGCTTGACGCCGAGGACGACGCCGAGCACGCCGGCGGCGGCGGTCAGCGCGCCGAGCACGTCCCACGGGCC
Source organism: Streptomyces sp. NPDC090022 (assembly GCF_044748145.1). Classification (NCBI taxonomy): domain Bacteria; kingdom Bacillati; phylum Actinomycetota; class Actinomycetes; order Kitasatosporales; family Streptomycetaceae; genus Streptomyces; species Streptomyces sp. NPDC090022. The sequence continues at coordinate 29,740 of NZ_JBIVFN010000035.1, forward strand.
GTCCGACGCGCCCCGCGACTCCGGCAGCAGCCAGCGGCCGACCGGCAGGATCAGCGCCATCAGCGGGATGTTGATGAGGAAGACCGAGCCCCACCAGTAGTGCTGGACGAGGAAGCCGCCGAGCACCGGCCCGCTGGCCGCGCCGATGGCGGCCACGGCGGTCCAGATGCCGATGGCCAGCGCCCGCTCCCGCCGGTCGGGGAAGACCTGGCGCAGGATCGACAGGGTGGCCGGCATGATCATCGCGCCGCCGATGCCGAGGAGGGCGCGGGCGGCGATGAGCACGGAGGCGTTGTCGGCGAAGGCGGCGATCGCGGAGGCGACGCCGAAGAGTCCGTAACCGAGGAGGAGGATGCGGCGGCGCCCGACGCGGTCGCCGAGCGTGCCGAAGAGGATCAGGAGGGAGGCGCAGACGAGCGGGTACGCGTCGACGATCCACAGCAGTTCGATCGCGCCGGGGCGCAGGTCCTCGGTGACGGCGGGGACGGCGACGTGCAGGATCGTCGCGTCGAGGGCGACGAGGACCAGGCTGACGCACAGGACGGCCAGGACGAGCCAGCGATTGGTGCCGCCGGCGACGGCGGTCAGCCGCGCCCGTGCCTGCCAGGGGGAAGGGGTCCGGTTGTGGCCGCCCGGGTTCGTCCCCGACATGCATGTACCTCCCAGGTGATCCCTCGCACGCGGCGGACCAGCGTGGTGACGTGCCGCGGGTGAGCGGCGCGGTTACGGGGTCCGGCATCGACACGCGAGTGAAAAGTCAGCGTACGCGAGTTCGGTGATGGGTCACGTGGTCAAGCTCTCACCCTGGTGGCCGCCCGTGTGTGGCATGCGCCACTCGCCCTCCCCCCGCGTACACGCCCGCTCACGGCCCGTGGTTCTCCTCCGGCGCCGGTCATCGGGCCGGCACCGCGGCGCCACCGATAATCATGCCTGTGAAAGATCATGGTTTTCGCCGGGCCGCGCCCGCGCCGCGGCCGGCCGGGCCGACGCCGACGCCGACGTCGGCCGGACCGACGCTGCGCCGGGCCGCGCCCGCCCTCGCGGGTTTCGCGGCGGTCCGGCTGCTGGGGCTCGCGGTGCTCGCCGTGTGGTCCGCGGCGGCGGGCAGCAGCCCCCACACCCTGCTCTCGGCCCGCTGGGACTCGCTCTGGTACGCGCGGGTCGCCGCCGAGGGGTACGGGTACGAGATCGTGCTGCCCGACGGGGACGTCCATTCCAACCTGGCGTTCTTCCCGCTGCTGCCCTGGCTGGAGCGGGCGGTGGCGGCGGTGACGGGGCTGTCGTACGGCAGTGCGGGCCTGGTGGTCTCGGCGCTGGCCTCGCTCGCCGCGGCCTGGGGGATCTTCGCGGTCGCCGATCTCCTGTACGGGCGCCGGGCCGGAACGTGCGCGGCGGTGGCGTGGGCGGCGCTGCCGGTCGGCATCGTGCAGTCGATGGCGTACAGCGAGGCGCTGTTCACGGCGCTCGCCGCCTGGGCGCTGTACGGCGCCCTGCGCGGCCAGTGGCTCACGGCGGGCCTGCTGGCGGCGGGCGCGGGGCTGACCCGGCCGGTCGGGGCGGCCGTCGTGGCCGGGGTCTGGGTGGCGGCGGCGCTCGCGTGGCGGCGCGGCGAGGGGTCCTGGCGGACGGTGGCCGGCGTGCTACTGGCGCCGCTGGGGGCGGCGGCGTACGTGCTGTGGGTGGGCGCGCGCACCGGCCGGGGTGTGCTGGGGTACCTGGACGTGCAGGCCGGCTGGGGCAACGGCTTCGACGGGGGCTGGGCCTTCGCCCGGTTCGTCGGGGACAAGCTGGCCTCGCCGGCGTTCGCGGCCGGGATCGGGCTGATCGCCGGCGTGGCCCTGGTGCTGTGGCTGTACCGGCTGTGCGTGAAGCAGCGCCAGCCGGCCGCGCTGCTCGTCTACTGCGGGATCGTGGTTGCGCTGGCACTGTGCGCGTCGGGGTACTTCGGGTCGAAGCCGCGGCTGCTGCTGCCCGCCTTCCCGCTGCTGCTGCCGGTGGCCGCCCTGCTGGCCCGGTGGCGGACGGCGCGGGCGGGGGCCGCGCTGGGGGCGGCGGCGCTGGCCGCGGCGGCGTACGGCGCCTTCTGGCTGAACGGCTCCGGACCGCCGTAGCCGGACGGCTCCGGGCCCCCGTGGCGGAAGGCTCCATTCCAAGTCGGCTTTTCCGCAAGGAATTGAGCGCCCGAAATAATGACGAGGTAAGCGCACAGGGCGAATTGCGGGCACGTTTCGAGATAACTCGAACGCCGTCACGGATTAACCGGAACAAAGCCCCGAACGAGACGCACTCCACATCACATGGTCATCACAAAGCCCGCGATTCGCCTGGGCCGCCCACTCGCGCGCGGTAACGTCGATTGAGTGCGTACCGACCATAAGTTCACCCGTCTGGAACGGGTCTTCGCCCGGCTGGACCGTGAACCCCAACGACCGGCTCATCTGCAGACGCCGCAGATGAGCCGGCACCGTGTCGTGCTCCTCAGTTCCACCCTCGCCTTCTACCTGGCGATCGTGGTGGCCGTCCTGACCACGTCCTGGCTCGTCCGGCTGGACTGGCAGATCATGTTCTTCCGGCCCTACGAGCAGTGGCCGCAACTCCACGCCTTCCTGGACTACCTCGTGGTCCTGGGCCAGCGCGGACCCACCGCGGTCATGGTGGCCGCGTGGCTGGGCTGGCGCTCCTGGCGGCAGCACACCCTGCGCCCGCTGATCACCCTGGGCGTGGCCCTGCTCCTGCTGAACGTCACCGTCGGCTCCGTCAAGCTCGGCCTCGGCCGGCTCGGCCCCCACTACGCGACGCAGATCGGCTCCGCCGAGCTCTTCGCGGGCGGCGATATATTTCCTTCGGGCCACACCGCCAACGCCGTCGTGACCTGGGGAATCCTGGCCTACCTGGCATCGACCGTGGTCACCCGGCGGGTGCTGTCGGTGGTCTCGGCCGTCGTCTCGCTGAGCGTCGGCGCCACCACCGTCTACCTCGGTACCCACTGGGTCAGCGACGTGCTGCTCGGCTGGTCCGCCGGCCTGCTGATCATGCTGGCGCTCCCCTGGTTCGAGCCGCTGATCGCCCGCACCGAGACGTGGATCTTCGACGTCCGCGACATGGTCCGCGGCCGGCGGGCCGGCTCCGCCCCGGCCCCGGCGGGTGCGCCGGTGGCGGCACAGGTCCCCTCGACCGGGTCGGCCGCGTCCGTCGCCACCGCCGCGCCGAGGGTGCTGTCGGCGCAGGCCAAGGTGCTGGTCCACCGGGCGGCGGGCGGCGGCCACGAGGAGGGCGGCGAGGCCGGTGCGGCCCCCGTCCCCGGCCATGCCACCGGTTCCCGTCCGGTCACCCACCTGCGGCCGCACGTCCTCCGCTCCGAGCGCACTCCGGTGACGCCGGCCGGCAGCCGCCGCCCGGCGCACACCGAACGCGCCGGCCGGACCCCCTCGGCCCGCCCGGTCACCGGCGGCTGAGGCCCTCCTTCCGTCGGGGCGGTACGCACCACCGGCCCCGGCGGCACCCCTCGTATCGCGGCCGCGGGCCGGGTCACCACCCGGCCCGCGGCCGTCTTTTCGTACGGATGCGTCAGCTCCGCGCCCAGCCGTTCCTCCGAGCCGGGTCACGCTTGGGTCACGGAATGTCGACAAGTGCTTCACCGTCAGACTTCGACGCGCCCGCCAGTTCCGGGCGCGTCGGCAATTCTTTTCCGGGCCTCGACACGCCCGGCGGAGAACGCCTTCCGAATTCCGCCCGGAGCGCCCCTGATTCGGGGCCGCCGATTTAGGCCGGCGCCCTCTGCCGATCGGTGCCGGCGGCCCATGGCGGGGAGCTGCGGCCGGGCACACAAGTCCCTCATCCTTTCTTCACTGGCGCGTCCGCGCACGCTCCCGGGCACCGCCCTGCGAGCATCGTGGCGAGTTCGACGCAGCCTCAGCGAGGGGACCATGGCCATGGGAACCGAAGCCGCACCGGCCCTCTCCGGGCCGCCGGCAGCCGCCCGGCGACCGGGCCGGGTCGTCGTGGACTGGCTGACCACGACCGACCACAAGAAGATCGGCCACCTCTACCTGGTGACCTCGTTCCTCTTCTTCCTGGCCGCCGGCGTCATGGCCCTGGTGATGCGTGCCGAGCTGGCCGAACCGGGCCTCCAGATCGTCTCCGCCGAACAGTTCAACCAGGCCTTCACCCTGCACGGCACGATCATGCTGCTGCTCTTCGCGACGCCGACCTTCGCCGGCTTCGCCAACGAGATCATGCCGCTCCAGATCGGCTCGCCCGACGTGGCGTTCCCCCGTCTGAACATGCTGTCGTACTGGTTCTTCCTCTTCGGCGGCCTGATCGTGATCGGCTCGCTGCTCACCCCACAGGGTCCGGCGGACTTCGGCTGGTTCGCCTATGCCCCGCTCAACAGCCTGGAGCGCAGCCCCGGGATCGGCGCCGACATGTGGATCATGGGGCTGGCGCTGGCCGGGTTCGGGACCATCCTGGGCGCCGTGAACTTCATCGTCACCATCGTCGGCCTGCGCGCGCCGGGGATGACGATGTTCCGGCTGCCCATCTTCACGTGGAACGTACTGTTCACGTCGATCCTGATCCTGTTCGCCTTCCCGGTGCTGGCCGCGGCCCTGCTCACCTTGGAGTCGGACCGGCGGTTCGGCTCGGTGGTCTTCCAGCCCCAGAACGGCGGCGCCCTGCTGTGGCAGCACCTCTTCTGGTTCTTCGGGCACCCGGAGGTCTACATCATCGCGCTGCCGTTCTTCGGGATCATCACCGAGATCCTGCCGGTCTTCTCGCGCAAGCCCGTCTTCGGCTACCTCACGCTGATCGGCGCGACCATGGCCATCACCGGGCTCTCGGTGGTCGTCTGGGCGCACCACATGTTCGCCACCGGCGCCGTCCTGCTGCCCTTCTTCTCCTTCCTGTCCTTCCTGATCGCGGTACCGACGGGCGTGAAGTTCTTCAACTGGGCCGGCACCATGCTGGGCGGCTCGCTGTCCTTCGAGACGCCCATGCTGTGGGCCGTCGGCTTCCTGGTCAGCTTCCTGCTGGGCGGGCTGACCGGGGTGATCCTGGCGTCACCGCCGATGGACTTCCACGTCACCGACTCCTACTTCGTGGTCGCCCACTTCCACTACGTCGTCTTCGGCACCGTCGTCTTCGCGACCTTCGCCGGCTTCTACTTCTGGTGGCCGAAGTTCACCGGCAAGCTGCTCGACGAGCGCCTGGGCAGGATCCAGTTCTGGACCCTCTTCGTCGGCTTCCACACCACGTTCCTGGTGCAGCACTGGCTGGGCGCGGAAGGCATGCCGCGCCGCTACGCCGACTACCTGGCCGCCGACGGCTTCACCACGCTCAACGCCGTGTCCACCATCGGCTCCTTCCTGCTGGGGCTCTCCACGCTGCCGTTCGTCTACAACGTCTGGAAGACCGCGAAGTACGCCCCCAGGGTCGAGGTCGACGACCCCTGGGGCTACGGCCGCTCCCTGGAGTGGGCGACCTCCTGCCCGCCGCCCCGGCACAACTTCCTCACCCTGCCTCCGGTCCGCTCCGAGTCGCCGGCCTTCGATCTGCACCACCCCGGGTTCGGTCCGCCGGGCCGGCCGGGGGCGCCGCCGGCCCGGCGGACCGGTCCGCCGCCCGCGCCAGCAGGTCCCGGGCGGCGGTGATCCGCTCCACCAGCTCGGGCGGCTCCAGGACCTCGAACTCCTGTCCCAGCAGCATCAGGTGCAGCACCAGCACATCGAGGCTCACGGCCCCGGTGCGCAGCAGGCAGCTGTGCTCGTCCAGCGGTTCCAGGGTCCCGTCGGCGGGTCCGATCGTCCCGGCCGCCTCCTGCGCCGGCACCTCCAGCCGTACGACGGCCCGGGCGGCGTACGCGCGCAGCGAGACGCCCTGGGAGACGTAGGCCGCGAGGTCCTCGGCCGGGGGCGTACGCGGCGCGAAGCGCGGGCCGTGCGGCGGGCGCGGCTCGATCCGGTCGGCGCGGAAGGTCCGCCAGTCCGCCCGGTCCACGTCCCAGGCGACCAGGTACCAGCGGCGCTCGCTGCACACCAGGCGGTGCGGCTCGACGGTACGGCGGGTGGCGGTGCCCTCGTGGTCGCGGTAGGCGAAGCGCAGGCGTTCGCCGTCGCGGCAGACGGCGGCCAGCTCGGTCAGGACGGCGGGGTCGACCGTGGAGCGCTGCTGGCCGCGCAGCATGGGCACGGTGAACTCGTTGAGCGTGGACACCCGGCGTCGCAGCCGGCCGGGCAGGACCTGCTCCAGCTTGGCCAGAGCCCGTACGGAGGCCTCCCCGATGCCCTCGACGCCGTTGCCGGCGGCGGTGCGCAGGCCGACGGCCACCGCCACCGCCTCGTCGTCGTCCAGCAGCAGCGGCGGCAGCTCGGCGCCCGCGCCCAGCTGGTAGCCGCCGCCGGTCCCGGGGCTGGCGTTGACCGGATAGCCGAGCTCGCGCAGCCGTTCGACGTCCCGGCGGACGGTACGCGGGGTCACGCCGAGACGCTCGGCGAGGTCGGCGCCGGTCCATTCGCGGTGCGCCTGCAAGAGGGACAACAGGCGCAGCAGTCGTGCGGAAGTCTCCAGCATGCCCCGAGTCTGCCGTACGCCCTCCCGGCCGGGCCTACGGTACGGCCCCCGGCTTCGCCGGGACCGGGGTCGTCGCGGAGGCCGGGTGCTTCGCCGGCAGCGCGGGCTTCCCGGAGGCCGACGGCGCCACCGGCTTCGCCTGGCCCGTGGGGGTCACCGGCTTCGCCTGGCCCGCGGAGGCCGACGGGGCCAGCGGCTTCGCCGGGGACGGCAGCCGGAGCAGGGTGCCCGGTGGGAGGGAGTGGGGGTCGGGGCCGATCGTGGCGCGGTTCGCCTCGTACAGCGCCGGCCAGCCCCCGACGGCCCTCCGCTTCCGGGCGATCGACAGCAGCGTCTCCCCCGCCCGCACCACGTGCCACCGCCCCGCCAGCCCGTACCGCTTCGCGCACACCGGCCACGCCTCCCAGCCCTGCGTGCCCAGCAGTTCCTCCCCGACCCGGATCTGCTGCTCCCGCGTCGCCAGGTCCGCGCGCGCCGCGAAGGCCAGGCCCCCGTGGTCCTCCCACGTCGGCTGCCAGAACTGGAGCCCGCCGTAGAAGCCGTTGCCGGTGTTGACGTGCCAGCGCCCGCTGCTCTCGCAGTCGGCGACGCAGTCCCACGGCCAGGTCCCGCCCGGCCCGCAGTCCCCCGGCCCGCTGCCGATCACCCCCGGCGAGCCGACCCCCGCCGCCACCCCACCCGGCCCGGGCGCGGGCGGCGGCGGCGCGGCCGCGGCCTCGGCGAACGACAACGGCAGCGTCAGCGTCAGCAGCGCGAGCAGCGGCGCCAGCACGGCGGCGGCAGCCGCCGCGGGCACGGCCGGCCACCGGATCCGGAGGTCGGGCACCGGATCACGCTAGGCAGCCCGCCCCGCCGTCCCCGGCCCGCCGCGCGGCGCCCCACCGCGGCCCACCCGGTCGGCCGACCCCACCCGGTTTCCGCAAACGGGCGATCTGTCGCAGCAACTGACCACAAACAGACACGAGTTGCACCGAACAGAACGCCACGGTCGGGCCCGTCACTCGTTCGGGGGCCCGGTTCGAATCCGTTCCCTCTATCGGCGTGACCCCGCGCACCGCTCCCCCGTTGAGTGAGGCGAGCCGGGAACCGCCCGGCCGCGCACGCCCGTTCGTTCCGTCCTAGTCCGAGGAGTCACCCCGTGCCGCGCATGCTCGACGTCAGTGATGACGTACGCGCCGAGATCGGCGACGAAGAAGCCGACCTGCTGCTCGCCGGCGAGACCGCGCCGGGCAGTTACGACTGCACCTCCTGCCGCACCCCGGGAGACTCCGAGCGCGAACGCACCAGCACGGTGCTGTTCGTCGGCGAGGAGACCGCCGTCCTCGCCTTCGCCCACGCCGGCTGCATCCCCTCCCAGGTCGTCACCGTCTCGGAGGAGCAGCTCCAGGGCGCCGTCCGCAGCATCACCGGCGACAGCCCCGCCCCCGCGGCCGCGGCGGCCGGCGCCCCGCCCGCCCCCGTCCCCGGCGGCCAGGCCGTGCTCGGCATCACCAGCGGTCTGGTCCTGATCGGCGGTGAACTGCACCCCGCCCTCGTGGTCGAGCCGACCGCGCCGATCGCCCGCCCGGGCACCACCGGCCCCGGCGACGACTTCCTGCCGCTCCTCATCGAGCAGGGCTTCATCCCGGTCACCGACACCGCCGAGCTGCCCTCCCCGCTCGCGGGCTGGTCGGTCCTCCTGGCGGCCGGCCAGCTGCACGCCGTGCTCCAGCCCGGCACCGAGGGCGCCGGCCAGGTCGCCTGGTGGCAGGCCCACCAGGCGCTCTCGGTCACCGACGGCTGGCGCGCCGCCGTCAACAAGACCCAGCGGGTGCTGGTCTACGCCGCCCCGGTCGGCTCCATCGGCCAGCAGCCCCGCGAGGACCTGCTGCGCGACGCCCTCGACAAGGCCGCGGCCGCCGGCAAGCTCGTCGCCGCCTCCATGCCCCTCGCCGGCACCTGATCCCCCACCGGTACCGGCCCCGTGGCGGCCCGTACCGGCCATGCCCCGCCCCCGCCGTCCGGCCCCGCCCCGGGGGCCGGACGGCGCCGTGCGCCCAGGGTCCGCGGTCCGTCCCGCGCACCCTGGGCGATCTGCGTTTTCTCCGTCCGTCCCCGCATCCGCAGGGCGCCGGGGTCGTTGGCTGATACGTGCATTCATACGACCCCTCCCGCGCCCCGTCCTTCCCCAGCCCGACCCCGATCTACGACGCGTTGTACTCCGAGTACCTGCGCGCGTTCCGGGCCCTGCCGGGCGACCGTACGGGCGAGGAGGACCTCGGCTTCACCGCCTTCGGGCCGTACGGCGCCGGCCACTCCGCCGCCACCGGAAGCAGCGTCAGCGGATGGAACGGTTCCGCATGGCAGACCGAACCGTGGCAGACGACGTACGCCGCCCCGCAGATCGCCCCGCCGCCGCAGCCCCTCTACGCCGTCGCCGCCGTCACCGCGGGCGGCTCCGGATACGGCGGCGGGCGGCAGCACCAGACCGGGACGCACCACGTCCCGGCGGCCCTGCCGCCCGCTCCGCGCCGCGGCTACTGAAACCGGCCGGCCACCGCGCCGCCGGCCCGCCGCGCTACTTCTTCTTGGCGGTCTTGGCGCCGCGCTTCTCCCGCACCCGCACCGAGATGTGGATCGGGGTGCCCTCGAAGCCGAACTCCTCGCGCAGCCGGCGCTCGACGAAGCGCCGGTAGCCGTGCTCCAGGAAGCCCGAAGCGAACAGCACGAACCGCGGCGGCTTGGTGCCGGCCTGGGTGCCGAAGAGGATGCGCGGCTGCTTGCCGCCCCGGATCGGGTGCGGGTGGGCGGCGACGATCTCACCGAGGAACGCGTTCAGGCGGCCGGTGGGCACGCGCGTCTCCCAGCCCGCCAGCGCCGTCTCGATCGCCGGGACCAGCTTCTCCATGTGGCGGCCGGTGACGGCGGAGACGTTCACCCGGGGCGCCCAGGCGACCTGCTGCATCTCGGTCTCGATCTCGCGCTCGAGGTAGTAGCGGCGCTCCTCGTCGAGGGTGTCCCACTTGTTGTACGCGATCACGATGGCGCGGCCGGCCTCGACGGCCATGGTGATGATCCGCTGGTCCTGGACGCTGATGGACTCGCTGGAGTCGATCAGGATCACCGCGACCTCGGCCTTCTCGACGGCCGCGGCCGTCCGCAGGGAGGCGTAGTAGTCGGCGCCCTGCTGGAGGTGGACGCGCTTGCGGATACCCGCGGTGTCGACGAACTTCCAGGTCACGCCGCCGAGCTCGATCAGCTCGTCGACCGGGTCGCGGGTGGTGCCGGCCAGCTCGTTGACGACGACCCGCTCCTCCCGCGCGACCTTGTTCAGCAGCGAGGACTTGCCGACGTTCGGGCGGCCGATGAGCGCGATCCGGCGCGGGCCGCCGAGGGCGGTCCCGCCGAAGGTCTGCTCGGGCGCCTCGGGCAGCGCCTCGAGGACCTGGTCCAGCAGGTCACCGGTGCCGCGGCCGTGCAGCGCGGAGACCGGGTACGGCTCGCCCAGGCCCAGCGACCACAGCATCGAGGCGTCGGCCTCGCCCGACTGCCCGTCGACCTTGTTGGCGGCCAGCACCACCGGCTTGCCGGCCCGGCGCAGCAGCCGGACCACGGCCTCGTCGGTGTCGGTGGCGCCGACCTTGGCGTCCACGACGAAGACGACCGCGTCGGCGGCCTCGATGGCGTACTCGGCCTGGGCGGCGACGGAGGCGTCGATGCCGAGGACGTCCTGCTCCCAGCCGCCGGTGTCGACGACCTTGAAGCGGCGGCCGGCCCACTCGGCCTCGTAGGTCACGCGGTCGCGGGTGACACCCGGCTTGTCCTCGACGACCGCCTCGCGGCGGCCGATGATGCGGTTGACGAGAGTCGACTTACCGACATTGGGACGGCCGACGACGGCGAGGACGGGGAGGGGGCCGTGGCCCGCCGCCTCGATCGCGCCTTCGACGTCCTCGATGTCGAAGCCCTCTTCCGCGGCGAGCTCCATGAACTCCGCGTACTCGGCGTCGCCAAGCGCTCCGTGGTCGTGCTGGTCGTTCATGAAGTCCGTTCCTCGTCGTTCGTGGTGATCGGTGGCACCCGCGCTGCCGCGGGCCCACTACTGGTTCAAGTCTCGCTCAGCGCCCGGTCAGGCGCTTGGCGTCGGCCAGGTGCTCCGTGAGGTGCCGCTGGATCCGTACGGTGGCCTCGTCGAGCGCGGTGCGGGTACGGCGGCCGGAGCCGTCGCCGGCCTGGAAGGCGTCGCCGAAGACGATGTCGACCCGGCTCTTCAGGGGCGGCAGCCCCTTGACCAGGCGTCCCCGGCGCTCGGTGCTGCCCAGGACGGCGACGGGCACGATCGGCGCGCCCGAGCGTACGGCGAAGTAGGCCAGGCCCGCGCGCAGCGAGGCGAAGTCGCCCTCGCCCCGGGTGCCCTCGGGGAAGATGCCCAGGGCCCCGCCGGCCTCGAGCACGGCCAGCGCCCGGGTGATGGCGGTCCGGTCGGTGCCGGTGCGGTCGACCTTGACCTGGCCGATGCCCTCCAGGAAGGTACCGAGCGGCCCGACGAACGCTTCCTTCTTGATCAGGAAGTGCAGGGGGCGGGGCGCCGTCCCCATGAGCATGGGGCCGTCGATGTTGTGCGCGTGATTCACGGCGAGGATGACCGGCCCGGAGGCCGGCACTCTCCAGGCGCCGAGCACACGGGGCTTCCACAGCCCGTACATGAGCCCGATGCCGATCCGCCGCCCGACCGCCGCACCCTTGAGGGAGGGCGTTTCGCTCACTTGCCGCCCGCCCGCTTCTGCGCGCCGTCGGTCCCGCCGCGCCGGGACTCCACGAGCGTCACGACGCACTCGATGACCTGCTCCAGCGTCAGGTCGGTGGTGTCGACCTCGACGGCGTCGTCGGCCTTGGCCAGCGGGGAGGTCTTGCGTCCGGAGTCCGCCGCGTCCCGCTTGATCAGGGCTTCCTTGGTGGCCGCCAGGTCGGTGGCCTCCTTGCCCGCCAGCTCGCCGTTGCGGCGGGCCGCACGGGCCTCGGCCGACGCGGTGAGGAAGATCTTGAGGTCGGCGTCCGGGAGGACGGTCGTGCCGATGTCGCGGCCCTCGACGACGATCCCGCCCTCGGCCCGCGCGGCGATCGAGCGCTGGAGCTCGGTGATGAGCGTGCGCACCTCGGGCACGGCGCTCACGGCGCTGACCTTGGAGGTGACCTCCTGGGTGCGGATCGGGCCGGCGGCGTCGACCCCGTCGACCGTGATCGTGGGGGCGGCCGGGTCCGTACCGGACTCGATGACGGGCTTGCCCGCGGCGACGGCGATCGCGTGGGGGTCGGCGATGTCGATCCCGTTGGTGATCATCCACCAGGTGATGGCCCGGTACTGGGCACCGGTGTCCAGGTAGCGCAGCCCGAGCTCGGCGGCGACGGCCTTGGAGGTGCTGGACTTGCCCGTGCCGGAGGGACCGTCGATGGCGACGATCACGGCGGACGGAGCGGCGGTTTCCACGGGGCGAGCACCTTCCTGGTTGCGCGTACGTGTTCCGGGCGCGCCAAAGCGCCCCTCCCCAAGGTTACCGGGCCCCGGGCCCGGCGCTCCCCGCTCCGTCTCCGGGCGCTCCGGTCACTGCCGGCGCAGGGCCCAGCCGCGTTCCCGCAGGGCGGTGGTCAGACCGGCGACCGCGCGCGGTTCGACCATGAGCTGGACCAGTCCGGCCTGCTGTCCGGTGGCGTGCTCGATGCGTACGTCCTCCACGTTGACCCCGGCCCGGCCGGCGTCGGCGAAGATCCGTGCCAGCTCGCCCGGCTGGTCGCTGATGAACACCGCCACCGTCTCGTAGCGGGTGGGGGCGGCGCCGTGCTTGCCCGGGACCCGGTCCCGGCCGGCGTTGCCGCGCCGCAGGACGTCCTCGATGCCCTCCGCGCCGCCGCGCCGCTTGTCCTCGTCGGCGGACTGCAGGCCGCGCAGGGCCTCCACCGTCTCCTCCAGGTCGGCGGCGATCCCGGACAGGACGTCGGCCACCGGGCCCGGGTTGGCCGACAGGATCTCCACCCACATCCGGGGGTCGGAGGCGGCGATCCGGGTCACGTCGCGGATCCCCTGGCCGCACAGCCGCACCGCCGACTCGTCGGCGTCGGCCAGCCGGGCCGCGACCATGCTGGACACCAGCTGCGGGGTGTGCGAGACGAGGGCGACGGCGCGGTCGTGCTGGTCGGCGTCCATGACCACGGGGACCGCCCGGCACAGGGCGACGAGTTCCAGGGCGAGGTTGAGGACCCAGTGGTCGGTCTCGCGGGCCGGCGTCAGCACCCACGGCCGCCCCTCGAAGAGGTCCGCCGTCGCCGCGAGCGGCCCGGAGCGTTCCCGGCCGGCCATCGGGTGGGTGCCGATGTACGTGGAGAGGTCCACGCCGCGCGCCTCCAGCTCCCGGCGCGGCCCGCCCTTGACGCTGGCCACGTCGACGTACGCGCGGGCCGCGCCCCGCCCGATCGCCTCCGCCAGCGCGGCGGCCACGTGCGCCGGCGGCACGGCGACGACCGCGAGGTCGACCGGGCCCTCGGGGGCGTCGCAGGTGCCGGCGCCGAGGGAGGCGGCGGTGCGGGCCGCGCTGGGGTCGTGGTCGACGAGGTGCACGGTCACCCCGCGCCCGGCCAGCGCGAGCGCCGCGGAGGTGCCGATCAGTCCGGTTCCGATGACGACGGCGGTTCTCACTGGGGGTGCTCCTCGGGTGGCTGTGCTGCTCCGGCGTACTCAGCGTAGTCAGCCCCGGGAGTACGAGGACCCGGCGGGCCGCCCCGCGGGACGGTCCGGCCGGGTCCCCGGTCCGCCGGTCCTCGGTCCGCCGGGCCGTCGCGCACGCGGGCCGTCCCGCACCCGGGCCGTCGCGCACCCGGGCTGTCGCGCGCCCGGGCAGTCACTCACGCCGGCCGTCGGGCCGTCGGAGGGTCAGAACTTCTGCTGCCTGATGATGTCCTCCAGCGAACCTGTGGGCAGCTGCCCCTGGGGCGTGAGCTTGTCGACGGCCGTCGGGAGGGTCTGGGCGATCTGGTCGGCGGCCGCCTGCGGGGTGACGCCGGCCTGTTCGGCCACCTTCGCCAGGGTGCCGTCGGGCAGCGCCTGCTGGACCTGCTCCCCGGTGATCGGCTGGTTCTCGCCGGTGCCGATCCAGGACTGCGCCTGGTCGGCCAGCCCGGACCTGGTCAGCATGTCCAGCAGGCCGCCCAGCGGATTGTTCCCGCCGGCCGCGGCCCCGGCCCCGCCGGCCCCGGCCGACCCGCCGCCCAGGAGGGCGCCGAGCAGAGCGCCGAGGACATGGCCCCCGCCGCCCGCGGCGGAGCCGTCCTTGCCGCCGCCGAGGAGCCCGCCGAGCAGGGATCCGAGGTCGTTTCCCGCCATGGTGTCGCCTTTCGATGGGGGACGGAGATCAGGGACAATGTGACCCGTACCATCCCATTCCGCCACCCGGCGGGGACTGCGATAGAACCATCGACATGATCTTTCACATCGTCCCGCTCGCCGACTGGAGCGCCGCCCCGGAGCTGCCGTACGCGCCGCCCTCCCTGGAGTCCGAGGGCTTCGTGCACTGCTCGGCCGACCGCCCCATCACCCTGGAGATCGCCGACACGCACTACCGCGACACCCCCGGCACGCTGCTGGCCGTCGAGCTCGACGAGCGCGCGCTGACCTCGGAGGTGCGCCGGGAGGGTGAATCGGGGGCCCGTTATCCGCACGTGCACGGGCCGCTCAACCGGGCGGCCGCGGTCCGCCTGTGGGAGGTCGTACGCGCCCCGGGCCGGCCGGCGGCGCTGCGGCCGTGGGCACCGGGCGCCTGACACGCCGTACGCCCGTCTGCCGGGCGGGGCCGGGGCGGGCCGGGATGCTGTTCGCCGTCCCCGCCCGCCCGGGCGGACCCGGTCCCGTTTTCCCCCCGAACGAGGAGACGTCATGAGCGACCCCACGGGCACCCCCCGGCGCACGGTCCTGGTGGTGGGCACCGCGGCCCTCGCCGGCTGCGCGCTGACGGCGTGCGGTACGGAGCAACGGCCGGCGGCCGGGAGCGGCAGCGCACCGACCGGCGGCCAGGTCCTCACCACGACCTCCCAGGTCCCGGTGGGCGGCGGCACGGTCCTCGCCGCCGAGAAGATCGTGGTCACCCAGCCGGAGGCCGGCACGTTCCGGGCCTTCTCGGCGGTCTGCACGCACCAGGGCTGCACGGTGGCGAAGGTGGCGGACGGCACGATCGACTGCCCCTGTCACGGCAGCAGGTTCGCGATCGCCGACGGCGCGGTCGCCCACGGCCCGGCGACCAGGCCGCTGCCCGAGAAGCCGATCAAGGTCTCGGGCGAGAACATCTCGCTCGCGTGAGCGGTACGGGGGCGTCTAGTCTCCGCCTGGTGGAAGCGATCGACGAACTGGAGCTGGTGCGCGAGCACACGGTCTACTCCTGCGTGATGGGCTCGCGCGCCTTCGGGCTGGCGACCGAGACCAGCGACACCGACCTGCGCGGGGTCTACCTGGCGCCGACGCCGCTGTTCTGGCGCTTCGACAAGCCGCCGACGCATGTGGACGGGCCCCTGGAGGAGCAGTTCTCCTGGGAGCTGGAACGATTCTGCGCACTGGCCCTGAAGGCCAACCCCAACGTCCTGGAGTGCCTGCACTCCCCGCTGGCCGAGGTCCTGACCCCGGTCGGCGAGGAGCTGCGCGCGCTGCGGGACGCGTTCCTCTCCCGCGAGGCCCACACCACCTTCACCCGCTACGCCGTCTCGCAGCGCGCCAAGCTCGAGACGGACGTCCGCCTGCACGGCGGCCCGCGCTGGAAGCACGCGATGCACCTGGTCCGCCTGCTGATCTCCTGCCGGGACCTGCTGCGCACCGGCCGGCTGACGATCGACGCGGGCGAGCACCGCGACCGGCTGCTGGCGGTCAAGCACGGCGAACTCCCCTGGGAGCGGGTCGAGTCCTGGATGGCGACGCTGACCGCCGAGACGGAGGCCGCCCTGGCCACGACCCCCCTCCCGGCCGCCCCGGACCACGCCCGCGTCCAGGACTTCCTCGTCCGTACCCGCCGCGCCTCAGCGCTGCGCTGACCCCGCCCCGGCCGCCGCCCGGACGTTCACGCGTCCCAGAGGGTGCCGAAGGTGAGCAGGTCGGCACGGTATTCGATGCGACCCTCCCAGTCGCGGGGCCAGACGTCCGCGCCCAGGTGGGCGCCCGCGAAGGCGCCCGCCAGGCAGGCGATCGAGTCCGAGTCGCCCTGGGTGCAGGCCGCCCGGCGCAGGGCCGTCAGCGGGTCCGCGGGGAAGAGCAGGAAGCAGTGCAGGGCCGTGGCCAGGGCCTCCTCGGCGATCCAGCCGTCGCCGGTGGCCAGGCACGGGTCCGTCTCCGGGGAGGGCGATGCCAGGGCCGCGCTCAGGCGGTCCAGGACCGCCAGGCACTCGTCCCAGCCGCGGGCGATGAAGGACTGCGGGCTCGCGTCCGAGCTGGTGCGCATCCAGAGGTCGCCGAGCCAGCGCTCGTGGTAGGTGGTGCGCTGGTCCAGGGCGTACGACCGCAGCAGGCCGACCAGGCCGGTCACCTCGGCGCCCCGCGCCAGCAGGTGGACCGCCCGTGCCGTCAGGTCGGAGGCGGCGAGCGCCGTCGGGTGGCCGTGGGTGAGGGCCGACTGGAGCTGGGCCGCGCCGGCCCGCTCCTCGTCCGTCCAGCCGGGCACCAGGCCGACGGGCACCACCCGCATGTTCGCGCCGCAGCCCTTGGAGCCGGTCTGGCTGGCGTCGCGCCAGTCGCGCCGCGGGTCGTCCAGCAGGCCGCAGGCCCGCAGGCAGGTGTTGCCGGGTGCCCGGTTGTTGTCCGGGGAGTGGTACCAGGCGACGAACTCCTCGCGCACCGGGCCGGCCAGCGCCGCCGGGTCCAGCGGGCCGCGACCCATGGCCGTACGGATGCCGCGGGCCAGGGCGAGGGTCATCTGGGTGTCGTCCGTGACGATCGCCGGGCGGGGCAGGTCCATCCGGCGCCATGGGCCGGTCTTGGCCAGGATGGAGGGGACGTCGTTGAACTCGGTCGGGAATCCGAGCGCGTCGCCGAGGGCCAGGCCGATCAGCGCGCCGGTCGCGGCGCGCTTGGTGGGTACCGTCATCGGGGGTGTCCTTCCGGTCGGAGCAGCGGGGGATGGAGCGTGGTGGCCGGTCCGGCCCGGTAGAGGGCGGCCGGTTTGCCGCGCCCGCCGGTCAGCCGGGCGGCGCCGGGCACGGCCTCGACGAAGCCGGGCGTGGCGAGCACCTTGCGGCGGAAGTTGGGGCGGTCCAGCGTGGTGTCCCAGACCGTCTCGTAGACGGCCTGGAGCTCGCCGAGGGTGAACTCGGGCGGGCAGAAGGCGGTCGCCAGGCACGTGTACTCCAGCTTGGCGCCGATCCGGGAGCGGGCGTCCGCGAGGATCGCGGCGTGGTCGAAGGCCAGCGCGCCGACCTCGGCCGACGGCATCCAGCGGGCGTGTGCCGCGTCGCCGCCTCCCTCGGCTGCCGGTTCGGGCATGTCGGGGACCAGTGCGGTGAAGGCCACGGAGACCACCCGCATCCGGGGGTCGCGGTCCGGTTCGCTGTACGTGCGCAGCTGTTCGAGGTGGAGGGCCGCGACCACGTCGTCGGCCAGGCCGGTCTCCTCCGCCAGCTCGCGGCGGGCGGCGGTCTCGGCGGACTCCCGGGGCGTGACGAAGCCGCCCGGCAGCGCCCACGCGCCCCGGTACGGCTCCTGTCCGCGCCGGATCAGCAGCACGTGCAGGGCGCCGCCGCGCACCGTGAACACGGCGAGGTCGACCGTCACCGCGAACGGCACGAAGGCGGAGGGGTCGTACGAGCCGGACGGGTCGGAGGAGGCGGACGGGTCATGGCCGTCCCCGGCGCCGCTCACCGGCGCTCCGGCAGGGGATCGGCGAAGTGCCTGCCCTCGGCGAGGAGCGCGTCGACGGCGGCCACGGCCGTCTCCAGCCGCTCCTCGCGGTCTCCGCCGACGAGGAGGAAACGTCTGCCGGTGCGGGTGAGTTCCTCGTGGAAGCGGCCGGTCATCCAGGGCCTCAGGTGCGGCGCGTCGCGCAGCCCGTCGTCCTCGAAGGGCACGTCCTCGTGATCGGTCAGCAGGTACAGGTCCCGCGGGCGGCGGGCCGCGATCGCCTCGACGTCGGCGCTGCGCCCGCCGAGGTACCGCTCGTGCCACAGGCCGGTGGCGAAGGAGTCGGTGTCGCAGAACAGTACCGGCGAGCCCAGCCGGGCCGCCCGGTCCTCGTCCTCGTCCTGCCGGCGGGCGATGACGGGGAACTCCTCGGAGGCGAAGACGGCGTCGGCCCAGCCCGCGGCCGGGTCCTCGGCCCGCAGCGCCGCCAGCTTCTCCTCGCTGTAGCGGCGTCCGTACTCCGCCACCCAGCCGGTCTGCGCCCAGACGCCGCCGCGCCGCCGGTAGTGGGCGGCCAGGGCCCGCGACAGGGTGGTGGTGCCGGTCGACTCGGCGCCCAGGACGACGACCCGCCGGGTGAGGGCCGCCCGGACGGCCGGTCCGAGGAACTCCCAGCAGCCCACCGGGTCCTTGCGCACGGCCGTCCCGGAGACCGGGAAGAGGGTGCGGTCGGGGTCGACGCAGACCTCGGCGGCGCCGAAGCGGCGGGCGAGCTCGGTGCCGTACGCCTCGGAGGTGAAGACGGCGTCGACCGGGCCGGGCACGGCCGCCCGGAAGACCGCCATGTGGGCCTCCCAGACCGCCGGATCGGTCAGGTCGACGGGGATGTCGTCGACTGCGCCGACCACCTCGGCCTCGGGGTGCGCCTCGCACATCCAGGCGACCCGGTCGGCGAGCGGCACCGATTCCACGGAGGCCGCGCACACCAGCACGGTCAGCCGCTCGCACTGGTCGAGCGCGGTGCGTACGAGGTGGTGGTGGCCGGCGTGGGGCGGGTAGAACTTGCCCAGCACCAGCCCGTGTCCGTAGGCCCGCGGCCCGCTCATGCCGCCGCTCCCAGGGCCGGGGCCGTCCGCGGGGCGGCCAGGTCGCGCCGCCAGCTGCGCAGGCCGACGACGCACAGGGCGAGGAAGCCGACGTACAGCAGGGCGGTGAGCAGGAGGCCCTTGGAGACGTACAGCGGGATGTAGACGACGTCGGCGGCGATCCACAGCCACCAGGACTCCACGCGCTTGCGGCACTGGCCGTACGTCGCCATGAGCGAGAGCCCGGTGGTCAGGGCGTCCCAGAACGGCACGGTGGAGTCGGTGGCCCGGTCCAGCAGGAGCGCCAGGGCGGCGGTCCCCACCGCCCCCGCCGAGGACAGCCAGAACCATTCGGCGCGCGAGGTGCGGCGCACCGGAAGGGCGTCCGTGGAGCCCGGTCCACCCCCGTGGGTCCAGGTCCACCAGCCGTACGCGGCGAGGGCGATGAAGACGATCTGGAGGCCGGCGTCGGCGTACAGGCCCGCCTGGGTGAACAGCACGATGAAGAAGACGTTGTTGGCGATGCCGATCGGCCAGTTGGCGATGTGCTGGCGGGCCACCAGCCAGACGCACACGGCGCCGGTGGCGAACCCGAGGACCTCGGTCCAGGTGAGTGTCCAGCTCACGACGACCCCCTTTAATAGTCACCTTGACTATAAACAGTGATCGCGGAGGCGGGCAAGACGCGGGACGGAAGGAAACGCGGGACCCGAGGAGCCGGAGGAAGGGGCACGGCCCGGACAACGCGAAGAGCCCGCGGTGCCGATGGGCACCGCGGGCTCCCGGCCCTCGGACAGACGATCTAGAGGCCGACCTCGCGCATGAGCATGCCGACCTCGGTGTTGGTCAGGCGGCGCAGCCAGCCGGACTTCTGGTCGCCGAGCTCGATCGGGCCGAACGCGGTACGGACCAGCTTCTCGACCGGGAAGCCGGCCTCGGCCAGCATGCGGCGCACGATGTGCTTGCGGCCCTCGTGGAGGGTCACCTCGACCAGGTAGTTCTTGCCGACCTGGTCGACCACGCGGAAGTGGTCGGCGCGGGCGTAGCCGTCCTCCAGCTCGATGCCGGACTGCAGGCGCTTGCCCACCTCGCGCGGCAGCGGGCCGGTGATGGCGGCCAGGTAGGTCTTCTGCACGCCGTACTTGGGGTGGGTCAGGCGGTGCGCCAGCTCGCCGTGGTTGGTGAGCAGGATGATGCCCTCGGTCTCGGTGTCCAGGCGCCCGACGTGGAAGAGCCGCGTGTCACGGTTGGTGACGTAGTCGCCCAGGCACTGGCGGCCGTCGGGGTCCTCCATGGTGGAGACGACGCCGGCCGGCTTGTTCAGCGCGAAGAAGAGGTACGACTGGGTGGCGACGGTCAGGCCGTCCACCTTGATCTCGTCCTTCTGCGGGTCCACGCGCAGGCCCTGCTCGACGACGACCTTGCCGTTGACCTCGACGCGGGCCTGCTCGATCAGCTCCTCGCAGGCGCGGCGCGAGCCCATGCCGGCGCGGGCGAGCACCTTCTGCAGCCGCTCGCCCTCCTGCTCGGCGCCGGGGAAGGTCTTCGGGGTCTTGATCTCGGGCTTGTTCGCGTAGCGCTCGCGGTTGCGCTCCTCGATGCGGGCGTCGTACTCGCGGGGGCGCGACTGGCCGCTGCGGCTGCCGGGACCGCGGCGCGGGCCGCCGGCCCCGCCGATGCCGGGGGTCTTGGACGTCTTGGGGCCGCCCTTGGCACCGCCGCGCGCGGCCGCGCCGCGGGCGCCGCCGCCACCGGCCTTGGCGCCGCCGCCGCTGCGCTCGCCCTCGGGGCCCACGTCGTAGCGGCGCTCCTCGGGACGCGGACGGCGCGGACGGCTCTCACCCTGGCCCTGGCCCTGCCCCTGGCCCCGGCCCCGGCCCTGGCTCGGGCCCTGACCCTGGCCGCCGCGGCCGCCGCCGCCCTGCCTGTCGTCGCGCCCGTTCCCGGCGCCGCGGTAGTTACCGCGCCCGCCGCTGTTGCCGCTATTCCTGTTGCCGCCGTTGCCGCCGCTGCTTCGCATCAAAGTTCCGTCGTCTTGTCGTCTTCGTCTGTGTCCGGAGCGTCCGGATCGAACGACGGGACGCCTTCCTGCGTCTCGGCCTCGATCGCTTCCGCCTCCGGGAGGAAGGGCGCGAGCTCCGGGAGCTCGTCCAGGCCGCGCAGGCCCATCCGCTCCAGAAAGTAGTTCGTCGTCGTGTACAGGATCGCACCTGTTTCGGGTTCCGTGCCCGCCTCCTCGACCAGACCGCGCTGGAGGAGGGTGCGCATGACCCCGTCGCAGTTGACTCCGCGCACCGCCGAGACGCGGGAACGGCTGACCGGCTGGCGGTACGCGACGACGGCGAGGGTCTCCAGGGCCGCCTGGGTGAGCCGGGCCTGCTGGCCGTCCAGGACGAAGCCCTCGACGGCGGCGGCGTACTCGGCGCGGCTGTAGAACCGCCAGCCGCCGGCGACCAGCCGCAGCTCGAAGCCGCGGCCCTGCACGGTGTACTCGTCGGCGAGCTCGCGCAGCGCGTCGGCGACCTCACGGGGGGTGCGGCCGAGCACCTTGGCCAGGTGGGCCTCGGTGGCGGGTTCGTCGACGACCATGAGCACGGCCTCGAGCGCCGGCTTGAGCGGCACCGCGTCCCGTTCAGTCACGCTCGCCTCCACGCTCCTCACTCTCCTCAACGACTCGGTCGAACTCGTCGGTCACGGCCGGCCCGGGGCCGGTGCCGCCGCTCCAGCGGACCGTGAGCGCCCCCAGGGCCTCCTCCTGGTCCAGGGAGACGGCCTTCTCCCGGTAGAGCTCCAGGAGCGCCAGGAAGCGCGCGACGACGGTCAGGGTGTCGGTGACGCCCTCGGTCAGCTCCTGGAAGCTGGCCTCGCCGCGCGCCTGGAGCATCCGGACCACGACCTCGGCCTGCTCGCGGACGCTGACCAGCGGCGCGTGGATGTGGTCGACGTACACCTCGGGCTTGGCCCGGGGCTGCATGGCCTTGACGGCGAGCCGCGCGAACCCTTCGGCGCCGATGCTGATGACGACCTCGGGCAGCAGCTCGGCGAGGTGCGGCTCCAGCCCGACGGTACGGGGGTAGCGGCGCGCCTCGGCGTCGGAGCGGTCCTCGAAGATCGCGGCGATCTGTTTGTACGCCCGGTACTGGAGGAGCCGGGCGAAGAGCAGGTCCCGGGCCTCCAGCAGGGCGAGGTCGGCCTCGTCCTCCACCTCGGCGGCGGGCAGCAGCCGGGCGGCCTTGAGGTCGAGCAGGGTCGCGGCGACGACGAGGAACTCGGTGGTCTGGTCGAGGTCCCAGTCGGGCCCCATGGCCCGGATGTACGCCATGAACTCGTCGGTGACCTTGGACAGCGCGACCTCGGTGACGTCGAGCTTGTGCCGCGTGATGAGCTGCAACAGCAGATCGAAGGGCCCCTCGAAGTTGGCCAGCCGCAACGTGAACCGCCCATCACCCCCGCCCTCCGCCCCGGCGCCGGGGCCCGGCTCGGGGCCCGGCTCGGGGCCCGGCTCAGGGCCCGGCTCAGGGCCCGGCTCGGGGCCCGGCTCAGGGCCCGGCTCAGGGCCCGGCTCAGGGCCCGGCTCAGGGCCCGGCTCAGGGCCCGGCTCAGGGCCCGGCTCAGGGCCCGGCTCAGGGGCCGCCGGGGCGCCCGGCTCAGGGGGCCTCACGGGGACGGGTTCGGGGCCCGGTTCCGGGGCCGCTCCGGGGCCCGGCTCGGGGGCCGCCACGGGGACGGGCTCCGGGATCGCCACGGGGACGGGCTCTTGGGCCGGCGCAGCGGGGACGGGCTCGGAGGACGGCTCTGCCGCCGCCCCGGCAGCCGGTTTCGGGTCGGCCCCCGGGCCGCGGCCCAGGCGGCGCCTGGGGGCGGGCCGAGCGGGGTCGTTCGGGGGCATCGCGTTCCTGGGTCCGGCGGCGTGTCTGGCGGCCCTGGCAGCCTACCGGGCACCCCCGGTTCCCTCGGCGCCGACGCCCGCGACGCGACCCCTGCCGCAGCCCCACCTCAGGCTCCGCCGGGCCCCGCTCGAACGCCGCTCGGGCTGCAAGGGCCGACCCCCGACCGCCCCGCGGACGCTCGACACCCCGCCCAGCCCGCCGGCGCTTGAGGCGCAGGGGTGCCCACCGGCTCCGCGGCTCGGAACGCCGGCACCTGTCCAGCCCCGCCGGCGCTTGGGACGCGGGGGCTGGGGGCGGAGCGCCGCATGGCTTCGCGAGGTGGCCCCGCGGCTTCGGATCGGGACGGCGGCACCGGTTCAGCCCCGCCGGCGCTTGAGGCGCGGGGCGTGGGGCCGAGCCCCGTGGGCCATTGGTACGGCCGGGCCCCGGAAGGCGTCAGCGGCCGCGGAGGCGGCGGACCAGGATGCTGGCGTCGCCGCGGGATTCCAGGTCCGCCAGGACGACGGCGACCGCCTCGCGGACGATGCGGCCGCGGTCCACGGCCAGCCCGTGCTCGCCGCGCAGCACCAGCCGCGCGTGCTCCAGGTCCATCAGCTCCTCGGCGGAGACGTAGACCGTGATCTTCTCGTCGTGGCGCTCGCGCCCGCTCGGCCGGCGGTTCGCCCCCCGGCCCCCTTTCCGCCGGGTGCCCGACGTCGCGGCCGGGGCCGGCGCGGGGCCGGAACCTTCCTGCGGCCGGCGTGGGGCGGCGACCACGGGTTCCTCGGCCTCCCGGCCGGGGCCCGCCGCGGTGTCCCGCGCCGCGCTGTGCTCGGAGTCCGAGGGCGACGCCTCGTCAGGACCCCGTCGCGGTGAGGAGGCCTGCAGGGCCGTCCCCCCGGTCGTACGGAACAGTTCGTCGGCTCCGGGCAGACTCACTCGGCGTGACACCGGGCGAGCACCTCCCTGGCGAGCTGGCGATACGCGGCGGCGCCGACGGAGTTGGAGGCGTACGTGGTGATCGGCTCACCGGCGACCGTGGTCTCCGGGAAGCGCACCGTACGGCCGATGACGGTGTGGTAGACGTGGTCGTCGAAGGCCTCGACCACCCGCGCCAGCACCTCGCGGCTGTGCACCGTACGGGAGTCGTACATCGTCGCCAGGATGCCGTCGAGCTCCAGCTCGGGGTTGAGCCGCTCCTGGACCTTCTCGATCGTCTCCGTCAGCAGCGCCACGCCGCGCAGGGCGAAGAACTCGCACTCCAGCGGCACGATGACCTTGTGAGCCGCCGTCAGGGCGTTCACGGTCAGCAGGCCGAGCGAGGGCTGACAGTCGATCACGATGTAGTCGTAGTCGTTCATCAGCGGCTTCAGGGCCCGCTGGAGCGTCGACTCGCGCGCGACCTCGGAGACCAGCTGCACTTCCGCGGCGGACAGGTCGATGTTGCTCGGCAGCAGGTCCATGTTGGGGACCGCCGTCTTCAGCAGCACCTCGTCGGCCGACATGCCCCGCTCCATGAGCAGGTTGTAGACCGTCAGGTCCAGCTCCATCGGGTTGACTCCGAGGCCCACGGACAGCGCGCCCTGCGGGTCGAAGTCGACGAGCAGCACGCGCCGCCCGTACTCGGCGAGTGCGGCGCCCAGGTTGATGGTCGACGTGGTCTTGCCGACGCCGCCCTTCTGGTTGCACATCGCGATGATCTTCGCCGGACCGTGGTCCGTCAGCGGACCCGGGATCGGGAAGTACGGCAGCGGCCGTCCGGTCGGGCCGATCCGTTCGCGGCGCTGTCTCGCCGCGTCGGGTGCGAGGGTGGCCGCGTACTCGGGGTCGGGCTCGTACTCGGCGTCGGGGTCGTAGAAGTGCCCTTCGGGCACCACGTCGTAGTCGGCGAGACCGGTGGGCGTGGCGCCGCTCAGGTCGCCGGCCGTGGAGTTCACGTCTAGGCCGTCCATGCTCTTTTGGGGCGTCGTCATGTGCTGGTGGTTTGCGAAGGTGCGTACTGCGACGGAGCCGACAGCTTCGAGTCCGGCAGGGCCCTGGCCCCGCGCAGACGCGTCTGCTTGACCACCCCCAGGAGCAAATGTCGACTCATTCACAAGTCGTCTTACCTCCTTGGACGTGACCAGGACACTTATCGATAGGTCAGCGTGGCACCATGCCGACGGTTGGCGACTCTATGGCGTGTCACCACTCCGCAGCAACACAATCCGCCGGACCCGGCACGATGTGTCGGCAACCGAACACCACTCTGTCAAGGGCGTCCGGGCCGTCGCTGTGAAGTTTCGCGGGTGTGCGAAACGGTTAAAGGGTTACGTTCGAGGCGAGTTGAGCGGGGTCTCCGCCGGGCCGCGATACGTATCCGGCCGGACCTTGCGGGCAAGGTCCGGCCGGATACGTGAGATTGACGTCAGTCGTTGACGTGATCAGCCGAGCAGCGTGCTGAGCTCCAGGGTCTGCAGGCCGTGGGCCTCGGCGACCGGGCCGTAAACGACCTGGCCGTCATGGGTGTTGAGGCCGAGCGCCAGCGCGGGGTCCCGGCGCAGCGCCTCGACCCAGCCCAGGTTCGCGAGCTGCACGATGTAGGGCAGCGTGGCGTTGGTCAGCGCGTAGGTGGAGGTGTTCGGCACCGCGCCCGGCATGTTGGCGACGCAGTAGAAGACCGAGTCGTGCACCTGGAAGGTCGGCTCGGCGTGGGTGGTCGGGCGGGAGTCCTCGAAGCAGCCGCCCTGGTCGATCGCAATGTCGACAAGGACACTTCCGGGCTTCATCTTGGCGACGAGCTCGTTGGTGACCAGCTTCGGGGCCTTCGCACCCGGGATCAGCACCGCACCGATGACGAGGTCGGCCTCGACGACGGCCTTCTCCAGCTCGAAGGCGTTGGAGACGATCGTCTTGATCTTCGTACCGAAGATCTTGTCGGCCTCGCGGAGCTTGTTGATGTCGCGGTCGAGCAGGGTCACGTGGAAGCCCATGCCGATGGCGATCTGCGCCGCGTTCCAGCCGGAGACGCCACCGCCGATGACCACGCACTCGCCGGCGTGGGTGCCGGGGACACCGCCGGGCAGGACGCCGCGGCCGCCGGCCGAGCGCATCAGGTGGTAGGCGCCGACCTGCGGGGCCAGCCGGCCCGCGACCTCGGACATCGGGGCGAGCAGCGGCAGCGCGCGGTTGGCGAGCTCGACCGTCTCGTACGCGATGGCGGTGGTGCCGGACTCCAGGAGGGCGTCCGTGCACTCGCGGGAGGCCGCCAGGTGCAGGTAGGTGAAGAGGGTCTGGTCCTTGCGGAGCCGGTGGTACTCCTCCGCGATCGGCTCCTTGACCTTGAGCAGCAGGTCGGCGGTCGCCCACACCTCGTCGGCGGTACCGAGGATCTCGGCGCCGGCGGAGACGTACTCGGCGTCCGTGATCGAGGAGCCGACACCGGCGTTCTGCTCGATGAAGACCTGGTGGCCGTTGCGGACGAGCTCGTGCACGCCGGCGGGGGTGATGGCCACCCGGAACTCGTTGTTCTTGACCTCGCGGGGGATACCGACCTTCACGTCGATCACGGTCCTTGGCTCAGGGGATGTAACGGTGCAATGCCATACATACCCATTGCACCAGCGCGCAACGGGATGCACCACGGGATGACGTGGTGGAGCCAGTCTAATGAAGGATTTCTCGGTGTCTAGCCTTGCAAACCAATAATCTCAGTCGGAACCACTGCGGATTTCGTAGGCTGCGGGGTCGTCTCCGAGCAGTCTGTCCGCCGCGGTGCGGTGCAGCCGGGCCGCCGCCGGATCACCGAGCCGGTCGAGGGTGTCGGCCAGCCGCACCTGCAGGGCGGCCTGAAGCCGCAGGTCCCCGGCCCGCCGTGCCACCTCGATCGCCTCACGGCAGGTGTGCAGCGATTCCTCGGGCCGTCCGGCGTACTCCTGGATCCGCGCCATTTCGCTCAACGCCCGTGCCTGGCCGGGCACATCGGCCAGCTTGCGGTAGCCGGCCGCGGCGGCCCGCCAGCTGCGCAGCGCGTCGCCGTACCGGCCGGCGTAGGTGTGCACATTGCCGAGCCTCCCGTACAGCCTCGCCTCGTCCGCTCGCTCGCCCCTCGTGAGCGACTGGGACAGCGCTCGACCGAACCAGTCGGCGGCCCGGTGCCAGTCGCCCAGCTCCTGGTAGGCACCGCCTACGGATTCCATCGCGCGGCCGGTGGCGTACGGGTCCTGCGCCGCCCGTCCGGCGTCCAGGGCGGCGCGGTAGCGCTCCAGCGCCTCCTGCGTGCGCCCGGTCTCCGCGTCGAGATCGGCCAGGTTCAGCAGGGCGGCGGCCTGCTCGCGGTGCAGGGCGCGGCGCTCGGCCACGTCCAGGACCAGCCGGTGCAGCCCGTACAGCTCGGGGGCCGCCTCGGCGGTGCCGCGGTGCTCGACCAGCGCCCGCACCAGGGCCGCGATCAGCCGGCGGGCCAGGGTGTCCAGCTCGCCGTCGGCGACCGCGAGGCGCGCGCACGCGGCCAGGGCCGGCAGCCGGGTGTCCAGCCAGGTGGCGGCGGCCCGGCGGTCGGCGAAGCGCAGCGCCCGGGGCAGGCCCTCGAGCCGGTCGCGCGCGGCGACGGCGTCGGTCTCGGCCATCGCCCGGCAGGAGTGCAGCAGGCGGACGGTCCGTTCCATCATGCGGGCCCGCGCCAACTGGACCTCGGTGGGCCGCTCCTTGGTCTCCAGCAGCGCCCGCAGCAGGGGCGCGAGGCACCCGGGCAGCCGGAACAGCCCGTCCGCGGCGGGCCGTACGAGGCCCAGCCCGGCGAAGTCCTCCAGCGTCGACTGGGCGGCGGCGACCGAGCAGCCGGCGAGCGCGGAGGCGCTGTGCGAGTCGACCACCCCGGCGGGGGCGAGGGGCAGCAGGCGCAGGGTGCGCTGCGCGGGCTGCGGCAGGGACTCGTAGACCAGCCGGAAGGCGCGGCCCAGCGGGCCCGAGGCCCCGGGGGGCATGTCGTGCAGCTGTTTGGCCACGTCCGCCAGGGAGGCCTTGGGGTGGGCGGCGAGCCAGCCGGCGACGAGCGCGAGGGCGGCGGGCTGGCCGCCGCACTCCTCGGCGATGGCTTCGGCGGCGGTGGGGTCCACGGTGACGCGGATGCCGCCGATCCGGTTCACGGTCATCTCGACGGCGGCAGGGGTCTCCAGGCCGCCGAGGGTGCAGGGCCGCACGTCCGGGATGCCGGTCAGGGGGCCCTCGGAGGTGACGACGACCAGGCACTCGGGGTTGTCCGGCAGCAGCGCGTCCACCTGGTAGACGTCGGCGGCGTCGTCGAGGAGGAGGATCGCCCGGCGTCCGGCGAGCACGGCGCGCAGCTGCGCGGACAGTTCGTCCTCGCCGGCGCCGGCCGGGGTGCGCTCGCCCAGTCCGGTCAGGAGGCCGCGCAGCACGGTGTCGGTGGCGGCCTGCTCCCCGCCGGGGGCGGTCAGCCGGGCCGTGTGGACCCCGTCGGGGTACTGCGCGGCCACCTCGGCCACGAACTCCTCGGCCAGCGCGGTCCGCCCGGAGCCGGGCCGCCCGGCGACGAGCAGCACGCGGGCGCGGGGCGCCTTCGCCTTGCGCCCGGAGAGGGTGTCGAGCCCGGTCCGCGCGATGTCCTCGCGCAGCTCCTTGAGCTCACGCCGCCGCCCGACGAAATCCGTCACGGATCCGCTCCTCTCCCTGCGTCCGGGAAAGCTGAGCGTAGTTCACACAGAGCGACGACTTGTGGGGAGCGCGGCGGGCACATCGCCCGATCGGATCAGCCGATCGTCACACCGGCCCCTCTCGGCCCCTCCCCGCCCCTCCCGGCACCCGCCGCCCCCTGTGCGGCCCCGCACGGGCCCGGGGTTCCGCGGGTCGCCTACACCTCGTACGGACGGGCCGGCCAGGGTGCCAGGGCGGGACGGAGGGTGTCGGGGCCGCCGGCGGCCAGGGCGGCGGCGAGCGCCAGCACGCCCGTGACCAGGCCGGGGTTGTGCAGCTCGCCCGCCAGGACGCCGCGGACCAGCTCGGCCAGCGGGACCCGAGCCAGCTCCATGTCGGCCTCCTCGTCGGAGACCGCGTACCGCTCGCCCTCCGCCTCGGCCAGGTCGCGGGCCAGGAAGATCCGCACCGCCTCGTCGGAGCCGCCGGGCGAGCTGAAGAAGTCGGCGAGGACCCGCCAGTCCTCGGCCTTGACGTGCGCCTCCTCGTAGAGCTCGCGCTGGGCGGCGTGCAGCGGGTTCTCCCCCGGCACGTCCAGCAGCCCCGCCGGCAGCTCCCACAGCTTGTGCCGCACCGGGTGGCGGTACTGGCGCAGCACCAGGACCCGGTCCTCCGCGTCCAGCGCCAGCACGCACACCGAGCCCGGGTGCACCTGGTAGTCACGGCGCGCCACCGAGCCGTCCGGCATCCGCACACGGTCCGAGGCGACGGCCGTCTTCGCCCCCTCGAAGGGACGGTCCTGCGACAGGACCTCCCAGGTCAGAGCGGAGTCCTTGATGTCCACGATGCCCATTTCCGAAGTCCTCCCGGACGCGCGACAGCCGGGACGCGCGCCCGCGCGCACCCCGGCTGCCTACGTTATGCCGTCACACCGTCACTTGGCGGCCTGCTGGCGCTCCACCGCCGCCTTGACCAGGCCCGCGAACAGCGGGTGCGGGCGGGTCGGGCGCGAGCGCAGCTCCGGGTGGGCCTGGGTGGCCACCAGGTAGGGGTGCACCTCGCGCGGGTACTCGACGTACTCGACCAGCTTGTTGTCCGGGGAGGTGCCGGAGAAGACGATGCCCGCCTTCTTCTCCAGCTCGCCGCGGTAGGCGTTGTTCACCTCGTAGCGGTGGCGGTGCCGCTCGTCGACGTACGCCTGGTCGCCGTAGACCTCGCGCACGATCGAGCCCTCGGCGAGCTTCGCCGGGTACATGCCCAGGCGCATGGTGCCGCCCAGGTCGCCCGCGCCCTCGACGAAGGCGAGCTGCTCCTCCATGGTCGAGATGACCGGGTGCGGGGTGGAGGCGTCGAACTCGGTGGAGTTCGCGTCCTCGATGCCCGCCAGGTTGCGTGCGGCCTCGATGACCACGCACTGCAGGCCCAGGCACAGGCCCAGCAGCGGGATCTTGTTCTCGCGGGCGTACGTGATGGCGCCGACCTTGCCGTTGACGCCGCGGTCGCCGAAGCCGCCGGGCACGCAGATCGCGTCCACGTCGCCGAGCACCGCCGCCGCGCCGGCCGGGGTCCTGCAGTCGTCGGAGGTGACCCACTTGATCTTGACGCGGGCCTTGTTGGCGAAACCGCCGGCGCGCAGCGCCTCGGTCACCGACAGGTACGCGTCGGGCAGGTCGATGTACTTGCCCACCAGCGCGACGTCGACCTCGTGGTCGGGGTTGTGAACCCGGTCCAGCAGGTCCTCCCACACCGTCCAGTCCACGTCGCGGAACGGCAGGTCGAGCTTGCGCACGACGTACGCGTCCAGGCCCTCGGTGTGCAGCACCTTCGGGATGTCGTAGATCGACTTGGCGTCGATGGCGGCGACCACGGCCGCCTCGTCGACGTCGCACATCAGCGAGATCTTGCGCTTGATGGAGGTGGGCACGTCGCGGTCGGCGCGCAGCACGATCGCGTCGGGCTGGATACCGATGTTGCGCAGCGCGGCGACCGAGTGCTGCGTCGGCTTGGTCTTCAGCTCGCCGGAGGGGCCGATGTAGGGCAGCAGCGAGATGTGCACGACGAAGACGTTGTCGCGGCCGACCTCGTGGCGGACCTGGCGGACGGTCTCCAGGAACGGCAGCGACTCGATGTCGCCGACCGTGCCGCCGACCTCGGTGATGACGACGTCGACGTCCTCGGTCGCCATGCGGCGGATGCGGTGCTTGATCTCGTTGGTGATGTGCGGGATGACCTGCACGGTGTCGCCGAGGTACTCGCCGCGGCGCTCCTTGGCGATGACCGTCGAGTAGACCTGGCCGGTGGTGACGTTGGCCGAGCCGTCGAGGTCCACGTCGAGGAAGCGCTCGTAGTGGCCGATGTCCAGGTCGGTCTCGGCGCCGTCGTTGGTGACGAACACCTCGCCGTGCTGGAACGGGTTCATCGTGCCGGGGTCGACGTTCAGGTACGGGTCGAGCTTCTGCATCGTGACCCGCAGGCCGCGCGCCTTCAGCAGCGCACCCAGGCTGGAGGCCGTCAGCCCCTTGCCGAGGGACGAAGCGACACCCCCGGTGACGAAGATGTGCTTGGTCGTCATGGATTTGGGCGGCATCGCCAAGAGGGGGCTCCCGTGGTCGCGAGGTGAGGTGCGTCCGGTGCCGTCCCGCGGAGATCCGGAAAGGGTCTCAGGGGGCGCCGAAGCTGCGGTTTCGGGGCCCCTGATTCGCACAGGCAGACCACCGGTCCACGGGGTACCAGCCTATCAGCGACCCGGCAGGTCCGCCTCCGGCACGCCCGCCCGCCCCGCCGCGCGGGCCGTGACCGCCCTATACCGGTGGCAAGCACCAAAACCGTTGGTCATACCAACACTCCTCACCCGTTTGGAGGAGCGCCATTGTTCCCAGACTTAAGGAGATCACTAGGGTGCCGACATATCCTGCTCGGATATCGCTCAACATCGCCGCCCGAGCAGTCCGGTCATCCGGTTCACGGCACCACCCAGCCCGTCCCGGACATCCGATGCTCGCGTGGGGGACCCTAGGACCGCGCAACAGCGCACTGCAAGCGCCCTTCGGGGCGGACGTGGCCGTTCGACTGGAGAAGCAACGTGTCCGGGCGCATCGAGGATTACGCACTGATCGGGGACATGCAGACCGCCGCACTGGTGTGCCGGGACGGGTCTGTGGACTGGTTGTGTCTGCCCCGTTTCGACTCACATGCCATCTTCGCTGCGCTCCTGGGCACCGAGGATCACGGCTTCTGGCGCATCGGCCCGGCCGTCGCGCCGGGCGCGGAGGCCCCCAAGGCCGACCGCCGCCGCTACCGCGGGGACTCGCTCGTGCTGGAGTCGGAGTTCGACACTCCGCGCGGCACGGTCCGCATCATCGACTTCATGCCGCCCCGCGAGGACCACGCCCCGCAGCTCGTGCGGATCGTGGAGGGCGTCACCGGCCGGGTGCCGATGCGTTCGGCCCTGCGCATGCGGTTCAGCTACGGCCGGGTCGTGCCGTGGGTGCACAAGGTCGACGCCCGTACCGTCGCCGTGGCCGGCCCGGACTCGGTCTGGCTGGACACCGACGCCCAGACGTACGGCAAGGACCTGACGACGTACGCCGACTTCACCGTCGGCCCCGGCGACCGGATCGCGTTCTGCATCAGCTGGCAGCCCTCGCACAAGGAGCCGCCGCAGGAGCCCGACGCCGAGGCCGCGCTGGAGGCCACCACCGACTTCTGGCGCGAGTGGGTCGAGCACTGCACGTACCACGGCCCCTACCGGGAGGCCGTCGTCCGCTCCCTGATCACCCTCAAGGCGCTCACGTACGCGCCGACCGGCGGCATCGTCGCCGCGCCCACCACCTCCCTGCCGGAGGAGATCGGCGGCGTGCGCAACTGGGACTACCGCTACACCTGGCTGCGGGACGCCGCGATCACCCTCTCCTCGCTGCTGCGCACCGGCTACCGCGAGGAGGCCCGCGCCTGGCGCGAGTGGCTGCTGCGCGCGGTCGCCGGCGACCCGGAGAACCTGCAGATCATGTACGGCATCGCGGGCGAGCGCGAGCTCGGCGAGACCGAGCTGGACTGGCTGCCCGGGTACGAGAACTCCCAGCCGGTGCGCGTCGGCAACGGTGCCGCCCACCAGCTCCAGCTGGACGTGTACGGCGAGGTCACCGAGGCCCTGCACCTGGGTCACATGACGGGCCTGGCCCGCAACGACTACGCCTCCCTGCTCCAGCTGAAGCTGATCCGCTACTTGGAGGCCCACTGGGACCAGCCCGACGAGGGCATCTGGGAGGTGCGCGGCCCCCGCCGCCACTTCGTGCACTCCAAGGTGATGGCGTGGGTGGCCGTGGACCGCACGATCAAGCTGATCGAGAGCGGGGACGCGGACGGACCGCTGGAGCGCTGGCGCGAGCTGCGCGACGAGATCCACCGGGACGTCTGCGAGAAGGGCTACGACAAGGAGCGCAACACCTTCACGCAGTCCTACGGCTCGAAGGAACTGGACGCCTCCCTGCTGCTGATCCCGCAGGTCGGCTTCCTGCCGCCGGACGACAAGCGGGTCATCGGCACCGTCGAGGCGATCCAGCGCGAGCTGTCGACGACCGACGGGTTCATCCTGCGCTACCCGACGGCGGGCGAGGAGGCCGGCGTGGACGGCCTGGAGGGCGACGAGGGCGCGTTCCTGGCCTGCTCGTTCTGGATGGCCGACGACCTGGCGATGATCGGCCGGGTCGACGAGGCCCGCCGGCTGTTCGAGAAGCTGCTGAGCCTGCGCAACGACGTCGGGCTGCTGGCGGAGGAGTGGGACCCGCGGCTCCAGCGGCAGGTGGGCAACTTCCCGCAGGCCTTCAGCCACGTTCCGCTCATCGACACGGCCCTGCGGCTGACGGCGAGCGGCGCGTACGGGGGCTGAGCCCTCCGCGCCATGGGCCGGGCCCTCGGGCCACGGGCCGGGGCCCGGTTCCGGCGTGCGCGCCGGAACGGGGCCTGCCTAGGCTGGAGGGGTCCTTCACCCCTCGGGAGAAGGGGGCGCGCCCATGGCTCCCCACTCGAAGGCGGGCACGGCCCTGGCCGGGCTCCGCGAGGATCTGCCCGGTGCCGTCCACGCCCCGGGCGATCCGGGCTACGACGAGGCCCGGACCGTCTTCAACGCCATGATCGACCGGCGTCCGGCCGTGATCGCGCAGGTCGAGGACGAGGCGGACGTGGTCACCGCCGTCCGCTTCGCGCGCGAGCTGGACCTGCCGATCGCGGTGCGCGGCGGCGGGCACAGCGTGGCGGGCATGGCGCTGGGCGACGGGGCCCTGGTCGTGGACCTGCGGCGGATGCACGACGTGACGGTCCATCCCGCCGCGAAGGCGGTCCGGATCGGCGGCGGGGCCACGATGAGCCATCTGGACCGGGCCTGCCAGCCGCACG
This sequence comes from Streptomyces sp. NPDC090022, assembly GCF_044748145.1. Taxonomy (NCBI): domain Bacteria; kingdom Bacillati; phylum Actinomycetota; class Actinomycetes; order Kitasatosporales; family Streptomycetaceae; genus Streptomyces; species Streptomyces sp. NPDC090022. The sequence continues at coordinate 63,129 of NZ_JBIVFN010000035.1, forward strand.
CCCTGGCCACCACCGGCGGCCGTGCCTCCACCACCGGCGTCGGCGGTTTCGTCCTCGGCGGCGGCACGGGCTGGCTGGACCGGGCCTTCGGGCTGGCCGTGGACAACCTGCTGGGCGTGGACGTGGTCACCGCCGGCGGCGAGCGGGTCACGGCGACCGCCGAGGACCACCCGGAGCTGTTCTGGGCGCTGCACGGCGGCGGCGGGAACTTCGGCATCGCCACCTCGATCACGCTGCGCCTGCACGACCTGCCGCACATGTCGATCGCGCTGCTGATGTACCTGCCCGAGCACGGGCCCGCGGTGATGCGCACCTTCCGGGACCTGATCGAGAACGGGCCGCACGAGGTGAGCGGCGGGGTGATCTATCTGACGGCGCCGCCGGAGGACTTCGTGCCGCCGCCCCTGGTCGGGCAGTTGCTGTGCACGGCGCTGCTGACGTACGCCGGGCCGGAGGAGGGGGTGCGGAAGCTGGCCGCGCCGCTGCTGGCCCTGCCGCACGAGGTGGAGATCGTCACCGGCATCCCGTACGCGGACCTGCAGTGCATGATCGACGATCCGCCGGGGATGCGGAACTACTGGTCGGCGGAGTACCTGACCGGGGCGCCCGAAGGCCTGGTGGACGTCTTCTGCGGCCGGGCCGCCACGATGCCCGTGCCGTCGGGCACCCAGCACATCCTCTTCCCGCAGGGCGGCGCGATCGCGAGCGGGCCGGCCGAGTTCCCGGTGCCCTACCGGGACGCCCCGTGGGTGGTGCACCCCTTCGGCATCTGGGAGGACCCGGCGGACGACGAGCGCTGCCGGCAGTGGGTCAAGGACGTCCGCGCCGACGTGCGGCCGTGGAGCACCGGCGCCGTCTACCTCAACTTCCTCGGCGACGAGGGCCCGCAGCGCGTGGCCGCGGGTCTGGGTGAGGAGAACCTGGCCCGGCTGGGCCGGGTCAAGCGGACGTACGACCCGGACAACGTCTTCCGCTTCAACCACAACATCCGGCCGGCCTGAGCCTCCTCGCGGGCAGGTGACGTACGCCACAGCCGACCGGTGATCGGATAATCCCCTTACCGGGCCGACGCGTTGTCGGTCCGGCCGGACGGCAGGACAGGACTCCCCACCCGTGGATGATGTGCGCGCGACGACACGGCCGGTAGCGTCCGGCGACATGGACAACCAGGGCGGCGGGATCACCGTTCAAAGGGCGCTGGAGCTGCCGGGGCTGCGCGGCGGGCTGCCGGAGGTGGTGGCCGGGGCCGACCGGCTGGGCCGCACCGTGCGCTGGGTGCACGCGGGCGAGGTGCCCAACATCGCCTCCCTGCTCAAGGGCGGCGAACTGCTGCTGACGACGGGACTCGGTCTGGGCACGCGTCCGGCCGAACAGCGCGCCTTCGTACGGCGCCTGGCCGAACGGGGCATCGCGGCGCTGGTGGTGGAGCTGGGGCCGCGCTTCACGCGGCTGCCCGCGACGATCGTGGAGACGGCCCGGGCGGCCGGCCTGCCGCTGGTCCAGCTGCACCGTGAAGTGCCCTTCGTCGCGGTCACGGAGGAGGTCCACACCGAGATCGTCAACGGGCACTACGCGCTGCTGCAGCGGGCCGAGGAGGTGCACCGGCGGTGCACGCAGGCGCTGCTGGGCGGCGGCGGGATCCCGCAGGTCCTGCGGATCCTGGCCGACTTCACCGCGAACCCGGTCTTCCTGGAGACCCCGGACGGGCAGCTGCTGTACGCGGCGGGCAGCGCGTCGGGGGACGCCGCGGCGGACCCGCTCCAGGTGTGGGAGGGGCTGCGCGGGCACCAGGCGGAGGGCCCGCCGTCGAACGCGGTCGTGGTCGACGTACCCGGCGGCGGGCCGGGGCCCGGCTCGGTCCGGGCCCGGCTGGTGCTGCTGGGCGTCTCCGCGCCGCTGGCGCCGGTGCACCGGATGGCGGCCGAGCGTACGGCGGGCGTGCTCGCGGTGGTGCTGATGCAGGCGCGGCAGGAGGAGGAGCTGGCGGCGCGTGGCCGCGGCGACTTCCTGACCGACCTCGCGGAGGGCCGGATCTCGGCGGAGGACGCGCCGGCGCAAGCCCGGGTCCTGGGCTTCAAACCGGGTTCCGGCCCGCTGCTGCCGGTGGTGATGCGGCTGGCGGCGGGCGTGGCCCCGGGCGGCAACTGGTCGGTCCTGGCGCGGGCGGTGTCGGAGGAGCTGTCGGCGGTGGGCGTCCCGGTGCTGCTGGGCGTCCGCCCGGTGGAGGGGCGGGTGCCGCTGCTGGTCGCGCTGCGCGCGGAGACGGAGCGCGTCTCGGTGGCCGACCGGGTCGCGGCGGCGCTTCGGGCGGGCGTGGAACGGGCGGGCCTGGACCGGGCCGGCGCGCCGCCGGCGGTGGTGGTGGGCGTGGCGGGCGGCTGGGCGGCGGCCTCCTCGGGCCTGCGGCACGCCGCGGAGACGGCGACCGCGGCCCAGGGCCTGCCGGGCCGCCCCTGGTACGACGCCCGCCGCCTGGACATCGACCTGCTGCTGTGGCGGCTGCGGGAACACCCGGACCTGGCGGCGTTCGTGGACCGTGCGATCGGCGCGCTGCGGACCCACGACCAGACGTCCCGCCCGCCCCTCCTGCCCACGCTGGAGACGTACCTGGCGCACGCGGGCCGCAAGGCGGAGACGGCGCGCGAACTCCACCTCAACCGGCAGACCCTGTACAACCGTCTGGCCCGGATCTCCGAACTCCTGGGCACGGACCTGGACGACCCGGAGACGGTCCTCTCCCTGAGCCTGGCCCTGCGCGCCCGCCGCCACACGTCATAACCGGCCCCGCCCACCCAGCCCCGCCGCCGCTCGAGGCGCGGGCTCCGGGGCACAGCCCCGCCCACCCAGCCCCGCCGGCGCTCGAGGCGCGGGCTCCGGGGCACAGCCCCGCCCACCCAGCCCCGCCGGCGCCTGAGGCGCGGGGTCCGGGGCGGAGCCCCGGGTTCGGGAAGGGGCGGGGTGGGGAAGGGCCCCGCGCAGCGGCGAGCGGTGGGGCCGCGCAGGCGACCCCGTCACAGGCCGGCCCGGGAGCCACCCGTGGGCTACCGGCGACGTTCCATCAGTTCGTCGTACACGGAGAGCACTTGCGCCACCGTGTCGTCCTCCGTCGGCCACGTCGCCGCCTGGGCCCGGCCCGCGTCCCCCAGGGCCGCGCGGGCGCCGGGGTCCACCAGGAGGCGGGAGACCGCCGAGGCGAGGGCGCCGGCGTCACCGTACGGCACCAGGACCGCCGCGTCCCCGACCAGCTCCGGCACCCCGCCGACCCGCGTCGCGACCAGCGCCACGCCCGCCCGCAGCGCCTCCTGGGCCAGCAGGGACCGCGCCTCCCACCGGCTCGGCAGCACCGCCACGTCCGCCGCCGCCAGCAGGTCGGCCACGTCCGGCCGCCGTCCCAGCAGCCGCACCGGCAGCCCCTCGGCCTCGATCCGCCGCGCCAGCGACGCCCGCAGCGCGCCCTCGCCCGCGATCACCAGCAGCGGTACGGGGTCCAGCTCCCGCCAGGACCGGGCCGCGTCCAGCAGTACGCCGTACCCGCGGTGCGGGACGAGACTGCCGACCGCGATCAGCAGCGGCCGCTCCACCGCCCCCAGTTCGGCCCGCACCTTCCCGGGATCGGCCAGGCCTGGTCCGGCCACCGGCACCGTCACGGGGGCCAGCCGGGCGTCCCGCGCCCCGCGCCGGCGCGCCAGGTCCACCTGGTCCGACGTCGCGCCGAGCACGACCGCCGCGGACCGCGCGACCCGCCGTTCCAGCACCCGGGTCAGCCGGCCCAGCAGCCCCTCGGCCCCCGGCCCACAGCCGTGCCAGCTGACCACCAGCGGCACCCGGAAGCCGCGCAGCGCCAGCGCCGCCCGCATCCCGGCGCGCACACCGTGCGCGTGCACCACGTCCGCCCCGGCGCACGCGGCCCGCAGCGCGCTCACCGCCGCCGGCGTGAACTGCGCCCCGGCGCCCGTGAAGTCGTACTCCCCCTCCGCCTCGACCGGCGCGCACACCGTCACCCGCACCCCGCGCGCCGCGAGCCCCGTGGCCAGCGACCGCACGTGCGCGCTGCTCCCCGCCCCGCTGCCGGGGACGCCCGCGCAGGCGTCCCCGAGGACCTGGACGGTACGCAACGGCGGCCGCCCGTACGACGGGGCCTGGACCGGAACCGGTGTGCTGCTCACGGCCGGAGCTCCTGAGTGAGGAAGGCAGGGACGTCGCCCAGGATGCCAGCCCGTACGCGCGTTCCGGGACCGTACGGGGAGGGATCCCACGCAAGAGCACGCGACTTCCGGTGAAGCGTCACCCACACGGGCTACATCTCCGGCCCGGGGGCCCGTTGCTGGTACCCCCTGCCACGATCACCGGACCGGCGGCCACGACGACGATGCGGCCGGGCCGGGGCGCCGGCCGAGCACCGGCCGCCGCCCTCGCTGAAAGCCACCACCGACCACCTCGGCAGGGACGGGTGGACCGGCGCCGACTGCGCGGTGCCGGGCCCGGCGCCGGGCGGGCACCTCTCCGTCGGGAAGGGCACGCGCACGCCTCCGGGGCGCACCCGGCCGACGCCCGGCCAGGCCCTGGCGGTCTTCTCGGGCCGGGCCCGGGTGGCGCCGGGCCGGCCCGGGGATGCCGACCCGGCCCCGACGACCGCCTGGGGATGCCGGCCCGGCCCCGACGACCGCCCGGGGATACCGACCCGGCCCGGACGACCGCCCGGGGCGGCCGGCCGGCCCCGACGACCGCCCGCCGCAGGCCTACGCGTCGGCGCGCGCCGCCGCCAGCAGTTCCTCCGCGTGCGCCCGCGCCGTCTCGGAGTCCTCCTGGCCCGCCAGCATCCGCGACAGTTCCCTGACGCGGTCCTCGCCCTCCAGGACGGTGACGCCGCTGCGCGTCACCGAGCCGTCGTTGGTCTTCTCCACCAGCAGCTGCCGGTCGGCGAACGCCGCCACCTGCGGGAGGTGCGTGACCACCACGACCTGCGCCGACTTCGCCAGCTTCGCCAGCCGTCGGCCGACCTCCACCGCCGCCTTGCCGCCGACACCCGCGTCGACCTCGTCGAAGAGGTACGTCGGGACCGGGTCCGAGCCCGCGAAGACGACCTCGACGGCCAGCATCACCCGGGACAGCTCACCGCCCGAGGCACCCTTGGCGATCGGCCGCGGCTGCGCGCCCGGGTGCGGGGCCAGCAGCAGCTCCACCTCGTCCGCGCCCGACGGCCCGTACGCGACCGGCCGGCCGCCGACCTCGACCCCGGCCGGGTCCTCGGTCTGGCGGATGTCGATCGTCACCCGCGCGTGCGGCATCGCCAGCGACGCCAGCTCCGCGGTCACGGCCGACGCGAACCGCGCCGCCGCCTCCGTACGGGCGTCCGTCAGCGCCTGGGCCAGCCCCGACAGTTCCGCGCTCAGCGCGTCCCGCTCGGCGGTCAGCTCACCGATCCGCTCGTCGTCGCCGTCCAGCTCCAGCAGCCGCGCCGAGCCCCGCTCGGCCCACGCCAGCACGGCGTCGACCGTGTGGGCGGCCGGGGCGTCGTGCCCGGTGCCCGCGTCGGCGCCGTACTTACGGGTCAGCTGCGTCAGCGCCGCCCGCCGTTCCTCCACCGCCGCCAGCCGCAGCGGGTCGGCGTCGAGGTCGTCGGCGTACCCGGCCAGCTCCCCGGCCACGTCCGCCAGCAGGATGCCCACCTCGCCGATGCGTTCGGCGAGCACGCCCAGCGCCGCGTCGTGCGCGCGTACGGACTCCAGCGCCCGGTGCGCGCCCGCGACGAGCGTGTTGGCGTCGACGCCCTCGGGGTCCTCCGGGTTGCCGGCGAGCGCCGCGTGCGCGAGCTGCGCCGCCGAGGCCAGCGCCTCGGCGTGGCCCAGCCGCTCCGCCTCCGCGGCCAGCTCGGTGTCCTCGCCGGCCCGCGGCTCGACGGCCGCGATCTCGTCCAGCCCGAAGCGCAGCAGGTCGGCCTCCTGGGCCCGCTCCCGGGCCCGGGTGGTGATCTCGTCCAGTTCGGCGGCGACGGCCCGCAGCCGCCGGTAGGCGGCCCCGTACTTCTCCAGCGGTACGGCGACGGCCCCGCCGGCGTACCGGTCCAGCGCCTGCCGCTGCCGGGCCGGCCGCAGCAGGCCCTGCTGGTCGGTCTGGCCGTGGACGGCCACCAGGTCGTCGGCGAGCTCGCCGAGCAGGCCCACGGGCACCGAGCGGCCGCCGACATGGGCGCGCGAACGCCCCTCGGCGGAAACGGTCCGGCTGATCAGCAGCGCGCCGTCGTCCAGCTCGGCCCCGGCCTCCTCGGCCCGCACCGCGGCGGGCGCGTCCGGCCGCATGACGATCCGGCCCTCGACGATCGCCGCCTTGGACCCGATCCGCACCAGCGCCGGGTCGGCCCGGCCGCCGAGCAGCAGCCCGAGGCTGGTGACCACCATCGTCTTGCCCGCGCCGGTCTCGCCGGTCACCGCGGTGAATCCGGGCGACAGCTCGACCACCGCGTCGTCGATGACACCCAGCGACCGTATCCGCATCTCCTCAAGCACGTCCTGCACCATACCGAGGTTTCACCGGCGGCATGTGACGGCACCGTGTGACCCGGCACCGATCGGGTTACGGATCGGGTTTCGGATCGGGTTACGGATCGGGTTACGGACCGGCGCCGGATCGGACGGGCGGGCCCGTAACCGCCTCAGTGCGGCGCCCCGCGCCACCCCGAGACCGGCAGGGCGAATTTCGCCACCAGGCGGTCCGTGAAGACCGCGTGGTGCAGCCGGGCCAGCCGGACCGGCACGCTGCCCCGGCGGACCTCCACGCGGGCGCTGGGCGGCAGCTCCAGCGTGCGGCGGCCGTCGCACCACAGCACCCCGTGCGGGGTGCCCGTCTGGACCTCCACCGCCAGCACCGAGTCCGGCGAGGTGATCAGCGGCTTCGCGAACAGCGCGTGCGCGCTGATCGGCACCATCAGCAGCGCCTCGACCTCCGGCCACACCACCGGCCCGCCCGCGGAGAAGGCGTACGCCGTGGAGCCGGTCGGAGTCGCGCAGACGATCCCGTCGCAGCCGAACCCGGAGACGGGCCGGCCGTCGATCTCCAGCACCACCTCCAGCATCCGCTCGGGGGACACCTTCTGGACGGCCGCCTCGTTCAGCGCCCAGTCCCGGTGGACCACGTCACCGTTCGTCCGGACGAGGACGTCGAGCGTCATCCGCTCCTCGACCTCGTACTCCTTGGTGACGACCCGGTCCACGACCTTGTCCAGGTCGTCGCGCTCGGCCTCGGCCAGGAAGCCCACCCGGCCCAGGTTCACGCCCAGCATCGGCACCCCGGAGGCGCGCGCGAACTCCGCGCCGCGCAGCAGCGTCCCGTCACCGCCCAGGACGATCAGCAGCTCGCACCCGTCGAGCACGTCGGGGGTGCTCTCCTCGACCAGCTCCACCTCGGCCGGCAGCGACACGTCGCCCGCCTCGTGGCGCAGCAGCCGTACGCCCAGCCCGCACCGCAGCAGCCCCTTGATCACCAGCTCGGCGCTGCGGATGGCCGCCGGCCGCCCGGTGTGCACGAGCAGGAAGACGGTCCGCGCCTCCTCGGGCCCGCACCCGGGCCCCTGTCCCGAATCCACCGATCCCCCTGTTGAAACAGTCACCGCGGCCCCTCCGCCACTGCACGGTCAACGTCCGCCGGGTCGAGTGCCGGTGCCCCCGCCCGCAGCCACAGAAAGTATTCGACATTCCCCGAGGGCCCGGGCAGCGGACTCGCGGTCACCCCGAGCACTCCGAGCCCCAGCGCCCCCGCCGCCCGCGCGACCTCGCGCACGGCCTCCGCGCGCAGCTCGGGGCTGCGGACGACGCCGCCGCTGCCGAGCCGCTCCTTGCCCACCTCGAACTGCGGCTTGACCATCAGCACCAGGTCGGCGTCCGGCGCCGCGCAGCGCACCAGGGCGGGCAGCACCAGGCCGATGGAGATGAACGACAGGTCGCCGACGATGACGTCGACGGGGATCCCGTCGATCTGCTCCAGCGTCAGCTCCCGGACGTTCGTACGGTCCTTCACCGTGACCCGCTCGTCGCTCTGCAGCGACCAGGCCAGCTGCCCGTAGCCGACGTCGACGGCAACGACGTGACCGGCGCCCGAGCGCAGCAGTACGTCGGTGAACCCGCCGGTCGAGGCGCCCGCGTCCAGGGCCCGGCGGCCCTCGACGCGCAGCCCCAGCGGCGTGAAGGCGGCCAGCGCGCCGGCGAGCTTGTGGCCGCCGCGCGAGACGTAGTCGGGGTCGCTGTCGTCCTTGAGGACCACCAGCGCGGCGCTGGTCTCGACCTGGGTGGCGGCCTTGGTCGCGGTGGTGCCGCCGACGGTGACCCGGCCGGCGGCGATCAGCTGGGCCGCGTGCTCGCGCGAGCGGGCCATGCTGCGGCGTACCAGTTCGGCGTCCAGGCGGCGGCGTGCCACTCCTGCCACGTTCGGTTCAGCTCCTGTTTTCGTACGGACGAGTCGCGGGGGCTGCGTCCAGCGCGGTCAGCGTGTCCCGCAGTCCCCTGTGTACATCCTCGTACACCTCGACATGTCCGTCCGCCGGGAGGTGGTCGGCGTCGGCCAGCCGCTCCAGCAGGGCGTCCACCCCGGCGTGGCCGGTCGCGGTCCGTAGGACGCCCAGCGGCGCGGGCCCGGCGGGCCCGTCCCCCGCGCCGTCCCCCGCACCGTCACCGTCGCCCGCACCGTCACCGTCTCCGGCTCCAGCTCCGTCCGCGAGGGCGTCCGGCACGTCGTCCGCCGCCGCGTCCGGCACGTCGTCCGGTTCCGGGAACACTTCGTCGCTCATGCCCCGACGCTACCCCGAAGGGGTGCGGTACGGTCGTGATCACGATGGCGACGATCGAGGAGTGCCGAGCGGCACTCGACCAACTCTCCGACAACCTGGCGCGGGCCGACGGCGACGTGCGCGGCGCGGCCGCGCTCGACCGCACGCTCAGCTGCCACATCACCGACCTCGACCGGACCTTCACGGGCCGGCTCGAGGGCGGCCGCATCCACGTGGCCGGCCTCGCGGCGGGGCCGCCCGCGACGAAGGCCGAGATCCGGCTGGCGATGACCGGCGACGACCTGGTGGCGATGGTCGCCGGGCAGCTGAACTTCGCGAAGGCGTGGGCGGGCGGCCGCGTCCGCCTGGAGGCCGGCTTCCGCGACCTGCTGCGCCTGCGCTCCCTGCTCTGAGCGGCCGGCGGCCGGCGGCCGGCGGCCGGCGGCCGGCGGCCGGGGGCCCCCCCCCCCGGGGGGGGGGGGGGGCCCGCGCCCCCCCCCCGCCCCCCCCGGGGGCGGCCGGGGGCGCCGCGGCGGCGCGCCCGCCGCGCGCCGGCGCC